>CAYQCL010000034.1:0-23291 GCA_964416065.1 uncultured Oscillospiraceae bacterium | reverse complement strand
GGTGTCACTATTCTACACCTTGACGGAGGTTTACACAATCTTTGGGATAGGCTCATATTTTGAAAGGGAGCAGCAAACGCCGCTCCCTTTCTCTGAATCACCGCTGCACACGACCAGACGCGTTACCGCCCATCAGGGCCAACACATCGGCCTGTGTTACAAGATTAAAATCATGTTCGATCGTCTGCTTTAAGCAGCTCGCCGCGACCGCAAACTCGATGATATCCTGCGCCTCCATCCCTTCGCGCATTGCATGGATCAGTCCGCCGCCAAAGCTGTCCCCGCCGCCCACGCGATCGACCAGTCTGATCAGGTAGCTCTTGGAAAAATACGCCTTTTCATTCGTGTACAGCATGCCCGCCCAATTATTCTCGCTCGCGCTGATCGAGCCGCGCAGGGTGATCGCGACCGCCTTGCACCCAAAGCGCTTCGTCAGCTGTTCGGCCACGCTGACGTAGCCCTGCTGGTTGAGCTTGCCGCTCATGACGTCCGTGTCCGCCGCTTCAATCCCAAAGACGTCCTTGGCGTCCTCCTCGTTGGCGATAAGCACATCGACATAGGGCACCAAACGACCCATTACTTTTCCGGCCTTTTCCCTCGTCCACAGCTTTGCGCGATAATTGAGATCACAGCTGACAGCAACGCCCTTTTCCCTGCATTTTTTTAGCGCGTCCAGCATGATCTCCGGCAGCTCCCCGCCCAGAGCGGGTGTAATTCCCGTCCAATTGAACCAGTCCGCGCCTTCAAGAATGGCATCCCAATCAAAGTCCTCGCGGTGGGCCAGCGCAATCGCGGAATTGGCGCGGTCATAAATGACCTTACTGCCTCGCTGGCTCGCTCCCTTCTCGACGAAATAAACGCCCAGGCGGTCTCCACCACGCACCATTTTGCTGGTATCCACCCCAAAACGGCGCAGCGCGTTGACGGCGCATTGACCGATTTCGTGCGCGGGTACCTTTGTGCAGAAGGCCACGTCATCCCCGTAGCTGGCAAGGCTTACAGCCACATTCGCCTCTCCGCCGGCATAGGTGGCTTCGAAGCGGTCGGCCTGCACAAATCTCAGATATCCCTCCGGATTCAGGCGCATCATGATCTCCCCGAACGTAACAACCTTGCCCATTTTAGTCCGCCTCCCTGACAGCCACGACATATTTTTTCGCAAGCTCCGTAATTTTCTCAAATTCGCCGTTAGCGATCCAGGTCTTATTGACCAGGCTGCCGCCTACACCCAGGCCGCAACAGCCCGCGCGCAGGAAATCCGCCGCGTTGGTTTCATTTACGCCGCCGACAGCCATCAGCGGAATATGGCTCAGCGGGGCTTTGAGCGCCTTGATATAAGGCACGCCAAGGTTTCCCGCTGGGAACACCTTCACCGCGTCCGCGCCCGCTTCCCAGGCATTCACAATCTCGCTGGGCGTCAGCGCGCCTGGAAAGACAAGCATCCCCAGCTTACGTGCATCGCTAATGATACGTGAATCGATGTTAGGGGTGATGATGTACCTTGCGCCCGCTTCATGGGCCATATGAAGCTGCTGGGTAGTAACGACTGTGCCCGCGCCCGCCAGGATTTTTCCGTCAAAGGCGGTGTTCAGCAGACGAATCCCCTCGGCGGTATCCTTCCAGCTCTGAGGATTGTTTTGCGCAAAGGTAATCTCAATCAGGTCAATTCCTCCCTCAAGAAGGGCGGACGCCAGATTTTTCAGTGATGAGGGCTCCAAGCCACGAACGATAGCGATGATTTTATGTTCCTTGATTCGTTTTAATGTTTCTTCTCTCATCTTGAACGCTCCAAAATTCAATTTGCGTTTTCAACAGCCCACAGGGCTTCACTCAGCATTTCTGGCGTTACCTCATAGGGTGTCCTTCGCGCGTCCTTAAGCGCCTTGAGTGAAGCCGGAACCACTGTGTCCAGCACTTCCTGCGTAAGCTCAAAGCCCGTTTCTCTAAGCTTTATGGGCATTCCGACCTTATGACAGAAGTCGCGAACCCTGACAAAGTCCGTATCCTGATGATCCATCATCAGCTGAACCAGCACGCCGTAGCCCACCGCGTCTCCATGCAGACATTTGCGCTCGAAGTCCTTAAGCTTCGTCAGTCCATAAAACAGGCCATGCGCCATGCCGCCGTTATAAACCTCCTCGATCAGGAGCGACACCAGGCCAGTGCTTACAATATTGGCCAGCACGACCTGGCGTACAGCCTCCGTGACCCTTCTCTCCCCCACATCGCGTATTGCGTCAGCACCATAACGCAAAAGCGGATCATAACAGCTCCGGCTGATGGAAAGCGCCAGCGTACAGGTATGGGTAAGCTCTCTTCCGCGGGCAGCCCAGCTTGCTTCCACATGCTTGGCGATCGCATCGCCCATGCCCGCGCGCAGATACGCAGCGGGCGCGGCAGCGATGATATCCACATCGATGATGGCGCATGCCGGCGCCTGTTCATGAAACATGCTCTCCACAAAGACGCCCTGCTCGTTATACACCACCGAAATGGCGGTAACGGCGGCACAGGTAGCCGCGATTGTCGGTATGGTCACCACGGGCAGACCCATTTTGTGTCCGCAGCCCTTGGCCGTATCCAGCGCTTTGCCGCCGCCCACGCCAATGACCATGTCGGCATTTGTGCTCTGTCCGATCTTTGAAAGGCGTTCCATATGCGCATAGGTACATTCTCCGCCATAGTTCTCCACTGCCGCGATCGTGACGCCGGCGTCCGCGCAGGCCTCTATGAGCTCAGGAAGCGCGATGGACAGCGCCGTCTCGCCGCCAATCACCAAGGCGCGCTCGCCATATCGCGCAAGCGTCTCCGCCGAGTTTCGAATGGCCCGCTCTCCCACACGGTATTTGGGTAAAACGATTTCTTCAATCATAGCCTTACCACTCCGCTACTGTGCCGTCAAAATTGCGCCAGATTGGGTTTTTCCAGTTGGGTGCGTTTTCAGCAGCCTTCTTGATAAACTCCTCATTCATAGACACCCCAAGGCCAGGCTCCTGCATGATTTCAATATAGCCGTCTTTGTATTGGTAAATGGTCGGATCATTCAGATAGTCCAGCAGCCCGCGCCCCTTGTTATAATGAATGCCCATGCTCTGCTCCTGGATAAACACATTAGGCGTACAGATATCCATCTGGATACACGCGCCCAAAGCGATGGGCCCCAGCGGACAATGCGGCGCGACGGCGATGTCATATGCTTCGGCCATAGCCGCGATTTTCTTGCATTCGCTGATCCCGCCCGCGTGAGAAAGGTCGGGCTGAATGATATCCACATATCCTTGCTGAAGCAGGTTCTTGAAATCCCAGCGGCTGAACATTCTTTCGCCCGTCGCGATCGGTGTGGTCGTCGCGTGGGCGATTTCACGCAGCGCTTCATTGTTTTGTGGCAAAACAGGCTCTTCAATGAACATCAGATGAAATTGCTCCAGCTCATGTGCCAGCACCTTGGCCATGGTTTTATGAACACGACCATGGAAGTCCACAGCAATGTCCATTTCCATCCCCAACGTATCGCGAATGATGGCTACGCGGTCACATACCTCCGCAACCTTTTTGAAGCTGTCAATATAGTGCATCTCCTCGGTGCCATTCATTTTGATGGCATGATAGCCCTGATGATAGGCCTCCAATACCGATTCGCGAATGTCGCTGGGCCGGTCTCCGCCGATCCAGCGATAGACCTTCAGCTTATCGCGGCATGCGCCGCCAAGCAGTTCATATACGGGAACGCCCAACGCTTTGCCCTTGATATCCCACAGCGCCTGGTCAATACCCGCAATCGCGCTCATATGCTCCGGCCCTCCGCGATAGAATCCGGCCCGATACATAACCTGCCAATGATCCTCAATCTTGCGTGGATCCTTTCCGATCAGGTAGTCGCGAAACTCGTTTACCGCGGCCCGCACGGTCTCCGTATGGCCTTCCACCACGGGCTCTCCCCAGCCCTCGATTCCTTCGTCTGTGGTTATCTTCAAAAAGAGCCAGCGAGGCGGTACCTTGTAGAGGATCAAGTCAGTAATCTTCATTTTCCTTCTCTCCGTTCTTATACGCCCAAGTAGCCGCCATCTACCGGCAGCACGGTGCCCGTGATGTAATCAGACGCATGCGAAGCAAGGAACACCGCCGTGCCCTTTACATCATCCGCCACGCCCCAGCGTCCCTTGGGAATGCGGGCCAGAATCTTGGGTTCGCGTTCTGGATTGCCGATCAACGCCGTATTGAGCGCGGTGGCGATATACCCAGGGGCAATCGCGTTTACACAGATTCCCCGTCCCGCCCAATCGTTGGACAGAGCCTTCGTAAGCCCTGCCACGCCATGCTTGCAGGCGGTATAGACGGGTACGGTCGTGCCTCCAAAGAAGCTGTTCATGGAAGCAATGTTAATGATCTTGCCCTCTCCCTGCTTGAGCATCACGCGGCCCGCGAGCTGGCAGAGTAGCCATACGGCATTGAGGTTGACATTGAGCACCGCGTCCCAATCCTCGCGCGGGAAGTCCTCCGGCTTGTGTCGGCGGGTAATCCCCGCATTGTTGATGAGAATGTCAAGTTTTCCGTTAAAGGTCTTGATAATCTCATCAAACACGCGGTCAAGCTGTCCACGATCGCCAAGATCCGCCCGAAAGGGCAGTGCCTTTTCGCCGGAGGGATCGATCTCCTTGCATGTGTCTGTAACGCCTGGCGAATAGTCCACCAGAGCAACCTTTGCTCCGGCGGCAATCAGTGCCTCGGCCATGCTGCGGCCCATCCCCTGTGCCGCGCCGGTCACAATGGCGGTACGGTTCGCAAGTCCAAACATTTCCTGAATATAGTCGTTCATTGTTATATCTCCTTATCTGGAATCATCCCTGATTAATGCATAAGCAGATTGGGCAGGAAGAGCGAAAGGCCTGGAATGTAGGTCACAAGCATCAACGCCACAAACATCGCCACATAGAACGGAACGATTCCCTTCATAACCTTCTCCATCGGCATCTTGCCCACGGCGCAGCCGGTAAACAGCGCAAGTCCCACAGGAGGTGTACAGGCGCCCACGGCGAGGTTCAGAAGCATCATAATGCCGAACTGTACGGGATCCATCCCGAGCGACACGGCAATGGGAACCAGAATGGGCGTGGTGATGATAATGAGCGGAGCCACATCCATAATACAGCCCAGAATCAGAAGCATGATATTGATGAGGAAGAGCAGGATATATTTGTTATCCGTAATGCTCAGAAGGAGGTTGGTAATGAGTTGAGGAACTCGCAGATAGCTCAGGCAATAGCCGAACGCGCTGGCCGCCGCGATGATACCAAGCACCATTCCCAGCGTCTTTAGACAGCGGAGTAGAATGTTCTTCATTTCACGCAAAGGCGCTTTATAGATGAAGAAGGTTAAAATGAAGGCGTAGACGCATGCAATCGCCGCACTTTCGGTGGCCGTAAACACACCGGTGCAGACGCCCAGAAGAATGATAACGATGGTCATCATGCCCGGGATGGACTTAAGCGTGATCTTTCCAGCCTCCTTGAGGGAATAGCTCTTGCCTCGCGGATAGTTGCGCTTATGGGCGATGAGGCCGGCCATGATAAGAAGGCACAGCGCCAGCAGGCAGCCGGGGATGATTCCGCCTAAGAACAGCCTACCGCACGAAACGCCGCCGGCCGCCATGGCATAGACGACCATGTTATGGCTGGGTGGAATAATTATGCTCTGCGTCGCACTAGTCACGGTGACATTGATCGCATAATCGCGATCATAGCCCTGCTTTTCCATCAGAGGAATCATGGTCGCACCGATGGAAGAGATGTCCGCGGTAGCGCTTCCGGAAACCGCGCCAAAAAACGTAGAAGCCAAAATGTTCACATATGCCATGCCGCCGCGAAAACGACCGACAAAGATATCCGCAAAATCCAGCAGCTTCGTTGATATGCCGCCGCTCATCATGATTTCGCCCGCGAGGATGAAAAACGGTACCGCCAGAAGGCTGAAGGACTGAACTCCCGTGGTCACGCGCTGCCAGATGACCATAACCGGCAGCTTCAAATACAAACAGGTCAGCACCGATGAACCGATCAGGGAAAAGGCGATCGGAATCCTCATTAGCACCATGACGACAAAGGAACCCAGCAGAATAATCGTTGCGATTTCCATGTTGCTCATTTTTCACTCGCCTCCCCGATAAATCTGTCAGCCGTCTCGCTGCGGGAAATTCCCGTCAGGCGCAATACCTGCTGAAGGCAGCATACAACGCCCGCGACAGGGGTGGGAAAATAGATGATGGAGGTAGGCCAGCGGGTCGCGGGCATGATTGAGGCCACGCCGTAACGCGTAAGCTGAACGCCCGTCCAGACCATCATAATACTGATGGCCAGGAGAATGATGTTGTCCAAATATTCCACGATGATCTTTCCCTTGCGGGGCAGCCAGGAGACGCCAAGCTCCACGCGTAGATGGATATCATAACGCATAGCGATGGCCAATGTGAAAAAGGTGACATAAATAAAAATGATCAAGGAAACCTCTTCCGCCCAGGGAATGCTATAAAGGAACACGGAACGCAGAAATACCTGCGCGGCAATCAGCAGCGTGACAAACACCAGAAGGACCCGAACAATCCATTCAAAGCCTTCGCAGATAAGCGTCACGCCATGGTCGATTCGCTGTTTCAAATTCATCGACACATCCTCCTAACGTATCATGCGTTTGAATTGAGCAGCCCGAAGAGACGACTGCTTCGGGCTGCCCATGTTAGAGGAAAGAATCAATACTCAATGGCCTCGATCTGAGCGACCAGATCGACATAGTCCGCGGCGTACTTATCGTACACGGGCTGCATGGCGGCGCGGAAGGCCGCGATGGTCTCGGCGTCGGGCTCAACGATGGTCATGCCGTCGGCGGCCAGCGTATCCAAAGCGGCCTGCTCCGTATCACCCCACGCGGCGATCATGTTGGCCTGTAGGTTGACGGCGCACTCCTTGATAATCTCGCGATCCGCCTCGTCCAGTCTGTTCCAGGTGGCGGTGCTTACAAGAACCATTTCAGGCATAATGTTGTGGCGATCCAGAATCAGATACTTGCACAGCTCATTATGGCTCATGTCAATGATGCGAGGAATGTTGTTCTCAGCTCCATCGACAATGCCGGTCTGCAACGCGCTATATACCTCGCTGCCGGACATGGAAATCGGCACAGCGCCCAGGCAATTCATCATATCGGTGTAAATAGTGCTTTCCATAACGCGGAATTTCAGGTTCTTAAAGTCCTCGGCGGTGTTTAGAGGCTTGGTGGCATAGAAGCAGCGGCTTCCGGCGTCCAGCCAGCCCAGACCAATCAGGCCGGTGCTCTTCATGCTGTCCAACAGGCCCTGACCGATTTCGGTGTTCATTACGGCCCAGAGATGATCCTCACTCTTGAACAAATAAGGCAGGCTCAAGAGGGTCAGCTCCTCGTTGAAGCTGGTCAGCGCGCCCATGCTGGACTTGGTCATATCCAGAGCGCCCATCTGCACCTGCTCGACGCAGGCCTTTTCCTCGCCCAGCTGGCCGCCGGCATATACCTCGATCTTGATACGGCCTTCGGTCTTTTCCTCGACCTCCGCCGCAAACTTATAAATCTCAACAGTGGAAACATAGTCCTCCGTGGAGTCGGTTGCAAAGCGAAGCGTGGTTTCTGCAGACGCGCACGCGACGCCAAGCGCAAGGGTTAACGCCAGCATCAGACTTACCAGAGTTTTGATGTTCTTCATGATTGGGTCTCTCCTTTGTATGGTTTAATTTCAAGATCCGTATAGAGCGGATCAAGATTTCCCATTTTGAATTGACATCATATGACAGGCATAAGATGCCACATGTCCTACAACATGTTGTAAAAAGAAAGATTACTCTTTCTTTTGAGCATCCGGATGAAAGAAAGTAGCCAATCGGGTCAGGTTGTACTTTCCCATTTCATTGTATTTGCTGATAACAGCCTTGGTATCCCGCCGTTTGATCGTCTCATAAATGAACTGATGCGTATTGACGCCGAAACGCTGGCTCTTGGGAATCGCGTTCATTTCCAGAAGCACGCTGGTAACAGCGTTGCGATTGGCCAGCATGGCCCGTTCCAGGAAGCTGTTGTGCGCACATCTCACTACCGCCAGATGATAGTTGAAATCCGCTCTGGAATAGTGCTCGTTATCATCCTCAAATTGCCTCATTTCTTCCAGGCAATCGGCTATGCGATCGAAATCCTGTTCCGTCGCCTTCGTCCTGGAAAGCTCGATCGCGCTGACCTCCACGCTGTTTCTGAACTCCAAAAATTGCTTATACGCTGCTTCCGTCAAATCAATCGGCCGATCTATCGGACCAAAGTTGGACGGATTGGCAACATAGGTGCCAACGCCCTGCCGCGTAACAATCAGCTTCTCGCTTCTAAGCAGCTGCAACGCCTCGCGGATGACCACACGGCTGACGGAAAAACGACGCGCAAGCTCGTTTTCACTGTCGATCTTCGTGCCCTCGGCCCAGGTGCCCGACAAGATCATCTCACGGAGCTGACGGAAAACCTCGTCAACAAGATTGACTTTCTCAATACGGGTAATCTCCACGATGATTTCCGACCCTTTCCGCACCGCAACCGCACTTTCATGCCGTTTGCTGTATGCTGTCATACAAGCTATATGCCTATCATAATGGCATTTATCCATTTTGTCAATAGGAAAAAAGAATTTTTATGTGTTGCTTTCCCTATCCCCGCTTTTCTCCCTGCCCTTGCAAATCCCCTCAAGCCATGGTATAATCGCTCTTGCGATGACGAAGAACAATGTTCGCACAATGTCTCCGCTCAGAGAGGGCGGCACGCGCATGACGCGGGCTGCAAGCCGCCTGCGGGGGCTGCGGGCCATTCGCTTCCGAGCTTTTCCCTTGAACGCCCTGCCAATAGAGGGAAACGGCTAGGCCCCGTTACAGGTCAAGAGCGCGTCGACGGAATATTCGTCTGCGCGGAATTTGGGTGGTACAACGCGGCATGATGCCTTCGTCCCATGAGCGCATGGGTGCGAGGGCTTTTGTTTTATCTGAAGGAGGTACATGGAATGTCTGTGGTGGATACCCTGAGGGATATCAAGGAGCGGGTCGAAAACGAGCTCGGCTCGCTGGAGGGCTCCGCGTCGCTGGAAAGCCTGCGCGTACGCGTACTGGGCAAAAAGGGCGAGCTGACCGCGCTGCTCAAGGGCATGGGGCAGCTTGCGCCTGAGGAGCGTCCAAGGGTGGGCGCTCAGATCAACGAGGTACGTCAATGGCTGACGGAAAAGATGGATGAGGCCCAGGAACGCATCCAGGCCGCCGAGCTGGAGGCTTCCTTGAGGAAGGAAACCATCGACGTGACCGAGCCGCGTCCGCTTCCCAAGGTTGGCAGCGAGCACCCCATTACGCTGGTGATGAATGAGCTGATCGAGTGCTTCAGCGGCTTGGGCTTTGATGTAATGGAGGGCCCCGAGGTTGAGCTGGATCACTACAACTTCGAGCTGATGAACCTTCCGAAAAACCATCCCGCTCGCGACGCGCAGGATACCTTTTACATGGACGACAACATCGTATTGCGCACGCATACCAGCCCCATGCAGGCCCGCGCCATGCTGACCCGCAAGCCGCCGATCCGCATCATCTGCCCTGGCCGCGTTTACCGCGCGGACGAGGTGGACGCCACCCACAGCCCTGTTTTCCATCAGATGGAGGGCCTCGTGGTGGACGAGCATGTGCGCATGAGCGATCTGCGCGGCACGCTGGAGGCGTTTGCCAAAAAGCTCTATGGTCCCGATATCACCACACGCTTCCGTCCCAGCTTCTTCCCCTTCACCGAGCCCAGCGCCGAGGTCGATCTGACCTGTGTCAACTGTCACGGCAAGGGCTGCCGCATTTGCAAGGGAACCGGCTGGATCGAGGTGCTGGGCAGCGGCATGGTCAACCCGAAGGTGCTCGAAATGTGCGGCATCAACTCCACCAAGTATTCCGGCTTCGCGTTCGGTATTGGCCTGGAACGCATCGCCATGCAGCGCTACGGCATCCGTGACATGCGCCTGCTTTATGAAGGCGACGCGCGTCTGTTCGGCCAGCTGCGGTAAGGAAGAGGGAGGAGAAGCATATGAAGCTTGCGATGAACATGCTCAGGCAATACGTCGACATTCCCGTGACGCCTGAGGAATATACGGATCGAATGATCATGACCGGCACTGCCGTCGAGGGAACTGAGGATATCTCCGGCGGTATGGACAAGGTGGTGGTGGGCCGCGTGGTCACCTGCGAGGACGTGGAGGGCACGCACCTGCACCAATGCACGGTGGATGTCGGCGGAGAGGCCTTGCTGCATATCGTCTGCGGCGCGCCCAACGTGGCGGCGGGCGAACTGGTGCCCGTGGCGCTGGATGGCGCGCATTTGCCCGGTGGTGTAAAGATCAAGAAGGGTAAGCTGCGGGGCATGGTCTCCGAGGGCATGATCTGCTCCGGCGAGGAGCTCGGCGTACCGAACGCGCTTTATCCCAATGTGGAGGAAAAGGGAATTCTCATCTTCCAGGAGGATTATCCCCTTGGCGCGGATGTGCGCCCCATTCTGGGCATTGACGATACCGCCGTTGATTTTGAAATTCTTGCCAACCGTCCCGACTGCCTGTGCGCCATCGGCATCGCGCGCGAGACCGCCGCGGCGCTGGGGACGGACTTCCATGAACCCAGAGTTACCGTCACCGAGGCGGGCGGCGACATTCATAACGAAGTGAGCGTGCGCGTGGACGCGCCCGACCTTTGTCCCCGCTATGCCGCGCGCGTTATCAAAAATGTCCGCATCGCGCCCTCTCCCCTCTGGCTTCGCAAATATCTGCACGGCGCGGGCCTGCGTGCGATTAACAACATCGTCGACATCACCAACTATATCATGCTCGAATATGGCCATCCCATGCATGCCTTTGACCTTAGCAAGGTGCGCGGACGTCAGATCGTCGTTCGCCGCGCGCATGAGGGAGAAATGCTTACAACCTTGGACGGCAACGAGCGCGCCCTTCGCACGGACGATCTCGTTATCTGTGACGAGGAACGCGCCACCGGTCTGGCCGGCATCATGGGCGGCGAGGAAAGCGAAATTCTCGACAGCACGACGGACGTCATGTTCGAATGCGCCGCGTTTGACCGCACCGCCATTCGCCTGACCAGCCGCGCGCTGGGTATGCGTACCGAGGCCAGCGGACGTTTTGAGCGCGGTGTCGCGCCGGGAACCGTGATGGAGGCGCTTGACCGCGCCTGTATGCTCGTCAACGAGCTGGACGCGGGCGACGTCGTCACCGGCTGCATCGACCTCTATCCTGATCCCAAGCCTCAGCAGATCATCACCGCGAGCGTCAAGCGGATTCAGGAGCGCGCGGGCGTTGAGATTCCCGCCGACGACATGGTGACCATCCTGCGCAAGCTGTTTTTCGGCTGTGAGCGCGACAGCGATACCTTAACCGTAACGGTCCCCCCTTTCCGTGAGGATCTGGATGGCGAGGCGGACATCTGCGAGGAATGTCTGCGCATCTATGGCTACGAGCATATCGACGCGACGCCGCTTGTCGGCGAGACCACGCAGGGCGGCGTCAGTCCTATGAAGGCGCTCAAGAACCGCGTGGCGCGTTTGCTCACCGCCATGGGTTATCTGGAAATCATGAATTTCAGCTTCACCGGCGTAAAAGAGATTCAGAAGCTGGGCTTGCCCGCAGACGATCTGCGCAACGCCCCCATGCCGATCCGCAACCCGCTGGGCGAGGACGCGGCCGTTATGCGTTCCACGCTGGCCTGCGATATGATGCGCACGCTGGCCTACAACATGAATCACTCGACCGATGCCGCCAGCCTGTATGAAATGGCCGCAGTGTTCGATCATCATCATCCCACGGAGGAGGGTCTGCCCACCGAGACGCAGACGCTGTGCCTAGGCGCCTATGGCGCGAATGTGGACTTTTTCTCCGTGCGAGGCGCCGTGGAGGCGATTTTGCGCGCATGCGGCATCTCCTGCGAGGTCGTCAGCGGCGCGGATGTCTACTATCATCCCGGACGCTGCGCCCGTCTTGTGCGCGGGAACGTCGTCTTTGCCCAGATTGGCGAGGTGCATCCCGCCGTCCGCGAGCGCTTTGATATGCCCAAGCGCGCCGTCGTCGCCGAGATGAATCTTGAGACGCTTCTCGCGTTTGCCAAGCCCATGGGCGAGATGAAGCCCCTGCCGCGTTTCCCCGCCATGCAGCGCGACCTGGCGCTGGTGATGGCCGAGGAGGTGGCCGTCGGCCCGCTGATGACCGCCATCCGCAAGGCCGCCGGCAATCTGCTGGAAAGCATCGAGATGTTCGACGTATACCGCGGTGTCCAGGTCGGCCTTGGCAGCAAGAGCGTCGCCTTCTCCCTGACCTTCCGCGCGGGCGACCGCACCTTGACCGACGAAGAGGTTCAAAAGGCGATGGACAAGGTTGTGAAGGTCTGCGCCGACAAGTATCAGGCGAGCATTCGCGGATAACACACATTTCCATATACCATGCGCAAGGGAGCGATTCCTTGCGCATTTTTTTCGTCCTTCGCAAACCTTTTTTCAGCCAGACGGCGTCTTATGGACGGAAATGCGATTTGACCGCCTGTTATAAAAGCGCGGCGCTCGCCGCCTATTTACTAAGGAGGAAGCTGGCATGAAAAAATATTTTTATGGACTTCTCACTCTTCTTTTGATCATGACTTCATACACGGCGGTGTCGGCGGAGAGCCGCTATCTTACGCTTCCCCAGCTTTGTGCCCAAGCGCCCGAGCGCTGGACACAAAGCTATGAAACCCCATGACGAACCGTCGAAATAGATGCGGAAATCCGGCTGCCGGACGCCTCCGTCGTTCCCATTCTCGCCTTACAGGGCGGAATCGCTTCAAAGCCGTCCGCTGATAAAACCGTCCATTGGGATATGACGCGGGTGGATTACGGGATGCGGCTGATTCTGTTCGAAAACGATGTGGAATACCCCCCATTCTGTAGACGGCGTGCGCGTTGGAGGCCCCACCTCCAAGGGAAACTGGTATGGCGGATTTTCCTCTGAAAACACTTATGTTCCTATGGATCCCATCACCTTCGGGGAGCTCACCGCTATGGCGGGCGACGAGCTGGAGCGTTTGGGCTTTTCACGGGAGACATTTGACCTGGCGCATCCCGACCGCCTATGGACGCATCACATCTATGCGACGGGAACCAAGGAGGACATTCTTCCAAGCTATCTGTCTATGAATTTTCATCAGATGCTGATGGGGCTTCCGATTCTGTCCCACATTTTGCAAACCGTCACCTCGAGCCGCGGCGAAGGAGCCAGCTCGGAGCTATATCCTATCTTTGGGAGCACCTCTGCTATGACGGTTATGTGGGCAGACTGACAGGTCTTTCCATCGGCTATCTCACCCATGTAGAGCTATTAGCGGAGGATGTGCCTCTCTGTCCGTTTGAAAACGTCATTTCCGCGCTTGAAATGGAAATTGCCGACGGAAGGCTTCGTAAAATCTACGAAATCGAGTTGGGCTATGTTGTCTACAACGAGCCGGGCCTCTATCACGCCGCGCGCGAGACGGTTGAAGAGATCGATGCGCTCTATCGAAACGCTACCTTTTATGTCAAACCCATGTGGAAGGTAAACTGCCTGTATGTAAGTGATCCACGAAGCAAGCTCGTCGAAACCGCCAGCTACACCGACGACGAGCGCAACTCGCTCGATTACCGGCAACTGCTTGTGGACGCGCAGACCGGCGAGCTGATTGAGGAAAGCGTAGCCAAGGACCGTGCCGAGTTCAAAGGCTTCTTGAGTTGGGAGGACGCGCAATAGGAAGGCCCCGTCTGACGGAGCGCGCCGTTTTCCTTGCTTCTCTCTTCCGCGCTTCGCCCGCTTCAGCCGTTTTTCCGCGTTTCGCGCCTTTCCGCAATCCAGATCAAATAGGCGCACAATGCAAAGACCGTTACGGACAGCTGCTTGTGCGTCATCCAAAAATGGATTTGCACATGATTCTGCAAAACCAAATACCACAGGAAGGGATATAGCGCGACCACCGCCACCGGCAGCGCGCGAAGCCATTCGCGCACTGAAGCGCGGCGCTTGAGCGCCCATACCGCGCATACGAGCAGCATGACGAAAAACAGCGCCATATTGGAGCCCATAAAAAAGGTTTCCATATTGATCCCGATGGCGGAAAGGGCCGTAATCTCAAAAGCGTTTTCTCCCGCAACAGATCCGAGGTTTGTCCGAAGGGTGACTTGGGAGAAAATATCCTGAAACACATCCTGTCCCGTAAGCAGCGTGCCGACAGCGCCCTTTCCCAGCCAGGTCAGCGCGTATCCCGCCATCCACGCCGCGGAAATGGCAATCATCTCGGCCCACAAGCTGTTCTTTCCTTCATCAAGGCGGCAAAGCAGGCCGCAAATCAGTGGATACCCCAGCGCCAGCACGGGAAACGTCAGAAAATCAAAAAAGCACACGAGTGAGCCCAAAATCAAAAAGAGCTCCGGAAGCCTCTGGCGAAGCCGCTCCCACCAGCGTAGCACCACATAGCAGCCCATCAGCGTAAGGAGGGAAACCGGCATGTACTGCTGGCAGAAAGGCGCGATCAGCAAAAAGTGCATCAAAAGTGCCACAACAAAGGCGGCGGCGATTCCCCCACCGAATCTCCGGCGGCAATGCCAATAGCATAGCATGAGAAGTCCCATCAGCAGCAGCATATTCAAATACCGAATGTTAATGATGCTCAGGAAAATCATCAGCGGCCTTAATATCACAGCGTATCCATGCCAGTAGCGCGAATAATCCGTGCGCATCGCGGCGTCCATAACGCTTCGCTCGCCCCTGAGCAGTCCTTTATAGATTTCCTTATCTGTCAGATTATCCGTAATACCAAAGCCAGAATGCCAAAAATAGGTAGCATAACCGCCCGGCATATTGCCTTCCTCTTCCAGAACGCCCAGAGCGGCGGTCACGTTCTTCTCCACCCATGCATCCGGAAACGAATAGACCGCGAGCATCAAAAATGTATAGCTTACCACAAGCACCAGTAAAATCAGCGCCAGCTCACCCATCCGACGACAAAAGCGCGTCATGCTTCCGTTTCCTCCCCGCCTGACTTCTAAACAAGTATAGCCGAAAAGCCTCCTGTTTGCAAGCAGCCTTTCACTTGACAGGTTTCTGGAAACATGATACGCTTACCGTGCTGTCGGGCGGCCAGGCGATCGCGTGGCAGACGCCATGAGGAAAGTCCGAGCATCGCAGGGCAAGGTGCCGGCTAACGGCCGGTGAAGGCGACTTCAAGGAAAGTGCAACAGAAAGAAACCGCCCGAAACGGAGCGATCCGCCTCGGGTAAGGATGGAAAGGCGAGGTAAGAGCTCACCCATGCCTTGGCGACAAGCGCATGCTGTAAACCCCACCTGATGCAAGATCCGACCAGGAGCGATACGGCGGCCCGTCGTGCTCCTAAAGAGATCGCTATGACCGCGCGGCAACGCGCGGCCAAGATAGATGATCGTCCAACGACAGAACTCGGCTTACGACCGCGCCGGCAGCACTCAAAAGCGGCATAGTCCGCTTTTTCTTATCGGGATACAAAGGAGCCTGAGCTTTGATGAAAGAAAGCCGTTTTTTTGCCGCGCTGCCCGTTTTCTTCTCCCTGCTGGCCGGCGTGATGCTCTGTCTCCTTTTGGGACTGCTCATTTTCGGGCAGCCCGTCCTTCAAGCCTATTATGAAAACCTGAGCCTTCTTTCAAACGCCGTGCTTTGGCCCGTTGCGCTGATTCTAATCGCGCTGATGTTTCTGGCAAGGGCGCGGCTTGAGCGCGAGAGCGCCGCGTCCTCCGCGCGGGAACGGTGGCTGCTCCGCGCCTTCTTTTTGCTTCTTCTCGCCGTGCAGCTGATGATCGCGCGAGGCACATGGTACAAAATGGGCTGGGACGTGGCAACCGTCTATACCAGCGCAGAGGAGCTGGCGCGCGGCGAGGCGCTGTCCGACCCCTTCTATTTCCAAGTCTGCCCCAACAACGCGCCGCTGACGCTTTTACAGGCCGCGCCCCTCTGGCTCGCCGTAAAGGCGGGACTTTCGGTACCCTTTGTCGTGCTCCCCTACATCGACGCGCTGCTGCTCAATCTCACGGCCTATGTGTGTGTGCTCTGCGCGCGGCGGATGACGAGCAGCCGCTTTGCCCGCGTCTTTGCGCTCGTCCTGTCCGTCGGCTGGATCGCCCTGTCCCCCTACATCATGTTCCCCTATTCGGACACGTTTTCCATTCTGTTTCCCGTGCTTGCGCTTTATATCTATCTGGCGTGTCGGCGTCCTGTGCTCAAATGGTTTTTGATCGCCCTTACCTGCTTTTTCGGCGCCAGCATCAAGCCCACCGTGCTTATCGCGCTGATCGCTCTTCTCATTCTTGGAGGCTGTCGCTTCCTTGCCCGCCGTGATTTTCGTTTCCCCGCGTGGAAGCGCCTTGCCGCGATCGCGGCGGCGCTGATTCTGGGCGCTCTTCCCGGCCGTCTGTGGCAAAACGCCGCCACGACCTACCTGGCCGGAAGCCCTTCCCCTGAAAGACAACTTTCCGAAACGCATTATCTGATGCTTGGCATGAACGGCGAAACCTACGGCGGGCATTCGTCTGACGACGTGGCGTTTTCCCAGTCCTTTTCCACTCTGAGCGAAAGAAGGAGCGCCAATCTTGAGGCCGCATGGCAGCGCTTTAGCGAAAAGGGCTTCATTGGGAATCTGCGCTTCTTTGCCATCAAGGCTTACAAGGCCTACGCGGACGGTTCCTTCGCGGCCCATTCCAGCTTTCTTGATCTGGAGATTCCCAAACGCACGGATGCGTTAAGCGTCTTTTTGCGCAATCTGTACCATCATCGGGGCGCATACAGCCGCTATTGTCAAACGCTTGCCCAGCTGGTCTGGCTGGGCGTGCTCACCCTTTGCGCCTATACGGCCTTGAGTCGCCGCAAGGAACCCGTTGTAGCGCTTCTGTCCCTCACTTTAATCGGCCTCACAGCTTATCTGCTTTTGTTTGAGGTCTGGCCGCGCTATCTTTTCCTATACGCGCCCTTCTTCGTCCTTTTATCCTCCATGGCCTTTGACCGGCCGGTAAAATTCCTTCAAAAGCGCTAAGCTTGCACTTTTAAAGGGAACATGATACAATATCGGCATTGCGGGGGCGGTTTATTTCCGTCCTCGCCGTTGCGCGTTGCGCAAAAACGCGCCGGAATGGTTCATATGGGAGGAACGCATGCCATGTATCTGATTGTCGGTCTGGGAAATCCGGGCTCCAAATACGCCCACACGCGCCATAACGTCGGCTTCGACGTGCTCGAGGCGCTGTCTCAAAAACTCGGAGTGTCCATCGGGCGTGAAAAGGAAGGCGCGTTCATCGGCGAGTGCTTCATCAGCGGCCAAAAGACCATCCTCGCCCTGCCGCAGACCTTTATGAATCTGAGTGGAGAGGCTGTCGTGAGGCTGGTGAACTGGTACAGGATAGCGCCGGAAAATCTGATGGTGGTCTATGACGACGTCGATCTTGCTCAGGGAGCGATTCGTATCCGTAAAAACGGCAGCGCCGGCACCCACAACGGCATGCGCAGCATCGTTGGGATGCTTGGGTACGAAAATTTCCCACGTCTGCGCGTAGGCGTGGGGCAGAAACGCGAAGGATATGAGCTCGCCGACTGGGTGCTGGGGCATTACATCGGCGAGGAGCAGGACATTGCCCTAGAGGCCTTTGACAAGGCGGCGGACGCCATCGTGGAATACATTTCAAACGGTATTGAAAGCGCGATGTGCAAGTATAATACCAAAAAGCAGAAAAAACAGCCTGTGCCTGAAGAAGGAGCCGATGCATGAACGAAGGGCTTTTTACTGCCTATCAGGAGCTGCCGGAATGGAAACGGCTGCTTGAGAGGCTGAACAAGGATGACTGCAACGCACTGTACGAGATGGCCGAGGGCGAGCGTCCCTTTCTTGCCGCGGCGCTTGCGCATAAAACGGGACGACCCGTGCTTCTCGTCACTTCGACCGAGCTCAACGCGCAGCGTCAGGCCCAGGACATCGACCGCCTGATCGGAAGCAGCTGTGCCGCCGTGCTGCCGGTTCGCGACATGCAGTTCAGCCGCGCGGCCATGAGCCGCGAAAGCACCTGGCAGCGCTTAAGCGTGCTGGACTCTCTTTTGTCAGGGAAGGTAAGGGTGCTGTGCGCAAGTGTGGACGCGCTCTTGGATCGCTGCGCTCCTCCCGAGCTTTTCCGCAAGGCCGTGATCTCCTTTGGCGAGGGCGACCGCGTCCCGCCGGACAGTCTGATTCACAGGCTTATTCAAAACGGCTACGAGCGGGTCTCCATGGTCGAGGGACAGGGACAAT
This sequence comes from uncultured Oscillospiraceae bacterium, assembly GCA_964416065.1. GTDB lineage: Bacteria > Bacillota > Clostridia > Christensenellales > Aristaeellaceae > Limiplasma. The sequence goes on along the minus strand of CAYQCL010000034.1, from coordinate 4,922 downwards.
GCGCCATGCGCGGCTCGATTGTGGACGTTTACCCCTCCAACATGCCGGATGCGGTACGCGTTGAATTTTTTGACGATGAGGTGGATTCCATCCGACGCTTCGACTGCATCAGCCAGCGCAGCATTGCGCGCATCAAGGGCGTGCGCCTCGCCCCCGCCACCGAATGCCTTGTTTCCGACGCGACGGCGGCGGCGGCGGCGCGCCTTAAATCCGCGATGGAGGCCGGCGCAGGGCACGCCATGGAGCAGCGGCAGGCAGCCGTTCCCGCCCCCGTCTCCACGGAGGACGATCTGCCCGCCCTGGACGACTTCTTAAACGAGCTGGACGCGCTGGAGCAGACCGAGGATCTGCTCAAAGAGGCCGCCGATCCAAAAGCCGAGCCTGTCGCTCAGAAAAGCAAGACCCGCTCCGAAGGAGAGGCGGGCTGGAAGCGTCATTTGGATGATGTGGATCGTATACTGGCCAGACAGAGCATCCGTACCGCGCCCATGTGGATGAACGTGCTGTGCGAAGATACAGCCGTGGCCTCCGCCTATCTGCAAGACCCCATTCTCCTGCTCGACCGGCCCGATCAGTACCAGGGCCGCGTGAAGGCGGCAGAAGACGCCTTTGGGGAGGCGTATGAGGACGCCCGTTTGCGCGGAGACGCGTTTGACGCTCAAAAGACGCTCCGATTCACCTATGATGACCTTTTGTCAGATTGGCGGAAGCATCCCACCATCGCCATGACCGATATCATCGCCACCTTTGGCCAGCTAAATCCCACGCTGGCGCTTTCGATGGGCTCCAAATCCCCCATGCCCTATCAGAGCCGTCTGGAGCCGCTCAAGCAGGACATCGCCAAGTGGAAGGAGCAGGGCTGCGCCATCGTTCTGCTCACCGGCGGAGAGGCGCGTGGAAGACGTTTGCAACGCGCGCTGGAGGAACAGGGCGTTCCCTGCTCCTACTGCGACACTCTCGACGGCAACCTCATTCTGCGCGAGGTCATTCTCCTGCCTATCGCCTATACAAAGGGCTTCTATCATCCCGCCGCGCGCCTGTGCGTCCTGAGCGATTCAGACATCTATGGAACGGCCTACCAGCGCGCGCGCAAGAAGCGCAGCGCCGGTGAACGCATCGCCTCCTTCACCGATCTTAAAACCGGCGATTACGTGGTGCATGACCTGCATGGCGTGGGATTGTATAAAGGAGTCGTACAGCTGGAGAACGACGGTGCGAAACGGGATTACCTGCTGATCCAATACGCCGGCAGCGACAAGCTCTACGTACCCGCCGATCAATTTGATCGCGTGACCAAATTTATCGGTGCCGAGCACTCCCTGCCGAAACTCAATCGCCTGGGCGGGCAGGAATGGGAGCGTCAGAAGAGCAAGGTCAAGGCCGGTCTGAAAAAACTGGCGTTTGACTTGGCGGAGCTATACGCTAAGCGCGCCAAAAGCACCGGTTACGCCTTCAGCCATGTCAACCCCTGGCAGCAGGAATTTGAGGACATGTTCCCCTATGAGCTGACCGAGGATCAGCAAAAGAGCATGGCGCAGATCGAGGCGGATATGGAAAGTCCGCACAACATGGATCGTCTGCTTTGCGGCGACGTGGGATACGGCAAAACCGAGGTGGCCCTGCGTGCAGCGTTCAAGGCTGTGGTTGAAGGCAAGCAGGTCGCTATCCTCGCCCCCACGACCATCCTCGTCCAGCAGCATTACAACACCATCAAAAAGCGCTTCGCGGGCTTTCCTGTCAAATTCGACATGCTCAGTCGTTTTCGTACCGCTAAGGAACAGAAGGAGATCGCCCGCAAGCTCAGAGAGGGTGAGCTCGATCTCGTGGTCGGAACGCATCGCCTGCTCAACAAAGATGTGCAGTTCAAGGATCTCGGCCTGCTGATCGTGGATGAGGAGCAGCGCTTTGGCGTTAACCACAAGGAGAGCATCCAGCACATGAAGACGCGTGTGGATGTCCTCACCCTGTCCGCCACGCCGATCCCGCGCACGCTTCACATGAGCATGGTAGGCATTCGCGACATGAGCGTGCTGGAAACCCCGCCCGAAGAACGTCTGCCGGTGAAGACCTATGTGATGGAATACAATGACGTCGTCATCCGCGAAGCCATTCGTCGCGAGCTGGCGCGCGGCGGGCAGGTGTATTTCCTCTATAATCGCGTTCGGAGCATCGAACAGATGCACGCCCGCCTGAAGGCGCTCGTGCCGGAGGCACGCATCGGCATTGCCCATGGACAGATGCGCGAAAACGCGCTGGAAGACGTGATGCTGGACTTCTATGCCGGAGCCTATGACGTGCTATTGTGCACCACCATCGTGGAGAGCGGTCTGGATGTTCCCGACGCCAACACGCTCATCGTCTTTGACGCGGAGCGCTTTGGGCTGGCGCAGCTTTATCAGATCCGAGGACGCGTGGGGCGAAGCAACCGTCAGGCCTACGCCTATTTTACCGTGCGCGCTAACAAGATGCTTTCCGAAACCGCCGAGCAGCGCCTATCCGCCATCCGCGAATTCACCGAGTTTGGCGCGGGCTATCGAATCGCCATGCGCGATTTGGAGATCCGTGGCGCGGGCGATGTCCTGGGCCCACAGCAGAGCGGACATTTGAGCACCGTCGGCTACGACATGTATGTTAAGCTGATCGAGGAGGCCGTCGGCGAGGCGCAGGGCGTGGAACAGACGCCGGAACTGGACACGCGCGTGGAATTAACGCTCGACGCTTTCCTGCCCGAAACCTATGTGCCGGATGAAAAGCTACGCGTGGAAATCTACAAGCGCATCGCCATGATTCAGGACGAGGTTGGACGTATCGATATCGAGGAGGAGATGGTCGACCGTTTTGGCGACATTCCCACACCCGTCCTCAATCTCATGTATATTGCACAGCTTCGAGGCATCACGCGAAAGCTCGGCATCGGCCGTCTCTTCCTGCGCGCCGATGGCGTTCATATGCGTCTGGATGAGAAATATCTCGGCGATCCCGCGCTTTTGTACGAGGCGATCACGCGGGCCGACAAGCGGCTGCGTTTCTCGGTGGGCAAGTCGCCGGAACTGGTGCTTGCCCAGTCCGACCTGGACGCGGAGGGCGCGCTTTCCCTTACGATCCAGGTCATGACAAGGGTTCACGACGAGCTTATCCGGCTGCGTGAGGTGACTAAATCCACAGAGGCATAAAAAATCGGCGGCCACGCGAAAGCGTTCGGCCGCCGGTTTTGTGTTGGAGTCGGATAAGACGTTACTGAAACTGCGTGCTACCCAGCACAAAGCCAAAGGTTTCCGCGTATCCTTCCGCTAGGTCAGCCGACGTGGTAAGCGTGAAAATGTAAAGATCGCTTCCATTGGAACGGTATACCTGTACTCCAACCAAGTCCTGACCCGCAAGCGAATAGGCGTACTGAAGCAAGAGCGCCTGGCCGTCGCCTACGTCGATCAGGGAAGGCTCCTCAATAAAGGAAAGGCCCTCAAGCTGCGCACTGAGCTGAGACTGGAGCGTTCCAGACAAAGCAAGCAACGTATCCGCGCTTAGCTCCATCCCGGTATCCTGACAGACGACATTGATATTGGTTCCCGCATCAGGCCCCATCAGCATGATCATATCCACCATTTCAAGCTGAGGCTTCACACTTTCAACGACGGCCGCCAGATTCTCGTCGCCGAGCTCGGTCGCGACGTTCATGATCTCGTCGATGGTTTCCTTGCTTAAAAGCGTCCAATCATCGGGATAGAGAAAGCTGAAGCGTTCATCCGGATCGTTATAGGTCTCATAGCCCGTCTCCTGCGCAAGGCAGAGCGTGGGAAGTGCCAGCACCAGGCACGCCATCAGTACACAAACCATTCTTTTCATCATCAGGTGAATCCCCCTTACCATTTTAAGCAACCTGCTCACTTATAGTATATCATGTACCTTGCCGCTTTGCTATATCAAAGCTGGTGAAATTTGTAAAAATTTTGGCCTTTTACAACCATACCGCCGGTGTGACAGTCAACGTCTCGCCGTCCTCGCCCGTCACATCCATCTCCATCAGCGCCTTCTCGCCATGAATGAGCTTGCCCTGGGGCTGATGCTTCGCCATCACAAACGCCGTACCAACAACCTCTACATTAAACTCACCCATCAGATCAATCATTCCTTTAGCCGTACCGCCAGCCTTCAGAAAATCATCCACGATCAGCGCGCGCTGGCCCTCTCTGACCGCTCGGCGGCTCAGGCTCATCGTCTCGATATTTCCGGACGAGCCGCTGATATAGTTAATATTCACAGCCGACCCCTCATAGACCTTGCTGGAACGGCGTGCAATAACCAGCGGCACGCCCATAGACTGCGCCGTCATCAGCGCAACGGGAATTCCCTTGGTCTCCATCGTAAGCACAAAATCCGGCGCAGCCTCGTAAAACTCGCCCGCGATAATGATGCCCATCTTGCGCACAATCTCCGGCATGCTCAAAATATCGCTTAAATACAGGAAGCCACCGGGCAGCAATCGAGAGGGATTTTCCAGCTCCTTGCATAGCTCGGAGAGAAACACGCGGGCCTCCTCGCGGGGCAGATAGGGACGATATCGAACCCCGCCCGCGGCGCCAGTAACGGTTTCCAGACGACCAAGGCTAAAGGTCGAAAACACATCGCGCAGGATATCGATATCCTCACTAAGCGTGGATTTCGCAGCTCCGAACATTTCGCAAAAGTGCGACAGCGTGAAGATCTGGTTTGGCGAAGCGGTCAGCAGTCGGGTCAGCGCCGCCATTCTCTCATTCCGTCGTATCCTTTCCACGATCGTTCCTCCTCATGTATCCAAATTGATATCCCGCATAGTATACCACACCACCCTGAATATTTCCAGTGTTTTTTGATTCGAACGTTCGGAAAGTTGTTGAGTTACAATAGAACGGTAACATTAAGGATAGAAAAACAGAGAGTCAAGA
>CAYQCL010000033.1:0-23657 GCA_964416065.1 uncultured Oscillospiraceae bacterium | reverse complement strand
ACGATGCAGCCGCTGAACCGCTTTTTCAATTCCCGAATCAGAGACGCCTGAAAATTGCGCTCCAGCTTCCGTCCTTTCATAACTGCCTCCTCATGGCAAAAGTAAAAGAGAAGGTGCATATTGTCTTCTCTCTTCATAAAAGGGCATGTTTTTTACGCGGGAAAAGAAAAAGCCCGTGTTTCGCACACAGGCTCTTGAATCTTGGAAAACATCATTATGTCAGCATGGGATCGTCCGGATCGATGGGGTAGCGCTCGCAGTCTTTCTTGTAGAATGGATAATTCTCGCAGCAGTTGGTCAGACATTTCAATCACGGAGGCTCGGCTCCTATGTGATTGAAATATAAAGCGCGGTTCATAGTCTGTCCGCAGGCGGGGCAGTACCACTCGCGTCGCTCCTGACCCCACTTCATTTCCGCTCCGCAAATATCGCAAGTCACAGCATCACCACTCTCATCATAAGCGGCGTTCATCCATTCGTCCGTCATGTCTAGTTTGTAGATCTCATTGTATTCATCTCGATCTTTCCGCATCCGGCCGTCCTTCACAAAATCTGTACTCATCTTGATGCTTGCAGAACTTGCAGCGAACGACTTTGAGAGTGGACGCATACTTCATTCTCGATGGCTCACTTTTTATGCCGCCCGGGTGCTCACATTTGGGGAACCCTTTGCACGGTTTCTATTTTACCGAAAACAGCTAGCGTGACCACTGCTGTCATATTTCACATTTTCCATGTACTTGAAGTCCGTCAGATCATAATGATCCTCCGGCGTGGAGCTCAACTTCGCACTATAAATAATAATGTCCTTTACCAGTTGGATTGCCATGAGCCATTCGGGAATCGTACGCTTGGTCACAAATCGCCAATATAAGCGCCGTGCTTGGCCGTGATGGTCAGCGACGGTATGACCCCTTAGCGGTTGTGCTGGCAGCATCGCAGAAGTACACTGAATACGTCTTGCGCGTATACCGGATGATGACAACGGTGGAGCCGTCGCCCGCGATGCGCTCCTGCACGGCGGGCTGCGCGGTAAAGCCCACGCTGTCCAGGTTATACGCGGCCGCTGCGGTGAGGGTGTCGGTGGTGCCGTTCAGCGTCTGGGTTGGGCGCGAGACTTTCATCCACGCTATAGACGTCGTCATCCGCGTTCTCCAGCAGGTTCGCCACGGTGTAGGACGTGTCGGTGTTCGCCGTCCATTGGACGATAAGGGTCACATCCTCATTAACGTAATAGGGCATCTCGACAGAATTGCCGTGATTGTGCACCCAGCCACCAAAGGTGTAGCCGGTGCACTCAGGGTTCTTGACGTTGATCTTGCTGCCCTGAATCTCGCCGCGCGGCTCAATCAGCGTGCCGCCGCCGCACTCAAACGTAACCCACTTCACCTCGCGGATGATGGGATAATAGTACGTGTCCTCGGTGATGACGCCGGGGAAGGAATCCATGGCCCCGTCGGGGTTGCCCTTTTCCTTCGTCCACTCCATAAGGGCCTGGTTGCTGGCGATGGAAAGGTCATACATGGAAACGGTGCAGGTGTCCTCGGCCGACTCTTGCGTATAGGCGACGTTGCCGCCGTTGACGCTGTTCATAAAATAGGCGTAGTTGATCGGCTCAAACCTCGCCGTGAGCGTGACGGTCGTGTTCTGCGAGACCTTGACCGTCTGAGTGCCAAAGGAGGTAAAGCGCGAGCCGTTGTCCGTATACCAGCCCGTAAAGCGCTGCTGGGCCGGGGCTGACGACGCGGCGGGCTGCGTCAGGATATCGCCGTCGGCGATGATCTGCGTGTCGGCCACCGTGTCGTTGACGACAAACTCATAGGTCATATAGTACTGCTCGTTCGGAAGGACGGCCATGAGCATCACATGATTGGCTGCCATGGGGACATAGAGCGCCATGTAGCCGACATCCGCCTCGGGAACGCTTTCGGGCAGTTCAGGCGCCCAGCCCGCGAAGGCATGCTGCGGCGAATGAGCTCATTCGTCGGCTGAGCAACGTTGCGTCGTGTCAAAAGGGTTCTCACCGCAACCGCGCTGGCTTCGGTCAGCAGCATCATGCCGAACAACAAAAGCAGCGCCATGGTCAGGCTGAGAAATCTTTTCAGCTTCATACCGATTCTTCCTTAGTACAGATCATGAATGGGTGTTTCAGTGCTCCTTACGGGATCAGCGTCTTTTGCATGGGGAAGCTCCGTATTTCTTCTCGAATTCATTAAGAATGTATAAATGTTGTAACATTTTCAACCGCCACAGTTTTCGCACATTCGGCCGCGCTTTTAGGATCTTTTTTGGGCCGCTTATAAAAATTTTAGGAGACTTTGCAATATATATTACATCAAGATTAAATATGCCAAGATAAATATTACGAAAATATTTGATTTTTTCTTCAAATCGGGAAATATTTTCTTTATATATTCCAAATCTATTTCGCTTTCAAGCCCCTCAAATCCGTCTCCCACGAGTGGGGGCAAAAGCGATAAAACCCTTATAAATAAACGATTTTTGAAGGGCGGGCAGGCACCATGGAGAGGGAAGCCAGGGGCCGGATGCGTCAAAATGACGGATTTCGCTCTTTTGAGTACATTTGAAAATTTAATGTCCTTATATTTAAATGGAAATTTTTTAAAAGTGAAACCGTTTTTGCATCCCAAAAAACGGTTGAAATCACCAGACGGAACGCAAAAATCGGTGCTGAACGCCGGACGGATTTTCTCCGCGGGTCGGTCAGCGCCGGTCCTTTTCGATATTTAGGAGGATTCTATTTCAAAAGCGTAACATCCTTCGCCGGATCGCGCGTTCAGACCGCGACCTTGACGACCAGCTTATGCACCGTTCCCTCGCCGATGCCCGGGCGATGCGCGTCCTGAGGCATGAACAGGCCGAAGACGCCAGGCGTCATGGGAAGCGCTACGCCCCGATTGGCGTCCACGGAGAAGCAGACGTCCCATTGGTACGACTCCCAGTCCGTGATAGCCTCCAGCGGCGCGTAATGAATCGTCTCGCCCTCGCTCAGCGCGATCTGGATGTCAATATAGGCGCGGTGCGCCTCCCAGCGGCCCTCGGAAAAGGGCTTGAGCCGCGCGTCCTGCACATTGAGGTACACGCGGTCGCCATCGATGACAGTTTTTCCGGAAAGCGCGCCAAGCTCGTTGGAGAGCAGGAAGTCGATCGCCTTGTCAAGCGAATCGGAAATGCCGCGATAGCAGGACAGATTGTCCAGCGTGTCATAGATCATACGTTTTCCCTCTTTTTTGCGAATCACTCGCGCCACAGGACGGAGGACATGTCGCTTGGCATACGCCAATCCCCGCGCGGGCTGAGGCTGACAGAACCCACCTTGGGGCCGTCAGGCACACAGTTGCGTTTGAACTGCTGGGTAAAGAAGCGGCGAAGGAACGTGTCCAGCTGCTGGGCGATTTTTTTTTCGTCGTACACGCCCCCAAACGCCTGACCGGCCAGAAGCCTGAGCTTTTCCGGCGTTGCGCCGCTGTCCATGAAGTGATACAGGAAGAAGTCGTGGAGCGCGTAATCGCCCAGGATGTCCTCGGTGCGCTGGTTGAGCTCGCCCTCGCTCACGGGAAGCAGCTCGGGGCTGATGGGCGTGTCGATCACGTCCGCGCAGACGGCGCGAACCGTCCCGTCAAAGACGGTCTCGCTCAAGAAACGCACCAGGCTCTTGACCAGCGTCTTGGGCACGGAGCAGTTGACGTTGTACATGCTCATATGGTCGCCGTTATAGGTGCAAAAGCCCAGCGCGGCCTCGCTCAGGTCGCCCGTGCCCAGCACGATGCCGCCGACCTTGTTGGCAAAATCCATCAGAATCTGCGTCCGCTCGCGCGCCTGGCTGTTTTCATACGTCACGTCGTGGACGCTCTCGTCCTGCCCGATATCAGAAAAATGCTGTCTGACCGCGTTGCCGATGGGAATCTCGCGCGCGTCCACGCCCAGCGCCTCCATGAGCTTGTCCGCGTTGGACTTCGTACGCGCGCCGGTGCCCATGCCGGGCATGGTGATGGCGTGGATGCCCATGCGGTCAAGGCCCAGCGCGTCGTAGGCCCGCGCGGCGATCAGCAGCGTGAGCGTCGAATCCAGCCCGCCGGACACGCCCACCACGACGTCCTTGCAATGAATGGCGTTCAGGCGCGTCTCAAGCCCCATGCATTGAATCTGCACGATCTCGCTCAGGCGCTCGCTGCCCTCCCCATCCGAGGGCACAAAGGGAAGCGGCGCGATAGGACGCAGCAGCGGGGCGGCGGCGCGGGGCGGCGTCTCCATGGGCACGGCGTCGATGTTCAGGGCCTTGGCCCGAGGCATCTGATGGAAGCTTCCGTTGCGTCGGCGCTGATAGCGCAGACGCTGGATATCGACGTCCGCGACGGCCATGCCGCCCTTCATCGAGAAGCGCTCGCCCTCGCGAAGCGCGCGGCCGTTTTCAAACACGGCGGTGTAGCCGTCAAAGACCATGTCGCTGGTGCTCTCGCCAAAGCCCGCGCCCGCGTAGACGTAGCCGGCGAACAGGCGTCCGCTCTGCTGGCTCAAAAGCTCGCGGCGATAGGGGTGCTTGCCAACCAGCGCGTTGGACGCGCTGAGATTGAAGATGATGTCCGCGCCTTCCACGGCCAGCTGGCAGCTGGGCGGGATGGGCGTCCACAGATCCTCGCAGATTTCCACGCCAAAGGTGAAATCCCCCATGTCAAAGACCTGCGCGGGCGAAAGCTCTGCGCCGTCCTCTATGGGCAAAAACTCCGTCACGCCCTCCCCGCTGACAAACCAGCGCGTTTCGTAAAACTCGTTGCCGTTGGGCAGGTAGGTCTTGGGCACCAACGCGCGCAGATGCCCCGATTGGAGCACGGCGGCGCAGTTGTACAGGCGGCTGCCCACATTGACCGGCAGGCCCACGATCACGGCCATGCCCTCCGCCTTTTCCGCGAGGCGGAGCATCGCCTCCCAGGCGCTCTTCTGCACCCGCTCGTTCAAAAGCAGATCCCCCAGGGTATAGCCGGTCAGGCAAAGCTCGGGGAAAACCGCCGCCTGCACGCCCATCACGCGCAGGCGGTGCATCGCGGACGCGATTTCCTTTTCATTGGCCCCGACGTCGCCCAGATGCACGGGCACGCTCACGGCGGCCACGCGCGCGAATCCCTCTGGCATAGCGCTTTCCTCCTTATGATACGCGGATGAGCATGGTCTTTTGCTCGTCCATCTCCACCGTGATCAGGCCCTCCTTCTCCATGGCCTTGAGCATGTCGCTGAAGCGCTTGAAGCCCAGCGCCTTTTCGGAGAAATCGGGATAATCAGCCTGAATGTCGGCCTTGAGAATGCTGGGGTTGATGCGCTCAAAGCCGTCCTCCTTATAGCGGGAGAGCTGCTCGCGGATGAGCGCGCGCCAGTTGTCACGGTTGATTTCCGGCGCGCCCTCCTTGCTGACGGGCGAGAGGGAAACCATGACGTTGAAGTTGTCGCTGTGGATATGCAGCGTGCCAAACTGCTTGCTCAGCTTGTCCAGAAGCTTTGAAAACGTCGCGCAGCCGAAGGCCTTTTCGTTGAAATCCGGCTGAAGGCGCAGAAGGATGCCCTTGAGCTCGCTGGCGTAGAGCTCATCCTTGTCCGTCTGCTCCTCCAGGATGCCGGTCAGAAGCTTGTTCAGCTCCGCGTCATCCAGAGGCTCCTTCTCCGCGGCGGTCTTCTTCCTGCCGACGGGCTTTCTCGTGCGGCCGCCGACGTTTTCCAGAAACTGAAACTCGTTGCAGGCGTTGATGAAGATGGTGCTGGCGGCGGCGGAGCGGCTGATTCCCAGGACGAATTTGCCCATGCTCTTGAGCTTACCCACCAGCGGCGTATAGTCGCTGTCGCCGGAAACGATGCAGAAGCTGTCGATGAGGGGGTTGGTGTAGGCGACCTCCAGCGCGTCGATCACCAGGTGGATGTCGGCGTTGTTCTTCTGGCTGATGCCATAGCGAAGGCTGGGAACGACGGTGAAGGTGTTGGACAAGAGCACCTCCTTGAGATCGCCGTACTGGTCGGAATAGCCGTATACCTTGCCAAGCAGGATGTCCCCGCGAATCTTGACCTTTTCCAGAACGCTTTGAAGCGTGGATACCTTTGCGCCGCAGTTTTCCAGATCGACAAACAGCGCGAATTTTGAAGTGCTCATGCCTTCTTCCTTTCTCAGATACGGAAGGTGTACTTGTCGCCCAGAATCCATTGACGGCCCAGATACAACGGCTCGCCCTGCTGATCGAGCACGGTTTCGTCCAGGAGGAGCAGCGCGTCGCCGACCTCGGTGTTGAGATACCTGCTGACCATGGGCGTGGCGTGGCCCAGCGAAATATCGTGCGTGGCGGACGTCGGGATCACGCCGTGACCCCTGAGCGTGGCATACAGCGAGCCCTCCCCGCCCTCCTCCAGCAGGAAGGCGTAGCGCTCGGGAAAGCGGTTGATCTCCAGCATCACCGGCTCGCCGTCACACAGCCGCAGACGGCAGATCTCCACGACGCGGCTCATGGCCGGAAGGCCCAGCTTTTCAATGTCCTCGTTGCCCGCCTCCTCAAGCTGCGCGCTGATCAGCTTCGCGCCCGCCGTATGACCCTTCTGGGCGCAGGCGGTGGAAAAGCTGGTGATCTGGTGCAGATCGCGCCGGATGCGCTCGTCGGCGACAAAGGTGCCCTTGCCCTGACGGCGCACCAGCAGCCCCTCCTGAACGAGATCGAGCATGGCCTTCCTGACCGTCACGCGGCTCACGCCATAGGTGTCGCAGAGAAGCTGCTCGCTGGGGATGCGCGCGCCCGGAGGGTAGACGCCCGCCAGGATGTCGTTTTTCAGCCGCGTCATCAGCTGCTGATAGAGCGGGCTTTGGCTCTTTTTCTCCAGAGGCTTGTTCTGCACGTTCATACCCCCTCATCAGTATTCAATGCCGAGGAAATCGAGCAGGCCGGTCTCGGTCAGGACGTCGAGCAGGTCGTTGAGCACGCCCGCTGGCATTTCCAGCATGAAGGGCAGGAAGGACATTGCGATCGTGGAGGTGAAGCGCTCCTTATATTCCTCCATGGAGCTCTCGTTGAGGCTGAAGAAGTCGTTCTGATCGTCGTACTCGCGATCGAAAATTGCCTCGGCGGGCAGCTCCTCCATGACGGCGGCGTAGCGCATCGTCAGCGCCTCGCGTCCGGTCTCGGGGTGCAGCCAGCCCACCTCCAGCGTCATGTCATAGGGAAGAGCCTGGGCGTCGCGTCCATAGCGGTAGACGAAGCGCTGGTCGATCGGCTCGGCCTCGAGCTCCTCAAGCGCCGTCCCGCTGACCGCGACCGACGCCGTGCCCTCCGCGCTCAGCGCGTCCTCCACAAGACCGTCCATGTCCACATGAACGTCCAGCCTCGTCTCGTCCTCAAGCAGAATCGCGGCCTCGCAGGAGAGCGCGCCATCGCTGAGCGCGTAGCGCACATCCAGCGCGTAGCCCTCGCTGTCCGGCAAATGGAGCGTGAAGCCGCTTTCGTCCGTTTCAAGCAAGGTTGTGCCGCCCAGCTCGTAGCGCTCGCCGCCATCGGTCTGGGTGACGGTCATGCCCTGATGCTGGGGATCGAGATACTCAAGCCAGCCGGTCATATCGCAAAGGCGCTCCTGCGCGGCGTCCTGCGCCTCAAACATGACAAGCAGGCTGGAAAGATAGAAATAGATCGCGTTGTTGGGATCGTCCTGCGCGAGCCGCTCCAGCTCCTCGCACAACGCGTAAAGCGCGTCATAGCTCACCGTGCGGTCTCCCTCGCCCAGGAAGGTCTCGCGGATCGGGTCGCCATAGCTCTGAAGAAGCGCCGTGGTGGCCTCGGGATAGAGCGGCAGGGCGAGAAGCTGCGTGGGCAGGCCGAGGAAATAATACCCCTTGAGCATGAACTGAAAGAAGTTGAACATCTGGAAATGGACGCTCGCGCCGCCCAGCGCCTCGGAGCGCAGGTAGCGGAAGCTGTAATAGCCGTCGTACTCAAAGGGCACAGCGTTGCCATCGTTCAGATAGACACCGCCGTTCAGATAGACGCGGCTATACGGGCTTAAGAAGCTTTGGGTATCCATCACGCCCTTGAGCGCGATTTTGTTCAGATAGGTTTTCCAGTCCTCATAATGGTGCTCGCCGGACTCGGGGCAGTTTTCGGGGCTGACGGAAAAGGTCAGGGTAAAGTCGGAGCGGGTAACGGGGGTGCCGTCGTTGGTGTCGGCCAGCGCGTACACGGGCAGAAGGCAGAGACACAGCGCCAGCGCAATCAGACGGGTACGGATCATTGAAAAGCACTCCTTTCAGGGGGGCGGGGAGGAAAGGGCCTCGCGCGGGCTCTCAAAACGGCTTACTGCTTCGCCCTGTGCGCGGCCCTGGCGCGCTCCTCGTGCGAGAGCACGCGCTTGCGCATGCGAAGGGACTTGGGCGTGATTTCCAGAAGCTCGTCGTCGTCGATAAATTCGAGGCATTCCTCCAGCGTCAGCGGATGCACGCTGACCAGCCGGAGGCTATCCTCGCTGGCGGACGCATTGCGCATATTGGTGACATGCTTCTGCTTGCAGACGTTGACGACTAGGTCGTCCGGACGGGCGTTCTGCCCGCAGATCATGCCCTTGTACACGGGCGTCTGCGCGCCGATGAAGAGCGTGCCGCGCTCCTGGGCATAGAACAGGCCGTAGCTGCTGGACTCGCCATCCTCGAAGCAGACCAGCGCGCCCATGCTGCGATGCGGGATATCGCCCTTAACGGGCTCATAGCGCTCAAAGACGCTGGACATGACGCCCTCGCCGCGCGTGTCCGTCAAAAACTCGCTCCGGTAGCCGAACAGGCCGCGCGAGGGGACGAGGAATTCCAGACGCACGCGATCGATCCCATGCATGCTCTCCAGCACGCCGCGTCGGCGGCCGATCTTCTCGATGACCGCGCCCGCGTATGCCTGGGGCACGTCGGCTACCATGCGCTCGATGGGCTCGCACAGCTTGCCGTCCACCTCTTTATAGAGCACCTGGGGCTTGGAGACTTGAAACTCATAGCCCTGGCGGCGCATGTTCTCGATCAGGATCGAGAGATGCAATTCGCCGCGGCCGCGCACCTCGAAGGCGTCGGGGCTGTCGGTCTCGTTGACACGCAGGCTCACGTCGGTCTGCAGTTCGCGCATCAGACGCGCCCGCAGATGACGGCTGGTGACATACTCGCCCTCACGGCCGGCGAAGGGGCTGTTGTTGACGGAGAAGGTCATGGTGACGGTCGGCTCGGTGATGGAGACGAAGGGCAGTGCCTCGACAGCCTCGGGCGCGCAGACCGTATCGCCGATGCCGATGTCCTCGATGCCGCTCATGGCGACGATGTCGCCCATGGAGGCCTCCTTGGCGGAGACGCGCTTCAGGCCGTCAAAGGTGTACAGGCTCGTCAGGCGCAGGGGCTGGGAGGTCGTCTTGGTATCATAGTTGGTCTTGATGACGGTCATGCCCTCGCACAGCGTGCCGCGGCTGATGCGGCCGATGCCGATGCGGCCCACGTAATCGTTGTAATCGATGGTGGAGATCAGCACCTGCGCGGGGCCCTCCATGTCGCCCTCGGGCGCGGGGATGTACTCGAGAATGGTGTCAAACAGCGGGCGCAGATCCTTGCCCTCCTCGGCCAGATCGAGCGTGGCGGTGCCATGGCGCGCGCTGGCATACACGATGGGGCGATCCAGCGCCGTCTCGTCGGCGCCCAGCTCAATAAACAGGTCGATTACCTCGTCCACGACCTCCTCGCAGCGGGCGTCGGGACGGTCGATCTTGTTGATGACCACAATAACCGGCAGCTTGAGGGACAGCGCCTTTTTGAGGACGAAGCGCGTCTGCGGCATCGGGCCCTCAAAGCTGTCCACCAGGAGCAGAACGCCGTCCACCATCTTCAAAACGCGCTCCACCTCGCCGCCGAAATCGGCGTGGCCCGGGGTATCGACAATGTTGATCTTGGTGGATTGATAATGCACGGCGGTGTTCTTGGCCAGAATCGTGATGCCGCGCTCGCGCTCGATGTCGCCCGAGTCCATGACGCGCTCGGCCACCTGCTGATTTTCGCGGAACACGCCGCCCTGCTTGAGCATTTCGTCCACCAGAGTCGTCTTGCCGTGATCGACGTGCGCGATGATAGCGATGTTGCGGATATCGTTGCGAACCATAAAACAGGATTCCTTCTTTCGATAGCGTTATTCGTAGCGGGCGCGGGAGGCCGTTTCGGCCAGCTCAAGCCCCTCATTGTTTTCCATGGCTAAACGGATCGACCATTCGTTTTCAAACAGGAGCACCTCGCGCTCCTCCGCGTCAAAGGCGCGGCCCGAGGTGGAGGTGAGCTTGAGCTTTTCGACCTCCACCGGGCTCTTGGTCACCCAGCGGACAAAGCGGAAGGGCATGCGGTCCATGAGCATCGTGACGCCATACTCGGTTCTGAGCCGGTGCTCCAGCACCTCAAACTGCAAAACGCCCACGACGCCGACCAAAAATTCCTCGCGGCCCGTCTCGGTGCGGCGGAAGGTCTGGATCGCGCCCTCCTCGGCCAATTGCAGTATTCCCTTTAAAAATTGCTTGCGCTTCATGCTGTCCTCAGGACGCACGCGCGCGAAATGCTCGGGTGCGAAGACGGGAATAGAGGAGAAGTGCAGCTTGGGGCCGGAGGACAGCGTATCGCCCAGATGGAAGAATCCGGGGTCGAACAGGCCGATGATATCGCCCGCGTAGGCGTTTTCGACCGCCTCGCGCTCGTCGGCCATGAATTGCTGGGGCTGCTTGAGCTGAAGCTGCTTATCCGTTCCCGAGTGATAGACCGTCATGCCCTTGGTGAACTCGCCGCTGACCACGCGCACAAACGCGAGCCTGTCGCGGTGAGCGGGGTTCATATTGGCCTGAATTTTGAAAATAAAGCCGGAGAAGTACGGCTCGGTGGGCGTGATCTCCCCGATATCGGCCATGCGGCTTAAGGGCGGCGGGGTAATGGACAAAAACGCCTCCAAAAACGGTTCGACGCCGAAATTGGTCACGGCGGAGCCAAAGAACAGGGGCGTAAGCCTGCCGGAGAGCACCGCGTCCTTGTCGAACGGATCGCCCGCCTCGTCCAGAAGCTCGATCTCGTCCCTCAGCCGGGCGAGGTAATGCTTCTCCAGCGCCTCCTCCGCCTCGGGGCTGTCCAGCCTGACCGAAAGCTGGTCGGCCATGCTCATGCCGTGGTTTCCCCCGGAATACAGCAGGATGTTGCCGGTGTTCCTTTGATAGACGCCCTGGAAATCGCCGTCCACGCCGATAGGCCAGTTCATCGGGCAGGAGCGGATGCCGAGCACCTGCTCCAGCTCCTCCATCAGCGAAAAGGGATCCTTGGACGCGCGGTCCATCTTGTTGACAAAGGTGAATATGGGGATATTGCGCATGCGGCAGACCTTGAAGAGCTTAATGGTCTGCGCCTCGACGCCCTTCGCCGCGTCGATGAGCATAACCGCTGCGTCTGCGGCGACCAGTACACGATAGGTGTCCTCGCTGAAATCCTGGTGGCCCGGCGTGTCCAGAATGTTGATGCGGCAGCCGCCGAACTCAAACTGCATGGCGCTGGAGGTCACGGAGATGCCGCGCTGCTTTTCGATCTCCATCCAGTCGCTGGTGGCATGGCGCTCGGCCTTGCGCGCCTTGACGCTGCCCGCCTGGCGGATCGCGCCGCCGTACAAAAGCAGTTTTTCGGTCAGCGTCGTCTTGCCCGCGTCGGGATGGCTGATGATAGCAAAGGTGCGGCGCTTTTGAATCTGGGCAAGCGCCTCCGGACTCAGGGTTGTTTCGCTCATGCGGGTAAAAGCCTCTCTTCCTCGCTTGGGTTAATACATAGTACAACATCTTATTGTACTATGTCGGAGAAAGGGATGTCAAGCAAGACGTAAAGCAAAAAAGGGTGTCAAAAAAAACCGCTCTCAAGCGTTGCTTGGAAGCGGATTTTTTGTGCATATTGGGGGTGTCGATAGTCCGAGTCGGTCGGAGGGGCCCGACACGAGTCCCTCCGACCGGCTCGTTGCGAAAATAGGGGTTTTATCGACAATCTGCCCCGTCCGCTCTGCCTCCTTTTTCCGTCTTTCCCTCCTCCCCGCGCTCACCCGCTTCATGCCAGCTTTTCCACAGAAGGCCCGAGGCGGGCACGAGAAATTCAAAGAATTGGCAGGCAGGGGTGAACCGCAGCCAACTAAAGCTTTTGATCATCATCCCCAGGGTAAGGCCCGCTCCCACGCAGGCCATCCCCAGGAGGATCCATTCGATCCGTTTTTGGCAGATCGTCCAAAGGAAAACGCCCAAGGCCACAAAAATCAATAGGGCCTTCAGCGCGATAAAATCCGAATAGGGCCAGGGCGCGGGCGTTCCCCATAGCGCGGAGGCCGCGCGCCCGTTTCGCGCGGTTTGAACGGCCAGATAAAGGGCCGCGCAAAGGCGGGAGGCCGTCTGATGTCTCCGAAAAAAGGCAAAGCTAAGGACAGCCGAGATCAGCGCCGACAGCAGCAGCGCGCCCTCAAGGACAAGTTGGTTTGGGGAGGCGGCGTTCCGGACGGTATAGCAGTAAAAGAAAAAGGAGAGCGCGGCGGGCGGAAGCGCCGCGCGCCAGGGGCCTCCCGTCCGTTTCCTCAGGCTCATCCGCATCCCTCCCGTTTTCCGTCAAATAATATCACAATTTGAGATATGAGTCAACATCTCATTATGCGATATATATACTTTTGACAGGGGTGAGCGCATGCGGTTACGGGCTCTTCGCGAGGATCACGATCTAACGCAGCAGACGCTGGCGGATTATCTGCACATCCGCCAGAACACATACTCCCAATACGAAAACGGGCAGCGCCAGCCGCCTCTTGATATTTTAATAAAGCTGGCGGTCTATTTTGATACGTCCACGGATTATATTCTCGGTCTGACGGATGAGCCGCATCCCTATCCCAGAGGAAGGGCGCGGCAGGGATGAGCGCAGGAGGCCGCTAAAGGGCGCGCCGCAAAACAGCCTAAGGAAGCATGCCAAAAACCGCCCCTCAGAAGGAACCGATCGGGTTTCCTTTCGAGGGGCGGTTCAAGCCGACAAGGCTTCCGAACCCACCGCACATGTCGCTGGGTTCGGATGATTGTTCGGAGGGCTGCGGTCCTCCAAACCTCCCAAGGGGATTTGTCTTTCATGTCGGCCATAAATGCCTTAAAAGACCTGATCTTCGATTCTCTCGATCTCTCCGCCAAGGTCACGCAGCTTTTGAGGAAGATCCTGGTAGCCCCGTTCGATATGTCCGGCGGGATCTTGCAGGATGGTCTCGCCCGAGGCGAGCATGCCCGCCAGCATCAGCGCAGCGCCCGCGCGCAGATCGGTGCTTTTGACGATTCCGCCCTCCAGCGGCGCTCCGCCCTCCACCAGCGCCACGTTGTTTTCCACCCGAATGCGCGCGCCGAGGCGGTTGAGCTCCGTTACGTGCATGAAGCGGTTCTCAAAGACCGTTTCGTTGATCATGCTCGTGCCGTGACAGCGCAGCGCGACCACGGTCATGGGCGCCTGCATGTCCGTTGGAAAGCCTGGGTAAGCTAAGGTACGAAGCTCAAACGGCGCGACGGCGCTCCCGCTCAGACGGATGCCTGCCGGTGTTTCCCTGATTCCCACGCCGGTCTCGCCCAGCTTAAAAAGAAGCGAGCGCAGATGCTCGGCGCACGCGCTGCGAATCAGCACGCTTCCCTCGGTGATGGCGGCAGCGCAGAGCAGCGTGCCCGCCTCCACTCGGTCCGGAATGGGATGGTAGACTACGCCATGCAGTCGCTCCACGCCCAGGATGTTCACCGTACCCGTGCCTGCGCCGGTGATGCGCGCGCCCATTTGATTCAGGCAGTTCGCAAGATCGACGATTTCCGGCTCCTTGGCCGCGTTTTCAAGCGTCGTCAGTCCCTGGGCAAGGGTTGCGGCCATCATCAGGTTTTCCGTCGCGCCCACGCTGGGCAGGTCGAGGTAGACGCGCGTTCCGGTGAGGCGGCCGTTGAGCTGACGCATCCCGCCCATGGGATGCATCCTCGCCCCCAACGCCTGAAAGCCCTTGAGATGAAGGTCGATGGGCCGCTGCCCGATGGCGCAGCCTCCCGGCAGACCCACGCACGCGCTGCCCGTCCGCGCCAAAATCGGCCCCAAAATGAGGATGCTCGCTCGCAGCTTTCGCATGTTCTCCTCATGGCGCGGGCTCTGGGGCTGCATGGCGCAAACCGATACGTCCGCGCCATTCCGGCTGACCTCCGCCCCACAGTCGCGAAGGATCTGCAAAAGCGTGTCGACATCGGTGATGCGCGGCACCTGCTTGACAATGAGCGGATCCTCCGAAAGCAGCCCCGCTGCCAGAATGGGTAGCACGGCGTTCTTGGCCGTGCTCACCTCCGCCTCGCCGCTCAGCCGCGGCGTGTGCCGGATCAGATAAGTCGCCACGGCGAGATCACCCCATTGCGCTCACCGCGCCTAACATGAGTTCTTTGCCAAACGTCTGCCATGTTCTTTCCCTCCCGTCGCGCTCATTTTGACCACCGCGCGCCTCGGCCATGTCGCGTGGAAGTGTTTTTCAGCGTCGAAAAAATCAAGCTCCGGCAGCCTTGGAAATCAGCATTTGCTTGCATAAGCGCGCCGTCAGGCGCTTTTTCGGCCTTCGCGTGGAAAAAAATTTTGAGCGCGCATGGGAAACATGCTATAATCAGTACGCACATCACGAAAGGATTTTTCGCCATGAACAAATTTGTGCTCAAGGCCCCCTATCCGCCCAGCGGCGACCAGCCCGCCGCCATCGATTCCCTCGCCAAGGGCGTTTTGGAGGGAAAGCGGGATCAGGTGCTGCTGGGCGTGACGGGCAGCGGCAAGACCTTCACCATGGCCAGCGTGATCGAGCGCGTACAGAAGCCTACGCTCGTTCTGGCGCACAACAAGACGCTGGCGGCCCAGCTTTGCAGTGAGCTGCGCGCCTTCTTTCCCGACAGCGCCGTGGAATATTTCGTTTCCTATTATGATTACTACCAGCCTGAAGCATACATCGCCTCCACCGACACCTATATCGAAAAGGACGCCTCCATCAACGAGGAAATTGACCGCCTGCGCCACTCCGCCACCGCCGCCGTGCGCGAACGCAAGGATGTGATCATTGTTGCCAGCGTTTCCTGCATCTACTCCATGGGCGACCCCAGCGAGTACGAGGGCATGATGGTGAGCATGCGCCCGGGAATGGCGATCAGCCGCAGCCAGCTGATTGAAAAGCTGGTGGAGATCCAATACACCCGCAACGATTTCGAGTTTACGCGCGGCAGCTTCCGCGTACGCGGGGACGTGCTGGAGATCATCCCCGCCAACGAGCGCGAGCACGCGCTGAGGATCGAGTTTTTCGGCGACGAGATCGACCGCATCCGCGAGATCGAGGTCGTCAGCGGGAACGTGCTGTCCACGCTTGAGCACGCGATTGTCTTCCCCGCCACACATTATGCGATGGATCGCGAAAAAATGAACGACAATATCGACCGGATCGAGCATGATCTGGAGGTGCGCGCCAGGGAGCTGGAGGACGAGGGGCAGCCGCTGTTCGCCATGCGTCTTCGCCAGCGCACGCGCTACGACATCGAGATGATGCGCCAGATCGGCTTTTGCACGGGTATCGAAAATTACAGCCGTTACTTTGACGGCCGCGAGCCGGGGGACGCGCCGTATTCGCTCCTGGATTACTTTCCCAAGGACTTCCTGATGTTCATTGATGAAAGCCACGTGACCATCCCGCAGGTGCGCGGCATGTACAACGGCGACCGCGCCCGCAAAAAAAACCTCGTCGATTACGGCTTCCGTCTGCCCTCGGCCTTTGACAACCGGCCGCTTCTGTTCGAGGAATTCCGCGCCCGCCAGCATCAGACCATTTATGTCAGCGCCACGCCGGCCGAATACGAGCTCAGCATCAGCGAAAACACGGTCGAGCAGATCATCCGCCCGACCGGCCTGCTCGATCCGCTCATCGTGCTCAAGCCCGCCACGGGCCAGGTGGACGATCTGGTCGGGGAGATCAACCAAACCGTCAACCGGGGCGAGCGGGTGCTGGTGACGACGCTCACCAAGCGCATGGCCGAAAACCTGACGGATTATCTGAAAAACCTCGGCATCCGCGTGCGCTATCTGCATTCCGACATCCAGACCATGGAGCGTACCGAGCTCATCCGCGACCTTCGCCTGGGCGAGTTTGACGTGCTGGTGGGCATCAACCTCCTGCGCGAGGGCCTGGATATGCCCGAGGTCAGCCTCGTCGCCATCCTGGACGCGGACAAGGAGGGCTTCCTCCGTTGTGAAACCTCGCTGATCCAGACCATCGGCCGCGCGGCGCGCAACGTCAACGGCCGGGTCGTCCTCTATGGCGATATCCTGACCGAGAGCATGGAACGCGCTATCACCGAAACCAACCGCCGTCGCGCGCTTCAGCAGGCGTATAACGAGCTTCACGGCATCACCCCGCAGAGCGTGAGCAGCACCGTGCAGGCGCTTTTGCGTATCACCGAGAGCATGGCGGCGGGTAAGCCCGACAGCATGAGCGATGAGGAATTGCAGGCCCTGATGAAGAACGTGGAGGATCAGATGCTCTCCGCCGCGAAGGATCTGGATTTTGAGCGCGCCGCCAAGCTGCGCGACGAGCTGTTCCGCCTCAAGGGCGAAAGCACCGGAGAGATTCAAAAGCCGCAGAAGACGCGGCACAGGAGAATGAAGAAGCGGTATTGAGAGACGGGAACGCGGCCGGGCCTCTTCCTCTCCCGCCCATCCACCTTTCTGCCCTTGCGTTTCGCCGGCCTCGAAGAGGTAAAGCATCACGTACGAAAGGAACGATTTGATCCATGCAAGCATCCGCACCGGCTCCCCGCTCTCTGACCGCCCGAGCGCTGGCGGCCGTTCGAGCGGCGTTTCCGCATACCCTGCCTGTCCTCATGGGCTACGCGTGCCTGGGCGCGGCCTATGGCGTCCTGATGGCCTCCAAGGGCTATGGCGCGGTCTGGTCGCTGCTGATGAGCGCCATCGCGTTTGGCGGCAGCATGCAATATGTGGCGATCTCACTCTTAACCATTCCCTTTGATCCGCTCCAGGCGTTCCTGATGAGCCTGATGGTCAACGCCCGTCATCTGTTCTACGGTCTGAGCATGCTGCCCAAATATCGGGGCATGGGCCATGCGCGCGGCGTGCTGGTCTTCATGATGTCAGACGAGACGTTTTCCGTCGCCTGCTCCGTCAATCCGCCCGAGGGCGTTCCCGCGAAGGATTTCTATCTGGCGGTTTCCATTCTGGATTACCTCTACTGGGTGATCGCCTCGTTTGTGGGCGGGCTTGTGGGCGGCATGCTCACCTTTGATCTGACCGGCCTGGATTTTGTTTTGACCGCGCTGATCTTTGTCCTCTTTCTGGATAAATGGGAGAAAAAAGAAAATCGCCCCTCCGCGCTCACGGGCGTCGCGGCGGCGATCGTATGCCTTGTGATTTTTGGGCAGAGCGGCTTCATCATTCCGGCGATGCTGGTCATTCTTGCCGTGCTGCTTCTTGGGAGGGATAGGATATGCAGGTCATGACGCCCATTCAGACGCTTCTGATGATTTTGGCCGTGGCGGCAGGCACCGTCATTACGCGCTTTTTGCCTTTCTGGCTCTTTCCCGAGAATCGGAAGGTGCCGCGCGTGGTGCTGTTTTTGGGCGAGGCGCTGCCTCCGGCCATGATGGGCCTGCTCCTGGTCTACTGCCTCAAGGGCGCGGACATTCTCGGCCCCACGCACGCCATTCCTGAGGCCGTGGCCCGGATTCTGATCTACCTTCTGCACCGCTGGAGGCACAACGCACTTGTGAGCATCGCGGGCGGAACGGCGGTGTATGTGATTCTCCTGCGGGTAATCAGCCAGGCGGCGCTGTGAGGCGGAAAGGTATCAAAAAAAACGGCCCTGATCGGGCCGCTTTTTGATTTACGCGTTTTTTAACCGATAAACATCATTACGATTGACAGCACCACAAACGCAATCGCGCAGATCTTGGTGATCAGCGCCAGCTTGGCGTCCATGCCCTTAGCCTTGTTCTTGCCGAAGAACGTCTCGGCGGCGCCGCTTACGGCGCCGATGCCGGTGCGCTCGCTGCTCTGCAAAAGCACGGTGACGATCATAACAAGGGCGGCTATCAAAAGCAGAATCCCAACGATCCATTGAAGCACAACCATCAGGGGGTCCCTCCTTGGCGAATATAGACATATTATATTAACATTGTTCTAAGGAAAAAGCAAGCGAAACGGGAAAATTACAGCTCCCCCCGCGCGTAGCGCTCCTCGGCTTCCTTCATGATCTTTTCCGTCGCGGAGACGCCGCAGCGGCTCGCGCCGATTTTACGTGCCTCAAGCACCGTATCCAGGTCGCGGATGCCGCCGCTGCCCTTGACCTGCACGCTCTGGGGCACCGCGGCGCGCATCAGGCGCAGATCCTCCAGGGTGCAGCCCTTGGTGCCATAGCCGGTGGAGGTCTTGACCCAGTCCGCGCCCGCCTCGGCGGACAGCTCGCAGGCGCGCTTCTTCTGCTCGTCCGAAAGGAAGCAGGTCTCGATGATGACCTTTACCTTCGCGCCGCGCGCATGCGCCGTGTCGCAGATGAGCTTGATCTCATCGCGTACGAACGCCTCGTCTCCGGCGATCATCTTGCCGATGTTGATGACCATGTCCAGCTCGTCGCAGCCGTCGTCAAGCGCGGAGATGGCCTCGGCCAGCTTGATCTCGGTTTTATGGTTGCCATGCGGGAAACCGATCACGGTGCAGACCTTGACGTCGCTTCCCTTCAGCAGCTCGGCCACGAGCTTCATATCGCCCGGGCGGGCGCAGACGCTGGCGGTGTCGTACTTCAAGGCAATTTCGCAGCCATGGCGGATATCGTCCTCGGTCAGGTAGGGCTGAAGGGTGCTGTGATCCAGCATTTTGGCGATGTCATGAGGGGTCAGGCTCATTGAAAATTCCTCCTTTGATTTAGGTTTCTCTTAGAATCGTCCCGTGGTCTCGGCGCCATATGGCCTCGCGCGGAACAGAAAGGGCGGATAATTCAGCGTCGAGAGAATGCACTCGCCCGTTTGCAGGGCGGTTAAGTTCTCGTCGCCGATTACATGCTCGTCCACCACCTGCTCCACCATGCCATGCTGAGTCGCGGAGCGATAGCTTTCCACGGCGCGATGGCGGCCATAAAGATCCTTGACGTAGGCGCGGCTGGGACGGTCGAGCAGCCGGAAGGCCGCCGTCGTTCCAACGGCGCCGAGCATGGAACGCGTCGCCGCGCCGTATCGGGCCTCCAGCGGGCCCAGACCGGTCAGCGTCATCACAAGCCTCAGCCCCTTCTGCCGCCCCAGCAGCAGCGCGTCCTCCAAATGGGGCAGCGCACCCAGCACGCTCAGGCTGTCCATCAGCACGGTTACGCTGCCGTCGCGCTCCACACGGCCCAGACTTTCGACCAGGCACAGCTCCATCATCGCGGTGAAGACCGGCCTGGTAACCGGCCCGCGCTCGGGATCGTAGCAGATGAAGAGCATGCGCCCGCCGCGCGCCTTCACCATTCCGCGAAGGCTGAGCGTCCCGCTCCTGCCGAACTGCCCGCCAAGCAGCTCGCGCGACGCCTTTTGCAGCTCGGCGACCACGCCCTGCGCGCGTTCGCCGTCCGCGCCGCCCAGATAGCCCGCGAAGGCGCGGAACTCCGGCGCAGTCTCCAAAATCTGGCACATGCTGTCCATATCGAAGCCGTCAATCAGCTCCCTGAGCGCCTGATTGGTACATAGCTCCTTCTCGCCGCGGCGCTTGAGATACACGATCAACGCCATGATCAGGTCGCGCGCGGCGGTCGGGTAGAACGGATGCGCCGCACCCTCAATGCGCTCGCGGAAAAGGACGTCGCACAGGGCGGACGCGTCCTCGATCAGGCGGCCGTCGCTGTTCAGCTCCGAAAACAGGTTCCAGCTATCCGGCCCGTCGGGGCCGCAGGCGCGCTTGTCGTCCGAAAGCACCGCGTCGCCCTTCTGATAGAGGGCATTGTAGCACTCGCCGGTGGGATCGAAAACGACCATCACGTCGTTTTCGGTCATGTTGGTGCGCAGGCCGCGCGCGAGGTGCAGAAGCAGGTTGGTTTTGCCCGTGGCGGCGCTGCCCATCAGCAGCATATGCCGTCCGAGCAGCCCGTCTCCAACGGGCAGGTAAACGCTCTTGCCCATTCCGTCCGTGCCCGCCAGCGCGTACATCGCGTCCGGCTCGCGGTAAGGGATTTCCCGTGAAATTTGAAGGCCCTTAAGTAGATTGGCCATTTGATCCTCCGTTAATCAAGCGTTTGCTTGTGGCTTATAAGCCGCGCCATTTTGCCCATTTCCGCCTTTCCCGGCGCGCCGGTGAGCTGGGCGAGCGAGCGCAGCACATACGTTTCTCCCGCCCCGCTTTCGGATGGCGTCCCTGCGGGGGATTCCCTGGGCTCCGACGTGGGCTCAGACGCCTGCGGTCCCTCCTCGGCCTCCGGCGAGGGAGACGGCTCCGGCCGCGCGTCTCGCGCCGCCTCGTTTTTTCCGGTCTGCCTCACGCCGCCGAACATGTCGATCTGCTCGAAGCGCAGCCGACTCTGCTGCTTCTTCTTTTTCTTGCTCTGTCTGACCCTGGCCGCGTGCGATATTCTGACCTCGCCTTGAGGAGAGGGGGCGGCGCCGTCACGGCCCGCCGCGTCGCACGCCTCCTCGGGCGCGCCGTCCTCTCGGGACGCGTCTTGGGGCTCGGACACGCTCTGGGGCACGGAAGGCCCCTCTGAGCCGTAGGCGTCCCGGGAAGCCTCATCCGCCTCTTCCCCGTCCGACGGCAGGAGCAGCGCATCCAGCGAAAAGCTTCGGACGCTTCCGCGCATCGCGTAGCCGCTCTCGATGCACAATTCGCGCAGGGAGTCGGGAGAAAACGGCATGGGCTCGGGCTCGTCATCGGGCACGCCCTCGCGATGGCGCTGCATACGGCGCAGGTAGTCAATATCCGCGTCATAGCCGCTGAGCTGACCGCCGCTTCGATCCCCCAGCGCGTCTCTGACCCGCCTTTCCAGCTCGTTCACCCGCCGGGTCAGAAGCTCGTCCGCGCGCTTATAGGCGGAGGTGGCGGGCTGCATCTGGGAAAGGGCGCTCTCGCGGCGATACAACGCGTCAAGCAGGCGTCCTTTCCATTCCTGAAGCGCCGCCATCTCACACATGCGGCGGTAACCGTCCGCGTCCACCGTGGTGTTTTCCGAAATCACGGAAAGCGTCTCCGGCATGAGGCGCTTTTGGCGCAGAAGCTCGCGGCTGTCCGCGAGAAAGACCAGCTTGTTGAGAATGCCCATGGGTCCCATGCCGCTGCCGTAGGCAGGGTTGTTGAGGGTATCGGCCACCATCGGGCGGATGTCGCGGTCGCGCACCACGACCACGCGAACGCGGGAGGGATACCGTCCGCCATGCGTCCGCGCGTCATAGGCGGGCGCGATCTGGAAGCCCTCGCACAGCGCGCGCACATCCAGCGCCATGCGCTGCCGGTCGATGTACCCGCTCGCGTCCTGATAGGGAAGCCACAAATCCTCAACGGGGTCGTCTTCCTCAAAGTATAGCTGCATCAGTCGTGCGGTGCCCCGTGTGACCGGCTCCGGCTCAAACGTATCGCACGCATAGCGCCATGGCACGTACTGCCTGACGCCTCCCGCGCGCAGCGCGCTTTCCGTAAACATCGCGGGGCCGTCGTCCACGCCGTCCTGGAGACCGCGCAGGATGCACAGGTCCTGCATCACCCGACTCAGCTCCCGTTGACGGACGCATACACCCGCCAGCTCGAACTGACGAAGATAGTCCTCTTCAAAGCGCGCGGGATCATATCTTTCGCCCATCATCAGCCTGCGGCGCGTGTATTCGCAGAAATGCTCGCAGCGTGCGGTCACGCGAAGCTCGCGCTCCGCGCCCTCCAGCACGCCGCCTCCGCGCGGAAACACGCTCTCGGGCACGGCCACTGCCTGATGCCCTCCACCGATCATATGGATCATCAGCTTTTCGCCCTGGAACGGCCGGTACTGCGGGAAGCGCGTGGCCCACGCGGCGTCCACCGTGATCACGCCGCCCTTGAAGCGCCCGTCGTAATCAAAGCAGCGGCGGTAATTGTCGCCCGTGTAGAGATCAGGCATTTCCTCGCACAGCTTTCTGTGGTATTCCTGGGGATCCGTCGAGAAGCCCGCAGGCGAGGCCATGCGCGCGCCCACCCCCACGTAGCTCATGTTGACGATCATCTCCGCCGGAAAAATGGGGAGGAAGCTCAAAAAGCGTTCAGGAACAGGGCCGTCCGCCTGCGAAAAGGCGCGCTTCGCCCCCGCCCACAGGGCGTCCGCGTCCAGCCCCGCGTAGCTGATGATTCCGTTTTGTCTCGTGGTAAGCCGCATGCGCTCACCTCTTTCCATGCGTCCCGTCAAAGATCGTATACGAATTGCAGCTTGGGCAGAAGCCGATCGACACCCAGCTTGAGATACAGAAGCCTGGGCTCGCCCGTCGCGTGCTGGATAAACACCTGCCCATCGTCGGCACGCAGCATCAGAAGCAGCGGCTCGGCATCGTCGCAGGTCGCCGCCATGCAGTAGGCCAGCGGAACCACGGGATGCTCACGCCGGTAGAGCGCCGCCTCCTCAAAGGCGCGCGAGGGCGGGGCCAGCTCGGTGTTGCGGCACGTCTCAAAGGTGCGGTGATAAAGAAAGCTCAGCGGGCTTCCCATGCTGGCCACTGGCAGATAGAAGCGGATCTCCAAAAACTGGCACATGGAGACATAATCCAGGATGCTCTGATGAAAGCTCTCCGCGGCCTTGCCCAGCGGCACATCGCCATCCTTCCAGGCGATGGGCTGCCAAAAGGCGCAGCCAGGACGCTGGCAGCCCGGCAGAACCAGCTTTTCATCCATAGGGGTACGCAGAAAGGTCACCGGCCTTCGGCCCGTTTCCCGAATGGCCGTCTGCTGAAACCGGATCAGATAATCCCGCATGATGGGCGCAAGCGCCGTCTGCATGGGTATTCAACTCCTTCAAGGCTCGCTGCCTGACGAATAAATGACAACGGCGGCGGCGCGTCCCGTATGAGGATCCGAGCTCAAGACAACCTGTCCAAAGCTGCGGCGCACGCGCACGCAGCCTCGCGTATCGGGGCATGGATCCTTCAGGCGCAGACAGGCGAAGAGAAAGGCGCGCTGCTTTTCCGCGCCGGGGCACAGCTTGCCGCCGGTCTGGGACACCTCCAGTGAGACGCGCGCCAGGACGCCGTCCTCCACCGCGCATACAGCCGAAAGGCATCCGCCAGCCACCGCGAGCATGTCCGACCGCCACAGCGCCCGCTCCGCGCCTGAAAGGCGCTCGGAAAGCGCCGAGGCGGACATATTCGGCCGCAGCTCAAGCCCGTCCGAAAAGCAAAGCGCGCCCGTTTCCCAGTCCAATAGAGCCATGACAGAATCCCCCGTTTCCTGACGTCGTTCGGCCTGATCCGCCATATAATGAAAGTCTATCATTCGCTTTCGCGGCTGTCAACCGCTCCGGCGCTGTTTTTGCGTGATTTGCCGCGCGCCCGTCTAAGCGGGCTGTTGAGTTACAATAGAACGGTAACATTAAGGATAGAAAAACAGAGAGTCAAGA
>CAYQCL010000032.1:14396-24536 GCA_964416065.1 uncultured Oscillospiraceae bacterium | reverse complement strand
CTGCACCAACTCCAGCTATCTGGACATGATGCGCGTGGCTGCCATTTTAAGGGGCAAAACCGTGCATCCCGACGTATCGCTGGTCATCGCCCCCGGCAGCCGTCAGGTGCTGTCCATGCTCAGCGCCAACGGCGCGCTGCACGACATGGTGGAGGCGGGCGCGCGCATCTGCGAGACCGCCTGCGGCTTCTGCATCGGCATGGGCCAGAGCCCGAGCACCGACGCGGTGAGCGTGCGAACCAACAACCGCAACTTTTTCGGCCGGAGCGGAACCAAGAGCGCGGGGATCTATCTCGTCAGCTGTGAAACCGCCGCCGTCACCGCGCTAAACGGCGTGCTGACCGATCCGCGCGGCGTGGACGCGGATCTGGACGTGGATATGCCCGAGCGCTTCTGCTATAACGACAACCTGATCCTTCCTCCCGCCTCGGAGGCCGAGGCCTCCTCCATCGAGGTTGTGCGCGGCCCTAACATCAAGCCCTTCCCGCAGGCCAAGGCGTTGGAGGACAACGTTTCGGGCAAGGTGCTTCTTAAGATGGAGGACAACATCACCACCGATCACATCATGCCCAGTGGCAGCTCACTTCTTCCCTTCCGCAGCAACATTCCAAAGCTGAGCGAGCATTGCCTGACGCCTGTGGATCCCGACTTCCCCGAGCGTGCGAAGGCGGTGGGCGGCGGCTTCCTCCTGGCCGGTCAGAATTACGGCCAGGGCTCCAGCCGTGAGCACGCGGCGCTGGTGCCTCTGTATCTGAAGGTGCGCGGCGTGCTGGCCAAGAGCTTCGCGCGTATTCATCGCGCCAACCTCATCAACAACGGCATCCTTCCTTTGGAATTCACCGACGAATCCGATTATGACCGCTTCGCCCAGGATGACGAGCTTTTGCTGAAGGACGTGGCCGCCCGTGTCCGCGCGGGCGAGAGCGCCGTCGAGGTCACCAACGTGACAAAGGGCTTCACCGTCAGGATGCGGCTGGATCTGACCGAGCGTCAGCGCGGCATGATCCTGGCGGGCGGCCTGATCAACATGATCGCCCAGGAGAATCAGTAACGGAAAAAATAGTAAAGACGCCCGCGGCCGGAAAAAAACCTGCCGCGGGCGTCCTTATCTCCCCACATGCTTCTTCATATGATTGAGCGCGTTTTTCTCCAGCCGGCTTACCTGGGCCTGCGAGATGCCGATCTCTCCCGCGACCTCCATCTGCGTGCGGCCCTGGAAAAAGCGCAGGGTCAAAATGTGTCTTTCGCGGTCGCTTAAGCGGTTGAGCGCCTCCTTGACGCCGATCACGTCCAGCCAGCCGTTATCGGGGCGCTTCTCATCCGTGATCTGATCCATGATGTAGAGCGCGTCGCCGCCGTCGTTATAGACCGGCTCGAAGAGGCTCACGGGATCCTGGATGGCCTCCAGCGCGAACACCACGTCCTCGCGCGGCAGATGCAGCTCGTCCGCAAGCTCGGTCACGTTGGGTTCGCGCCCCATCCGCTCGGCCAGCATGTCGCGTGCCTTGAGGGCCTTGTAGGCGATGTCGCGCAGGCTGCGGCTGACGCGGATGGCGTTGTTGTCGCGCAGGTAGCGTCGGATTTCGCCGATGATCATCGGCACCGCGTAGGTCGAAAAGCGCACGTTCTGTGTCACGTCAAAGTTATCCAGCGCCTTGATCAGCCCGATGCAGCCCACCTGAAACAGATCGTCCACGTTCTCCCCTCGGTTGCCAAAGCGTTGGATCACGCTCAAAACCAGCCGCAGATTGCCGCAGATAAATTCCTCTCGCGCGTTCAGATCGCCGCCATGCACCAGCGGAAACAGCTCGCGCATGCGCTCGTTTGAAATCACCGGCAGCGTGGAGGTATCCACGCCGCAGATTTCCACCTTGTTCATCGCCATCTTGCACACCTCCGCACATAGGCTTGTACATGGAGTATGGGACGAGCGAGGTCTTTTTATGCCGCCTCGACCCCATGGGGCAAAGGCTCTAAAAAACTGACAAAAACAGGAGTCCGCGCCCCTTCCGTCGAACTGTATATCTGGGAAAATACAGGCGGGAGGCGCGCGGATTGGAAGAGGATCTTTTGAAACTGAGAGAGCTGCTTGAAAAATCGCGGCGTATTGTGTTTTTCGGCGGCGCGGGCGTAAGCACGGAAAGCGGGATTCCCGACTTCCGAAGCGCGCACGGCCTATACAACGGCGCGCGGGGACGCAGCTATGAGGAAATGCTTTCCTTGCGCTATTTTCTCAACCATCCGGATTCCTTCTGGGACTTTTACAGAAACGTGATGCTCTATCCCGCCGCGAAGCCAAACGACGCGCATTACGCGCTCGCCCGTCTGGAAAAGCGCGGCGTTCTCAGCGCGGTGCTTACGCAGAATATCGACGGGCTGCACCAGCTGGCCGGCAGCCGGCATGTGGTCGAGCTGCACGGCGCGGTGCGTACCAACACCTGTCTGCGATGCGGAAAGCGCGTCTCACTCGACGAGGTTCTCAAGACCTCCGGTACGCCTCATTGCGCATGCGGCGGGGTGCTGAAGCCCGACATCGTCCTTTATGGCGAGCCGCTCAACGAGGCGGTTTTGGATGAGGCCGTGACCGAAGCGGAAAACTGTGACCTGCTCATCGTGGGCGGGACGTCGCTGATGGTGCATCCGGCGGCGGGGCTGATTACCTATCGAAGGCAGGGTGTGCCGCTGGTGCTTATCAACCGCGACGAGACGCCCTATGACAACCGCGCGCAGCTCATCCTGCGCCAAAACATCTCGAGCGTGCTCAAGGCGGCTGTGGGCGAATAAAAATTTCAAATTTTTGCAACCAAAAAGGCCCCCTTTCACGTCTTATAGATAGAAAGACACGAAAGGGGCCTTCGCCATGATGAAAAAAGTTCAGAAACCCAGGCGGGTCGGACAGCGGCACCGTTGGTGCATCCGCACGCATGTGTGGCACTACCTTTTAACGGGCGGCGTAAAGCGCGGCGCTTAAGCGTACAGGCTCATCCAGCTGTCCCTGACGGCCTCCCAGGAATAGAGCTTTGGAAACAGCGCGCGCTTTTGCGCATCCAGCCCGTGCAACTCGCCGTCCATCGCGCGCTCAATGAGCTCGGGCAGCTGGGAAAAGTCCTGAAACTGCGCAAGCGCAATGCCCATACCGTCCAGCTGCGGATATCCCAGCCAAGCTCCCTTGAGGACGCACGCCCCCGCGTAAAGGTACTCCTGAAGGCTGGCGGAGAAGGCGTCCGTCTTGATGGACTGGACAAACACGTCCGCCGAGAGGCGCAGCATCGCGCTTTCCTCGGGGCCCATGAACCGCGTGAGCGTTACCGTTTGCAGCGGAAGCCTTCCGGCCAGCTCGCGGGTGCGGGATACGTAATCGGGATCGTTCAGGCCGTAGGTCTGCTGCAAGACCAGCGTCATGCGACGCAGGCGCTCGGGCGGAAGCTTCGCGAGGGCCTCAACCGCTTCCAGCTGCTGTTGCGCTCTGGAAGCGCTGTAGCCCACGCAGACGACGAAGCGATTTTCCTCGATGCCAAACCGTGCGCGGCATTGGGCGCGGGTGTATGCCTCCCGCGCGCGGTCGATATCCCCATATCCCGTCTGACCGAAATACAAAAGGGTCGCCTTTTGGGCGATCGCGTCGCCATAAACGCTTCTCAGTTTCTCGCGGTTGAGCTCGCTGTGTATGCTGATCGAGTCGCAGCGCTCCAGATAGGGCCGCATTTTTTTCAGCACTCCCTTTTTCGCGCGCAGAAGGTCGCTACCGTAAAAGCTGCACGCCCACTTCGCGTGAAAGCGTCGCGCGACGGCCTCCCCCAGCGCCAAATCCCGCTGGGAAAGGTAGTGGTTGTGGACGATATCAAAGGGGCCCAGCGCATTTAGGTCGCGCGCGTTGAGCGCGACGCGCGTCCACATGCGCAATCGGGGAATGTGACGCACGACCGGCAGCGTATGGCGGTCGCGATACACCGTGACGCCGTTCTCGCGGTAGAAATCGTCGTTCTTCCCGCCGTTTCCCCAGATCGGGAAGAGGACGGCCTCATAGCCCTCCGGAATCAGCAGATGCTCCAGATAACGCCGCGTCCAGAAGCTGTCCGCGTCCGCAAGCATCAGGACGCGTTTTTTTTCACTCATGACTTTCCCTCCCGAGGCGGGCGTCCGCGTCTGAGCCTGTTCAGCCCTGCCCGAAGAACCTGCGCGGCGGTCGTCCATAGCGTGCGGATTTCCTCTCGGAACAGCACGCAGGCCAGCGCCAGCGTGAAAAGGAGCGCCGCGTACTTCCAGATGCCCGAAAGCAGCAGGTTTGCGACCGAGGCCATAAGCATCAGCCCGATGGTATAGGCAAGATAGCGATAATGGGAAATCGCCCGATAGTATTTCTCCCCCACGGCTGTGCGCAAAAGCAGCGTCAGAATAGCCGAGACCGCCGAAGCCACCGCCGCCCCCGCCATGCCCATGGGTGGAATGAGCAGATAGCACAATCCGATATTGCTTAACGAGGAAAACAGATAGATCACCGTCGTCCAATAGGTCTTTTTGGAGATCGTGATACCCATGCCCGTGGTCTCTCCCAGACAGTAGCAGATGGGTGAGAGGAACAAGAATGGAAAGAACACCACGGAGCTGCGGTAGCTGCGGCCCAGAAGCAGAAATACCGGCGCCTGCAAAAGCGCGATTACAAGCCCGAACAGCGTCAGCATGCAGGCCATGAGCCGATGAACGGTGTAGAAGCGCTGGCGGCTGTCCGTCTGATAGTTCTCCAGCACATAGGGCGCCCAATAGGTATTAAAGCCGGTCTGGATGATGTTGATGGTCGAGGCGAGGCCCAGCGCGCTGGAGAAGATGCCCGCCGCCTCATAGCCCAGCAGATGCTTGAGCGAAAGCGTGCTGACGGAAGAATTGAGCCACATCAGGACGCTCAGCGGTACCAGCGGCAGCGCGAACGCACCGAGCTCCCTGGCGGCCGGTCGGCTTACCTGAGAAAGCGCGCGTCCGTCAAACCGACTGCGCTGGATAAACAAAAACGTCAGGGACAAAAGCGCCGTCAGCACCGTCAGAGCAATCAGGGCCGCCCTGCCCGTGGGGGCCGCGAACCCCACCGCCAGATAGGCGATCTTGGTCAGAAGCGCGTTTACCACGCCCTGGACGGTATACAGCCACACGTTTTTTTCCATGCGGTAGCACAGGGAAAGGAAGCGGAACGCGACGAGACTGAAGCTATAGACGCACAGGCAAAGAAAGACCGTCGGATCGGGCGCGCCCACAATCTCCCCGCTCATCTGCCGCCAGAAAAAGACAAGCACGATGGAGCTTACGACGCTGAAGGCAAACGCGGCGCTGATGCATACGGTGAAGAGCCCCTTCTTCGTCATGCCCTCCGGCGGCTCGTTGAAGAAGCGCACAAACGCCTGATCCAGCCCCAGATAGCAAATCGAAGAAACCAGCGAGGCATAGGTGCTGAACAGCCCGACCTTCGCCAGCTCCTCCGGCGCGAACAGACGCGTGGAGATCGGCGATGCGATGAATCCCAGCACAAAGGAAATCCATGTGACCATAGAAAAGCTGACGATATTTTTCAAAAAGCCCTGTCTTGTTTGCTCCATGCTCACGCGGGCGCGCCCGCTCTCCCCTCCTGTATTGCGCTCAGGCCGACGTCTCCTGTGACGCGCGGGGCACGATGACGGTAAAGGCCGTCTCGCCGCCGTCCGCTTCAAGCGTGATCGTGCCGCCTAACTCTTCAAGCGTCCGTCTCACGATGCACAGTCCCATACCGTGTCCCTCGCCCTTGGTGGATATTCCGGGTTCAAAGATGCTTTCCCGCATGTCCTCGGGCACGGCCGCGCCGTTATTGGACACGACAAAGGTGAAGCCGCGCAGATCCTCGCACACGCTCAGACGGACACGCGCGTCGGGCGCCTCCATGGCGGCATCCATGGCGTTATCCATGAGGTTTCCGATGATGCAGCACAGCTCCCACGGCGGAACGGCCAGCTGCTCAAGCGTGCTGCGGATGTCCATCTCCAGCGAGATTCCGCGTTCCTCGCACACGGCGCTTTTGACCTGTAAGAGCGCGTTAAAGGCGGTCATCTTGGTACGCATCACACGGGAAACGGCTCTGAGCTCATTGTAAACACGTTCGAGATATGCCGTCGCCTCCGCGTACTCCTCCATCTCAAGCAGACTATATACCACCTGGATATGATTGAGGAAATCATGCCGCTGGGCGCGGAGCTTCAGATTGAGCGTGTCCATCTGTTCGTTGGCGGTTTGCAGCTCGTTGATCGTGCGCTCTCTGCGCCGCGTTTGAAGCGCCTCCTGAATATCGATCATCGCGCCCCACGCGGCCAGCGTCGCGCCCAGAATGACGATGAAAAGGAGCGACTGCTGATTGGCGCGCGGGCCGTCCAGGAGCACATAGAGCACAAAGGCGGCCAAAACCGCGATCTGAATCGCGTTGACCACAATGGCATAAGCCGTGGCCTTGCTTACGTCAGGCTTACGCGTGGGCTTTTCTCTCATTTCTCGGCTCCGAATCTGCGCTCATGACGCGCCTTGAGCTTGGCCTCGTGACCCTGCTCGCTGGGATGGTAGTACACGCTGTGCTCATAGCCCTCGGGCATATAGGTCTGCTTCACGAAATGGCCAGGGTAGTTGTGCGGATAAAGGTACTGCGGCGTTTTCGTATGTGGCACCTGATAGCTTTGATCCCGAAGGTACGGCGGGACAGCGGTAAAATTGCCCTTTCTGGCGTCTTCCATGGCCGCGTCGATCGCCATGACGACGCTGTTGCTCTTCTCCGCCAGGCTCACGGCGATGATTGCCTGAGCGATGGGGATGCGCGCCTCCGGCATGCCGACAAATTCCAGCGCGGTCACGGCGGCCTGCGCCTGAAGCATGGCCGTTGGATCCGCCAGGCCCACGTCCTCGCTGGCATGCACCACGACGCGGCGCACGATCAGCTTTGGATCCACGCCCGCATACAGCATGCGGCTAAACCACAGAAGCGCCGCGTCGGGGTCGCTGCCGCGCATGCTCTTGATAAACGCGGAGAGCATGTCATAATATAGATCCTCATCCAGCTTGACCACAGGCTTCTGAACGCTCTCCTGCGCGGCGGAGAGCGTGATCAGGCGATAGGGCCTGCCGGTTTCGGGGTCGGATATTTCCTCAGTGGTGAGATAAGCCAGTTCCAAAGCTCCCAGAGCCGTGCGCACATCGCCATCCGCCACCCTCGCGATGTAGCGCAGCGCTCCATCCTCCAGCCGGACGTCGCTTCCGCCATAGCCGCGCTCCTTATCCCTCAGCGCACCCTCGAGCGCCTGAACCACCTCGTCCGTCCCGAGCGGCTCAAATTGGAACACGCGGCATCGGCTGACAATCGCAGGCGTCATGCTGGCCATGGGGTTTTCCGTCGTGGAGCCGATGAAGCGGATGAGACCGCTCTCAATGGCAGGTAAAATGCTATCGCTCTGCGCCTTTGACCAGCGGTGACACTCGTCCAGCAGCAGATAGGTCGCGCGGCCATAGCGCGTACGGCGTTCCTCGGCCTCCTTGAGCACCTTGCGAACGTCTGCCACGCCGCTGGTAACGGCGTTGAGCTTTTCAAAGGCGCTGTCCGTCATATGGGCGATGATGGAGGCCAGCGTGGTCTTGCCGCATCCTGGCGGGCCCCAAAAAATACTGCTCTGCATCCGATCCGCCTGAATGGCGCGGCGAAGCAGCCGTCCCTCGCCCAGCAGGTGCTTTTGCCCTATGAACTCCTCAAGTGTACGCGGACGCATGCGCTCCGCAAGGGGCGGCTGTGTGGCGTGGCCGCTCCAAAGGGTCTGCTGTTGAAAATCGTTCATGCCTATCCTTTCCTGCCCTTCAAGGGCCGGCCAAAAGCAAGGAAAATGGGGAAAAACGAACACTACACACTATACACTTTTTTCTCATAAAATTCAACCAGGGGGGAACGGAGCGGCCCGCCGAGTCTCCATGGGGCTTCAAGGCCTACAAGCCAGAGGGCCTGCCGCACAAACCGTTTTGGATAGATGGTTTCCAAAAATCCGCTTCCAAGCAACGCTTGAGAGCGGATTTTTTTGTATATGATCCTGTTGTAGAACCTTCTATGACAGACCCGTCTGGGCCGGCACATCTCTCGCTTGGAAGACGCTGCGGCGTAAGGCTTCTGGGTTGACGGAGGGAAGTGCAGGGGCAACGCGACCGCGAAACGCGGTCGCGCTGTTCCGGCCTTTTGTCGGAATCGCACGGCCCAAATTGAAAATTTGGGCCGCGCAACCCTCCGCACTGTGCGGCCTTGCCCGAAAGGGGGGCAAGGCGAGGATATCAACCTCAATCGTCATGTAGGGCACGGTTAGTGCCCTACATGACGATTGAGGTTGCGGTCTAAGTCCCCTGCACCCCATCCTTTGTCGCCGTCCTTTTCAGCCCTCCATCTCCCGCCGTACCGAGTCCTCGCAGGAACGCATGGCCAGGATCG
Source organism: uncultured Oscillospiraceae bacterium (assembly GCA_964416065.1). Taxonomy (GTDB): domain Bacteria; phylum Bacillota; class Clostridia; order Christensenellales; family Aristaeellaceae; genus Limiplasma. The sequence goes on along the minus strand of CAYQCL010000032.1, from coordinate 16,072 downwards.
TCTTTTCAAACAAATCGTTCAACTCCCAGCCCAAGCGCTGCGCGCCAGTGGTGATAACCTCGCGCGAGCAGCCGGCCGCGAATTTCTTATCCTTGAACTTCTTCTTAACGCTGGATGCCTCCATATCCATCACGCTTTTGCTGGGACGCATCAGCGCCGCCGCGCCGATCAGGCCGGTCAGCTCGTCAGCGGCGAAAAGCACCTTCTCCATTTCGTGCTCAGGCGCGACGTCGCAGCAAATACCGTAGCCATGGGAGCAGATCGCGTGAATCATGTCCTCTCCCACATTTCCCTTGCGAAGGAGCTCAGGCGCCTTCACGCAGTGCTGCTCTGGCCAGTTTTCAAAGTCGATATCATGTAAAAGGCCGACGGTCGCCCAAAAATCCGCGTCCTCGCCATAGCCCAGCTCGTTTGCGTACCAGCGCATCACGCCCTCGACGGTCAAGGCGTGCTGAATGTGAAAGGGCTCCTTGTTGTAGGCTTTGAGCAGCTCAAGCGCCTGCTCGCGGGTAAGATTTGATTGCATGAAAAAGCCTCCTTCGTGATTTCCACCCAAAGCGATTGAAAGGGAAAGGGCGTTTTTCATCGCGCCCTTGACGCCCTTGTCCGGCGCTCCCTCCCAGGCGTCATACTACCATTAAAACGATGGGTTTTCAAGTCTTTTTCTCGAAAGGGGTTGACAACCCAGAGAAGCTTGTATATAATGACCATAGGTTTCGTATGATTTTGAAGGAGGAGGGATGAGCCGTGACCCGTCGCATGATGTGTTGTTGTCCTCTGCAAAGCTCATTCCTCCCTGTGTATTGAGCCGCGTTTTTCGCGTGCTTCTTTCCATTGTGCATAGAGGGAATGGGCTTTTGTCCATTCCCTTTTTTGCAATCTCGCGCAAATATATATAAGGAGGCTTTTATCCATGAACGTATCGAAAAGCATCACCGAGCTCGTCGGCAAGACCCCTCTTCTGGAGCTGAGCAACTATGAACGTGTGAACGCCCTCGAGGCGACCATCCTGGCCAAGCTGGAGGCGTTCAACCCCGCCGGGAGCGTGAAGGACCGCATCGCCAAGGCCATGCTGGATGACGCCGAGAAGACCGGCGCGCTCAAGCCCGGCGCGACCATCATCGAGCCGACCAGCGGCAATACCGGCATCGGCTTGGCCGCCGTGGCCGCTGCGCGCGGCTATCACATTGTCCTGACCATGCCCGAGACCATGAGCGTCGAGCGGCGCAATCTGCTCAAGGCCTACGGCGCAGAGCTGGTGCTGACCGAGGGTGCCAAGGGCATGAAGGGCGCGATCGCCAAGGCGCAGGAGCTTGCCGACGCCACGCCCGGCAGCTTCATCCCCGGGCAGTTCGTCAACCCCGCCAACCCCGCCATTCATCGTGAAACCACCGGCCCCGAAATCTGGGCCGACACGGACGGCAAGGTCGATATCTTCGTCGCGGGCGTCGGCACCGGCGGCACCGTCACCGGCGTGGGCGAATACCTCAAGGCGCAGAACCCCAACGTGCGCATCGTGGCCGTGGAGCCCGCCGGAAGCCCTGTCCTTTCCACGGGCGTCGCCGGGTCGCACAAGATCCAGGGCATCGGCGCGGGCTTCGTGCCGGACGTGCTGAATACCAAGATTTATGATGAGATCATCACCGTGGAAAACGACGAGGCCTTTGAGACGGGCC
>CAYQCL010000032.1:0-14386 GCA_964416065.1 uncultured Oscillospiraceae bacterium | reverse complement strand
CTTCGCGGCCACCGTTCTGGCCAAGCGTCCCGAAAACAAGGGCAAGCTGATCGTGGCGCTGCTGCCCGACACCGGCGACCGCTACCTCTCCACGCCGATGTTCGCGGAATAAGCTATGCCTCCCGCACGCGCCGGTTGAGCCGGATGAGCTTCTCCTCGTCCAGCTTGACGGCGCGGCGGTCGTAGGTCATCACGCCGTTGAGCTCGTCCTCGACGTCGGTGAGCTGGGTATAGACCGCCGCTGCCAGCCCCTTGGGAATCGCGGGCAAAATCTCACGCTCGATCAGGCGCTCGTAGGCGGCCCAAAGCGCGGCCCTGTCCGAGAATTTCTTATAGCCGAAATCCGCGTCATTAAAGCAATGGCCGTCCAGGCGCAGGTTATATCCGCCAAACTCGCTCAGGACGACCGCGCGTCCCCGCTTGTCGGGCTTGAAGCGGTAGGGCCTGAAGTACACATGCAGGCTTTTCAGCTCCCCTATGCCCTGATCGTGCCAGCCGCTGGCGTGGTCGATCGGACGCGTGGGATCAAGCTGATGGAGCCTTTGGGAAACCATGGCGCTGTCAAACTGGCCCCAGCCCTCGTTAAACGGCACCCACAGCACGATGCTGGGTGCGTTGATGAGCTGGGTCACGGTTTCCTCCATTTCGCGCAGGTATGCCTCACGGCCCTGCGCGTTTTCGCGCGCAAAGGCGCGGTAATTGTCATCTCGGCGATGGACGCCCGTCACCAGCGGGCCGCTGACCGTCGTCAGGCGGTAGTCGCCGCCGCCATTGACCATGTCCTGCCACACCAGCATCCCCAGCCGGTCGCAGTGATAATACCAGCGCATCGGCTCGATCTTGATATGCTTGCGAAGCATGGTAAAGCCCAGGCGTTTAGCGGTCTCGATGTCATGGATCATGGCCTCGTCGCTGGGAGGCGTTAAAAGGCCGTCCGGCCAATAGCCCTGATCCAGAAGGCCGTTGTGAAAATACGGCTTGCCGTTGAGAAAGAGGCGCCTGACGCCGTTTTGATCCGCGCGCACCTCGGTCTTGCGCATGCCGAAGTAGCTCTCCACCCTGTCCTGTCCCATCGTGACGGTCAGGTCGTAGAGGAAGGGCGTTTCGGGCGACCAGGCGCGGACGTCCGAAAGCGGGACGCGCACGGGCTCGTTGGCGCGGAAGGCGACGGTCTGTCCGTCCACCGTGGCCTGACAGGGAAGGCTGCTTTGGCTCAGCGCCGTCACCTCGACCGCCAATTCGTCAAACAGCGGCACGACGCGCAGGCCCTCGATGTGGTTTTCGGGCACGGCCTCCAGCCACACTGTCTGCCAGATGCCGCTCTGCGGGGTGTACCAGATGCCGCCGCGCTTCGTCTTCTGCTTGCCCCGACCGAGCAGGCTCCTCTCGGTACCGTCATGCACGCGCACGACGAGCGTATTTTCCGTTTCCAGCGCGTCCGTGATATCGGCGAAAAAGGCCGTATATCCGCCCGTGTGGCGGACGACCTCCACGCCGTTGACAAAGACCGCCGCCTCCTGATCGACCGCGCCGAAGTGCAGCAGCGCCCGTTCGCCCTCCTTGAGAAAGCCCTCGGGCAGCGCAAGGGCGCGGCTGTACCAGAGCGTCTCGTCCGCCTGAAGTGCGCGCCCCGCGCCGCTTAACGCGCTTTCCGGCGAAAACGGCACCAAAATCGTCCCGTCATACCGCTTCGGGGGCTCGTCGCTCTTTGTGATCGTGAAATCCCAGCGTCCGTTGAGGTTGAGATAGCTTTTTCGGCGAAGCTGCGGACGCGGATATTCCGTCAGGATGTTTTTTTCATCCAGCCCTTCGCCCCATGGGGTCATCAGCATTTGACCGTCTCCCTTTCTTCGCGCCTGAGCAGCCATACGGGCACGGCCAGCAGACACAGCACGACGGCCGCCGCGAGGAAGATGGCGGGCGTGGGCACGGTCTTGAGCTGGCCAAGCTCCTCATAGGTCTGCGCGTTGCCGCGAATGACCGCCGCGCCGATGGCGGGGCCGATGATCATCGGCAGCATGACCGCGAAAATCATGCGGATACCCTGGAAGTGTCCGGCCTTCTCGGGCGGGGTCAGCTCGCGGATCTGCGCCGAAAGCGCCGCCGTCAAAAGCATGTAGCCGCTCATCATCACGATGCCCGCGAGGATCACCCAGACCATGCCGCGCGCGAAGAACATCCCAATGAGCCCCAGCAGCATCAAAAGCCCCGCGGGGCCGCAGAAGCGCAGCTTCCCTACTCGATCGATCACGCGGCCGCCCAGCACGCTTACCACGGACGCCACGATTAGCACCACACCCAGTACGAGGGCGTAGGCGTCCAGCAGCAGATAGTGCTGCATATAGATGATCAAATACGGAAAGAACACCTGCACGGCGATGGAAAAGACGCACATCGACGCGAGCGACAGGTACAGCGCCCGATGGGCCTTGATCACCGAGGGCCTGAAGCCATAGGCCAGCTGTGCCCAAAGACCTTCGCGCTTGGGTTCCATAGGCGTCTCGGGCAGAAGGAAAATTCCGGCCAGGCCCGTCAAAGTGACCAACGCGCCGAAGATCAGGAAGAACAGGCGCCAGTTGCCCGCCTGCGTCATTCCATCGAAGAAGCCGAAGATGACCAGCATCGAGACCAGCGGCAGAATCGCCATGACGCCTTCCACCCTTCCGCGCTGACCGTCATCGATCTGATCGGTCACGTAAGCGTTGAAGGCTGCGTCATTGGCGCTGGAACCGAAAAAGGTCATCACGCAGTCCAGCACAATGACCATGACTGCCGCAGCCATGACGGCGTTGGCGGCGGGAAAAAGCGTGGCGGCGTTTTCGACCGTGATGAAGCCAAACGCGGCGGTGCTTACGCCCCAGAGCAGGTAGCCGCCGCAGATAAAGGGCTTGCGGCGCCCCACACGGTCGCTCAGGACGCCCATCACCAGCGTGGTGAGCGTCGCGGCCACCGCGCTCCACGCCACCATGGCCGCGATATAGCCGGGATCGGTGGAGATAGTGTTATAAAGGAAGACGTTGAAATACATGTTCTCGATCGTCCAGGCAAGCTGACCGGTCAGCCCGATGAGAATGAGCGCGCCCCACAGGCGCGGCGTGAGCTTTTTCATGGCGAGGTTCCTTTCTGGCGATATGGAGGATATGCACACGATTTGGATGGTTTATTATACCACCACGCGCGCGGGGGACACAAGGCAAAAGAGAAGAAAAGGGAGAAGCACAAAAAATCCGCTTTCAAGCGACACTTGAAAACGGATTCAGGGGATCGACAAAGTGTGGGGTGCAGGGGACTGCGTCCCCTGCTGGGGTTTGGGGCTTTGCCCCAAACCCTTACGTCGCAGCGTTTTCAAGCGAGAGACGCGGCGGCCCATATCTGGGCCGCCGCTGCGGCTCTTCGCGTATCTATGGGGTTTGTCGACAGTCTGAGATCATCGACAAAGTGCGGGGTGCAGGGGACTCAGTCCCGCAACCTCAATCGTCGTGGAGGATACTGGCCGGTGGAATCTTTGATTTGGAATGCACGATTTTCGCCTCTGGCGAAAACAGGCTATCCGTGCTCACACGGATAGCCTGCCCCGTTCCACTCGTTCGCGCCCTCGGCTTGATCGGCGCGCAAGGCGCGCTAAAAACGTCTATTCAAAACCGTTTCCGCGTCATTTCGGCTGATCCGGCTCGGGAATATCATTCTCCAGATTGTCACGGGCGAGATCGTTATCGATCTCGGCATAGGCATCAGAGATGGGTTTCTCCTGTCCGGAGCGACCCTTTAAACGGCTTGGAGCGGCCGTCGCATTGTGTCCTTGCATACCGCTCATCTCTCGTCAAGGCTGGCGACCAGCTGCTGCATTTCGGTTTTGGAACGGACGCTTCGCGCACGCTGAAGGACGGCCTGCTTTCCCGTGTCGCTCAGGGACTCGAATGTGTGCATCGCCGCCTCGTTTTGTGCCAGCGCCATGGCGAACCCAACGGGTAATTCGATCATGCATCTCACCTCGACGCTAGTATGCGCGGCTTAGGGCCGGTCTATGAATTTTGCCGCGCGGGCGGCTCATGCCATTCATATTTTCGCAGCGCCAAGCCAAAAGCCGCGCAAATGACGACTCCGGCGACGCCGATGATGAAAAACAGCATGGCCGCTCCCGCGCCCTTTCCCTCCCCGAAAAGCGAGGCAAGCATGCTGCCAGTCGGCAGCGCAGCCATGAGCGGCTCAAAAACCTCGTCAACGAGCAGCCCGCCGAGAAGAAAGCCGGCCGGGATCGCCAGAAATTGTAGGGTGTTCCGGCAGGAATAGACGCGTCCCTGCATGTCGACAGGAATCGTGCTTCGGAAGAATCATTGGGTTTTGCTTAAGCCACTCGAGCCCCTTTTTGGCCGAGGCAAGCAGCCCTTCCCTTTCCCGTTGCGCATCCCCCGCGTCGGGGGATTTCGATCAGCAGCCACAGGGTCAAAAACGCAGCCGCAAATGTAATCAGGTCTGCCGCAATGACCGCCTCTATCCCCGAAAAGGAGAGCAGCGCCGTAGCCAGCACCAGCGTCAGAATCGTATTCAGGGACTGTGAGAGAGCGCGCAGGCCGCTGGTCTTTTGATAAAAGCGCTTCGGAATCAGAAGCGTCGCGGCCACCTCGCCCGCGGGCTGCTGAAACGTGTTCATCCGTCCGTTGAAGGCGTTGAGCGCGTATAAATGCCATTTGCAAAGCCGGTTCGTCTTAAGTAGCACAAGCACAGCCACGGTGCTGAACGCCGCGATCAGATCGCAAACCAGCATGGTGCGCTTCTTGTCCCATCGGTCGCTCAACGCGCCCGCAAAGATGCTCATCATGATATGTAAATCGCTTACTTGATACGATTTGATTTTCCCCATACATTTTGATTTTTCTCGATACATTTTGATTATTGCTCCGAGGGTTTCAAACTTTGAATCCCAAGGGGTTCATTTTGAAGACAGCAAAGCCGCCGGGTATATTCCCAGCGGCTCTTAATATCACATTCTTATTTCTGTTCCGTTCTTGAAGGTAAATTGGATATCATCCTTGCTGTAGACCGTAACAAAGTCAATCATCCAATGGTCGTTGAGCCATTTATAAAGCGCGGGATGGAAGTTGGCCATAACGCCCATATACCCGTTGGCCCCGCATTTCAAACTGTCAAGAAGCGTCGCGGCATTGGCGTTAAACAGCTTTATCTCGCTGCCTTTCAAAACGGCCAGCTTCTCTTTGATACAATCCAAATCACAGCTCGTGTCCTTAAGAAGCAAAAGCGGCCAGAATCAAGGCAGAAGCGCAATATATCCAGCGTCAGCAAGCGCTTAAACGGATAGGGGCATTCATAAAAGCCGAGGGGAATATCGTGAGGAATTTGGGATAGCAGCCTCCGCAGGTTATGAATAAAGAGGCGGTCGTCGTCCGTTGGGCCGGAAACGAGACGATTGGCAACCAATACAACCGCGTCCGCTCCCGTGTCAGCCATGCAGGCGATCTCTCTGGCCTGTTCATCCAAGTGCTCCGACACATGTCCGGAAACCAGCACAGGCAGCCGCCCTTTGCCGACACGCACCGTCTCCTTTGCCAGCCGCACCCGCTCTTCCAAATTCAAAAAGAACATCTCACTGGACTGGCACACCGCAAACAATCCGTCGCAACCCTGCCTGACATACCATTCGATCAATTCACGCAGGCCCTCCCCATCCAACGCGCCGTTCTCTTGAAAGGGAGTCAGCATTACGGGCCAAACGCCGTTGGGAAATGTCTTCATTCTGTTCCGTCCTTTTTCTTAGATTGTTCATTAATAATGAACGTCGTTCTTGTTAATACTTCTTTTTTTGCTGCAAATTCCTTTGCAGCAAAAAATTCAATAGACCCTCTGGCCAATCATGGCGGCATATTCCTGAAGCATTTCCGCCAATTCTTTGATTCGTTCCTGGCCAAACCTCAGGGATGGCCCGCTCACGCTAATCGCCGCGCAGACCTGCCCGTTTTTATTAAAGATCGGAACGCCAACGCATTTGATTCCATACTCATGCTCCATATCATCAACGGAATATCCCCTCTTTCGGACCAGCGCCAGCTCCTCCCTGAGCCTGTCGGGATCTGTAATCGTTCGTTCCGTATATGCCTCCAACGGCTCCTGGCAACACCTATTGATAAACTCGTCGCCCATATAGGCCATCAACGCCTTGCCGAGACCCGTGCAATACATCTTGACCCTAAGGCCCATCAATGAACGGAGCATTTCAATGTTCTCCATCGGATGAATGGACTCCAAATACAGCACCTCGTCCTGATAAGCCCTGCCGAGATATACGTGCTCCTTCACCCTGTTTGCAAGCTCCTGCATATAGGGCAGGGCAATCTTGGTGACCGTGAAGCTGTCGCTTACGGCACGGCTGTACTCGCAAAGCTTCACTCCCAGGGAATAGCGGTTCGTTTGGGGATTCTGCTGCAAATAACCCATTTGCTCAAAGGTGGATACAATGTTATGAACGGATGATTTGCATATATCCAGCCTGCCCGCAATCTCAGAAATGCCCATCTCCTTCTGAATCAGAAAGCATTCCAGCACCTGCATCGCCTTTTGCAGGCTTTTGACCTTAACCTCTCGTTCCATCGAGGCTCCCTCCAACGTTCATTATTATTGAACACCGTTCTTTTTTCTGTATTGATAATACCATGTCTCTTTTCCTTTGTCAAGCCTCCCGACACAAAAAAGGATGAAAATGTTCTTCCATTTGAGCAATTTCAATCCATTTTTTCCGGTGCCATACGCCGTCCTTTCCAAATAACAAGCCCCTCACCCGCGTCGCGGGTGAGGGGAACGGATCAGGCATGAAGAGCAGGCTGCCCCTCCACCACTCGCAAGAGGCGCTCCCCGCTCCGCTCACTCATTGGGAATGGCGGTGGTGAAGTACAGAATGTCCCCCACGGCGCGCATCGTCTTAGGCTCGGCGTTGAGCTTTACCTGGTTCATCAGCATCGAGGTGGATTGCCCACCGTCCAGGTTATACGCGGTTTGCGCGCCCAGTCCATGCATCAGCTCCGCCAGCTGCGGAACGCTCAGACCCGCGGAGCCCTCCTGATCGGGGCCGTCCGTTGCCACAAGCACATAGCACAGCGGCGCGATTTGGCCGATCGCCATGCGCTGCTTAAAGGTTTCCTTCCGATCCACAATCTCCTGCACCTCTCCGTCGATGACCAGAGCGGGGCCAAAGGCAAAGGAATTGGCGATGGGCGTCTCAATCTTCGCATACTCCTCCTCGGTCATGGGGCGGATGATGTGAAAATCCCCATTGATGTCGATGGCGAGGCCATCGTATTCCTCGTTCGCGCGATTTCTGAGCAGCTCCCCGTTGCGATAGACGATGCCGGTGTTGTGATAGGTGAACCAATCCGCATTGACCGCGAGCACGGCCTTGACCCGCTTGGCGATCTCACTCACGCGCATCGTCGTTTTGGACGGATAGGGCTTGGCCTGCTCGGTCTTTAGCTGCGCCGCGTCGGCGATCTGCACGAAAGCGACCACGACGTCGGTGTCATACGCCCGAATTTGATGGATTTGGATATCCAGCGAGTCGTCGTGATAGGACAGGCCGTCCTCGCTAAAGCCGCTTTCGTCGGCCGCATAATTGTCCTTCGCATTTTCGGGAACGGTATATTCCTGCTCGGGGAAGCTCACCCTCACCATCTGCGGCAGGGCCTCCTGCGCCGCCGCGCCGCCCGCCAACATCAGACAGGCCAGCATCGCACATAAAACACGCCTTTTTCCGCTTCTCATCAGCAGTCTTCCTTTCCCAGCGACGCGAGCCGCGCGGCGCACAGACGCTGCATTCCCAGGACACATCCGCCCATCACGGCGCAGGCCCCCGCCATCATGAGATAGCAGCCATTCACGTCCAAAAAGGTCAAAAACGGGATGCGGCCCTCGGTAGCAAATTCCAGCAGCACGCACAGGACGGACATCGCGCCGAACACGCCAAAGCAAACCGCCTTGGAAAGTCCTCTTCCCCGACCGGACTTCACACAGTACGCGACGAGCACGCAAAGCACGATCACGGCGCTCGCCACCTCCTCCACGCGCACGAAGCCCCAGCGGAGAAACTCGTCCCGACGCAGGCTTTCCAGCACGATCTGCGCGCTCGCGTACAGGCCCAGGAGAAGCAGCGTGCCGTCTCCGTTCCACGTCGGCTTCTTCTTCAGCAGCGCCGCAAACAGAAGCAGCGCGATCAGCGCCTCCAGCACAAACAGCGCCCAGCCCCATTCCTCATAGTAGGGATCGTATACCATGAAGGGGAAGCGGCAGAGGACGGAATTATCCATCCCATATTCTCCATAGCCCTGCCCTAGAAAGCCCTCCGCGACGCGAGCCGCCGCGAGCATCAGGGCGCCGCTGGGCGCGTACATTTCAAGCATCACGGCCCGCTCTCTGCCTCCGATCGCCGCCAGCGCGATGAGGATGCCCAAGACGCCTCCCGTGACCATGTACCCGCTCTTCCAGAAGGCGAACAGATAACCGAAGGAATAGCAGTAGATCGTGTACTCCACGTCAACCAGGCAATAGAACAGATGCGAGAAAAATGCCGCGAAAAGCGGCAAAATCACCGTCGCCAGCGCGATTTTCCCCGGCCCGACTCCGGCCCTTTTTAAGCGGTACCCACCCAGCCCCAGCGAAAGCGCGCCGCCCGCAAGCAGGCTCAGTCCATATCCCAGCTGATTCTCCACACCGATTGAAAACATATCCCGTGTCCTTTGCTGAATGATTTCTACTCATCCCACTCGCAGATGTAGCTACACCCGGGGTCGACCTCGGCGTCCTCGTAGAAGTGGCTATCGTTCCACGTGCCGTCCGTATGTTTGTAAAAATACATGCCATACCGTTCGCGCCCGCTGCGGCTGGGTTCGCCCCTGTGCCAGTTGCTGTATTCAAAGGGCTCGCCCGTGACCCAGATCCAGTCACCCACGCGCTTTTCGTCCGAAAGGCCAAAGTATGCCGTCAGATATCCGCTGTCGCGCATGAACTGATAGACAAAAGCGTTTTCCTCCTCCGTGGTCAGCGTGGCGAGATGCCCGCCCAGCGCTTCGCAGAACGCCTTCGCCTCCACCCAGGTGCGCACGCCCTTGTAGATCTGGTAGCGGTGCTTCGTGCCGTCCGGCGCGGTAAAGACGGGGGACACGTCCGAGGTCTTGTCGTCTCTAAGCTGCTTTGTGGTAAAGCGCGGGGTGATCGGCTGAACCATCTCGGAGGCATTGAGGAAATCCCCGAGCGATTCAAAGATCGCGTTCGCTTCCTCTTCCTCGCCGATCGCACGCAGGAAGCGCGCCCGCTGAAACTCCTGTGTCTTTTCGATGGTCTCGTCAAGCTCCCGGGCGCGCTCCTGGCTGTCCGCATAGGGTGACGCGGCTTCGTAGCCGAGCTTTGCCGCCTCCAGGCTGTCCTCCCGCGCCAGTTCATACGCCGCGTCGTATATCTTGCGCGCGGTTATTCCGTCCTTCAACGCATCCGCAAGCTCCGCGCTGTCCCTGTAATCGCCAAGGGAGAGAAGCAGGACATACGCGCGGGCGGGGTCGGCGCTTTGCATTTCGGCGGCCCGCTCATAAACAGATGCCTGCCGCAGCGCTTCGGCGGCCTCTGCCTTGTCGGCGCTGTCGGAATACTCGCCAAGCGCCAGGAACAGCTCACAGGCGCCTTCATAATTCGCGTCGTTAAGGGCGGCCTCTGCCTCCTCATACACGGATTGCACAGCGAGCATCCCGATTACCTCGTAGAGCTGTTCGGTCGCGCCCTCGCAGTCGCCCGACTGGATGAAGGCGTTGCGCGCGCCCTCGAGATCCCCCTGCTCCTTGAGCGCAAGGCCCTCTTCGTAGAGCCTGCGCTCCGCCTCGGCCTGTTCCTGCGCCGCAATCATGTCGGCGGCGGCCTGAGCGCGCTCTTTGCTGTCGCTGTAGGTGCCGCACGCCTCAAAAAGCGCCTTCGCGCCCTCGTAATCCCCGGCGTTAAACAGTTCCTTGGCCTGCTGATACTCGATGCGCGCGATTCTCCACGTGCAGTCCTTCACATAGGAGCGGCTTTTTTCATAGGTGTCGAGGGCCTCGAAAATTTCCTTTGCCTCGTAATATCGCCCGTCCTTATACAAAGAGACGGCCTCCTTGTAGCTCGCCGCCTTCCATTTCTTTTTGCTGTCGGCGGCACGCGCCGCGCTGTCGGAATACTCGCCCAGGGCCTCGAAGGCTTCGTATGCGCCCCAATAATCCTGCACGTCAAACAGGGCCTGCGCGGCGTCGTAGCGCGCTTCAAGGGCGGCGTCCTCCTGCGCTTCCGCCTCGGCGGAGTCGCTCACGGAAAATGCGCCCTCGCCGGACGCGGCAAAGGGGGCCCAGGCGATCGCGGCCGCCGCCAGCAGGACGGAGACGCGCTTTGTCCAATTCATCGTTACTTTCATATGAACTTCTCCCGCGCTGGCACGCCTCCGTGCCGACGCCGTCTTTTTATTCCCCGCACCGAACCCATAGGACGGGGCGCATGGTGTTGGTAGGCCAATCCACATCCTGCATGCCATAGCTGGTTACGCGGCCGTCCAGGCGGATTCCGCACATGTCCAGGTTGCGCGCGCCCGGGGTGCGCAGCCACCAGCGGCAGCTGCCGGTATTGGGATCCAGCGTGCAGCCTTTCGATTTCGCGTATTCCGTGGGGTAGGCGACGCGATCCGCCTGCTCCGGAAAGAACGCAAGCACCTCGGGCTTGCTGAGCAGGTACACCTTGTCAAGCGTATCCTCTCCGCCGCCCTTCATGCCGTGGGGATTCAGATTTTCAACCGTGGTGGTGAGGATCAGCGCCTGCTCCTCGTCAGTAAAGGCCTCGTTGAGAAAATCGCCGTTCATCCATGTCCGCAGATCGGAGATCCCCCAATACATGGGCACGCGCTTGGGATAAAAGATCACGGTATCAATGCAGTACTTGCTCAAAAGCATGGCCTTGCCGTCCTGAACATCCAGCACGATCCATTCCAGCGGCTCCTTGCCGTTTTCCACGACGTTATCCTGCTCATAGCTGCCCAAAACGACGGTATCACCCACCTCGGGCGTGGGGATGCCGGACGCGAGCGCCGATGAAGAAAAGAAAAGCATCAGGAACGCAAATACGCTTAACAAACGCCTCATGAATGCGACCCCTTTCACGTACAAATGGGTTCATTTATTATATTGTATTTCCCAATAAACGTCAAGTCTGGGCGTTTGGCGCGTTTTTCCCCGCTTTTGATTTTACGCGGCGAAGATGCTATAATGTGTCGGATGACCGCCGTGTCATTGATACCTTGTTGCGTTAGAAAGGCGTCGGCAGATGATGAATCAATCGGGAAAGAAACGCGGGAACAGATGCCGCCGTGCGCGGGCATTTTTGCTGCTTTCCTTATGGCTGAGCATATGCGGCATTTCTTTTGCCGAAGATGAGACGGCGGGGCCCCTTGCCGTTTCGGAGAATGTGCGCTACGCGGTGGACTTTCCCTATCTGTGGCAGGTCAATCCCGAAAGCGTCGCGTGGCTTTACCAGCCGGACACGACGATCAATCAGCCCGTGCTGTTCAGCGAGGACGCGTCCTATTATCTGCGGCAGCGGTTTGACGGGCATGCGAGTTCGAGCGGCTCCATCTTCGTGACCGGCGACACGCCGCCCGATTTTTCCGAGCCCCTCGTCACGCTCTACGGGAAAAACTGCTATGACAATTTCCTGTTCGGCAGCCTGTCCGAATATCGGGACGACGCCTATTATCAGGCGCATCCCACCCTGTACCTCCTCACGCCCGACGGAGACTACCGGCTGGACATCTTCGCGGGCGTCCGCACGACGCTTTCCGACACGGAATCCTGGCGGCTTTCGTCGTCATCGACGCAGGCCCTCTTCAGGGACGAGCTTCCCCGCGTTCTGGAGCGCTCGTTTCTACAGACCGACCCTTCCCTTCTGCCCACCGAGGCGGACGCTTGGGCCGTCCTGGCGAACGAGGGCTACGGCGGGAAAACCGACAGCCGCTATATCCTCTACGCCCGAAAGCGCCCCATCGCCTATGAGACCGACCAGACCGTCTATGTCAACCAGCTGGAAATGGACGCGCGCGAGACGCTGACGAAATCCGTTTCCGTCGAGGGCGTCGGCGAATGGGTGATCTACGCCCAGAACGATCCCTTATGGGACAAGCTTACGTTTGAGGCTCCGAACTCGAAAAAGCGGAGGGGCTTTGGCGACGGCGGCTGCGGCCCGACCGCCGTCGCGATGGCGCTGGCGTACTTGGCCGACAAGGAGGAGCTGCCCAGGCTCAGCCAGTACGCGAGCTCGCCGTTTGGCTACCGCTTCTGCACCTGCTCGGTCAACGAATCCTGGTGCAACGGAAGGCATCTGCCCTACCAGCTGACCACGCCGGAGGAATATCTGCGCTATCTGCCGCTGGCGGTCGCGAACTTTGCCACGGGGAATAACGTCTGGGGCGTATACGGCCGGTACGGGGACGGCTTCGGCACGAGCATGAATTATCTGGAAAAGTTGTTCGGCATTTTCGACATATCCGTCACCCAGACCAACCATTTGGATGAGGTAATCGCCGCCCTTGCGAGCGAGGACGTCATCGCCATCGCCTGTACCAGCGGCTACGGCAGCCCCTTCACCTCAACGAGCCATTTTCTGGTGCTGGCGGGCGCGGACGACAGCTACCTCTATCTCCTGGATCCGATGCAAAGGCAGGATTATCAGACTTGGGACCGAAACGGCTACATTGAGGTTCTCACTCCGGGGCTGGTGCGCATCACGCTTGAAAACGCCGCCAGATGCAACCTCGCCCCCCTCTACCTGCTGCAAAGGACGACGGAGAGGCCGTGAGAAAAAAGCGCGGAATGCGGGAAACGCCTGTCCGCGGCTCCAAAGCGTCGTTTGGCCCGCCGCCCTCAGAGAAGACACAAACCCCTTTATCCGGCAGGAAAACCGCTTTCAGGCAGCACCTGAGAGCGGCTTTTCTTTTTTGCGGCGCTTCCTGCCGCTTCGTCAGTCCGCGAGGGACGCCGCGTTCCGTGCCGTCAAAAACGAGGAGCCGCCATCGGACGACCCTCCGTAAGGAAGGTCGCCCAAAGGGGCTTTGTAGCTAAGTTTTAAGTTTATAGTTTTCTGCGATTACAGCATAGCCCTTGCGGTTATGCCGTTTTTGCTTTGGTACGGTTCAGGTGGGCCTGGAAGTATTCCTCCATCTCCTCGGGCGAAGGCTCCCGGATGATCCCCATGCCGTTGTAGTAAATGTCCACCTGTTGATAGCGTTTTCCATCTACCTTCTCCGGCTTATGGACGATAATCTTCTCCACAAATTCGTGGACGATCTCCGGCGTTAGCTCGGTGAGTTGTGCAACACTTTTCGCTTTCGCAATAAACTTCTCCAAGTCAGCGGTCTGGTCTCTGGCGGTTTCCAACTCTCTCTCTCCAAAGCGGAAACGGCAGCCTTCAGATCGGCCTGCTCCGTTTCCAACGAGAGTGACAGCGTGGCGAACCGCTCATCGCTTATCTTGCCCGTTGCGCTGTCCTCATAGAGCTTCTGGATGATGCCGTCTATCTCGGAAATCCTCCGTTTGGAACGTTCCAATTTCCTTCGTTTCTCCGCAAGCTCCTTCTTCTGCTCCACGCCGAATTCCTCCAGCTTCTGCCGCGCAAACTCCTTCTCGTAGCTCTGCACATACCAGAGAACCCTTTGCAAACTTTCCAAAACAAGAGCTTCAACTACCCTTTCTCGGATATAGTGGGCGGAGCAGACAGCGGAGTTATTGCGATAGCTGGAACAGAAGAAGTAGGCATGTTCTCGCCGGTAATTGTTGATATAACTGTAGTATAGCTTCCTCCCGCAGTCAGCGCAATAGAGCATCCCAGAGAACATGCTCACAATACCGCTCTTGGTTGGTCTGCGCCGATTCTTCCACAACTCCTGTACCAGTGCAAAGGTCTCACGGTCGATGATGGCGGGGTGGGTGTCGGGGAACACCTTCCACTTCTCCTTCGGATTGTCCATCTTCCTTTTCATCTTGAAAGACTTGCGGTAGGTGCGGAAGTTCACGGTATTTCCGCAGTATTCCTGCTTCTCCAGAATGTCCGAGACGGTTGCGGAACACCAGTTGTATGGGACAGTAGGCAAACTCCCGCACTTTTTCCCGGTACTGTGCCAATACTCATTGGGAGTAGGTACTTCCTGTGCTTTCAGCCGCTTGGCGATCTGCGTGGGACCCAGACCTGAAACGCACAGGTCAAAGATTTTTCGTACCACTTTTGCCGCAGGCTCATCGATGACCCATTGGTCTTTGCTGCCCTCCACCTTTTTATACCCAAAGGGCGGGTTGGTGGTCAGTGGTGCTCCGGAGTTGCCCTTGCTCTGCAT
>CAYQCL010000031.1:14660-24988 GCA_964416065.1 uncultured Oscillospiraceae bacterium | reverse complement strand
AAACGATGGAGGGGAATGGCTACCCGCTATGCCAAGAACACCTCGTCTTTCTTGAATGTTGTTCATATCCGTTGTGCTGCTATTTGACTCGCTGTTTTGGCTTGATCTTGGGGAAACACTACCTACCATACGGAGAAAAATCACTATTGATTTTTCCGATCAAGTGTTCAACTTCATTATACAATGATCGTGGTTAATCCCGATCCAACGGACAGACTGAACCTGAGCGAAGAGCCGGATGCCAATTCACATTCGGTCTGCAAGTATTATACCGGCACGGTCGTAACGGTGGATTCAGAAAGCACGCCTGACAGCTGAACCTATGTCAATATCGGAAGCGAGTATGGCTATATGGATAAGAAATATCTGATTCCTTATACGGCTTCGGATGCCGCGCGATACGCGGCGGCGCTTCCTACTGTCACCGTATCCAATCCAGAAGGTACGCGTGTGAACCTTCTCCGCTCGCCGGACAGCGGCAGAAGCGTGATTCGTCTTGCAAAAACGAATCAAGTTTTCTTGCGCTTGGGATCACGGCCAACGGCTTTCTTTGCCTTAAGGACGGCGAGCAAATCGCATATGCGCTGTCCACAATGCTTTCACCCGGCGTCACCTTTGATAAAGACGGCTCGCCCTCCGATATGGGAAAGACCTCCGATATCAATCGCATGATCGTTTGTAAACCCGATTCAAGCGATGGCTTGAACCTGCGCGAGAGCGCCGATAGCCGCTCGGCCTCCCTTGGAAAGTACTATACGGGCATCGTTGTGTGCGTGACGAAAACGACCGATGTCGAATGGGTCATGGCCTTGATCGGCACAGAGAGTGGCTTTATGAATACGAAGTATCTTGTTCCCTATACCGAGGAGGCGGCACGAAACGGCTCGGCGATGCTTCCCAAGGCGAGGGTAAGCAACGTCGGCGGGACGGGACTGTATCTGCGAGGCTACGCTACCACGGGCAGCAAGGTGCTGAAAATCATACCGAATGGCGAATCGCTTACGGTGCTTGGCGTGACGGCAAATGGATGGGCCTGCGTACAGACAGGCGATACCATCGGCTACGTAGATGCGGACAAGCTTTCGCCCGCCGTCACGTTTGAAAAGTAACGGCCATATAAAGCAGAATTCATGGTAATACGATGAAAAGACACCCTGCGCATAGCTGCCATCAGGAACGCGCCTGACGAAGAGAAATGGCCGTCAGGCGCGGATTTTATTTAAGAAAGCGGGCGCCGTAGGATTCCATCCTTTTACGAACCACCGCGCCATTGACTGAAGCTACATCGGTCGAGAGAGAAGCCGCGATTCCGGCCGCCTCGCCCAGCGCCATGCAGGTGAGCTGGATTCGAGTGGAGGACTGGGCAGCGAAGGTTGCGGAAATGCATCGTCCGGCAACCAGCAGATTTTTGACCTTCTTGGGAACCATGCAGCGATAGGGAATTTCATAGTATTCGCCGGGATCAAGACGGATGAGCACCAAATTCTGTTCGTTGTGGATATCCACGGGATAGGCGGTTTGGGCGACGGCATCGTCAAAGCGGCAACGGGCGCGCAGGTCGTCCTCCGTCAGTACATACTGTCCGATCAGACGGCGGGATTCTCGAATCCCCGGAATGGAAGCGAAGGATTGAATGCGGCAGTTTTCAAAGCCTGGGAAGCGCCGCTTCAGAAAGCTGATGATCCGCATGGCGGATTCGCGAGAGTAAAGCACCATATCGGTCACCGAGGCGGCGGAAACTGCGTCAAGAATATGACCGGCCTCGGGACAGTTGAACCAAAGCGTGTTCCCGCCCATGGAGGCGTGATGATAGACCTGGATATAGCTTCCGTCCCGCTCCGTGACGGCGCCCTCGTTGACACCCTCGCGAAGCAGCTGTGTAAAGGGATTGAAGGCTTCCTCGCGCCAGAGAGAATAAAACTCCATGGGGAAATGGTCCCCTCCAAAACGATATCCCCAATCAAGAAGCGTTTGCTTCACCCTTGACACGTCCACACCGCCCACCGCAAAGCGCAGCGTCATGGGCTGATTATCGCCATTCTGTCCACACTCTGTTTCACAGTCGGAAAGGTAGGCCAGCTGCGCGTTGCCGGTGCAGTCGATGTAGACGTTGGAGGCATAGGCGACAGGGCCATTTGAGGTGTTGACCACAACATGAGAAATCCGATCGTCGGCCATGGCGGGCAGGATCAAATCCGCGCCATAGCGAAGAGCGACCTGATAGCGTTCGCACATCCGTTCAAGATACAGCTTCGCCATTTCTGGATCGAAAAAGTAGCCGTCAGCGGCAAAGCCGTCACGCTCCATTTGATTTTGAAGCTCATAAGCAAGAGAGGAATTCCCCCAAAAATCGGGAATGTGATTCGTCATCCTCGGAACAGTGAGCGACAGCGTCGAGGTACCGCCCAAGGCGTACTCGCGCTCCAGAAGCAACACACGCTTTCCCTCGCGTCCGGCTGCGCAGGCGGCGATTACCCCCGCCGTTCCTCCACCAAGCACAATAACGTCATAACGCTCCTTGCCCATGAGATAATTCAATTCAATTCGCGCCATGCCAAGCACTCCTTCGACCGGCCTGATCCGCCTGTACAGGCCGATTTTGTTAATGAACGCCTTCATTGTATTTTTGAAAGCAACAAAAGTCAACTTGTTCGGGCGTTTGGTCAAAATCGTGGTGACTTTTGGTTAACGGACTGACTTCACAGCTTGAATCGCAATTTATATAATACAATCAGAGCAAGAAGCTCGTTTGTAAAATCCAAAAACGAAAGGAGATACTGTTTATGAGGAAACTACTTGCCGTTCTTATGGCTGTGCTGATGCTGGCCATGGCGGTTCCCGCCCTTGGCGAGGAAGCCGTCGAAATGAGGATCGTCACTTGGACAAGCAACGAAGATCAGCTGGCTCTGCTGGGTTCCTTTGTGGATGAATTCGCCGCCTCCAAGGGCATTACCATCAATCCGACCTTTGTATCGCTCTCCGGCTCGGAATACAGCAGCCTGTTGCTGATGGATCTACAGAGCAATGAAGCGCCCGATGCGTTCTGGATCATGGAGTCGGATATCAAGGCCTTCATCGCGGCCGGCCTGTGCGCCAAGCTTAACGATGCGCTGACCAGCTACGATCCCGAAGACTTGGATACAGGCGCGATGAGCCTGTGGTGCGATGGTGAAGCTGTCTACGCCGTGCCCTTCTCTACCAGCCCCTTCATTATGATCTACAATGCCGATCTGTTTGAGCAGGCCGGCCTCAAGGATCCCAATGAATACGTAGCTGAGGGTACATGGACGTGGGAGACCTTCCGCGAGTGCATGAAGGCCATCAAGGACAAGACCGGCGTCTATGGCTATATGACCGTCAATAACGCCGGCTTTGCGGATCGTACCGTAATGAACCTTACGCCCTTTGTACGCGGCTTCGGCGGTGACTTCTGGACGGATGATCTTGAGGTTCTGATTGATTCCGAGGAATCAATCGCGGGCGTTCAGCTGTTCCATGATATGGTGTATGTGGATGGCTCTGTGGTTCCTCCGGGAGACGAGAGCAACTTCTTCACCGGCGGTGCCGCCTGTACCTTCAACCAGATTTCTCAGCTTGGCAATCTCGCGGACGTCGATTGGACGTGGGGCGTGTGCAAGCTTCCTGGCGATGTCTCCTTCCTGGGTCAGGCCGCTGTGGCTGCCAATCCCAACAGCGCCAATCCTGAGCTGGCCGCCGAGCTGGTTGCCTACATGACCAATTCAGAATGCTCTGCGCGCGCTGCGAAGTATTGGCCGCCGTGCCGTCACTCGGTGCTTGACAGCGAGGAATTTCTGACCTCCAACGATTATCTCTCCGCCGAGCAGATGAAGAATATCGTCGCGGACTCCGTATTAAGTAGCCGTGCGATGTCCAACAACGTCAACTCCGCGACCATCAACATTGAAACAGAGATTCTCTTCGACAAGCTTTGGAATGCCGACGCGGATGTAGCCTCTATTCTTGGCGAGATCGCGACCGTATATCGCAACAACCTCCAATAAGGAACGAACTGCGCAACGGCGGCTGAAACGCCGCCGTTGCTGCTTTTAGGGGGACTCTATGAAAAACGACAGTCTGCTCAAAAGGCGAAGGCTTAGCGAATACGCGACGGGCTATGCGTTTATTCTTCCGCAAATGATAGGCTTTTTTCTGTTTGTATTGATTCCGCTGGTTAATGTATTCATTTACTCCTTCCAGAACAAGAATATGCTTTTTGGAACGAATACCTTTTGCGGCTTTACAAACTATCAAAATCTCTTTCAGGACTCCCTGTTTTATCTGACGCTGAAAAATACGCTGATTTTCTCTGTTTTTCTTGTACCTTTGAATCTCTGCCTGGCCTTGGGTATGGCGCTTTATCTGGGCGATGGAAAGACCGGAAGTCGTTATATCCGCACCGTAATTTTTTTGCCAGTGGTCACTTCGGGTGTAGCTTGGTCTATCGTATGGAAATATCTTTTGCAGGGCGGAACAGTCGGCCCTGTGAACTGGGTACTGGCGCAGATTGGAATTCAGGGGCCAAACTGGCTTCAGGAAAAAGGCTGGGCGATGGCCTCGGTGATTGTGACCCGCGTGCTGAAAAACCTCGGCACGAATGTACTGGTGTTCTATGGAGCTGTTATGAATCTGCCAGAGGGCGTTGTAGAGGCCGCGCGCATTGATGGAGCTAGCGGCTTCACACTCTTTCGTAAGATCAAGCTACCCATGCTGATGCCCACGGTACTCATGGCCTCGATCGTCACGATGATCGGCTCGATGCGCGTCTTCGATACGATTAAGCTGATGACGGAGGGCGGGCCCGAGGGCAGCACGATGGTACTGGTATATTATGTGTATTATCAGGGCTTTAAGGCGTTTAAGAGCGGATACGCTTCCGCGATCGCCGTGATCCTGTTCTTGATTATGCTGGTGATGACGCTGCTTCAATGGCTTGCTAGAAAGAAGGTGTCGCATTATGAGGAGTAAGGCGTCGCGTATCGCCAGAGGAATCCTGAGGATTCTTTTGCTGCTACTGGTTACGCTCCTGTTTGTCTACCCCTTCTGGTGGATGCTGGTCAATTCTCTGAATACCAACGCGCAGGTTTTTGGACAGCCCAGGCTACTCCCGCAGAGCTGGCGCTGGTCGAACTACGTGGAGATCTTCCAAAAGCAGCCATTTGCAAGACATTACCTCAATACGATTCTTGTTGCAGGTATAGGCACTTTGGGAAATGTGTTGGTTTCGGCACTTTCCGGCTATGGCTTTTCTCGTATCCGCTTTCCGGGACGCGGCGTTCTGTTTGTTCTGCTGCTTACGGCGCTGATGATGCCAGTAGAGGTGATCATCATTCCGCTCTTCTATCAGATGAAGGCTTGGAACCTGACAGACAGCCTGCTTCCGCTGATCTTTCTGCCCATTTTCTGCTCTCAGGGCGCATTGTCTGCGTTTATGTTCCGACAGTTTTTTATCACGATCCCTTTGGAATTGGAAGAGGCGGGACGCTTGGATGGCCTGGGACACTTTGGAATTTTTCGCTACATCATGCTGCCAGTTGCTGTGCCGGTTGCCTCCTCGGCGGGGATTTTGGCGTTTTTGTCCGCGTGGAATACCTATCTGGAGCCGCTGGTGTTTACGACCAGCCTTTCAAAATACACGCTCCCGCTGTCGCTGAACAATTTCAACGACGTCTATGGACAGCCTGAATGGCATTTGCAGCTTGCGGCGACGACGCTCAGCGTCATCCCTGTTATGTTGGTGTACCTGATTTTTCAGGAGAAGGTCACGGACGCCATGGTCAGCTCAGGTTTGAAAGGATGATCGGATAATGTCTTGGGCAATCAGGTGGCCCGAAGGCGATTCGACGGCGCTTCAGCTCGCCGATAGTATGCTTGAGGAGGGGCTTTTGCGGCTCTTGCCTTGTCAGGAACCTTTCTCTCTCAAAGGAGTGATCGACTGCCAAATCCAATCGGAAGCAGGTTTGTCCCGCGAGGAATACGAGATCGTTATTCAAAGGGAAGGCGATGAGCAGACAGTTTCCATTACCGCATCCAACGAGATTGGACTGCTATATGGCGTTTCGGACTTTGTGAACATTCATATGCCTGAGGCGGCATGCTCGCATACCTGGATGAATCCGTATTACTTTATCAATCCGCTTGTTGAGGGCTTTGCGCCTCGGGTGATCCGTTCCTCGCCAAAGGTTAAGCGGCGCGGCTTGTGGACGTGGGGCTATGTCATCTATGATTACCGCGGCTATTTGGAAAACATGGCGCGGCTGAAGCTTAACGAAATCGTTATTTGGAATGATTTCGTGCCATTGAACGCCGAGAAAATCGTCAGCTATGCCCACAGCCTGGGTATCCGCGTTATCTGGGGATATGCATGGGGCTGGGACAATCATTTTGATATCGATCTGTCAGATACCGCGATGCTCAAGCGCATGTCTGATCAGGCGGTGAAACGCTTTCGGCAGGAATATATGGAACTGCCGGGAGATGGAATATATTTTCAAAGCTTTACTGAAACCACTGAGGAAATATGTAGCGGCAGGATTATTGCCAAGGTGGTCGTTGAGTGGGTCAACGAGATCTGCGACAGGATCCTAAGCATCAGGCCGAATATCGAGCTGCAGTTTGGACTTCACGCCACCTCCGTGCGGCACCAGCTTAACTACATTGCTCAGGTCGATCCGCGTGTCCGAATTGTCTGGGAGGACTGCGGCGCGTTTCCCTATGCGTATTTGCCGGAAAACGTGGCAAACTTTGAGGAAACCCTCACCTTTACCTCTCAAATGCTCAGGGCGCGTCATGTGTGCGCTTCCGGCGTCGTAACAAAGGGAATGATTTGTCTGGATTGGACGGATTTTATCCATCGAAGCAAGGCGGAACGCATAGGTGAGGCCAATGAGGAGCAGATTGCAAAGCGCTTGCCGATGGCCATGAGGATCATGCGGAGCGTACAGAGCTATTGGATGGCAAACGGGAGAAAGCTGCTGGAAACGGTACGGCAGATTATGCATGAGGACACAGAATGCCAGATTTTGGCTCTTTTGGAGGATGGATTGTTTGAAAAGCACATTTGGCTGCCCGCCGCGATGTTTGCACAGGCGCTTTGGGACTGCGACATGGAGTTTGAAAAGCTTCTGATTCAGACGGCCCAGCGTCCTGACGTGACGCTTGCCAGCATGAACGATTGACTATTCGCAGTAATCAGAGGGAAGCATATCGAATTGCTTCTGGAAACAGCGCGTAAAATAGCTTGGGTTTGAAAAACCAACCTGCGCAGAGACCTCAGCAACGGTATGCTTCTCTTTTATAAAAAGATTTCTGGCCTGATGCAGACGGTAGTTATTCAAATATTCGCTGAAACACACGCCAAAGTCACGTTTAAATCTGCGGCAAAAGTAGCTTTGGGAGTAATTTAGGCAATCGGAGGCCGTGCGCGATGTGATGGGCTCTTGGTAGTTTTCCGAAACATATTCGACAACCCTGCGATAGAAGTCGTCGCTCTGGTTGGACTCCAGAACGCTAAGCTCATTGAATCTTTGAAGAAAGAGGGAAAACATCAAGAGAAGGTGGCCCCGAACCTCGATCGTCCATCCGACGGGATGCTCCTGACAGGATTTGATGATCCGCAAAAGATGGGCCGTGACCTCCTCTGTGACCGGATCGTCCGCTTTAAGCACACGGCAAGGAGTATTCTCATTGATGACCATGTTGGACAGCATAGGATCACATGCGCGCAGAATGGACAGGTCAAAGCAGATGCAGTATTCCTCCAATGGCGTATCATAGTTGGCTATAGCCTCGTGCGGAATATAGGGCGGGATCAGGATTACATCGCCGCTTTTTAGCTTCACAGGCGTCTTGTTGACCGTGACCACGCCGTCTCCCGAACGCAGCAGGAGCATTTCAAATTCACGATGCAAATGGCGTTGAAACCAGATGGAAGAATTCATATCCGCTTTGGAGCGCTTTGAAACAGAATATGCTATAGGCAGTTCAGTGAACCGTGAAAGAAAATCCTCATAATACATGAAAATCACTTCCTTGAACAATATCAGTATAACGTCTATTTGCTTAAAACTGTTCAAAACTCTCAAACAGGTCAACTGACTGCTAATATGAGGTTGCAACAGACAATAGGCAGAAAAACATAGTGTGGAAACGCACAGACATACCGGCCCGTATGGGACGGTGCGTCTCTCTTTGGTTGTTACTTAGAGGTCAAATTATCTTGTTGATTTCTCCGATATGAGGAAAAAACGTATAGCCATGGAGCATCAGCCGATCACCTGATACCCTTGCGCCTCAACGGCTTTTTTCAGCGTTTCGTCGGACACGTCTGCGTTCAGCTTCAGGACTGCAGTCCCGCTTTCGTGGTTCACAATCGCTTCGTCTACCTGGGGCAGGGCCTCCAGACACTTTTTTACGCGCGCTTCGCAATGACCGCACATCATGCCTTCGATTTTCATTGTCTTTTCCATCGTTTTCTTCTCCTTTTTCGGCTTGATTTTTCTATCCCTTTTCGCGCTATGCATGTTGAAGAGATTGAGCCTCAGCGCGTTGGATACCACGCAGAAGCTGGAAAGGCTCATAGCCGCCGCCCCAAACATGGGATTGAGCTTCCAGCCAAACAGGGGAATCATCACACCGGCGGCAAGCGGAATACCGATCACGTTGTAGATGAAGGCCCAGAAAAGATTCTCGTGAATATTGCGAAGCGTGGCGCGGCTTAGGCGGATGGCCGCGGGCACGTCGGTGAGCTTGCTGTTCATCAGGACGACACCGGCCGCGTCGATAGCGATATCCGTACCCGCGCCAATGGCAATGCCGATATCTGCTCGGGTGAGGGCAGGGGCGTCATTGATGCCGTCGCCAACCATGGTGACCTTGCCATGCCGCTTCAAATCACGAATAACGCTTTCCTTGCCGTCAGGAAGCACGCCCGCGATGACCTCATCCACTCCCGTCTGATGGCCGATGGCCTCGGCTGTGCGCTGATTATCGCCTGTCAGCATGACGACGCGGACACCCATGTCCTGAAGCTCACGCACGGCCTGCGGGCTCTCCGGTTTAATGGTGTCCGCCACGGCGATTATGCCCAACAGTCTGCCATCACGGCTGAAATACAACGGCGTCTTTCCCTCTCCAGACAGGCGATCCGCTGTCCTGCGGACAGCCTCAGAAACCGCGGCCTGCGTGCTGATGAAGCTCAGGTTGCCGCCGCAGAGCACGACGCCATCCAGCTTCGCGGTCAGACCATTGCCGGGAAGAACCTCAAAGTCCACGACGTCCCGCGCTTCCATGCGCCTCTTCTCGGCGCTGAGCACAATGGCCCGTGCCAGGGGATGCTCACTTTTCTTTTCCAAAGAGTAGGCCGCCTGAAGCAGCTCATCGGCTTCAACGCCCTCGGAAGGCATCACGTCGGTTACCTTTGGCTCGCCGCTGGTGATGGTGCCCGTTTTGTCCAGAACTACGACCTGCGTCTTGCCGGCCTCCTCTAGAGAGACGGCCGTCTTGAACAGAATTCCGTTTTTGGCGCCCATGCCGTTTCCGACCATGATCGCGACCGGCGTGGCCAGGCCCAGCGCGCAGGGGCAGCTGATGACCAGCACGGAAATGCCGCGGGCGAGCGCGAAGCCGAAGGACTCGCCTATGAGCAGCCAGACGATGGTGGTGACGACGGCGATCGTGATAACGACCGGCACAAACACGCCGGATACGCGATCGGCTACCTTAGCGATGGGGGCCTTCGTCGCCGCCGCGTCGCTGACCATGCGGATGATCTGAGAAAGGGTCGTATCCTCGCCAACGCGAGTGGCCTCACATTGGATAAAGCCTGATTGATTGCGCGTTGCGGCGGAAACCATGTCGCCCACGGCCTTGTCAACAGGGATGCTCTCGCCGGTCAGGGCCGATTCGTTAACAGCGCTGCTTCCCTCGAGCACCACGCCGTCTACCGGAATGTTTTCACCGGGGCGCACGACGAAACGGTCGCCCTTCTTCACCTGCTCGATGGGCACCACGGTCTCCGCGCCGTCAATCAGCACGGTAGCCGTTTTGGGCGCAAGCTTCATCAGGCTTTTGAGCGCGTCAGTCGTTTTCCCCTTTGAACGGGCCTCCAGCATCTTGCCGACGGTGATGAGCGTCAAGATCATGGCAGCGGATTCAAAGTAAAACTCGTGCATATAGTTCATAACGCCCATCATGTTGCCGTGCAGCTGTGCATCCGTCATCGCAAAAAGGGCGTAGGTGCTATAAAGGAACGAGGCGCCCGCACCTAGCGCGACAAGCGTGTCCATGTTAGGCGCGCGATGCCACAGGCT
>CAYQCL010000031.1:0-14650 GCA_964416065.1 uncultured Oscillospiraceae bacterium | reverse complement strand
AAAGCCGCTAATGAAGAATTTCTGATTGATGACCATGATGACAACGGTCAGAAGCAGCTGGATCAGTCCCATGGCGACGTGGTTGTCGCTCAGAAAGGCAGGCAGCGGCCATCCCCACATCATATGTCCCATGGAAATATACATCAGCACAATAAGGAAGAGCAGCGAACAGATCAGGCGGCGCTTGAGCACAGGAGTTTCATGATCGGCCAGGACATCATCGATGGGTTGCGAGGAGGATGAGGTGGCGGCGTGCGCGTCCTTAAGATGCGCGCCGTAGCCCGCGGCCTCGACGGCGGCGATGATCGCCTGATCGCTGGCGGAGCCCTCAACGCCCATGGAATTTGTCAGAAGGCTCACAGAGCACGAGATAACCCCTTCCACCTTTGATACGGCTTTTTCCACGCGGGCGCTGCATGCCGCGCAGCTCATGCCGCTAACGATATATTGCTTCATAAAATCGTCACCTTCCCGCTATTTCATCAGCTTTTGCAGCGTCTGAACGAGCTCGTCGATGGTTTCATCCTTGCCGTCGCGGATATCCTGCGCGACACAGGTCCGGATATGCTCCGCCAGGAGCGCCTTGGTGAAGGCGTTGAGCGCGGCGTTAGCGGCGGCCACCTGCACTAGTATGTCCGTACAATACGCGTTTTTTTCCACCATGCCTCGAAGGCCGCGAATTTGGCCCTCAATACGGTTGAGCCGGTGAATCAGACGCTTGACCTCTTCCTCGGTACGCTCCTTTGTTTTGTGTGTGCAGCAGGATTTTGATTCGGCCATATGAATGTCTCCTTGCCATACATACCCCAAGGGGGTATGTATATGATATACCCCTTGGGGGTATTTGTCAACCCTGAATCGGTTTTGATTGTGTATAAACTGTAACGTTTTTTGAAATGGGTTGACCAAATCCAGGGAGACCCGATATAATATCCACGTAAAAACAAAAATAAAAAAATGTTTTCAGACGAGAGGATCGACATTATAGGGGGGACGTTCATGGCGGGAAACGCGCTGCGCAAAAAGCTTGTGCGCGATATGCGCCACTCAGGTATGCAGCTGTTTGCCATCGTGCTGCTTTGCTCGCTTGGAACGTTTATGTTCGCGGGGCTGCAGGGCACCGCGCGTCTGGCCCAAGGTACGATTGACGTATATTTTGAAGAGAACAATCTGGCGGATTTTTGGGTGGCCGTACCTAACGCGGATCGGGATACGCTCATGCGCATCCGAGGCATCGACGGAGTGGAGGAAGCGTGTGCGCGCATGAATGTGGATTTGGACAGTACGCTTCCCGGGGAGCCCACGCTTAATGTAACCGGATATGACGGGGAGATGACGATCAACAGCCCAATCGTGCGTGAGGGAGAGGCACTTGGAACGGCTGATCTTCGCGGCTGCCTGATTCAGGCGGGCTTCGCGGACGCGCATGGCCTGACGGTCGGCGACCGCGTGGGCGTAAAGCTGGCGGGGGAGGAATACAGCTTCTTCATTCGTGGAATTGTTTTCAGCCCCGAATTCATCTGCGTGACGGAGGATATTTACCCCGACCCCGAAACCTATGGCTATATCCTCATCAACGCTGAGGCCATGCCTGCCATCGCGCTGACGCAGGTCGTGGTGAGCCTGACCTCCGGCGCGGATCAAGCGGCGGTTCAAAGCGCCATCGAAGAGCTTTTGCCCACGGCGCTCGTGCTGGATCGCAACGCGCATCAGAGCACGGCGAACGCGAGCAGCAACGCGCGGATGTTCGCCAACCTCACGCTCGTCTTTCCCATCATTGCCTATTTGGTTGCGGCGCTGATCGTGATGACGACGTTGACCCGCATGATCGATAACCAGCGGCTGCAGCTTGGTACGCTTAAGGCGCTGGGCTATCCCTCGCATAGAATCTGCTGGCATTATCTGGCCTATGCCATATGGCCCGCGCTTTTGGGCTCCATGCTTGGCGTGCTGGCTGGACATACGACGCTGCCTGCGATCATCTGGGCGCTCCTGTTGGGACAAAACGAATATCCCTATCGGGTTTATCCCTCCGTTTCTCTGGCCTCATGGGGTATGGTTCTTCTGACCATCGTGATGAGCGTGCTGATTTGTCTGATCGCCTATCGCAGAAGTGCCCGGGAGACGACGGCAAGCCTGCTTCGTCCCAAGCCTCCCAAGGCGGGACGCAGAATTTTGCTTGAACGCATCGGCCCCCTATGGAGACGTTTCGGCTTCAATACCAAAATGATGATCCGCAATCTGATGCGAAACCGCATGAGGACGGTTATGTCCTTTGTTGGCGTCCTGTGCTGCAATGCGCTGATCATCGCCTCCTTCGGTCTCCAGGACTCGGTCAGGGCGCTGGCGGAGAATCACTATACAAAGACTCTCAGATACGATGTACGCGCCGATCTGACCGGCGACGTGGATACGGCCGAGAGCTACTGCCGCCGCCTGGATGCGGCGAAGGTTGAGTGCGTCATGGAACGGTCTGTGAGCGTCCGCTCGGATACAGCCAGCCGCGCCACACTTTTGACCGTGGTTGAACCCATGCAGACGATGCTACGCGTTGGCAGGAATGAAACGCTTGTGGAAATTCTTCCAGGCGGCGTCGCAATCACTCAAAAGCTAGCCCAAACGCTTCATGTAAATACCGGCGATATGCTAACACTTTTCTTTCCTGGAGATGACGAGCCCGTGCGGCTGGCCGTCACGCAGATCGTCTTTAACAGCGTAACGCAGGGGCTTTACATGCAGAGCGAGACATGGGAAGATTTGCGCAAGGGCGCTTTTGTTCCGACGGCCCTTCTGATGACGGCTCCCAGCGAGGCGTGCCTGGAAGAACTGAGCAGGATGGACGAGGTCGATGTGCTCAAGCGTCCTGTTGAGCAAAGTCAGGAGCTGGTAAGAATGCTGGATATGCTCACGACCATCTTCGCGCTGATCACATTGATCGCGCTGGCGCTTGCCTTTGTAATTTGCTATAATATGGGCCTGATGAACTTTTCCGAACGTATGCGCGAATACGCGACACTCAAGGTGCTGGGGTATCATCAGGGGGAGATTCGGCGGCTTATCCTTGGGGAAAACCACCTCATCGCGATTTTGGGAGTGCTTGCGGGCATAGGGCCGGGACTTGGGCTTACGAGCGCGGTGCTCAAGGCGTGTGAGACGGAAACGCTGGCCTATCCAAGCCATCCTACGGTTTTATCCGTCGTGCTGGCCTGTGTGATCACCTATGCGTTCAGTATTTTGATTCAGTTGATTTTGACGCGCAAGGTACGGAAAATTGACATGGTGGAAGCGCTCAAATCGGTCGAATGACAGGGGAGGGGAAGACATGCCGCAGCCTTTTACCCAGGAGCAGATGGATCGCATCCGTACGCTGCTTTTTGAAAGCGCCTGCCGTCACGCGGTACAGGTAGGGGTTAAGAAAACCTCGCTGGAGCAATTGACAGCGGACGCCGGTATTTCCAAGTCAACCTTTTATAAATTCTTTGACAGCAAGGAACAGCTCTTTATGCTGGTCGGCCAGCATTATGAGATGCTGATCTTAAACGAGGCCCGACGCGGACTTGTTGAGACGAACGGGCAGGCGAACAAGGCGCGTACCGCCGCGGCTGTCAACGCGGCCTTTGACAAGCTGGCGGAGCTGGAGGCGCTTCCCTTTTTGCACGAGGATATGCCAATGCTTTTGGACTACGTGGACGCCGCTGAAAAGAACGAGCACTTCCAAAGCATGGCCGTCAGCATCCTAGAGCTGCTCAAGAGAGAGGGCATTCGCTTTGCGATTCAGGATGAGATCGTAGCCGCCGTCATTCACATTTTATATCTGTCTATTCAGCACATTCAGGAGATCAATCGCTTTACCGAGGCTCTGCGGGAGCTGGTGCTGGGAGCCTGCGAACGGGTGGTTAAGTAGCCTGACGGTTTCAAAAAAGGTATAAAACACTTCTACTTGTCTTGGCGTTTGTAACCCTCGCGTTGCAGAAAACCATTAGAGCGCAAGTAGCAATCACTATGAGCTTTTTCATACTTCCGTTCATTTTCCCCTCTCCCTTTTGTGACATTTACTAACACCGTTTCACCCCTGCACATGTAACCGTACTGTGAAACCTTGTCCAGAAAACTATAGTAAGGAGGCCCATGCAGAGATATATGTGGATTATGCTTCCGCGTATGTGGATATCGCGTAGACAATTTATGATGAGCCGAATATTCAAGCTAGATTGGGATTGGGTAATCATCAAGACTTTGAGGGAATTTATTCGGCCTACGCGAACAGGCAATTTATATGTGATATACAGTGCTCTGTATCGGACTATCAGGAGGACGGCCTTGCGATTTTTATTGGCTTGGACAAAACCGAGCTAGAGAGGCTGAAAGGAACTACGGTTCTTGAATGTACGCTCAAAAAGGATGGAAAAGATGTTGCAAAAATCACTTATTCGATCCCATCGATACCGGCTGGCCTGTTTTTAGAAAGGATATTTATTATACGCCAGGCGAGAGCGTGACAATCAAATTGGATCCCATGCCCGTCACAGATGATCAAAATGCTACACTTACATATAAATGGTATGAAGGAACCGCGGGATATGAGGGAGACAAAACAGCAACGTCTATGAACGGCCAAACGGGGCCCACGCTAACGGTTTCCACCGACGCGAATTCGGACGGAAAAGAGTATAGCGTCATGGTGTCCAAGATTGGTAACAATAGATGGGTTCCATATCCATCAATCTTTCACTTGTAGCTCGCGGCGCGGCTCATATTCTGATGCCAGAGGTATCCTCAGACGAGGCTATTTCTGTAGTGCCGAATGTACAGATGGGTCAGAGAGCCGCGATTGCGGATACACCTTCTACGTGCATTTTGTAAAGGTTCTTGTTGACAGCCTGACCGAGATTCCCGATTTGCTGAAGGACAAGGCCGACACTGCCGCCGAATGGCAGCAAAAAATGATGGACGATCTGGAGAATCGCTTGGGCGCAAAGGATGAAGAGAGTGCTGAGAAGCTATATGACGTGAGGCTGGAAATCTATGATGACAGTACGGACGAAATGGAGCCTCTAAGCGGTGAAAAATTCCCCAAGGAAGGCGTGGATGTTACCGTTCCCTATCCCGCCGGTACGGATAAGAGCTATCAATTCACGGCTTCGCATATATTCGCCGGGGACTGCAACGGCTTCAAGGCCGGTCAAACCGAATATCCCACCATCGAGAAGACCGACGAGGGTCTCAAAATTCATCTGAACGACACGTCTCCCGTCCTTTTCAGATGGACCGAGGAAGCAGCGTCCTCCACGAACGATCCTGTCCGCCGCAAACGGGTGATAGCGTGCCTATTTGGCTGATTCTCATCCTGGCGGGCGTCTCCGTCAGCATTGCCCTTGGGCACTGTGGATCTGTAGACGGCACGGGTAAACTTTGGAAGCTTTACGACCACCCTATCGAGAAGGAACCTCTCGATAGGGTGGTCGCTTTATCCTCATCAAGAGACACCGCCTATTCCCGCTCCCATTCCGTCAGCTCGCCGGTAAAGGCGTCAATACAAAACTCGTAGCGCTTGCCATCCAGGGTCGCCTCGCCTTCCCAGAAAACGCGGCCATCCTCCTTATCCAGTTCGAGCTTGGTCACGGCAGTCCCGGACTTCATCGCCGTAAGCCGGGCTTGAGCGGCCTCTTGTGTCAGCGGATCCTCGCTCGGGCAGACGCCGATCGATACGTCATAATCCAGCACATCGCCGGTTTCGCCGTTCAGACTCATGGTTCCAAAAAGCGAAGGGGTATAGAAAAACAACTTGATCTCATTCAGACCATCATCCAGTTCGGAAATTTGGGAAACGACCGTCGCATCGGGGAAGAGCATCTGTAGGGATGCGACCGCTTCCTCGTCAGAGAGTGTCGCGGAGGGGGATCCTTTCAAGGCATCGTTTTCATACTCTACCTTGAGAACCACGCCGGTTTCGGGATCAATCTCGACCTCGTAGCTTTCGCGGCCGTCACGAAAGGTCAGTTCGCTGTCCCTTCTTTCAGCTTTCACAAGCGAAAAGTTCGCGGGGACATACGCGCGCGCGGCGGCCTCAAGCTCGTCATTGGTCAGGGCAAAGGCGGCGCTTGCGTTAAGCAGGCAAAGCGTCAGGGTCATGGCCAATAAATGGGTTTTCTTCATCTCGAAGATGCTCCTTTCTTGATAATATAAGCGCATTATACAGAAAGGACAGTTAAAATGCAATGCAATTCCTATAAAAATACAAGGTTATGATTTCGGCTTTACTCGATTGGAATCTCTGCCGCTTGTGAAATGGAATAAACGTATCCCCGAAAAGACTTTGAAAATCCGTCGACGACCTGCTTTTGAAAGGGGCTTTCCTCGGATGAAAAGAATTTCAGAAGAGCGTTTTTCAGTTCGAGGCGGGTCGAATCGCTCTTCAAGCGCTTTTCGATGTTCACACGCCGCAGCAGTATCGGTACGTTCATGCGCATCAGCGCGCCGGAAACCGGGCCCCAGCCAAGCAACGAGGCGATCGCGCCAATCACAAGCCCCGCAAGCAGACCGACAGGACCCGAGGCAATCAAAGCGATGCCGCTGCCACCGCACAAGAGAGCCGCGAGGACACTGACGGTCACGCCCAAAACAGCCTTGACCGGCCCAAGCCCCATCAGCCCGCCGGCATCCACGGAAATCCCTTCCATGCCGTCGGCGGTAAGGTTCAGCCGCATTTGCTTGCGAGGGACGTCATAGCGGTCGCAGATGGGATCAACCATCTCTTGAAGACGCTCCGTAAGACCCGAAATCCAGCTTTGGACTGCCGGAGCCAGGGCCTCCTCGGCCAGGGGAGAAGCAAGGACCCGCTCAACCCGTTCGGAAACACGGCGGTTCATTTCCTCCAGCGTGGCAATCTCCCCACGCTTCCATTGCTCCGCGATGGGTAGAGCGGCCTCGTCTAAAATCAGTCGGCTCAAAAGATCGGCAACGGCAGGCAGCAGGTCAGGCATCGCGTCAAAGGCGATCGCGCTTACGCGCTGGTCGGTAATTTCATCGCGAATCGCCTGCCGGAAGGCGCGAAGGTTTTCGTCAATCCATCCCGCGTAGGCCAGGCCCTTGGCAATGGAGAATTCTGGCTCTGGACAGCTTAAAACGATGGCGGAATCAAATATTTCCTGACAAAGCTCTCTGAAAAAAGGCATTTTGGACGCGCCGCCCGTGAGCAAAAGCAGCTGCGGCGGCCGATCCTGCGTTACGCGCGCGGCGTTTTCAAGCGATTCTCGGATGGCCTGAGCAAAGCTTCGCCCATCCAGCTCAGGCAGCGGTTCGTCCACCAGATGAATGGCTTCTTCATTATCGAGCTGAATCGTCAGTCTCTGAATGCCGTCATAGCAGATGCGAAGGTGGCGCTTCACGACGGGAGACGATTTATCCGAAAGTGCAGTGAAATAAGCCTCTTTGACGCGGCGGGCCTCAAGCTCACAGTAGCTGTACCAGCTTCGGCTTTCATCAAAAACGGCGCGAATGGCCTTTTTTTCGCGACTGCGCTCCACGGCTCGCCTTAGAAGTGCGGCGTCCAGAATGCCGCCGCCAAGCGCCGTCTCGCCAAAGGTGCCAACGGCCGTCTCGCGCCCATCCACTATATAGGCAAAATCCAGCGTCGAGCTGCCGATATCGACGACCAGGGCGCTTTCGTTGAGCACATCAACATCCATCGCGACTGTGCGGGCGTATTTGGCATAAAGGAAAGCCGCGCGCGATTCGGAAATCACCTGCGGCAAATAGACGCCCGCGCGCATGAGCAGATCGCGATAGCGTGCCCGACAGGCCGCGTTCCAACCGGCGGGGCAGCCTACGACGAAGCAGTCGTCAGGCGAAAGAGCCCCTGAGTCCGCCAACTCGCGTAGCACGCCGCGACCGAAGCGCACAATGTCGTCATAGCTCGCCGGATCCGTGGTAAAACGGCTCTTGAAGCGCACGCTCAGATCATCGGCGAGGGCATCCGTATACGCGCGCTCTCCGACGACGATCTCGCCGGATACCAATCCGACGGCGCTCAATAAGCTTCTGGCCCCCGCAACAGGCAAAATAATCGGCTCGATTCCGGAGCCGTGTTCAAAGGCCGCGACAGCACTTTCGCCGTCGCCTAAATCAAATCCGATATATCTCATGACGCTTCCTCATTGCTTACGCCGCGTCGATGCGCACGGCGGCCGTGCCGCGTCGAAGCAGCCTGTGATCCTGCGCGGAGAGAATGGCGGGACTCAAGGTGCGGGTCTCCGTCTTGCTGGGAAGGGCACTAAACAGGCGGCGATTCTCCTCGGAATAGGGGAGCGCCCACAGCCCCATGCTTTCAAGCATTCTGTCAGCGGCGCCGCAAGCAGGCTCGCGCACGCTCTCATCACATTCATACAACGCTTCCAAAAGATCGGCAACATAGGATAACGTCGCCGCGTCCGTGCATTCCGAGCCTCCACGAAGCTGTTCGTTCAAGTAGCCCAGATCGTTGAGCGAACGATCCACCGCGTGGATCTGTCCATCCAGCAGGGTAAACAGGCGGTCAACGTCCGGCTTGAGCGTAACGCGAACCTCATCCTTCCCTGCGGAAGACGAAACGCCCTTGCATTCGGCGACAAAAGCGCAGAGTCCCACAGCGAGAACAGCCAGAGCGATGATCCAGCCCAGTGGCAGGCGCATAAAATAGCAGTAGCCTCCCAGCAAAAGCTGCAAAAGCAGCACGATTACCCAGAGGGCGAGACGCCTTTTAGACCTTGTCTGTTCTTTTGCGTGCTGCGGCACCCAGACCTGAAAGGCAATCTGCGTATCCAGAAGCCCGACGGCTGTTTTGACGCAGCTCATGAGAACCCCTGCCTGCTGGCGAAGAACATCGTCGTTAAGCTCAGCCAACGCGTTTTGCTCCGCTTGTAAAAGCGCGTGACGAACCTGATAAACCACTCCCGCCATATCATGCTGTGCCTCAAGGGAGCGCCGCAGCGCTTCCTTTTGGGTCTGCCAATGATCATATACGCTCATTTCGTGATCCCTCATGGATTGCTCTTTTTCTTTGTTGAGGTTTTCTTTGCCGTGGAAGCTGCCTTGGAGGAGGAAGACTTCTTTGTGGTGGAAGAAGCCGCCTTGGAGGAGGAAGACTTCTTCGTGGCGGAAGAGGCCGCCTTGGAAGAAGAGGACTTCTTCGTGGTGGAAGAAGCCGCCTTGGAGGAGGAAGACTTCTTTGCGGTGGAAGAGGCCACCTTGGAGGAAGAGGATTCCTTCGTGGAGGAAGAGGATTTCTTCTTCGTGGACGTGGTTTTCTTTGCGGTTGACGTGCTCTTTTTCGTAGACGTTTTCTTTTTGCCCGTGCTCTTGATTATGGTATCCAGCCCCTGAATGATTTCATCCTTATTTTCAATGACGCCGCCGATAACGGTACCAAGTAGCGAATCGCTTTTGGAATTCTCAGAGACACCGGTAATGCTGCCGATCACGCTTTCAAGAACGCTTTCGTTTTTCTTGCCGGAAACGGCCCCCAGCACATCGCCAATGACGCCACCCAGGCCGCTTTCGTCCTTTTGGAATGTGAGGCTTTTGAGCGTGTCGCCCAGCACCTCTCCGCCTACGTCGCCCAGCGTTTCCAATACACCGTCCAGAAGTCCCTTTTTCTTTGCTGCCATGCTATCATCCCTCCGTATAATTAGTAAAAAATTCCAAGCGCGCCTTATAGCCGCTTTAACTGCTGCAGCTCTTCCTCGGTCAAATCGCGCCACATGCCGCGCGGAAGATCGCCCAGCCTCAGCGGGCCGAACCGAATGCGCCGCAGAAGCACTACTTGATGTCCGATTTGCTCGACCATCTTTCTTACCTGGCGGTTGCGACCCTCGTGGATGGTTACAAGCATGTCGGTATAAAGGGGATTGACGCCCAAAAGCTTGACCCTGGCGCGGGCCGTTCTGCGCCCGTCCACCATCACGCCCATCTCCAGTCTGCGCGCCTCCTCTGGCGTGACCTGATTGCTCACACGTGCCAGATAGACCTTTTCGACCTCGCAGGAGGGATGCAGCATGCGTTCGGTCAGATCACCGTCATTGGTGAGAAGGAGAAGACCCTCGCTGTCATAATCCAGGCGTCCAACAGGATAAAGACGGACGGGAAGATCCTGAAACTTGTCCAGAACAGTCGCGCGACCCTCGGGGTCACTGACTGTCGTTATCTCTCCGACGGGTTTATGATACATGATATAACGCTTTTCCGGTTCCGGCGTAATCAGCCTTCCGTCCACTCGAATGTCCTGTCCAATCTCCACTTGGACGCCCATTTCCGTGACAACGGCTCCATCCACGCTGATATGCCCATCCGCGATCAGTTTTTCGGCCGCCCTGCGGGAGGCGACGCCGCACTGAGCCAGGTATTTTTGCAGCCGCATAGCTTCCTCCAATAAATCCTTTTATCTTTTCACCGCATAGCATAGCAGAAATGTCCGTAATTCGCAAGCATGTGGAGAAACATGTATTTTCCCAATTCGGTACAAAAAATTACATAAGGGTTCATTTCAGTTTTGAAAATGGAATGTTATGCTATGAACGCAAAATTGCAGTTCGGAGGTGTTCTTCATGAGATATGGTTATTTTGACGACGAGCAGCGGGAATATGTGATCGATCGTGTCGACGTTCCCTTCAGATTTACCAATTAGCTTGGTCAGAAGCGGTTGGGCGCGGTTATGAATCAGACTGCTGGCGGTTACCTTTGGAACCAGAGCCCACAGTATCATCGCGTTACGCGCTTTCGTCCCAACGGCGTGCCGCTGGATCGTCAGGGTCACTATGTATATGTTCGGGATGAAGAGAACGGAAAATATTGGTCGATCAGCTGCCAGCCCGTAGGCCGTCCTCTCGACAGCGCAAAGTATGAATGTCGCCATGCTTTGGCTATTCGACTTATCATTGTGAGGCGGACGGCATCGAGGCCGCTCAGACGATCTTCATTCCTCTGGACGATGATGTGGAGGTATGGGAGATTCGCCTGAAAAACGCTTCTGAGCGTGAGCGCAAAATCAGCCTTTATGGCTATTGTGAATTCAGCTTCCATCATATTGATATGGACAATCAGAACTTCCAAATGAGCTTGTATGCCACCGGATCCCACTTTGTGGACGGCGCGGTGGAATACGAGCTGCATTATGAGGAAAACAGCTATGAATTCTTCACCTCGAGCTTTCAACCGGACGGCTTTGATTGTCTTCGGGACAGCTTCATCGGCCCCTGGCGCACTGAAAGCAATCCCATCGCCGTTGTGAAGGGCGAGATGAGCGGCAGCTTTGAGGATGGCAACAATCATTGCGGGGCGCTGCAAAAGCGCTATGTGCTTAAGCCGGGGCAGGAGATCCGCGCGCGCTTCCTGCTGGGTACCGGCGACGCGAAGGCAGCCCGCGCGGCACGCGAAAAGTATGCGGACACCTATACCGATAGCGCGTTTATCGCTCTGCGCGGTTATTGGGATCAGAAGCTGTGCCGCCTTCAGGTCGAGACGCCCGAGATTGACATGAATCGCAGCCTGAACCTGTGGAACCTTTATCAGAGCCAGGTCAACGTCAGCTTCAGCCGTTTCGCCTCTTTTATCGAGGTTGGTGGATGGACCGGTCTGGGCTATCGCGATACCGCGCAGGACGCGATGTGCATCCCACACGCGGCTCCTGTGATGTGCCGCACGCGCATCGAGCAGCTTTTGCATGGTCAGGTCAAAATGGGCTATGGTCTGCACCTGTTTAATCCCGCGTGGTTTGAGCCGGAGCGGAAGCAGAGCTTCAATTCACCACCTTTGTGCCTACGCCGGACAAGGGCAGCATGATTCACGGACTTAAGGACACCTGCGCCGACAACGCGCTTTGGCTGATTCCTGCGATTGCCGAGTATGTACGGGAGACGGGGGAGCGCGACTTCCTTGAGAAGGTGATTCCCTACGCAGATAAGGGTGAGGACACCGTTTATCGTCATATGTGCGCCATCCTTGATTTCAGCTTTTCTCAGGTGGGGCCAAACGGCGTATGCAAGGGTCTGCGCGCCGATTGGAACGAATGCCTGAATCTGGGCGGTGGAGCATTTTGTGGATATGGCCCGCTGCCTTGGTCATGAGGACGATGCGCGGCGTTACCTGAAGCAGGCGGCCGAGATGAAGGAGATATGTGGGAAGGTGCTGTGGGGCGGCGAATGGTTCCTGCGCGGCATCACAGGGGATAACCGTCCGATTGGCTCCCATACCGCGTCCGAGGGCAAGGTCCATCTGGAAAGCAATACATGGGCGGTTATCAGCGGCACGGCCACACGGGAGCAGGGGCTGAGCTGCATGGATGCGGTGGAGAGCTACCTCTTTACGCCCTATGGCCTGATGCTAAACGCTCCCAGCTTCCGAACACCGGATAACGGCGTGGGCTTCGTAACCCGCGTCTACCCCGGAATCAAGGAAAATGGCGCGGCATTCAGCCATCCCAATCCCTGGTCCTGGGTGGCCGAGTGTATGCTGGGCAGAGGCGATCGCGCGATGAAGCATTATATGGCCCTTCTTCCTGAACGTCAGAACGATATCATGGAGATTCGACAGGCCGAGCCGTATAGCTACTGCCAGTTCATCATGGGAGCCGATCATACGGCCCATGGCCGTGCGCGCCATCCCTTCATGACGGGCTCCGCCAGATGGAGCTACTACGCGGCGACGCGTTATATTCTCGGTATCCGTCCCGAAATGGACAGCCTGACCATCGATCCCTGTATCCCCGCTAGCTGGGACGGCTTCAAGGCGGTGCGCAAGTGGCGCAGCGCGACCTATCATATCGATGTGGTCAATCCTGACCATGTACAGAAGGGCGTTAAAAGTCTGACAGTGGATGGAAGACCCGTGGAGCAGGTACCCTGCTTTGAAAGTGGAGAGACCAGGTCAATGTCACAATGGAGTAACTCCTTCCAATCAGGAAATAAATGTGTTACAATAAGAAGCAGTAAGATTAATGAATACTAACGGATATGGAGGGATCTTCCGATGATTTCATTTGGTACCGGCGGATGGCGCGCGATCATTGGCGACGAGTTTACGAAGGAGAATGTCCAGAAGCTGATGCGGGCGGTGGCTCTGCGCATTAAGGCTGAGGACGTGCAGGACAAGAGCTTCTGTATTGGCTATGATAGGCGCTTCCTGAGCCGCGAGGCAGCTGAGTGGGCCGCCGAGGTCATGGCGGGCGAGGGAATCCATGTGCTTCTGATCAATCGTGAAGCGCCTACGCCGCTGATTATGTTTACCGTGCAATATTATGGGCTGGCCTATGGCATGGCCGTAACCGCCAGCCATAACCCCGCTCTCTATAACGGCATCAAGCTCTTTACCAAGGGTGGTCGTGATGCCGAGGAATCGATTACCAATGAGCTGGGAGCGGCGGCAAATCGGGTCAAGGCCGAGGAGATCATGGCCGTTCCTTACAGAAAGGCGATTGAGGCTGGCCTCGTGCAGGAGATCAATCCGCAGAACCAATATCTAGACGCGATTATCCGTGGCGTGAATATGGATGCGATCCGCAGTCGCAACCTTCGGATCGTGCTGGATCCGATGTACGGCGTCAGCCGCACCTCGCTTCAAACCATTCTTCTGACCGCGCGTTGCGATGTGAGCGTCATCCACGAGCGCCACGACACGCTTTTTGGCGGCCGTCTCCCCGCGCCTAATTCCGATACGCTTGGCGCCTTGCAGGCAGCGGTGCTTGAGCAGCATGCGGACATCGGTATCGCGACCGACGGTGACGCGGACAGACTGGGCATTATTGATGACCAAGGTCAGTTTGTTCATCCCAATCAGATTTTGGTGCTGCTGTACTATTACCTGCTTAAGTATAAGCAATGGCACGGGCCGGCGGTTCGCAACATCGCCACGACGCATCTGCTGGATCGCGTCGCAGAGGCGTTCGGCGAGACCTGCTACGAGGTGCCGGTCGGCTTTAAGCACATTTCCTCCGCCATGCAGAAGCATAACGCGGTGATCGGCGGCGAGAGCAGCGGCGGTCTTACCGTGCGCGGCCATATCAACGGCAAGGATGGCATCTATGCGGGCACGCTGTTGGTGGAGATGCTCAGCGTAAGCGGAAAGAAAATGAGCGAGCTCATGAAGGAAATCTACGCTGAATTCGGCACCACCTACATGGCGGAGCACGACTGGCCCTTTGATCAGGAGATCAAGGAGAAGCTGCAAAAGCTGCTCATGATCGACAAAAAGCTGCCCGCCTTCCCCGTACCGGTGGTAGGCACCAATTATATGGATGGATGCAAGGTGATCTTTGAAAACGGATGGATCATCGCTCGCTTCAGCGGTACGGAGCCGAGGCTGCGTGTATTCTGCGAGATGCCGACCCGCGCGGAGGCCGAGCGTCTGACCCGCGTGATGGCGGAATTCCTTGAGCTTCCGATGGCATGATTGTCCCTTTAGGGCACGGAAGCCATGGGTGCAGGGGGATCTCCCTGCACCCTGAACTTTTTTAGGCCCTGTGTCGCGGCGTATGAGTTGTGACATTTTTCATGTACGAAGTTGTAATGAAATGTCTGTTTGCACTTGAAATTGAGAAATGATCGCGTATAATGAGTTTGTAATTAAGACTATCCCAAAGATTGTGTAAACCTCCGTCAAGGTGTAGAATAGTGACACCAG
>CAYQCL010000030.1:0-25437 GCA_964416065.1 uncultured Oscillospiraceae bacterium | reverse complement strand
CTTGACTCTCTGTTTTTCTATCCTTAATGTTACCGTTCTATTGTAACTCAACAATCAACTTGCCGAATATACGGAGGCACGATTGACATCATCCATAGCCATATGGTAAGCTTTTTGTATTCTCATATACATCCAGGAGGAGATATGCCACAGCCGGTTATCGGTCGTTTTGCCCCTACGCCCAGCGGACGGATGCATTTAGGCAATCTGCTCTGCGCGCTCCTTTCCTATCTGTCCGTTCGAAAGGCGGGCGGACGTTTTCTTCTGCGAATTGAGGATTTGGATACTCCTCGCTGCCCCAAACGGTTTTGTGATCAAATCATCGAAGATTTGCTTTGGCTTGGCTTTCGATGGGATGAACCTCCGCTTTTTCAAAGCGCGCGTACTCCCATTTATCAAGCGCATCTGGCCCGCCTTACCACGCGGGGGCTTGTCTATCCGTGCTTCTGTACCCGCAGTCAGCTGCACGCCAGCGTCGCGCCGAATCTCGGAGATACGCAATATATTTATTTGGGTACCTGCGCGCATTTAACGCCGGAGGAGATCCAACGGCTTTCGCAAACCCGTCGACCGGCGATGCGGCTTCGGGTGCCGGATGAGGAAATTGTGTTTACAGACGGCCTTTACGGTGTGCAAAGGGAAAACCTGGCGCACGACTGCGGAGATTTTATCCTGCGCCGCTCCGATGGCCTGTTTGGTTATCAGCTTGCGGTTGTTGTGGACGACGCCCTGTCCGGTGTGAATCAGGTTGTTCGTGGAAGGGACATTCTCTCCGCGACCCCGCGTCAGATCTACCTCCTTCGCTGCCTTGGCTATCCGATCCCCGAATACATTCACATTCCCCTTCTGACGGACGAATATGGACGGAGACTTGCAAAGCGAGAAAACGACCTGGATCTTTCATCGTTATCTATGCGCTATACCGCATGCCAGTTGTTGGGCATACTCGCTTTTTGCGCCGGAATTCTTGAAGACCCAAAGCCCATGTCTCTTGAGGAGCTTATTCCGTTTTTTGATTGGAGAAAGGTAAGGCGGGAGGATATCCATCTGCCAAAGGCTCTTGTTTCATAAAAACTTCATTCATTCTTTGCTCCTAAAATATGCAGAAATCTGCGAACCGGCTGACCATAGGATGACAGCGGACGACGCCATGCATCATTCGTATGCGCGGCCACATAGATTTCGTTATTTTCAATCGCGACAATAAGAGCCGCGTGTGTGAATGGAGCCCCTGAAAGCGCGAGATGCACGACATCCCCAACCTCCGCGTTTGTCCATTCGACCCGTTCCGCATAAGGGCCGTTCCCTTTATTTGACGTCAAAAAACGATAGAGATATTCAACGCCGACCCACGAGGAAGTTCGGTCACTTGCGCTCCGATAGTACCACCCGTAGACAGGCGTGAAGTTCATGGCTTTGCAGCCCGCGTAAAGGCATTGCGAGACGAAGTTGGTACAATCTCCGCCAAGCAAATGAAAATCCAGATAAGCAGGATTGCGCGATAATGCCCATTGATGTGCATAGGCGACAGCCTTTTTTGGATCATAACCGTTCGCCATTTCATCCCCTCCTGCGTCATCTTATGTATCTCGCGAAAAAAGGGTGTGAATGGCCTCCATATTATTTAGGAACCTGATCCGACTGTCCGAAGCTGATCAAGCTATTGACGCTTCGCATATTCTTTGACGAGCGGTTCAACACTTCTCCCATAAAAATCAACGCTGCTGTACCGCCGCCGTCCAAATTCAAAGCCTCCTGAACGCCAAGCTCCCTCATCCTTTTTGCTAACCACGGAAGCCACGCTCCAAGACTGCTATCCGTGCGGCCCCCACAGCCAGAATTATATAATGATAAGGTTCAATCATTACGATCGCCATACGCGGCTCAGAATAGGGATAATAGCTTTCATCCAGAACATAGGATGTAAGCTCTCCATCCGAAAGAAGCATTGGACCAAAAGCAAATACATTTGTCGCGCCAGCGTCGATATATTCCTCAGCGCTATATGCGTCCGACACATAGGCTTTCATGCTTCCATCCTGATAAACGGCAAGCGTATCTAAATTGGGTCAGCTTCGTGTGTTGCTACTTTTTCTTGTTTTATTTTCCAAGATCATCTCTCCCTTGACAATGATTCCGACAGTTTGATTATTCTGAATCCGATAGCCGGAAAAATCGTCGGTGATGGCGAGCATCAGACTGTGTTCTCTAGCAAAACGCAGGGGATTGACCAATTTTCTTCCCGGCTTGCTGCCCTCTGACAAACAGGTTTGCAGCGGAGAGGCTTCGCTTGCCCAAATTTCCGCCTCATACCAAACCAGCGGCGTCTCATCTTGCCGCCTTGTGATTTTGATGGACAATGAACGGGTTGCATACTGCCATATACCGTTTTCGACATCCTGATAGATATACTCCGTTTCCTGACTGCCCGAACTCAAAAAGCCCTTTTCGTCCAACTGAACCCCTGTGCCGCCCGATGCCAAACCGCACGAGCTGGTCAATAAGAGCGCCAACACCAGAGAAACCATTCTTTTCATTCAAAGCCATCCTTCAAAAAAACAGGGCCACCACAAATGCTATGGGCGGCCCTGCTTTCTCCTTACTTTTTCTTACCCGTAAGCGTTCCCAGGAGTCCGCGGGTCAGCTCATTGGTAAGGGTACGCGTCGCAGTCGAGATCGCGGTATTCTTAATTCTTCCCAGCACGCTGTCATTGACGCGGGCGCGTTCGGCCCGCTCTTCACGCAGCTCGTCCGCACGCTGACGGCGTTCCTCGGCAATACGCTCCTTTTCGGCCTTGGCAGCCTCCTTTTCCGCCTTCGCCTGCGCGGCGGCCGCTTCCTTCGCGGCTTTCATATCCGCTTCGGTCTGGACGGGCACATACTGACCGCTTGCGGGATCAAGCGCCATAGTCATCAGCTTTTGCACATATTTGCCCGTGGTTGGATCAAGAACAAGCACGTTCTGTTGTATGGTTTGCGGCTGAGCGGGCACAACGGCCGCTGTTTGGACGGGCTGAGGAGCCTCGGCCACAGGCATCGTTTCCAGCTGCTTACTTGTATAGGTACCCGTAGCGGGATCAAATACCATAAAGCCCTGTGCTGGCGCCACAGGCTGCGCGGGAACGGCCTGCTGCACAGGCGTTTGGGACACGGCCGGACGCTGCGTATCTACAACGGGCGCGGTGCGTACCGGCTCAGACGGCGCTTTTTGCGTTTCCGTCAGGCGGCCGACAAGGTATTCATAGGCGCTCTCGCGATCAATCTCCTGCTCATAAACGCCATAGAAGGGGCTGGTTTCAATAAAGGTTTTACGCAAATTCTCGCTGATTGCGCCCATATAGCTCTGCGGAGGAAGGATAGTCGTACGGGTTACAACGCTGGGAGCGCCGTTTTCATCCAAAAACGACACAAGCGCCTCGCCGGTTTTGAGCTCCGTAATGGCCTCTTCTGTACTGAACGAGGGATTGGTTCGGAAGGTCTGTGCCGCAACCTTGACCGCCTTCTGATCCAACGGCGTGTATGCCCGAAGCGCATGCTGAACGCGGTTGCCAAGCTGTCCCAAGATGTTCATCGGAATATCCGCCGGATTTTGCGTGATAAAATACACGCCAACACCCTTACTGCGGATCAGGCGAACCACCTGTTCGATCTTGTCCATCAGCTGCTTGCTGCAGTCATCGAACAGGAGATGCGCTTCGTCAAAGAAGAACACCATGCGCGGTTTCTCCATATCGCCCTGCTCGGGTAGCGCCTCATACAGCTCACTGAGCATCCAGAGCAGGAAGGTGGAGTACATCAGCGGGCTAAGGAACAGTTTGTCGCAGGCCAGGATGTTGATATACCCACGTCCATCCTCATCGACCTGCATCCAGTCGCCGATGTTAAGCGCGGGCTCACCGAAAAACTTGTCGCCTCCCTGATCCTCCAAA
Source organism: uncultured Oscillospiraceae bacterium (assembly GCA_964416065.1). GTDB lineage: Bacteria > Bacillota > Clostridia > Christensenellales > Aristaeellaceae > Limiplasma. The sequence continues at coordinate 21,508 of CAYQCL010000030.1, read as the reverse complement.
ACAGCAATTGCACGTTGAATCGCCCCGATGCTTGCCTTGCTGACATTTCCATAGTTGAGCGTATACTTGCTGGCATTTTCTCCTACGTATGCCAGCATCGCCTTGATATCCTTGATATCCACAAGCAACATACCCTCATCATCAGCGACCCTGAAGAGGATGCTGAGCACGCCCGCCTGCGTTTCATTCAGATTGAGCATACGCGACAAGAGAAGAGGGCCCATTTCACTTACGGTCGCGCGAATGGGATGTCCCTGCTCGCCATAAACATCCCAAAAAACCGTCGGAAAGCTCTCATGCTTAAATTCCGTCACGCCTGTTTTCATCAGACGTTCGGTGATTTTATCATCCTGCTCCCCCGGCTTGACCATACCGCTTAAATCGCCCTTAATATCTCCCAAGAATACTGGAACGCCAAGCTCCGAAAATCCCTCGGCCATGACCTTGAGAGAAACGGTTTTTCCCGTGCCCGTCGCACCGGCAATAAGTCCGTGACGATTTGCCATCTGCGGCAAAAGGAACACAGGCGTGTTATCGTCGCCCGTACCCAGCCAGATCTTGTTCTCGAAATTCATCGTTGGTTTCCCCCTTGCATAAATTATTTTTTATAAGCGATGTTCAGTGATATTCCCCCGAAACCGCTTTATCCATCCAAAACACTTGCCAACAGTTTCTCCAAGGTGCCCCCACACAATGGTATTCAGCAATGTGTCCATTCTTTCGGCCCTACAAAGCAAAGACGCATCCGCTTTTTCATCGGAGGCCATCTTATGAACCTACATAGAATTTTGGCCTATTTATCTTATCCTATTTTCTATATTGCGTCAATCTTTTTGAAGATAGGATCGAAAAATAATGAGTCTTCTTTTTTGTGGTATTCAAAAACCGCCATCAGACCTTGATGACGGTTCCTGTATCGACCTTGCGGTGATATCTGGCTGGGGTAGCAGGATTCGAACCTACGCATGCGGGAGTCAAAGTCCCGTGCCTTACCGCTTGGCGATACCCCAATGAGGGGAAAATGGGGTGAGTAGTGGGGCTCGAACCCACGACTTCCAGAGCCACAATCTGGCGCTCTACCACTGAACTATACCCACCATGTCTGGCGCGCCTGAAGGGATTCGAACCCCCGACCCACGGCTTAGAAGGCCGTTGCTCTATCCAGCTGAGCTACAGGCGCATACCTCGCTCGTCGCATGGGTTAATCCACAGGTGACCCGCTGACGAGATAAAATTATAGCATTTTCCCCCTTCTGTGTCAACGGTTTTCCGGCTCTAAAACGCAAATTTTCTTTTTTCGTGATAAAATGAAATCGGTTAGATAGAAAAAGCTGAGCCGAGTGAACATGCCGTAGCAGAAAACGCTGTCGGCAGATGAACAAAAGGGAGGTTTTTTCTTCAACCTCCTCTTTCCTTGCATATCGGTTTTTGTTATGATATCATGGTATAAGCAATCAAATAGCAGCTTTATTGGAAAGGAGGATTGGAGATGCGAAAAAGGAGAAAGCACGTCGTATCCTTGGGTACGATTGTAATGCTGATATTGACGACGTTGGTTCTGATAGGTTTTTTCTCCCTTTTGCCCAAGCTGATGGGAGACGCAGATGTTCGGACAAACGCCGCTGAACTCGCGGTTGCGATTGACTCCTCGCTCTCCAAACTTACCTCCTCCGTCATATCGGGGCATTCCGTCGAAACACCCGTTCCGGTTCCGCCCACATCTTTTTCCTCTGTCGCTGCCGCTACGCCCGCACCCGCGACTCCTGAACCGACGCGCAGTTTTAGCCTGTGCGCGGCGGGAAGCATCAAGATCAATTCAACGGTTCAAAAGGCGCTGACGAATGAAGATGGTTATTGCTTTGAGCTTCTTTTTGACAACTTGGCTGGTCGCATGAATGCGGATTTAAGCCTTGCCACGCTTGAAAACAGTATCATTCCCGATGCGAAGCTTACCGACAGCAATCTTCCCCAAGAGGCGCTTTCCCCCATACGAAACGCCGGAATCAACGCTCTTTGCCTGGGACATCTGAATGTGCTGGATGCGGGGATTGACGGCCTGTCCTCAACAAAACAAAGCATTCAGGCTTCCCAGATTACGCCCTATGGCGCGTATACCAGCAGGAGCGAGCACGATCAGGGCGTATTCCTTGACCTCAATGGTGTAAAGGTGGCCCTATTGAGCTTTCAAACGGACATCAGCTCTTCTGGAAAGAAAAAGACGACGGAGGAAGAGCGTGCGTTTGCGTTTTCCGCTGCCGAGCTTACCGTTATCTCTTCAGAGATTGAAGCGGCACGCGCGGCGGGTGCGCAGGTTGTAGTGGTCTCTCTTTGCTGGGGCAAGATAGGCGCAACTGCCCCCACCAAGGCACAAATGGAACTGGCGCAAGGTATAGCGGATGCCGGAGCCGATATCATCCTCGGCACCCATTCGGGCGCGCTTCAAACCGTTGATATTCTGACATCAAATCGTGGAGATGGAAAATATCATCCCGTTCTTTGCGCTTACTCGCTGGGCAATCTCTTCACTTATGAGCGTGAGAAACGCTCCAGTCTTGCAAGCATCCTGCTCAACGCCGAAGTGGTTTATGATCCCGCGACCGAATGTGTTGCTTTCGATCATCTGAGCTACACACCGATCTATTCATGGCGGGACAGAATCGAGGGCACTATGAGGTATCGGACGCTGATCAATGACGGTATCCATTATCCTGATTACGTAACCTCAACACAAAAGGATGTCATGGAGCGCTGTTATACGCTTGTGGAGGAAGTCATGCAGGATACGGTCATTCCTATGGCGACTCCATAAAGATACGAAAGAGAGCCGAAAGGACGTTTTCCGTCCCTTCGGCTCTCACCATTTTCATCTCACCCGGCAATCAGCGTCTTGCCCGTCATTTCAGCCGGAACGGGGATGCCCATGCTGGTAAGCATCGTCGGAGCTATATCCGCGAGTCTTCCGCCTTCGCGAAGCTTTTTGCCCACCATTTCCTCGCCCACGGCAATGAAAGGAACGGGGTTGGTGGTATGCGCCGTGAAGGGTTCGCCCGTCTCGGGATCAATCATCTGATCAGCGTTGCCGTGATCAGCCGTAACGAAAACACGGCCGCCATTCTTAAGAATAGCTTCAACAACCTGATCCACACAGTCATCCACGGCAGCGACGGCCTTCATCGCGGCTTCCATCACACCGGTGTGTCCAACCATGTCGCAATTGGCGAAGTTGAGAATCATCACATCGTATTTCTTTTCGTTGATGAGCTCAATCGCCTTTTCAGTGATCTCATACGCCGACATCTCCGGCTTCATATCAAAGGTTGCCACCTTGGAGGACGGGATCAGTACACGATCTTCGCCCTCGTTCGCCTTCTCCACGCCGCCATTGAAGAAGAACGTAACATGGGCGTATTTCTGTGTCTCGGCAATGCGCAGCTGAGTCTTGCCAAGCTTGGAGAGGTATTCGCCCATCGTGTTTTCCAGCGTCTCAGGCGGATTAACAATCTCAAGCCCGGTGAACGTCTCGTCATACTGCGTCATGCTGACGAAATTGACATGGAAATATCCCTTGCCACGAACAAAGCCGTCGAAATCCGGCTGGATAAATGTGCGGGTAAGCTGCCGAGCGCGATCAGGACGGAAGTTGAAGAAGATCACGCTGTCCCCTTCATCGATAGTAGCAACTGGACTACCGTTTTCCAGAATGACCGTAGGCTTGACAAACTCGTCGGTAACCTCTTCGGCATAGCTCTGCTCAACGGCCTGGGCGCCGCTGGCTGCGGTTGACTGGCCCCTACCCAACACCATCGCGTCGTAGGCCTTCTGCACACGATCCCAGAGGTTGTCGCGATCCATGGCCCAGTAACGGCCCATTACGGTCGCGATCTTTCCCACGCCTATTTCATCCAGCTTTTGCTGGAGTTCCTTTACATAATCAATACCACTGGTTGGAGGGACATCACGGCCATCCAGGAAGCAATGCACATATACATCCTTCACATCGCGCCGCTTGCACATTTCAAGCAGCGCATATAGATGACTGTTATGGCTATGTACGCCACCATCACTCACAAGGCCCATCAGATGGACAGCCTTGCCGGTTTCCTTGGCGGTATCCATAGCATGAATGAGCGGCTTCTTTTCAAAGAACACGCCATCCTGAATGTCCTTTGTAATACGGGTCAGCTCCTGATAGACAATACGCCCGGCACCAATGTTGAGATGACCTACTTCGCTGTTGCCCATCTGGCCGTCCGGCAGGCCTACATCCATGCCACTCGCGCCGATCTGGGTGTGAGGGTACTTTGCCATCAGCGCATCGAGCTTTGGCGTTCCCTGCTGATAAATGGCATTTCCCTCATGGGCGGGATTGATACCAAAGCCATCCATGATGATAAGCGCCGTCATGGTCTTATCCATATTGTCAAATGCTCCTTTTTTACTTGTTGTACAACACAACCTGCGTGAAATCAGGCGCCTTCAGGGACGCGCCGCCAATCAGGCCACCGTCGATCTCTGGCTGGGCCATCAGACCCTTAACATTCTTGGGGTTCATGCTTCCACCGTATTGGATGCGTACGGCGTCGGCCACCTCTTTACCATACTTGCGCTCGACAGCCTTGCGGATCACGCCGATGGTCTCGTTGGCCTGCTCATCGGTAGCGGTAAGGCCGGTGCCAATGGCCCAAACAGGCTCATAAGCAATGACGCTGGTCTTTATCTCTTCATTGGAAAGGCCATGCAGCGCCATAAGCGTCTGATATTCGACGATTATATCTGTGTAGCCGCTCTCACGTTCGTCCTTGAGCTCCCCTACGCATATGATGGGAGTCAAGCCAGCCGCGACGGCAGCCCTCACACGCAGATTAACCGTCTTGTCGGTCTCACCGAAATACTGACGACGCTCGCTATGGCCGATGACCACATACTCCACGCCGCTGGCCTTGAGCATCGCGGCGCTCAATTCGCCGGTGTAGGCTCCGCTGGCCGCGAAGTGGACATTCTGCGCGCCCAGATGGATGTTGGAGCCGTTCGCGGCTTCCTTCACAGCGGCAAAATCCGTGGCGGGCACGCAGACAACGACGTCACAATCCGCATTCTTGACACTTTCCACAAGCGCGCTTACAAGCTCGCGCGCCTCCTCAGAGGTCTTATTCATTTTCCAATTTCCGGCAATAATAGGCTTACGCATCACATTGTACCTCTTTCATTCACATTTCGAATCTGGCACATACATATCGCTTTTGGGGTTTGCTTTTCGTTTCGCAAAGCTGCGCAGACCGCCTCAGCAGCCTGCGCAGCCATAGAGCTTACTTGTCGTCCAGAGCGGCCACGCCAGGCAGCACTTTGCCCTCGAGGTACTCCAACGATGCGCCGCCGCCGGTGGAGATATGGGTCATCTTATCGCCGAGGCCCATCTGCTCGACAGCTGCGGCAGAATCGCCGCCGCCGATGATGGTCACGGCATCGCTGTCAGCCATCGCCTGCGCGACGGCCAGCGTGCCGGCCGCGAGCGTGGGGTTCTCAAACACGCCCATGGGGCCGTTCCATACCACCGTCTTAGCGCCCTTGACAGCCTCGGCGAACAGTTCGCGAGACTTGGGACCGATGTCGCAGCCCTCCATGTCGGCAGGAATCTTGTCCGCGTCGACGGCGATCGCCTCCACAGGCGCGTCGATCGGATCGGGGAAAGCCTTGATGCACATGGTATCCACAGGCAACAGCAGCTTGACGCCCTTCTCAGCCGCTTTCGCCATCATTTCCTTGCAATAGTCAATCTTGGTTTCATCCAGCATGGAGTTGCCAATCTCATAGCCCTTCGCCTTGAGGAAGGTAAAAGCCATGCCGCCGCCGATAATGAGCGTGTCCACCTTTTCAAGCAGGTTGTTGATTACGTTGAGCTTGTCCTGAATCTTCGCGCCGCCCAGCACCGCCACAAAGGGGCGATCCGCGTTCTCAAGCGCCTTGCCCATCACGTCAAGCTCCTTGCCAATAAGATAGCCAGCCACGTTGGGAGAAAGGAACTTGGTCACACCCTCGGTGGAGCAATGCGCACGATGGCAGGAGCCAAAGGCGTCGTCCACGTAGCAGTCCGCCAGAGAAGCGAGCTCCTTGGAAAAATCCTCGATGTTCTTGGTTTCTTCCTTGCGGAAACGGGTATTCTGCAAAAGGACAACGTCTCCGTCCTTCATGGCGGCAACGGCGGCCCTAGCGTTGTCACCGACCACAGTATCGTCATTGGCAAAGACGACAGTCTTTCCCAGATACTCGCTCAAGCGCTCAGCCACCGGCGCAAGCGAAAACTTCTCCTCGGGACCATTCTTGGGCTTGCCCAAATGGCTGCACAGGATAACCCTGCCGCCCTTGGCGATCAGCTTTTTGATAGTGGGCAGGGCTGCCACGATACGCTTATCGTTGGTGATCTTGCCGTCCTTCATGGGCACGTTGAAATCGCAACGTACAAGAACCTTCTTTCCGGACACCTGGATGTCGTCAACTGTCTTTTTTGCCATGGTACACACTCCTTGCGTCGTTCGCTATCTTATATTATTGCAAACCCCTCAGGGCAGCAAGCAAATTTATTGGCCTAAAATGGCCTTAGCCGCGCCTTCATCGGTTACAAGCATGGCATGATGGCGATTTCGCATCACAGCGACAATCGCGTCCGCCTTCAACGCTCCTGCCGCTACCGCGATCAGCGAGCATTGAGGCTTAAGCGCTCCCAAATTGTGCGCAACCGTCGAGGCGGCATACACGAGTTTGCCCTTCCTGTCAAAATAGCAGCCATAGGCCTCGGCCACGGCGCCTTTGCGCAGAATCTCCGTTTCGGTGGCGGCTGGAAGCTGGCGTTCCTGCGCCATCTTGTCCGCTCGCCCGATACCGTGCAGCACAACATCCGCGCGTTCGAGCAACGCAAGCGTTTCGTCGATCTCGCTGAGCTTGCGGAGCTCATGAAGCGCCTGCTCATCCAGGTGATCTGGCAGATGCATCATGCGATGGTGTCCTCCCAACCGTTTGGCAATCTCACAGGCCAAGGTGTTCGCCTGCATTTCCAGCGACTTTCCAATGCCGCCCCTGGCCGGCACGACCATCACATTCATTGCCGCGCTCTGAGAGAGAGAGAATGCGACCTCACGAATGGTCGAACCGCCGGTAACCGCCAGTGTAGAGCCGCTTTGCAGAAAGCCACGCAGCCGGTTTGCGGCGCTGCGGCCCACTTCATGTAGAACATGCGAATCCTCATCCGCGTTTCCCGCAACCACACAGACCTTATCAACCTCCAGATATGACGCCAACGCCGTTTCCAGCTTTGTAAGCCCGCGCAAATCACGGCTGAACAGCCTGGCCATGGGCAGTATGTCCGACGCCGCCGACGTCAAGCTCATACCGGCCGCATCCAGCGAAACCAAGCCATGCTCCTTCAGTAAGGTCGCAACCGTGCGGATTTCCCGCTCCGGCAGGTTCAGCCGCGCGGCCAGCTGTCGTCTGCCCACCGGCTGAAGCGCGCCGATGCGTTCCAGCACCAACGCTCGCCGTTCGATCTCCTGCGCCAGATCCGGCGCTAGCCGTTCAATCAGAGTGAAATAGGCATCCTGCATTGCTAACCTTCCCATCGGGGCATTTTTCGTCCCACATGACAAAATTTATCCCGCAGATCATTATACCCCATTTCCACAACAGTGGCAACCCTTTTTTGATAAATTCTTCACAATGACTGGAGGTTCTCCCTTTTTCCATCCCCGCATAGGATATATCAGGGAGTTGAGCTTGATGGCAGAGCGTCTTTCAATCATTGCGCTATTTGGCATATTCATCGGTCTCAGTTGGTTTTTGTGCATGCATTCCACACCGCGCAAAGGAATGATGCGTGTGATCGAACGTACCTGCTGCGGAATGATTTTATGCTATTTGTCCGCGTTGGCGTTGGGCCTCTTTGGTCTTTCCGGACCGCAGGGGCCGGTTAGCGCGCTTTTCGCAGGCTATCTGGGCATTCCGGGAGCGGCACTATCGGCGTTTGTGGCCCTGTGGCCTTAGGTCTCAGAGCTCAAAGATCTCCGTATTCTCCAAAGCGGCGGCGATGAGCGCGTCGCCGTCAAGCTTGCTTTCGCCTTCCAGGATGATCTCCATCTTAGGGCGCGTGGCCGGATGACGCGGTGTGAATACCGTGCAGCAATCCTCAAACGGAAGGGATGAGGTTTCATAGGTTCCGATCTTTTCCGCGATCGAGATAATCTCGGATTTATCAAAGCCAATCAGTGGGCGGAAGACCGGCATATCGGCCACCGCATCGGTACAGCTCAGCGCGTGCATGGTCTGACTTGCCACCTGACCGATGCTCTCGCCTGTAATCAGGGCCTGTGAATGTTCCTTCCTGGCAATGGCATTGGCAATGCGCATCATGTATCGACGCATGATGATGGTCGTATAATCCTCATGGCATTTCTCATGGATCTGCATTTGGATATCAGTAAAGGGCACGACATGCACCCTGACGCCGCAGAGGCTTTCGCTCAAAATCCGTGCCAGATCAAGCACCTTCTCCTTTGCCCGCTCACTGGTATAGGGAAAGGAATAGAAATGAACCGCGTTCACGCTCACACCGCGTTTGGCGATCATCCACCCCGCGACGGGGCTGTCAATCCCACCAGAAAGAAGCAGCGTCGCCATGCCGTTGGAGCCAACGGGCATGCCGCCTACCGCAGGAATGGGGTGCGTATAAAGATAGGCCATATCACGAATTTCTACCGACAGCACTACGTCAGGATGCTTAACGTCTACCCGAAGATCGGGACGGTGTTGGAGAATATAAGCACCCATTTCCATATTGATGGTCGGAGAGTCCATCGGATAGCTCTTATCGCTACGGCGCGCATTGACCTTGAAGCTTCCTTTATGCTCCTTAAGCATCTCTGTTGCCTTCGCGCAAATCGCCTCAAAATCACCCTTCTCCATTTCGATCGCGCGGCAAACGCTGTGTACGCCAAACACCTTTGTAACGCGGCGGATGGCTTCCTCCATATCGCTTGCGTCGCTGACATAGACGCGGCTATCGTTTAGCCACACGTGTCCGTTTATCGGTTGCACAGCGTTTCTCACTCGCCCGACCAGCATCCGCAGAAATTGGGGACGATTCAGCCCCTTTAAAAAGATTTCTCCAAATCGAACCTGAAGTACCTCTCGCAAGAAAGTTCCTCCTTTGAGCCTAACGGCGCGTAAAGCGCCGCAACATGCCCACCTTTTCAATCACTTTTTCCGCCGTGTAGCGCATCTCCTCTTCGGTATTGTCCGGACAGAGGCTTATCCGAATGGCCCCATCCATCACCGAGGGAGCGGCCTTCATGGCGGTAAGCACGCTCGATCGTTTTCCCTTCTTAGAGGAGCACGCCGATCCTGTACCCACACAGATGCCATCCGCCTCAAGCGCATGCAGAAGCGTCTCGGCGCGCACCGGCGGGAATGCCACATTCAGAATATGTCCCGCGCTCATCGGATCATCAGCGTCAAGCCCCAACACCGTTGTTTCGGGAAGCGCCCGTAAAAGCTCGTCCACAAGCTGGCGCTTTAAGGCCCGCATACGCTCCATGGCATCGGCCGGATAGGCCGTAACGGCGGCGAGAAGGCCCGCGATCCCGCAGGTGTTTTCCGTACCGCTTCGCATACCGTTCTGCTGTCCGCCGCCCGCCAACTGCGGCTTGATCCGGTGTCCCTCGCGCACAACCAATGCTCCAACACCCTTTGGCGCTTGAATCTTATGACCGCTAATCGCATAGGACTGGACGTTCAGCTTCTGAAATGAAAGCGGTACGCGCAGATAGCCCTGGACGCCATCTACATGGATCGCCGTCTGGGGTGCGTATCGGTCGCGAAGAACGCATATTTCCTCAAGCGGCATGATTACGCCTGTCTCATTGCACACCTGCATAACGCAGATCAGCTGCGTTTTCGGCCCAAGCATCTCACTAAGCGCATCGAGATCTACGCTGCCGTTCCTTTTCAGCGGGATTTCCCGCGCGTGACTGCCAAACCGTTCTTCTGCTTCGAGGCACGCGTTTTTTACAGCCGTGTGCTCCGCCGCCGTATAAAGCACATCTCCTGCCTCGCGCTGCCCCTGAAGATAGCCCCAGATGGCAAGGTTGTCGCTTTCCGTGCCGCCGGAAGTAAAGTAAACGTTCTTTTCATTGGCATGGAGGGTTTCAGCGATCGCCCTTCGTGCCCGCGCAAGGGCCTGCTCCGCATGCATAGCGGGCGTATAAAGCGCCGACGGATTATAATACGCCACCCGCATGCTGACCTCGACCGCCGCGATGGCAGCCTCACATGGCCTTGTTGTGGCACTGTTATCCAAATATACCTGCATGTCCCGATTTACTCCTGATACGCGCCATGCGGCAGATATTTGCGAATCATCTCAACCAGCTCTTCGGAGGGTTCGAGAATAATAATATTCTTGGCGCTTTCTTTTTGATAATAAAAATAGTACAGCTTCGCGTCGCGATTCAAGAACCAGTTGCGGCGTTTAAGTCCAGGCATATTGATGAGCTTGCGGAAGCCATTGGAATCAACCGGGCCGAAGGCCTCGACATTCTTCACACGCATGGTGCCGAGCGTCTTGCGCTTCTGGTTGTTAAAAACCTGCGCAAAATCCAAATCGCCATTGGTAAAGGTATACTCATATTCCGTGCGAAGCCTGTCCCTGCGCAAAAAGAGAAGCACCGCAATGCCCAGAAAAATAAGCGTTTCGATCAGGATGTATACGCTGAACTGCATGAACATCATTTGAAACGACATGACCCCCAAAATGGCTGTGATAACCATGAGGATATTTGCCAAAACAAACATCAGATCATTTAGTCCCCTTTTGCGGCGTACGACAACCTCTTCCATAAAATGATCCATAGAAAGCCCTCCCATCTAATTCAATATCCCATTGAGAAACAAAATATAGACGCCGGATACCGCAAGCCCGACCATCGCTCCCCCGGCAACCTCGATGGGCTTGTGTCCAACCAACTCCTTCAGCTCCTCATCCGAGATCGGCTTGCCATTGATAAGGACGTCCTGAAGAATCTGATTGATAACGGTCGCCTGCTTGCCCGTTTCTCGCCTGACGCCGGTCGCGTCATACATCACGATTGAGGCCAGAACCACCGCGATTCCGAAGCCTGCGGAATCAAAGCCAGAGATCGCGCCCGTCATGATCGCGGCAGAGACGACCATCGCGGTATGGGAGCTCGGCATACCGCCCGACCCATAAAAGCGATGCAGATCCCACTTGTGCTCTACAAGAAAATAGATGGGTATCTTAAGCCCCTGCGCAACAAACCAGCCGATCAAAGCCGCGATGAGCACATGATTACCAAAGACCTCCAAAACGCTATGCAACGGCTCTCACCTCCCCTACGGACATTTCATTTATGATACATCATTCAGGCGCTGCGCACAAGCGTTTGAGCGGCCACTTCCCTCAAAAACGCCGCTTTTTCCCCAAATGCGCCGATCGCCTCTATCGCCGAAGAAACCGCCTTCTCCGCGTCTTCATGGGATCGTTCCACGCCGTATACCGCTGGCCACGTCATCTTTCCCCTCTGTGCGTCCATGCCGGTTTCCTTACCTAGCTTCTTCACATCGCCTTCCAAATCCAGGAGGTCATCCTCAATCTGAAACGCAAGTCCCAAGCCGCGTCCGTAGGCGCGTCCCGCTTCCAGCTGCTCTTCATTCGCGCCCACGAGCATCAGTCCCGCCGTCATGGGCGCGGTCAACAGATCCGCCGTCTTATGCAGATGAATGTAGCGCACGCTTTCCCGCGTGGGAACGTGGCCTTCCAGCTTCACGTCCAGCGTCTGGCCCGCGATCATACCGCTGACGCCGGCCCGAACCGCGATCTCCCGCGCCGCGCGCAGCCCCTCAAAAGGATGTGTCTGCATAAAGGCTGAAGACAGCATAGTTTCATAGGCCAGGTTCAAAAGTCCGTCGCCCGCCAAAATCGCCATGTTCTCGCCGAATACCCGATGATTTGTCGGTTTACCTCTGCGAAGGGCATCGTTATCCATGGCCGGCAGATCATCATGAATAAGGGAATAGGTGTGGATCATCTCCAAAGCGCACGCAAAAGGAAGTACACTTTCAAAATCGTCCCTGATCAGATGATACGCGGCCAGCAGCAAAACCGGACGGATACGCTTTCCCGGAAGAAGCAGGCTATAACGCATCGCGCTGCGAAGCGGCTGCGGGGGCATACCTTCATCCGGAAAGGTCTTTTCAGGCTCCGTAACAGGTGTCTCATCCTCTTGGGTAAGCAACGGAAACGCGTGAAGAGCCGCTTCGACCGCCTCCCGATAGGTTTCCATTTTTCTCTGCTTTTCCATCACAAATCCTCTTCCATGCCATCTAGCATGCTCGTCTGACTCACAACCTCTGTTTCAACCATCTCCGGCACACCGTCCTTACCGACGCGTATCTCCTGCATGTGCGCTTTTGCCGCGTCCAGCTTTTTGCTCAGGTTTTCGGAAAGCATTGCGCCTTCCTCATAGAGCTTTAACAGTTCCTCAAGCGGCAGCTGGCCTTGTTCCATCTGTTGGGCGATGCCCTCCAAACGTTCAAGCCCCTGTTCAAAGGTAAGCTCCTTCTTTGCACTTCTTGCCGCCATCGCGCTCATCATCCTTTCTCAGTCTTGGAAACCGTGGCCCGCGCGCGTCCGTCTGTCATCCGAATGTCGATCATATCGCCCGGGCAAAGCCCGTCCACTCCGCGAACGGCCCTTCCGTCCTTGAAAACCACGGCATAGCCACGGCTCATGGTTTCCATCGGTCCGGTGGAACGCATACGGAGCGAGGCCCGCTCCAGCCGGTGGCGCTTATCGGAAAGCTCCTGTAAAAAAGCCCCGTCCATCCTTACGGTCAAATTCCGTAGTGTTTCCGCCATCCGCTCCTGCTTCTGCGCGGGGGAAGCCGCGGCAAGATGACCCTGCGCCGCGCGAAGGGCAAGCCACTTTTGCTCCAACGCCTGCCTACAGACGCGCTCGACATCCAGCGCAAGCTGCGAGACATTCGCTTGCAGCGCGTCGCGCTCCGGCACAGCCAGCTCCGCCGCCGCAGAGGGGGTCGCCGCCCTGACGTCCGCCACAAAGTCCGCGATGGTGAAGTCCGTTTCATGACCAACGGCGCTGATCACGGGCGTTTTACAGCTTGCGATGGCACGTGCCACCATCTCTTCGTTAAAAGCCCATAAATCCTCCATGCTGCCGCCTCCGCGGCCCACGATAAGAACCTCGGCCTCGGGCAGCCTGTCCATCAGACGAAGCCCTGCGGCGATTTCGCCCGCCGCTCCTTCCCCCTGCACCTTGACAGGGCAGAGATATAGCGGCATGGCCGGAAAGCGCCTCCATGCAATCCGCGCGATATCGTGAACGACCGCGCCAGTCTTGCTGGTGATAATCCCAATGCCTCTTGGCATAAGAGGAAGCGGCTTCTTCAGCGCCGCGTCAAAAAGACCTTCCTGCGCTAGCCTGCACTTTAACGCCTCAAAGCGCAGGTACAATTCCCCTATGCCGTCCGGCTCCATGGCATCCGCATAAAACTGATAGGACCCGGTTTTGACATACAATCCCACGCTGCCAAAGACACGGACGCGCTGTCCGTTCTCCGGTCTGAACGAAACACCGTAGGCCGCCTGCCGAAACATCGCGCAGTTAATCGCCGCCTTCTCGTCCTTGAGCGTAAAATACCAATGGCCTGAGGCATGGCACTTGAAATTGCTGATTTCACCCGTCAGGCAGATGCCTCTGAGCATCGGATCAGAAGCCAGCGAACGCCTCACGTACTCGTTGAGCTGCGAAACGGTAAGCGTCATGCTTCTCAAAGCGTTTGCGCCGCCTTCTCCGCCGCCGCGACGGTATTATCCATCAGCATCGCGATGGTCATTTTGCCGACGCCGCCGGGAACCGGCGTAATATAGGACGCTTTACGCGCGATCGGCTCAAAGTCCACATCGCCGCATAGCTTACCATCCACTCGATTGATACCCACATCAATCACCACAGCGCCCTCTTTGACCATGTCCGCCGTGATAAAACGAGGCTTTCCAACAGCAGCGACCAAGATATCCGCGCGGCGCGTATGAGCGGCCAGGTCTGCCGTCCGGCTGTGACAGACCGTAACGGTCGCGTTTTCCCTAAGCAAAAGCAGCGCCATCGGCTTTCCAACAATGTTGCTTCGTCCAACGACGACGGCCTCCTTTCCCGCAATAGGGATACCGGCCCGTTTGAGCATATGAAGCGCGCCCTTTGGCGTACAGGCCACTACACAGTCCAAACCACGCGAAAGTCTTCCCGCGTTGATATCATGGAAACCGTCCACATCCTTTTGCGGCAGGATCAGCGAAAGCGCGCGGTCCTCATCCAGACGCTTGGGCAAGGGAAGCTGAACCAGAATCCCGTTGACGGCGGAATCGTCATTCGCTTCACAAATCGCTCTCTCAAGCTCCTCTTGCGTCGTGTCCTCAGGCATGCGCAGCGTGGCGGAATGGATTCCGAGCCGCGCGCACGCTTTCTCTTTGTTGCTCACATAGGTCTGGCTGGCAGGATCGTCTCCAACGAGAATTACGGTCAGTCCCGGAACATACCCCTTTTCTCGAAGCGCGTCCACTCGCGCCTTCAGCTCTTCCTCCATCTCAAGGGCCATTTGCTTTCCATCAAGCAGCTTTGCCGGCATGGAAACCCTCCCTATTTCTGTTGCTCAAGATATTTTTGCATTCCGATCATGGCTACCCCCGCCGCGTTATCCGCGCTGTACTGCGGCTGTCCGAACAGAAGCTTAAGCGGTATGCGCTGCTTTTTTAAGCGTTCCCCGATAAGCCGTCTCAGACGCGTGGATGAGGCGACGCCCCCAACGATCAGCGCTTCCCTGGCGCCCGTTTTTTGGGCAGCGCCCGAAAGCATTCGCGCGACGCTTCGCGCGAGTACGTCATAAACCTCGGCGGCGATGCGCTCCCGCGAGTAGCTTCCCTCTCGAATGAGCTGCTGAGTTTTCGTTTCCACGCCAGAGAGATGGCATGTCACGCCATCCCTTTCTATGCTGACGGGCAAAACCGCCGTTACCGGCTCCTCACACTCCGCCGCCAGCGCCTCTAGCTGCGACCCCGCCGGAAAGGAGAGTTGCAGCGCAACGCCTACGCGATCGACCAACTGTCCCGCGTGCAAATCCGCCGAGCCGCCCAGCAGCGCAAGACGTCCGTTGTCACAGTAAAGCAGCTCCGTCGTCCCGCCGCTCAGATGCAGCGCTATGAAAGACCCCTTTGGCGGCATGCTGCCGATCAGCCCCGCCGCGATATGCCCCTGCTGATGCGATGTCTGATATAGCGGCACTCCTAACGCGTCCGCCAGCACACGCGCGTAGCCGAGACCGACGGTGAAGACAGGCATGTAACTCTCCTCGCCATCGCGCGGCTTGGCCGACGCACAGACCGCCACGATCTCGTTCCCTGTCAGCGCCTCCTTAAGCCCGTCCATTACCTGCGGCATTTGTCGTACATGCGCAAAAACGGCCTCGCTTTGGCGAAGGCCGCGCTGTCCCTTTGCGACGGGTAAAAGCATGCGCGAGGCGGCTATGATCTCGCCGTTTTCGCCGGCGACGGCCGCAGACGTGGTATAACAGCTGGTGTCAAATCCCAATGTGACGTGCATATGGAAAGACCCTCATTCTCCGGATTCACGCTTTTCGCGCTCCATGGCTCCGAGCACGCCGTTAATATAGCGGCTGCTCTTGGGTTCACTGTACCGATCCGCCATGCTCATCGCTTCACTGATCGCGACACTGTCTGGCACATCCTTGCGGTGATACATCTCATACGCGGCCAGTCGCAAAATACTCAAATCCACATGTGGGACACGGCTCAGAGTCCATTGGCCCGTGCTGTGCTTTTCAATGCTTTCGTCCAATTCCCCTTCATAGGTTCTCACACCATTAAGCAAATCCTGGATATAAACCAGTTCATCCTTGCTGGGCCTGAGCATGCCACCGCCCTCCGGCTGCGCCATGGATAGCTGCTCATAAACCAGATCGAGCGATTCATCATCAGCCTCTCCACCCGACAGGCGTTCATACAAGAGCTGCATGGCAGCCTGTCTGGCAATCGAACGCGCCATTGTATTCAACACTCCGTTTCTGAAAGTTTCATTTGTGATCCCTTATTCACCCTTCGGCGGAAAGAGCCGATTGATCCACCGCTTTATATGCTCCGTTTTATTGCCGCACGCGCCAATGAAATAGCCCGCAGCAAACAGCAACGTCACAAACAGGGTGCGCCAAAAGCCAAGGAACAACAACATCAGCGCAATGACCGCGCCCGCGATTCCCATCAGGATGCCGCAAATCGGCGTCCCTATCTTTGGAAAAAACGGTTCCTTCTGATGTTCCATCAAGCATCCTCTCCTTCGCCATACCCATCGGATTTCACTTCAAACTCCGCGACCCCGTCCTCATCACGCGCAAGCGAGGCCGACTCGCCGATCTCATCGTTTTCAGAGGTCGCATCCGTTTCAAGCTCGACATTCTCGTCTGCGTCAACGCGCTCCACTGTCTGAGACGTCGCATCGAAAACAGGCTCTTCCTGGAATGCCGGTGTTTCAGCCTTCTGCATATCGGCCACAGCAGGCTCCTCCATATGCTGACGATCCGCTATGACGCCAGGTTCGGTTTTTTTCTCTTCCTGAGCCGGAATTTCGATCGCTGCGGGGGCTGTCAAGCGTGTTGAGTCTGTTTCCACCATCACACGAACCTGCTGTACTTCGACCCCGCTGCACGAGGTGATATACTGCTTGATTTGCTTTTGCAGGGCGTTGACCGTCAGCGGAATGTTGACGCCGCTGGCGAGCATGATCTTGATATCCACGACGACGCCTTCACGACCGTGATGGATTCGCGTAGAGGTCACGGACAGCTCCTGATGCGCGTCAACACACTTGTTGACCATGCTCTCCATGGCCTTCATCGAAATGCTCATATCGCCGAATTCCGTATGCTGAATGATAAAGTCCTTTTCACGTCCGCGCCGGAACAGAAGCGAAATACCATGCACCCCCAGCCCAAAAAGCACGAGAGAAACCACGACCATCACAGCTCGCTGCCACAGTTCAAACGGTCCCTCAAAAAAGGACAAAGCCATCTTTACGGGAAAAACGCCGATGCCGAACACAAACAGGCCGATCGCAACCAAAGCGATCAAAAGCCCCGCAAGCGCGGATAAAATCCGATTCCAAAACCTGATACGCATACCACAAACCTCCTTCGCTTCATAGTCAAACGAAAGCAATGCCTGCTAACGCTCAGCATATGCAAAGCGGCAGGCAGGTATTGCTTTTATTCCTCGGACGATTCATCGATTCGCTCATCGTCATTCGTTGTTTCGGGCTCTTCCGCCGCCTTTTCCAGAACCTCTTCCTCGGCGGGGTTGGGCTCATGGGCCTCGGCCGGCGTGGGCTCGCCCTCAAACTCCACATGCACAGGCTCTGTGGGCTTGGTGGGCTCCTCGGGCTTGTGCTCGGCCTCAATGCCCTTGAAGGATTCAAGCCCCTCGAGGGCCTCCTTCTGCTCCTTCTCAAAGCTGACGCCCTGCACATGGACATCCACACGTACCACATGTAGCCCCGTCATGGATTCGATGGCCTTGCGGACATTCTCCTGCACATTGGAGGCGGCGGTCTGGATTGGAGTACCGTATTCGATAATCAGATAGATATCGACGGCGGCTTCTTCTGTGCCTAACTCCACCTTCACACCCTTGGTGATATTCTTGTTGCGGCCAAAGACATCCGTGATGCCGCCGCCTGAGCACATGCCCGCCACGCCCTCGACCTCGTTGGCCGCTACGCCGGCGATGATAGCGATGACCTCGTTGGCATATGTGATCGTCCCTGTGGATTCGTTATCCTGATCCAGGGTCAGAGGCAAATTATCCTTTTTGGTGGACATATTCCACACCTCCTATGGATTGGACCAACCGGCCCGTCAATGCGTGAAGCCATTCTTAGTATACCAGATATTGCACAGCTTGACAATCAAGCTAGCGGAATTTGTTACGCTTCCGTCACGCATTTGATCTTAAGCTCATCCAACTGCTTAGGCTGGACGGCGGATGGCGTATCCATCATCAGACAGGTGCCATTTTGAATCTTGGGGAAGGCGAGGACATCGCGCAGACTGTCAGCTCCGCTCAAAACCATTACCATACGGTCAACGCCAAAGGCAAATCCGCCATGTGGGGGCGTGCCATACTGGAACGCGCCAAGCAAAAAGCCGAACTGCTCCCATGCCTGTTCCTGCGTGAAGCCCAGGAGCTTGAACATCTTCTCCTGCACCTCGCTCTGGTGAATACGGATGGAGCCGCTTCCCATTTCCAGACCGTTCATCACGAGATCATAGGCCTTGGCGCGCACCGCGCCGGGGTCCGTATCCATCAAGGGAATATCCTCCTCCATCACATTGGTGAAGGGGTGATGCATCGCCAGGAAACGGTTTTCCTCATCGCTCCACTCAAGCAGCGGGAATTCCGTCACCCAAAGCAGGTCATAACGAGACTCGTCAATGAGTCCAATCTGCTTGCCCAGCCGCAGACGCAACTGACCCATGGCAGTCAGCGCCACATATTTCTTATCCGCGATGACAAAAATCGCGTCGCCGACCTTCGCATCCATTCGCTCGATCAGCTTTTGCATGCTGTCGCCCTGCATAGCCTTGGCAAAGCTGGAGCGTATGGAGCCATCCTCATTCAGAACAGCCCATGCAAGGCCCTTAACGTGGTAGGTTTTTACAAATTCACCGAGAGCGTCCAATTCCTTGCGGCTGAAGTGGCTCGCGTTTTCCGCCTTAACCGCGCACACGGTGTTTCCTGCGGCAAGTGCTTCCTCAAAGACCTTAAAGCCGCATCCAGCGACCGTCTTCCCCACGTCCTGAATCTCCATGTCAAAGCGGGTGTCAGGCTTGTCGCTGCCATAGCGCGCCATCGCGTCACGCCAAGTGATACGGCGTAGCGGAAGCTCCAGCTCAATATGCATCAGTTCCTTGAAGACATGCGCATAGGCGCCCTCGACCACCGTCTGGATATCCTCAGGGTCGATGAAGCTCATTTCCATATCAAATTGGGTAAACTCGGGCTGGCGATCCGCGCGTCCGTCCTCATCGCGGAAGCAGCGCGCTACCTGGTAATACTTATCCAACCCCGCGAGCATCAAAAGCTGCTTATAGATCTGCGGACTTTGTGGCAATGCGTAGAAGGTACCGGGCTTTACTCGCGCGGGCACAAGATAGTCGCGAGCACCCTCGGGGGTGGATTTGCTCAAAATAGGCGTTTCCACCTCGATAAAGCCCTGCTCGTCCATGTAATCGCGCAGAAGCTTGACGACCTTATGCCTGAAAAGCAGCATATTCTGCATGCTAGGACGGCGCAGATCAAGGTAGCGATATTTGAGGCGCAGCATCTCCTGCTCCTTGGTGTCGTCCTCAATATAGATCGGGGGCGTCTTGCTGGCGTTGAGAATTACCGCACTTTCGACCGCGACCTCAATCTCGCCGGTTTTGAGCTTCTTGTTGACGGCTTCCGGTGCGCGCATCCGCACCTTACCATGCACCTCAAGCACATATTCGCTATGCAGGGACTCGCCCAGCTTCAAGAGCTCGGGACTGATATTCGCACCGTCAAAGACCACCTGCACGATACCCGTGCGGTCGCGAAGCCAGATAAAGACAATGCCGCCCAGATTGCGCGAGCGCTGAACCCAGCCCTTAAGAATGACTGATTGATCCGCTTCCTTGGCGGTTACCTCCCCACACATATGAGTGCGATTGTTCATGGAATACTTCCTCCTTTGAATTACAAAAACCAAAAAGGGGCATAGTCCCGAAGGGCTCATGTGTTGACAAAGCACGGGGAAAGGGCGTTATGCACCTGCCGAGACTTGAGACAAAGTCCCAAAGCCATACGACGCAGTGTTTTCAAGTGAGAGACGCACCGGCCCCGCCTGGATACGGTTCTTTGCGCATCCACGGGCTTTATTGACAGTCTGAGCCCCGTAGGGTTACCGGCGGGTTAACTAACACCTCGGGCGCGTTATCAAGAGGCGCCTCCCATTCTTCCTTGGTGGTCATATTGCGAAGCTTGACAACGCCCTTGGCGAGCTCGTCATCGCCAAGGATCGCCACAACCTTTGCGCCAAGCTTGTCGGCATACTTAAATTGAGCCTTCAGGCTTCTGCCCTGATGATCCATCTCAGCGCGCAGCCCTGAGGCACGGAAGCGCTGCGTCAGAGAAAACGCCTGCGTGGAAAGCGACTGATTGAGACAGGCGACAAACACCTCGGGTGTTTCGTCCTCGATCTGAAGCCTGCACTTCCCCTCCTCCAGTTCATCCAGCAGCATCAGTACACGCTCAATGCCCATACCGAAGCCCACGCTAGGAATGGAGGGACCGCCCAGCTCTTCCACAAGGCCGTCGTAACGCCCCCCGCCGCAAACGGTCAATTCTCCATTCGGCGTCGAGGTAATGACCTCAAACACCGTCTTTGTATAGTAGTCCAGACCTCGGACGATCCGCGCGTCCACCGTATAAGAAATGCCCGCCTCCTCAAGGTATTTCTGCAAAAGCGCAAAATGCTCGCAACAGTCATCGCATAGATTGTCCAGCATGACCGGTGCGTCCATCAACGCTTCCTTGCAGGTAGGCTCCTTGCAGTCCAGGGTGCGCATCGGATTGATCTGCGCGCGCTCCTGACAGGCCTTGCAGAGATACTCCTTCTTTTGGTTCAAATAAATGCGGAATTTCTGCTGATAGGCGGGGCGGCAGTTGGGACATCCGATGGAATTGATCCGAACGCTCAGGTTCTGAAGCCCAAAGCTTTCCAGCAACCTGACCACCAGGACGATCAATTCCGCGTCCGCCGAGGGCTTTGCCGCGCCGAAACACTCCATTCCAAACTGATGGTGCTCTCTGAGGCGACCGGATTGTGGCGCCTCATAGCGAAAATGCGGCGCGTTCAAATAATACATTTTTATCGGAAGGGCCTGTGCATACAAGCCGCTCTCCAAAAAGGCGCGCACGGTACCGGCCGTGCTCTCGGGCTTGAGCGTTACGCTACGCTCCCCCTTATCCATAAAGGTGTACATTTCCTTCCGAACCACGTCGCTGCTCTCGCCGGCGGAGCGCGCGAAAAGCTCCGTATGCTCCACCACGGGGGTGCGAATCTCGCGGTATCCATTTAAAAGCGCCGCCCTGCGCATTTCGCGCTCCAGCGCTCTCCAACGGGCGCTTTCTGAGGGCAGCACATCCTTCATTCCCTTAAGTACCTTGCACAGCATTGCGATTCACCTCGTCATGAACTCTGTGAAATGGTCACAGATAATTAAATTATACACGGGGAATCCGTTGATTGTCAAGGGTTTGGAAAGCTTGGAGACGTGGCGGAAAAGCCGAGTAAATTTCCAAAGTAAAAGCAACAGTAGCGTTTAGAAGTTGCATTTAGTAT
>CAYQCL010000029.1:0-27512 GCA_964416065.1 uncultured Oscillospiraceae bacterium | reverse complement strand
TAAGATCGGCGGCGGCATTCCCAATGGCAAGGCCTTCAAGGCTGTGCAGACGGGCGGTCCCTCCGGCGGCTGCATTCCTGCCGAATATCTGGATATCGCCATTGATTATGATTCCCTGACCTCTATCGGATCCATGATGGGTTCGGGCGGTATGATCGTCATGGACGAGGACAACTGCATGGTTGATATCGCGCGTTTCTTCCTCGACTTTACCGTCGATGAGAGCTGCGGCAAATGTACGCCCTGCCGTATCGGCACCAAGAGAATGCTGGAGATTCTTGAGCGCATTGTTGAGGGCAAGGGTGAGGAAGGCGACATCGAGAAGCTGGAAGCGTTGGCTGAGAATATCAAGGCCACCGCGCTTTGCGGCCTCGGACAGACGGCTCCTAATCCCGTACTTTCCACTCTGAAATACTTCCGCGATGAGTATGAGGCGCACATTAAGGAAAAGCGTTGCCCTGCCCATCATTGTCAGAAGCTGCTCAATTATGAGATCACCGATAAGTGCCGTGGTTGTACCGCGTGCGCGCGCGTATGCCCCGTCGGTGCGATCAGCGGTTCGGTGAAGGAAAAGCATCAGATCGACACCCAGAAGTGTATCAAGTGCGGTTCTTGCATGGAGAAGTGCCGCTTTGGCGCCATTGTCAAGAACTAATATCCGCTAAGGAGGAACGAAGATGGAACAGATGATTCCGCTTACCATTGACGGCGTGCAGGTCGAGGTTCCTGCGGGTACGACTGTGCTTGAGGCGGCGCGTATCGCGAAGGTAAACATCCCCACGCTTTGCTATTTGAAGGATATCAATGAAACCGCGAACTGCCGTCTTTGCGTCGTGGACTGCGGCGGTCGCGCGCTTCAGGCCGCCTGTGTGCTGCCTGTCACGCCCAATATGGTCGTTAAGACCAATACGCCCGCTGTGCGCGAGGCTCGCCGTATCAATCTGGAGCTCATTTTGAGCAACCATGACAAGAAGTGCCTGAACTGCGTGCGCAGCCAGACCTGCGAGCTGCAAAAGCTCTGCCTTGATCTGGGCGTTGAAAGCGGCGAACGCTTTGCCGGCGCACAGAACAAATACGAGACGGATATGACCTCTCCCTCGATCGTGCGCAATAACAACAAGTGCATCCTCTGCCGCCGTTGCGTCGGAGCGTGTAACAATGTTCAGAAGGTTGGCGTCATCGGGCCTGTCCACCGTGGCTTTAAGACCGCGATCGAAAGCCCCTGGGATATGAAGCTGGCCGAGATGGCTTGCATCAACTGCGGACAGTGCATCACGGCCTGTCCCGTCGGCGCTCTGACGGAGACTGACAGCACCAAGGATGTCTGGAAGGCGCTGGGCGACAGCACCAAGCACGTGGTCGTTCAGCCCGCTCCCGCCGTGCGTGCCGCGCTGGGCGAAGAGTTTGGTCTGCCGATGGGCACCAGCGTGACCGGCAAGATGGCGGCTGCGATGCGCCGTTTGGGCTTTGACAAGGTCTTCGACACCGACTTCGGCGCCGATCTGACCATCATGGAGGAAGCCACGGAGCTCGTTGATCGAGTGAACAACAGCGGTGTGTTGCCGATGATCACGAGCTGCTCTCCTGGCTGGATCAAGTATTGCGAGCACTATTACCCCGAATTCATTCCGAATCTGAGCTCCTGCAAGTCTCCTCACGAGATGACGGGCGCGATGATCAAGACCTATTATGCCGAGAAAGCGAACGTCGATCCCAAAGACATCGTGGTTGTCTCCGTGATGCCCTGCACTGCCAAGAAATTCGAGGCGCGGCGTCCTGAGCTTGGTCATGACGGTTTGGCGGATGTCGATATCGTCATCACTACCCGCGAGCTGGCTCGCATGATCAAGGAAGCGGGCATTGATTTCGTGAATCTTCCGGATGAGGATTTCGATAGCCTGTTGGGCGAAAGCAGCGGAGCCGGCGTCATCTTCGGCGCAACAGGCGGCGTTATGGAGGCTGCCCTGCGCACGGCGTATGAGCTGATCACCGGTCAGACCCTTGAAAGCGTTGATTTCCATGCTGTGCGCGGTGTGGAGGGCATCAAGGAAGCTACGATCAAAATCGGCGATCTTGATGTAAATGTGGCGGTCTGCTCCAGTACAGGAAAGGCCTCTGAACTTCTGGATGCGGTCAAGCGCGGGGAGAAGCAATATCATTTCATCGAGGTCATGGGCTGCCCTGGCGGCTGCGTCAACGGCGGCGGTCAGCCAATCGTACCCGCTCCTGTCCGCAACTGGACAGATGTCCGCGCGGAGCGTGCTAAGGCTCTGTATCATGAGGATGAGGCCAAGCCCATTCGCAAGAGCCATGAAAACGCTGAGATTAAGCAGATCTATGATGAGTATCTGGGCAAGCCTAACAGCCATAAGGCGCATGAGCTGCTACATACCACATACGAACAGCGCGATATCTATATCTGATTTTGACCCGACAAAGCACGGCAAGGGCGACGCCTTCTGCCGTGCTTTGTCTTATCGGTAAAAATTGATTTTTCTTAAGCAGAACGCATTTTCAAAAAGAGCGTTCACAAAGCTTTTACAATCGGCCCTTCGCCTTGATTTATTTACCTTTTCATCACTTCTTTTCCGCATTTCCCCTTGCGCTTTTTGGGAAAGAATGCTTTAATAGAACCTGCGAGTACTGATAGACGTGTTTTGAAGGGGTTTTTTGATTGGATATCCAATGGTATCCCGGGCATATGGCAAAGGCCAAGCGCCTTTTGAGCGCTCAGCTCGCCAAGGTTGATCTGGTGGTTGAACTCTGTGACGCGCGCTTGCCCTTATCCAGCCGCAATCCCGCTTTGGATGAACTCATCCGACATAAACGGCGTATCCTGCTTTTATGCAAGGCTGATCTGGCGGAAGCGGATAAAACGCAGCAATGGCTGGCCTATTTTAAGGGAATCGATGTGATGGCATACGATAAAAGCCAGCAAAGGACGAAGCAGGCGAGACAGCTCATTGAGACGGCGGCCAAGGATGTGCTTGAAAGAAATCAGCGCAGAGGGATTCAAAAGACGTTGCGCGCCATGGTGGTGGGCGTCCCCAACGTCGGAAAGAGCACCTTCATCAACCGTCTTTATGGCGGAAGCATCGTCAAAACAGGCGATCGTCCCGGAGTTACAAAGAGCAATCAATGGGTCAAGGTCTCTCCCTACTTTGAAATTCTGGATACGCCAGGCATGCTTTGGCCTAAGCTCAACGATCAGTTAGCGGCGACACGGCTGGCGTATATTGGAACGATCAAGGACGCGGTATACGATCAGTATGAGCTCTGCCTAAGCCTGATGCGTGATCTTTTGGCGGTTATGCCCGTGCAAACAATCGAGCGTTACAGGATCAAGCATCCGTATGCGGAAGGATATGCCTTGCTCGATGAGGTATGTCGGGGACGGGGCTTTTTGATGAGGGGCGGCGTTTGCGATCTGGATCGCGCCTGTTCTGTGATTTTGGATGAATTCCGAGAGGGCAAGGTGGGGAGGATCACCCTTGAACTCCCTCCCAGACCCGAGAAGGGAGCGTGAAAGAATGCCAAAACCTTCTGAAAAGCGGCTTGCGCATCTTCGCGAAATGGTCGCTTATGATCAGAAGCATGCGGGCTTTGGTGTCACTCTCGCCGGAATGGACGAGGCGGGACGGGGGCCGCTGGTTGGAAATGTAGTCGCGGCATGCGTCATCATGCCTGCTGATCCCATATATGAATGGATTGACGACAGCAAAAAGCTCAGCGCGGTGAGGCGCGAGGAAATGTATGAACATATCATGGAATCGGCAATATACGTTGGTGTGGGCGAGGCCAGTCCGGCGGAGATTGATTCGATGAATATTCTAAACGCCACGAAGCTGGCGATGGAACGCGCTGCGGAAAAGGCGCCCGCGACCCTGTGCATTGTCGACGCCGTGCGGGATTTATATCTGCCGTTCCCTATTCTTTCTGTGATTCGTGCGGACTCCACCAGCTATCATGTCGCGGCGGCCAGCATCGTCGCAAAGGTAACGCGCGACCGGCAGATGAAATCCTATGCCGAAAAATGGCCGCAATATGGCTTTGACCATAATATGGGCTACGGCACAGCGGAGCACATTGCTGCGTTAAAGACTTTTGGTCCGACGCCGGAGCACCGGAGAAGCTTCATCCGTAATTTGATTGAGGAGGCCAAGGCGGAATGAGACGAGCCTGCGTCCTGCTGTGCCTTATCCTGACGATTCTGATGGTTCCCTGCTATGCGTCCGCGAGCACTAACCTGCTTTCTAATGGTGGGTTTGAGCTTTTGGATGAAAATGGCGAGCCGCTCGAATGGTATCCGACCGCGTATTGGTCACAGAACGGTTACTCGCAAATCGGCGTAACGGATGAAAAGGCGCATAGTGGCACATATAGCGCCGCTATTGAGAATATGGACAGCAATGATGCCCGTTTAGTCTGCTCTGTCGAGGTCGAGCCCTCTTCCATGTATCGGATCAGCGGTTATGTCCTCGTTGAAGACATGGAGGACTTCGGAAATGGCGCCAATTTTGGCATCGAGGGCCTTTACGCCTATTCTGACTGTATTTTTGACACGGATGATGGTTGGCTCTATCTGGAATGGTATGGCGAAACCGGAGAGACGCAGACGGAGGTAACCTTTGGCGTCCGCGTTGGCGGCTATGGGGCAGAGAGCGTCGGAAAGGCGTATTTTGACGATATTGCCTTTGAAAAGGTTGATTCCCTGCCTACAGGAGTGATCGCTTCTGTCTGGTATGATTTCCAAAGCGATGAGTCGCTTAGCACCGCGCAGGAGGCTGAGCCGGTTGAGGCCGAAAAGCAAACTGTGCTTCTGGTCGGCTGTGCGCTTTTGTTCCTGCTGCTCTATCTGTTTCTGCGCCCGATGCTTGAGAAGAAGGGTGACTCCGTTTCTATCTTCGCAGGTTTGATGGTCGCGGCCTTGGCTGTGCGAATTGTTTTGGCCATGAATATCAGCGGTTATTCTGTGGATATCAACTGCTTTTCCGCATGGAGTCTCCGCATGGCCGAAAAGGGTGCCGCGGGCTTCTATCCCGAGGGATTCTATAATCCTGATGCTTATTTCTGCGATTATCCGCCCGGATATATGCTGCTCCTGTGGCCCTGCGGCCTGCTGCTTAAGCTGATAGAATCGAGTGGGATCGCTGGCTATTCGGGCCTTTCCCTCCTTGTCATCAAGAGCGTTCCGATCCTCTGCGACATGATCGGTGCGATTCTCCTGTTTGCCGTTTCTCAAAAGCGCCTTTCCAGCATTGGAGCCACCTTTTTAGCGGCGCTATACGCGTTGAATCCTGCTGTGCTTGTCAATGGCGCGGCATGGGGGCAGGCGGATAGCGTGCTTGCGCTTCTGATGCTTCTGACGGCGATTGCCGCTGTTAAGCGCAAGTGGCACTTTGCGATTCCTCTGTTTTTGATATCAGTTTTGATCAAACCGCAGGCGCTTCTTTTTGCGCCCATCGGCGGTATATGGTTGTTGATGTGCCTTTTTGGAAAGCATGATCAGGCAAGCAGAAAAAGGGAATGTTATTCCGCGCTGATTGGCGTTGGTATAGGTCTTTTGGCTGCGGCGGCGATTGTCATTCCATTTTCGGTGGAGCAGGAAAATCCGATTGCCGGACTCATCAGCCTTTATTCGGCGACACTCGCCTCTTACTCATACGCCACGCTTAATACAGCCAACCTATATTATCTTGCGGGCGCAAACTGGACACCGCTTGAAAGTGCCGTTCCGTGGCAGCTTCCCCTCATCATGGCGTTTCTCTTCGCGGCGGTTGCCTTTCTTCTTATTTGCCGAGAGAAAAAGCTCGACTGGCATAAGCGTGGAGCCGTTCTTTCAATACTTTGCCTGCTAATGGCGGCTGTCCAGGTGGTTTTCGCCTTCCTGTCCATATCATACGGTACTTATGGCTATGCCATGATGGTCTTTGTTTTCCTGTATGCGATTGTGTGCATGCTTTATGAAAAACGGGCGGAAAGTCTACCGTTTTATATGGCGCTTGCGTTGATTGGGGTCTATGTGCTGGGCGTTAAAATTCATGAGCGTTATCTTTTTCCGGCTCTTCTTCTTCTCACACTTGCATATGCGTTTACAAGAGATCGGCGTGTGCTCGCTCTTTGCGTAGGCCTCTCGCTGACAACGTTTCTCAATACGGCAATCGTGCTTGAAAATTCTATCCTTTTCGGTTCGGCGCAGGGACATTTGAATCCTGACACGCTGCCGCTGAATGTGGTGCTTTGCCTCAGCAATCTGCTCTTATGCGGCTATGCCGGATGGATCGCGCTTACGGGGCTTCATGAGACACAATGCGCACCCATGGATGAAAAAACCGCTATTCCCCCCAGCTATGTCCATATGCTTTTCTCGCCCGGCGATGCAAAGCTTCATTTGACCGTTCGCGATTACGCGGTTATGGGCGTGACGGCGGTTGCTTATGCGGCCCTTGCCTTTACGAATCTCGGAAGCACCGTTGCGCCTCAGACGGTATGGGTTTCGACCTCTTCGGAGGAACAGATTGTATTTGATTTGGGAGAAAGCCAGACCTTCAGCGTCCTATACTATGCCGGCGTCAGCTATAACGACTTTTCCGTATCCGTCAGCGAGGACGGTAACGACTGGTCAGACGACTATCCCTGTCAGATGCGCGAGGGGCTATGCTATCGCTGGGTATATGCGGTTGAGGCAGAGACCGTCGGAGGTGAAACAACCTATTCCTCTGAATCGCCTGATACGATCCATTGGTTCACGGGTCGGTATTTACGGCTGAACGCTCGTCGTGCGGGATTGAATCTCAGAGAAATCGTGACTCGAGACGCCAATGGCGAAAATTTACCAATGACGGTGGTTTCGCATACCGGCACAGATGTCTCCTATCCCGCAGAAAACCTGATCGACGAACGCGATACCTGCGTAGGCGAGCCGGGCTGGTACACAGGCACCTATTTTGACGAGATTTATCACGCTCGGACAGGATATGAGCTTCTGCACGGCGAAACGGTCTATGAGTGGACGCATCCTCCGCTTGGAAAGCTACTGATGTCTTTAAGCATCGCGGTCTTTGGCATGACGCCCTTCGGCTGGCGCTTCGCGGGTGCGTTTATCGGCGTATTGATGTTACCAGCATTATATCTGTTGGCGCTTCAGCTGACACATAAACGCAGCGTCGCGACCGTTTCCATGCTTGCCTTTGCACTTGATCTGATGCACTATACGCAGACGCGTATCGCAACGATTGATTCCTTTCCCGTGTTCTTTATCATCCTTAGCTATTTGTGCATGGTGCGCTATATGCAGACGAATGTTCTTGTCACGAGTGATCCCAAACGTCTTCGCGTCTGCGACCGCGCCTATTTAAAGACACTGATTCCGCTTTGCCTTAGCGGAATTTTCATGGGTCTCAGCATCGCGAGCAAATGGATTGGGATGTACTCGGCCGTTGGCTTAGCCGTGCTGTTTTTCATCACGATCTATCGTCAGTTTCGAGCGAGCAATGTTGCGTGCGGATTTGCCTTGGAGGAGGAGAAGCTGGAAGATGTGGTATGTATCCGTATCGCGCAGAAGCTGACGCTTAAGCGCATTCTGCTCACCTGCGCCTTCTGTGTACTGTTTTTCTTTGTGATTCCGGCGCTGATTTACTGCTTGTGCTATATTCCTGTCTTCGCGTCGAGAGGATCTATGAGCCTTTTGGAATTTTTCAAAGAGTTGATTTTGGAACAAAAGCGCATCTTCGATTATCACAGCACGCCCGGCCTTGGTATGGATCATCCCTTTCAGTCGCCATGGTGGCAATGGCCGTTCATCCTAAAGCCTATGTGGTTTGCGCAGGATAAATTTGAACCGGCAGGCTATGCGTCTACGATTATGTGCATGGGAAATCCATGGGTATTTTACATTGGTGCTGTCGCGATGGCGGCGGTAATCGTCGCGTTCGTGCTGAAATATGTCCGACTGCGCGATAGGGTCTCACTGCGCGAGGGAGATGGAGATTTGTCGCTTGCGGTGATCGTTATCGGCTTCCTCGCGCAGTACCTGCCGTGGGTGCTGGTTCCGCGCAGCATGTACATCTATCACTATTTCGCGAGCGTCCCCTTCATTATTCTTGCGACGGCATGGCTGATCGACAGAATCCCGGCGCGCTTTAAGAGAATGCGCCTGAGCGTGATCATTGGTTATCTTGTAGGCGCGGCTGTCTTCTTTGCCGTTTTCTTCCCATATGCCTCCGGCTGGCTTACCAGCATCGACTGGCTTAGTGCGCTGAGGAAGTATTTCACTACGCTCTACTACTAGGATCTACGAAAGAAGGTGCGCCAATGCTGGCCCGAACCCTGGCGTGCGGCTTGGAGGGCGTCCATGGCTTTCCGATCGAGGTTGAGGCCTTCATTTCCAACGGGATGATTGGCTTTGAGATCGTGGGTCTGCCGAGCGCGGCGGTCAAAGAAAGCCGCGATCGCGTACGCGCGGCCATCGCGGTAAGCGGCTACGATTTTCCTCTGGGAAAGGTCACCGTCAATCTCGCGCCCGCCGATGTGCGCAAGGAGGGAACCGCGCTTGAACTGGCGATCGCAATCGCCCTGCTGGCCGCTAAACAACCGGAGCGCTTTCAGGGGTTGGAGCGGACAATGCTGTTGGGTGAGCTTTCGCTGCAGGGAAAACTGATGCCTGTGCGCTGCGCGTTGGGAATGGCGATAACGGCCGTCGAGCAAGGTATTGAGAACCTTATTCTTCCCAGGCAAAACGCGCGCGAATGTGAATGTATAGACGGGCTTCACATCTATCCTGCTGATTCGCTTGCGGATGTGTGCCGCCATTTGTCGGGCGAAAGGCTTCTGGGGGTGCATCCGCATCGCCCTTATGTACAGCTTCTTTCCCAAGAGCTCTCTCCATATGACATGAAGTATGTCAAGGGGCAGACGATTGCACGCAAGGCACTGGAGATTGCCGCCGCGGGCGGGCATAATCTCCTGATGATTGGCATTCCAGGCAGTGGAAAAACAATGCTGGCGCGATGCCTTCCCGGAATTTTGCCGCCGCTCAGTTATGAAGAGGCGCTGGAAACGACTTTGATTCACTCGGCGGCCGGCGAGCTTACTGAGGATATGGGATTGATGACAGTCAGACCCTTTAGAGCGCCCCATCACAGTACCTCCATGCCCGCGATGATTGGAGGAGGGGGCAAGATCAAACCCGGCGAGGTCTCGCTTGCCCATAACGGCGTTCTGTTTCTTGACGAGCTTCCCGAGTTTGAGCGCGCGACGCTTGAAGCGCTGCGTCAGCCATTGGAGGACGGATTTGTCAACGTGACGAGAGTTAGCGGTCAGAGCCGCTTTCAGAGCCATTGTATGCTTATCGCGAGCATGAATCCCTGTCCCTGCGGCAATATGGGCAGCCGAAAAAAGGAGTGCCGGTGTATGCCTAATGAGATCAGACGATATCTGAACCGGATCAGCGGGCCGCTGCTCGACAGAATTGATCTCCAGGTGGAAATGGACGCGGTCGGCGTTGAAGAACTTGCGCTCTCTTCGGAGCAGGAAAGCAGCGCCTCGGTGCGCGGACGCGTCATGGACGCCAGAAGCTTGCAGCAGAAGCGCTATGAGGGGATGGGGATCTATTGCAACGCCCAGCTTGACCAGCACGGGATTGAGCGGTTTTGCACCATGACGCCCGTTGCCGCGCAGCTTCTTCATCAGGCCGTTGAACGCTTTCATATTTCAATGCGAACCTATAGCCGGATTCAAAAGGTTGCCCGTACCATCGCCGATCTAGCCCATCATAAGGAGATCGATGCTTCTGACGTGGCACAGGCGATCCAGTTTCGCAATATTGACGGTCAGTTTTGGAGGTAACAGCGATGTTGACACAGGAACAAAAATGCCTGCTTTGGCTCTCTTCTGCCGAGGTACCCGTCGTAAAGCTTCAGGAGTTACTGACGCAATACGGATCCCCGGAAGAGATTTGGGACGCCTTTGGAAAAGAGAAGGGACCGTGCTTCCAGGCCGCGATTCAAAAGCGGCTTGAACAGCTCCATTCCAACGATGCGATGGACAACCTGATCGCGACACATAAGAAGAAAAATGTCCATCTGCTATTCCAGTCGGATGAGGCTTATCCCGAGCAGCTCAAGGCGATTCAGGAGCCGCCCTATCTGCTATACTATGCGGGAAAGCTGGACTGCCTTCAGCATCCCATGGTCGCGATTATAGGGACACGAAACGCGAGCAGCTATGGGAAATCGATGTCTCAGGCGTTGGCCCATGGCCTCGCGGAAGCGGGCGTTTGTATTGTGAGCGGATTAGCGCGTGGCATTGACGCTCACGCCCATATGGGAGCGCTGGAGGCCGGAGGACGCACAGTTGGTATCCTTGGAAGCGGGATCAATGTGCCTTATCCGTCGGAGCATACGCCGATGCTTCGTCAAATCGCAGGAGGAATCGGCCTGGTTCTTAGCGAATATCCGTTAGACGCGGAGCCCCACGGTTTTCATTTTCCCTATCGAAACCGGATCATCTCCGGATTGAGCCTGGGAGTGATCTTCGTGGAGGGAAGGGTACGCAGCGGGGGAATGCACACGGTCACCGCGGCGCTGGCCCAGGGACGAGAGGTCTTTGCCGTTCCCGGATACGTTGGCAGCTTGGGCAGCGAAGGGCCTCATACCATCTTGCGTGAGGGCGCGCGAATCGTTACAAGCGCTCAGGATGTGTTGGATGATCTGGGCTTAGCCAAGGCTGCTGATTCGCCAAAAACGGACGAGGCGGATTCTGAGCCGCTTACCCCGCAGCAGGAAGCCATCATTGAGCAGCTGCAAATTGAACCGATGGGCCTTCAGGAGCTTTCTGAGCGACTGAAGATAGATAACGACGCCCTGATTACCGACCTGGGATTTTTGGTAATACTGGGTAGGGTGCGCCGTGAAGCGGGTAATCGTTTCAGCCTGCCCATTTCGGCGAATCAATAGAGGAGGATCCTTAATGCCAACCACAGCACATAAACTCGTTATTGTTGAGTCGCCCGCAAAAGCAAAAACGATTGAGAAATTTCTGGGACGAGGCTATAAAGTGGAAGCGTCGCAAGGACACGTTCTCGATTTGCCAAAGTCTCAGTTGGGCGTGGACGCGGAACACGACTTTGATATGAAGTACATCACTATTCGGGGTCGTGGCAAAATTCTGGCGCGTATCAAAAAAGAGGCCAAAGGCGCGAGCCGCGTTTATCTCGCAACCGACCCTGACCGCGAAGGCGAAGCGATTTCCTGGCACTTGGCCAACACGCTGGATATTGACCCTCAAACCCCCTGCCGGATCGAATTTCACGAAATCACCAAGAAGGCGGTCAAGGACGCCTTGGAGCATCCACGTCCGATTGATATGGATCGCGTGGACGCGCAGCAGGCGCGTCGGGCGTTGGATCGTCTTGTTGGATACAAGATTAGCCCGCTTCTGTGGGCAAAGGTCAAGAAGGGCCTTTCTGCGGGCCGTGTTCAAAGCGTAGCGACAAAGATGGTGGTGGAACGGGAGCAAGAGATAGACGCTTTCATTCCGGAAGAATTCTGGAGCGTTACGGGATCGTTTGAGGCGCAGAATCAGAAAAAAAGAAAAATGACCTACACAGCCAAGCTGGTGGTGCTGGACGGTGAGAAGGCGGTTATCTCCAACGAAGAGGAAGCGGTGAAGGCCAAGGAACGCATCCTGAAGGCTCGTTTTTCGATCCAATCCACAAAGCTGGGGGAGAAGCTCAAACGAGCTCAGCCTCCCTTTACGACATCTAGCCTTCAGCAGGAAGCCAGCCGAAAGCTGAATTTCTCCACTTCAAAGACTATGCAGGTTGTCCAGCAGCTTTATGAGGGCATTGATCTTGGGAAATCCGGAACGATCGGTCTGGTGACCTATATTCGTACCGACAGCGTGCGCGTCTCCTCCGAGGCCATTGAAGCCGCCAGAGGCTTCATTTGCGCGCAATACGGCGGAGAATACTGCCCCGACGTTCCAAACCAATACAAGGGACGAAAAAACGCGCAGGACGCCCATGAGGCTATCCGTCCGACAAATGTCGAGCAGACGCCGGAATTGGTTAAGCCCTTCCTGACCAGAGAGCAATATCAGCTTTATCGTCTGATTTATACGCGCTTTTTAGCTAGCCAGATGAAGCCCGCCGTCTTCCAGACGATGAGCGCGGATATTTCGGCGAAGAATATCGTTATGCGCTATTATGGCGAGCATATGGCGTTTGCGGGGTATCGATCCGTATATGTTGAAAGCACGGACGATGAGCAGGAGATGCCGGAAAGTATCCTTCCTGTTCTGAGCGATAAAGCGCCTGTCTCCTTTACGAGCGTGGAGGCGGATCAGCATTTTACCCAGCCGCCCGCGCGCTATACCGAAGCGAGCCTTGTCAAAACCCTTGAGGAAAAAGGAATCGGTCGTCCGAGCACCTATGCGCCGACCATCACAACCATCATTTCCCGTGGATATGTTTCGCGCGAAAAGAAACGCCTATTTCCAACAGAATTGGGACGGATGGTGACCAACATGATGACCGAATACTTCGGCCCTATTGTGGATACGGAGTTCACCGCTTCCTTGGAGGATAAGCTGGATACCGTTGAAGAGGGTGCGACGGACTGGCACCAGATTCTGCGCGATTTCTATCCGCCGTTTGAAAATATGCTCGAGGTCGCGGAGAATCAGATTGAAAAAATCGAGGTCAAGGATGAGGTCAGCGACGTTCAATGCGAAAAATGCGGGGCCATGATGGTTTACAAAATGGGACGCTTCGGAAAATTCCTGGCTTGTCCGAATTTTCCGGAATGCCGCAACGCAAAGCCGATCCTGCATTATATTGACGCGCCTTGTCCCAAATGCGGAGCGCGGCTGATGGAGAAGACCAGCAAAAAAAATCGCAAATTTTACGGCTGTGAAAAATATCCGGACTGCGATTTTGTGAGCTGGGAAATGCCGATCGTGGAACGATGCCCCAAATGCGGAAGCTATATGGTTCAAAAGCCTGGCAAGCGCGGCACGGTCGTGCATCTTTGTGCCAACGAGACCTGCCGTTACAAGACGACGGTCGAGATTCAGGAAGGAACCGAAGAGTAGGCCGGATTGGCATTTTAAGAGAGGATGAGAGCCATACATGAGCGTAAAGGTCATAGGCGGCGGGCTTGCCGGCTGTGAGGCCGCATGGCAGCTTGCAAAGCGCGGCGTGCCCGTTGAGCTTTATGAAATGAAGACCCAAAAAAGGACCCCCGCGCAGCGACTGTCTACTATGGCGGAGCTGGTATGCAGCAACAGCCTTCGTAGCGACCGTCTCACGAACGCGGTCGGCCTTTTGAAGGCGGAAATGCGCAAGCTCGATTCGATCATTATGCGCTGTGCGGACGCGACTGCGGTTCCGGCCGGCGGCGCGCTCGCTGTCGACCGAGAAGGGTTTTCGGCCGCGGTTGATCATGAGATGCACAAGCATCCGTTGATCGAGCTACATGAGAAGGAGGTTACCTCACTTCCTGCGGAGGGCACAATCATTATCGCGTCCGGCCCATTGACGAGCGACGCGCTGTCGGAGGAAATCAGCCGTCTTGACGGACTTTCCACGCTTCATTTTTATGATGCGGCGGCGCCCATCGTCACGGCGGACAGTCTCGATATGAGTAAGGTTTTTTGTATGTCCCGCTATGAACGGGGCACGGACTATCTCAACTGCCCGATGAACCGTGAGGAATACATGGCGTTTGTTCACGCCTTACAGACGGCCGAGACGGTGCTGGTGCGCGGCTTTGAGGAAAAAGCGGTTTTTGAGGGATGTATGCCGATCGAAAGCATGGCGAAGCGGGGCGATATGGCGATTGCCTTCGGGCCGCTTAAGCCCGTGGGCCTTACAGATCCTAGAACGGGTAAGGAGCCGTTTGCGGTTGTGCAGCTCAGACGTGATAACTTTGCGGGAAGCCTATACAACATTGTGGGCTTCCAAACCCGGCTGACCTATCCAGAGCAACGCCGCGTTTTCAGTATGATTCCAGGCCTTGAAAACGTGGAATTTGCCAGGCTGGGCGTGATGCATCGCAATACCTTCCTCAACAGCCCCGGCTTTTTAGATGACACCTATCGCGTGATTTCCGCGCCGCATCTCTCCTTTGCCGGTCAGATCACCGGCGTTGAGGGTTATGTTGAAAGCGCGGCGAGCGGCTTGCTGGTCGGCTTGACCGTCGCTTACCGCGAGCGAGGGCAGGAGCCACCCCGCTTTAGCGGGAAAACGGCGATTGGCGCGATGGCGCGCTATGTCAGCACACCCAATAAACGCTTTCAGCCTATGAATTGCGCTTTCGGACTGATTGATCCGTTAGAGGTTCGTGCGGGCGAAAAGCGAATCCGCAGCAAACAGCAGCGTTATGAAAAAATATCCGAACGCGCTTTAGCGGAAATTGATGCCGTTACAGCGCAAATGGGGCCGGACGAACTTTCAGATATGCCATCTATCAATAGGGAGGAATTCTGATGATGAAACGTCTTTTCGCCATATTGACCGCCGCCGCGCTTTTGTTTACGCTTCTTCCTGCATCCGCCTTTGCGGCGGCCAAGCAGATGAACGACGACGTCCCTGTCTGGACGGAAGAAACGGTTCGTCAGTATGCGCTGGATTATATCGAAGGAATCTCGATGAGCCGCCTCTGGGGATACTATGATCTACAAATCCGCCGGTACATGCCGATGGAAACGTTTCAGGCATTGCTGACCGACTTGGAATGGATGACGGGCGCGTTTATTGAGCTTGGTAGCTATCGCAGCTTTGAAGACTCTGAGAACCAGCTAAAAACGCATGTCCTGCATCTTTGTATGGAAAAGCAGGACTTGGATCTCTATTTTACGCATAAGAACAAGGAAGACGATTGGGAGATCATGGCGATCGAGTTTGTTCCGGCCGAGGATGAGGCTATCAGTGACGGAAGCGATATGCTGGTCGGAGGAAGAGACGCCGGATCAGGAAAGCTTTCCTATACCGAAACGAATGTGACAATCGGTTCCTATCAGCTGGAAGGCGTTTTGACGATGCCAAACAAGGCAAGCGCGGATGCGCCGGTTCCGGCCTGTGTGCTCGTGCATGACTTCGGGCCGCTGGATCGAAACAGCACGATAGGGCAGACAGCGCTTTTTTCCGATCTTGCCAAGGCGCTTGCGGACATGGGCATTGCGACTCTGCGCTATGACAAGCGTACCTATGTATACGGGGAGGACGCCGCTTCCTCTGTCTGGGAGGAGACGGTGGAGGACGCGCTGTTTGCGGTCGGGGAGCTTACAAAAAATAAACTAGTCGACCAGAAGCGCATCGTTTTGATCGGTCATGGCCTTGGCGCGATGCTTGCACCCAGAATCGTCTCGCAGTCGGAGGGGGCTTTCACCGCGATGATCCTGATTGCGGGCGTCCCTGACTCACTTTTGAGCTATGAGGCAAAAAGGGCTTCCGGACTATCCGATGAGGAAATGGACAATGTCCAAAACGCCGTGAAGAAGCTGGCGTCCATGAAGGAGACGGAGGCGCGTGAGCTTACGCTTTTGGGACGAAACGGCTACTATTATTGGGAGACGGAGCCGTACGACTCGGTTTCACTTATGAAGCAGCTCAGGGTGCCGACTTATGTCGTGCAGGGCAAGCAGGATCCCGTTGTTTCCGAGGACGACGGCTGGCGCGCCTACGCGGAGCAGCTGGGAGACAATCAGACCTATATGTCCTTTAAATCATTTCGCGGCTTAAACCATCTTTTGATGAACGATCTGAGCACAAATGCGCAGGGGCAGCCGGAATATGCCGTGGAAACGCATCTGGATACTCAGGCCGGCCGGAATATAGCTCAATGGATTCTCAATTTGTATCAGACCACAGACGACTGAGGAAGGTGAAAAAATGGCAATGATGGGAACGACCATTTGCGCCGTCAAACGCGGCGATCATATCGCTATCGCGGGCGACGGGCAGGTAACAATGGGGGAAAACACCATTTTTAAGTCCAGCGCGAAAAAGGTTCGCAGATTATATAACGGTCAGGTGGTCGCGGGGTTCGCCGGAAGCGTCGCAGACGCGTTTTCGCTCTGCGAGCGCTTTGAGGAAAAGCTCACGCAATGCGGAGGCAATTTGGAACGCGCGGCTGTTAATCTTGCTCAGGATTGGCGCGGGGATCAGATTGCCCGAAAGCTGGAAAGCATGCTCATTGTCGCCGATAAGAATTCGCTCCTGATTCTGAGCGGTAACGGCGAGGTGATTGATCCTGATGACGGCGTATGCGCCATTGGATCCGGCGGCAATTTTGCGCTCGCGGCAGCCCGCGCGCTTATCCATAACACCGACCTGTCCGCGGAAGAGATCGCTGTTAAATCGCTTGAGGTTGCGGCCTCAATCTGCGTATTCACCAACGATCATATCACCGTCGAGACACTTTAGGAGGTATGATGATGAAGGAATTGACGCCAAGGGAGATCATGCGGGAGCTTGACCGTTATATCATTGGCCAGGAGGATGCCAAGCGCGCGGTCGCGATAGCTTTACGCAACCGCTATCGTCGCTCTCAGCTTGATGAGGAAATTCGTAATGAGATCAGTCCTAAAAACATTCTGATGATCGGACCCACAGGCGTAGGCAAGACGGAAATCGCGCGCAGACTGGCCAAATTGGTCAACGCGCCCTTTATCAAGGTGGAGGCGACGAAGTTTACCGAGGTCGGCTATGTGGGCCGCGATGTGGAGAGCATCATTCGCGATCTTGTAGAAAACTCCATCCGTATGGTGCGCAAGGAATTTTCCAAGCGTGTTGAAACGCGCGCGTCGGTTCTTGCAGAGGATCGATTGGTAACCCTTCTGGTAAATCCTCCGAAGAAAAGCAGCAGCAATAATCCGTTTGATTTTCTGATGGGGAACAAGAAGGAACCGGAGCTTCCACGTGAGGAACAAGAAAAGCTTGCGGTGCGACGGGAGGATGTACTTTCACAGCTGCGCAGAGGGGAGCTGGAAGAGCGCGAGATCGAAATCGAGGTCGAGGAAACGATGCCGCAGCTTGAGGTAGGCGGAAACTCAATAAACCTCGGCGACATGATGGGCGGAATGATGCCCAAAAAGACAAAGATTCGCCGCGTCAAGGTTAAGGAGGCGAGAAAGATCCTTCTGGAAGAGGAATCCGAGAAGCTCATCGACGAAGATGAGGTGCAAGAAGAGGCGATCCGGCGGGCCGAGCAGCAGGGCATCGTCTTCATCGACGAAATTGATAAGGTCGCAGGCCGTTCGGCGGGCGGTCATGGGCCGGATGTAAGCCGTGAGGGCGTCCAGCGGGATATTCTGCCGATTGTGGAGGGCAGCACCGTAAGCACGAAATACGGCGCCGTCCGCACGGACTTTATGCTGTTTATCGCCGCAGGCGCCTTCCATGTCGCAAAGGTGAGCGACCTGATTCCGGAGCTCCAGGGACGCTTTCCCGTTCATGTCACGCTAAAGAGCCTTACACAGGAGGACTTCAAAGCCATTCTCACCCAGCCGGAAAACGCTCTGACGCGTCAATACGAGGCGCTTCTGGCCGTCGATAAGGTATTTCTTTCCTTTGAGGACAGCGCTATTGATGCCATCGCCAACGCGGCCTATGTCCTCAACGAGACAAAGGAGGATATCGGCGCGCGCCGTCTGTTTGCTGTGTTTGAAAAGCTGTTGGAGGATATCAGCTTCAACGCCGGAGGCGATGAAATGCCCAATGTGTATTTAAACATCAATGGCGACTATGTGATCGAGCACTTGGGCAAGGACGAGGTCACGATAGATATGAAGCGCTACATTCTATAAGCGAGCATTCAAGGGCCTGTCGCAGAAAGCCTTTCAGCTAGAATCATGCACAAAAGATCCGCTCTCAAGCGTTGCTTGGAAGCGGATCTTTGTCGCTGTTTGACGAAAGGCCAGGGCCAGTGGGTTATATGGCGATGCCCATAAAGCTGAATATACCGCTATATCGCAAATGCACACAGATCCATTTAAAGCAATGGCGAAAGGGATCCGATTCAGAACGCCCCGCGACGCGAGAAAAAAATAAATTATCTTTGATAGGTATAGCGCACGACCAGCCAGGGCTTGCTGTCATACATGCCATAGGCGTCCGCGTAAAGCTCATAGTGAACCCCGACCTCCCAGGTCGTTTTCGAGCTGTTTTCAACATAGATGAGCAGCTCGCTATCCTCCGTTCCAATGTTCATAAAGGCGCGTTGAGGCTTTGTGGTTTCTATGGATGTGATGGTGCCGGAACAAACGTAGATCTGCTGATTATTGACGCGGGCGCTCAGATTGTCCATCAGATCAGTATACTGCGTTACAATGTCCCATGCCTTGCGCGAATAGATATCGACATTGGGCACGTAGGTCACGATATGTTCAACCCGTGTTGTTGCTTTGCCTGGATAGTCGGCGGTGATAACAATGGTATTGGTACCAATCTTATCAAATTTTGCCACAAAGCTGAACGAACCGTCCGAAGCGGTATTGGTAATGTCCAGGTCTCGGTAGGGTGAGAGAACCTTCACGACCGCGCCGGGAAGCGTCGTTCCCCGGACGGTCATCTCTCCATCCCCGTTGGTGCTGGCAATATCGCTGGCCAGGTCAAGCGGGATTTCCTGCTTTTCACGATAGAGCGTTACCGTCATTGAGTTTTCACGACAATACTGGCTGCGAACCACTATATCGTAGGTGTTTTCGCCGATAGGCTGGACGGTCGCGTTAAAGCTCACCTTGCCGCCCTCAGTATTGACCAGATCGCTATAATCCGTCCCGTTGATCGTAACGGTGCTGCCCTCGCGGACATAAAAGACAATATTATACATCGCCGTGCTCACGACCTGATAAGGGCCGTCCGGCGTCTCAAGATCGATGGGCGAGAGGGGAATATCAATATCATAATGAATGACATCCAGGGGCTCCTGCTTGCCGGAATCCGTGATAATGAACGGCGTCAGGGTCACGGTCATGGTATCCTGCAAATAATCCTCATAGGTATCATACCAATTATGATCGGGAATATCAAATGTCGCCACGCCGCCGGTTACAATGGCAGATGTACGCAGTTCACGGATGGTAATTCTTTGTCCATCCTCTCCGGGAATGGTGATGGTATGCGCAGCAAGGTCATTGCGGATCGTGGGCGTTACGGTCGCGGTTCGCTTTTCTTCACCGTTGTTTTCCGTCAGCAGAGGAATGAGGAACGCAACGCACAACCAAGCGGTCAGAGCAAGGGCGCCCACGACCACCAGAATTCGGATAAGTCTGCGCCCGATATTCCGACGCGGCTTCTTTTTCGTTCCCAGGCCGGCTTTTAGACGCAGTGAATTTTCGAATTCGTCCTGGTTGGCATAAGCGGGCAAATAAGCGCTGGTGTCGCGATAGCCATCGTAGATGTTTTCCTCTTCTCCATCCATTCGCGATACATGACGGTCGTTGCCATAGCCATATACCTCATCATCGGGTTCCGCACCTGAATACGTCGTGCGGTATTTCGGCGGAAAAACCTGCCGCGCATTCGGATCGACCTCGCGCTTCTCCACAAGCTCTGGAGCGACGGGACGAAGGGACGTGTCAGGATTATCATAGGAGGAAAAAAAAGTGCCGCGGTTGCTGGTGGTGCGCACGGTGCTTCCGGATGGAGCCATGCCGCGCCGCGCCGCTTCCTGGCGAAGCATGCGCTGCTTTTCCTCGCCCCGCAGCTTGCGGTTTTTTAACTCCGCCATCTCGCCCGCGAGAACATCCCGTGGATCCTGCGTCGTTTCGGTCTCGCCCTGCTCGTCTACGCGAATATAGCTTTTTTCGCTGGGCTTATCGTCAAATTCGAGCTGCCACGCCGGCACGCCCTCCAGGCCTCGATCGTTCGTAAGCTCCTCTCCGCAATAGATGCAGTGCGGCAGGTTTGCTTGATTCCATTTCCCACATTTGGGACATTTCATCGGCATAGGCTCCTTTGACAATTCATCAAAAAAAGGGTTCGTCACGCTTGGAAAAAATCCTGCCGCGCGGCGCCTAACTGTTACAGCTCGTCGGCAAGACCGTGTTCGGTCATATAGGCGTCCTGAAGCTCTCTATAGCGGTTGAGAAGCGCCGCTATCTGCATATCGTCGTCTGGCTCGTCTGGATGATCCCCCAGCCACGCGTCATAAATAAATTCAAACGCCTCATCCTCGTCGTAAGAATTTGTTCCCTGACGTCCATTCTCGTCGAGTACGCCGCTTACGCGCATGAAGTGAAGGTCGTAGGCGATCATCTCACCAATCAGCGTATCCAGACGTCCCTGAAGCGAACGGAACGCTTTTTTATCAATGCGGCTGACAATATAGCGTCTGGCGTCGTTTTCATCATAGCCTATCATCGGCGATCCTCCCTCAAAATACCAAAAGAGCGCCCAAACCTTGTCGGGCGCTCCGAGGCTTGCGTTTTCTTACACGCGCTTGGCTTCCTTGATCTTGGCCGCCTTGCCCTGCAAAGAACGCAGGTAGTACAGCTTGGCGCGACGCACCTTGCCGCGGCGAATCACCTCAATGTGATCCACACGGGGACTATGCAGCGGGAACGTACGCTCAACGCCGATGCCATAAGACACGCGGCGGACGGTAAACGTCTCGCGGATGCTTCCGTTGCGCTTTGCAATCACAGTACCCTCAAACGCCTGAAGACGCTCGCGGCTACCTTCTACAACCTTCACGAAAACGCGAACGGTGTCACCGATGCCGAACTCGGGAATATCGGTGCGGAGCTGAGCCTTTTCGATGGAACGAATGATCTCACTCATTTCATTGGCCTCCTTCCTTCGTAGACGTTCGTGACCACGGTCAAAGCCGTGACAGAGGACCGCCCGTTATGTCACAACGAATAGTATACCACGGATACGGCTATCTTGCAAGCTTTTGGGGCATTTTTCTGCTTGAAAAATGCCAACGTTTGCAATCATCAGGAACCTTTCAATTTTTCTTCCGCTCCGCTTGACTCGGTCCCTTGCGGTTGCGATGTCTTTTCAGTATGCAGCAAAGCGATATATTGACTGGGAGTTTGTCCAATCGAAGACTTAAAAACCCTCGAAAAGTATAAAGGATCTTCGAATCCAACGGAGTATGCGACGTCCTTAACGGATATCTGTCGCTTTGCCATGAGGTTGCATGCCTGACGGATTCGGAATTCCGTCAGATACTTCTGCGGAGACATAGCGGTATGCTGCTTAAAAATGCGGTAAAGCTGACTTCGGCAGATTCCCAGATGGGTAGCAATATCCTCAACCGA
Source organism: uncultured Oscillospiraceae bacterium (assembly GCA_964416065.1). GTDB lineage: Bacteria > Bacillota > Clostridia > Christensenellales > Aristaeellaceae > Limiplasma. The sequence continues at coordinate 6,242 of CAYQCL010000029.1, read as the reverse complement.
GATAGGCTCGGCATAATGAGCAGCGATATAATCGCAGGCGCGCTGCAAATGCTCGCTGCCGATGCACGCGCGGCTTGGCAGCAAGCATGCGCTTTCCTCAATGAGAAAAGCCAGAAGGGAATAGAGGCGGGCCGTCATAGTAATGATTTCATGAGGAAGATTGCCACGCGCGTTATAAATGTCCAGAAGCAGCTCCAGCATCATATTGGGACGCTTTACCGATAACACGGGCGTTTGCGGGGAAAAGCCTGTGGCATTCATTAAAATTCGGGCGTCCGTGCCATTGAAGCCTACCCAACAATACTCCCAAGGATCGTTGTCATCCGCTCGATAGTCAATGGGCATATTAGGATAAATGAGAAAGGTCTGTCCAGCCTTGACAGGATAAGAGCTGCCGTTCAAAGTGTATACGCCGCAGCCCTTGATCACATAGTGGATTAAATAAAAATCACGAACCTCCTGGCCACGGCTGTAGCCCGCGGCGCATTGTTGACGCCCCGTGCGATAGACCGTCAGAGACGCCATGGTACGGAACTGATTTTTGAAAGAATATTTATATTGCTGATAGGTCATATCAATCCCCTCCTGATACCGTTATACCAGAAGAAGGAACAATTACAGATAGAAAAATAGTGCATTTCATATTGAGAAATGTTGCCGCTTCGTTTGCTACGAAATGATAACAAAAGGAGTATTTACCATAAAAGAATAGATTAAAGCAGAAAAATAGTACGAAAAAAACGCAGATACTGCCCATAGGGGTTCAGAAATCAAAGATGCAACAATTTTAAATGCAAAATCAACCTCTCTTGATGGAAACAATGAAAACCCGATGCTATGATTATGATAACAATATCAAGAACAACAGGAGTGTTAAGGATGCAAACGAGACTTCCGAACGAAAAAGAGAAGGAAACTCCGTCCTTCTCAAAAAGCAGAAGGTTGCGCAACGGACTGAAAAACACCTTTACGAATCCATATAACCTGTTGGTGCTGGTTTCGGTCATCGCTTTGGGTGTTTTTGTGGTCTGGCCACTTTTACAGATGATCTTTACAACCTTTCAGCTCAACGCGGCGGACGCGAGGAGAGTTAAGGGCAGCGCGGGTGAATGGACCCTATATTATTGGCAGAGAATCTTAAACAGCAATGTTTCATCCAATATGCTCTACCGTCCTCTGTTGAACTCCTTGATGATCGCTCTATGCGTTGCGGTGGGCAGTATTCTGGTGGGCGGCGTAATCGCGTGGCTGATGGTTCGCAGCGATCTGCCATGTAAAAAGTTCTTCTCTCTTGCGATGATCATCCCCTATATGATTCCATCCTGGTGCAAGTCAATGGCTTGGATCAGCGTGTTTAAGACGCCCAGAATCGGAGGATCGGCGGGGTTTCTTAGCTATCTGGGCGTACAGGTTCCGGAATGGTTGGCTTATGGCCCCGTTGCAATCATTTGCGTATTGATCATTCATTATTATGCTTATGCCTATTTGTTGATTTCCGCCGCTTTGAGATCCATTAATTCTGAACTGGAGGAAATGGGAGAGGTTCTTGGCGCGCCAAGAGTATTAATGCTTAGGAAAATCACCTTTCCGTTGGTGCTTCCTTCCATTCTATCTTCCTTTATTCTCATCTTCTCAAAAGCTATGGGAACCTTTGGCGTTCCAGCGTTTTTGGGTCTGAAAGTCAGTTACTATACGATTTCCACAATGCTATACAACAACATCAAGCAGCAACAGACGGCGGTGGCCTATACGATCAGCTTGGTTTTGATCGCTATCGCAGCTGTAGTTATCTTTATCAACCAGAGGGTGCTGGGAACCCGCAAATCCTATGCGACCATCGGCGGCAAAGGCGGGCGTTCCAATGTGCTGTCGCTGAAAAGGAGCAAGGTGCCCATTCTTATTCTCCTGTTCGCGTTTCTTGGGTGTGCGGTTTTGCTGCCCATCGGCATACTGATCCTGCAAAGCCTGATGCTCAAGCTTGGCGACTTCAGCATGAGCAATTTGACCCTTCATTATTGGATAGGAGCCGGTGTAAAGGAGATTTTTAACAGCGAGCCCGGCGTGCTGGTAAACCCTCAATTCTATCAGGTATTGGGAAACTCGTTAAAGCTGGTGATTGTCGCCTCGCTAATCGCTACTGTTTTTGGTCAATTGATCGGTTATGTCAATTCTCGCGGCCGTCATCTGAAATCCGGCAAATTGGTTGAGCAGCTGGTGTTTATTCCCTACCTGATCCCCTCAATCGCTTTTGGCGCAATGTATCTGTCCATGTTTTCTACCGCCAAAACAATTACGCTCTTTGGTCACACGCTAACGCTGTTTCCATCGTTGTATGGAACATTTACATTGCTGGTGCTGGTAACGGTGGTCAAGAATCTTCCCTTATCAAGCCGTGCCGGAACATCAAACATGCTGCAGATCAGTGAGGAATTGGAGGAGGCGGCGCATATCCAGGGAGCGGGCTTCCTCAAAAGGTTTGGACGCATTGTCTTCCCTCTGTCCAAGAACGGCTTCATGAGCGGCTTCATGTTGATTTTCATGGCCATCATGAAGGAACTGGATCTGCTGGTCATCCTGATTTCGCCAAGTACTCAGACGATGCCGTATATGGCCTATTCCTACATGTCCGGCGGTATGGATCAGTATTCCAGCGTCGTAGCGATCATCATGTTCCTTGTGGTATTCTTGATCTATTGGATTGCTAATAAATTCTTTGACGCCGACATCAGTCAGGGCTTCTAATTGAGAGTGGGAGGAAGAGTTTTGTGAGCCAGATTATTTTGAAGGACATTGATAAGTTTTACGGAAGCAATCATGTACTCAAGCATTTGAATCTAACCGTTAACGACGGAGAGTTTATGACTTTGTTGGGACCGTCAGGCTGCGGCAAAACGACAACCCTGAGGGTCGTTGCGGGTCTGGAAAAGCCGCAGAACGGAACGATCGAAATGGATGGCCGACTGGTGGTCAACGCCAAAGAATTATTTTTTGAGGATCCAGGTCGACGCGGATTGAATCTGGTGTTCCAATCCTATGCGCTTTGGCCGCATATGACGGTTTTTGATAACGTAGCTTTCGCCTTAACGGTGAAAAAGCTGGCCAAGGCAGATGTCAAAAAAAGAGTAATGGACGCTTTGGAACGCATGCGCATTGAAGAGTATGCCCAGCGCTATCCGTCTGAGCTATCGGGCGGACAGCAGCAGCGTGTCGCGATCGCGCGCGCCATCGTATCCCAGCCAAAGGTTCTGCTGCTGGATGAACCCTTGTCCAACCTGGACGCAAAGCTGAGGGTAGATATGCGCTCGGAAATCAAGCGTCTGCATCATGAACTGGGCACAACTATTCTGTATGTCACACATGACCAGGTTGAGGCGCTGACCATGTCCACACGCATCGCTATTTTCTTCGAAGGTGAATTGGAGCAGGTTGCCCCGCCGATGGAGCTATACCAAAATCCTGTTTCCTTAAGGGTGGCGGATTTTATTGGCAATCCCAGAATCAATTTCGTGGATGGAAAAGCTTCGCTCGGTGCCGACGGCGAACTAACGGTCGAGTCCTTTATGGGCCAGCTTCGATTCTCCAAAGCACAGCTGACAGACGCTCTGCCGGCCCAAAGCCAATTTGACGCGGTGATCGGAATCCGTCCGGAGAAGATCGGCTTGGGTTCAGCGGATGAAGCGGGTACCATCGTCTCCACCGTCTATTCGGTCCAGCCCGCGGGAAGCGAGACCACCATACATCTCAAAATGGGAGATTCCATCGTGCTGGCAAAGGAAATGGGAATTCGCAATTACAGCGTTGATCAGACGGTCGGGCTTCGGATCGATCCCGATAAGCTTAACATCTTTGATAAGGCCACCGGAAGGCTGATAAAAACTGCGGTGCCGGATTGATGGAATCTAAAGGCTATCGCCTTAGAGAATAAAGAAAGGAGAAACTATCATGAATCCAAAGAAATGGTTGGCTCTGCTGGTCGCGGTATGCATGCTTGTTATGAGCGCTTCCGCGCTTGCCGATGCCCAATGGGCAGAGGAGAACGGACTAAACAAGACGGAAACCGTCGAGGAGCTCTATCAGGCCGCGCTGGCCGAGGGAGGCGTACTCAATCTGTATGGTTGTACGGGACGCGACGAGACGGTTGGCAAGTCATTTGAGGAAGCCTATCCCGGCATCACCGTCAACTTCTACGATTTAGGCATCAACGAGATGCTTGAAAAATTCTCACGTGAATATGAGGCGGGTATACACACCGCTGATGTGCTTCAGCTGAAGGAGCAGAACGGCAGCGTGTACTATGACTATATCCAAACCGGTCTGCTGCACAATTATCATCCGGAGGATATCTTTGGAGATGTGGATCCCACCTACCTGCGTGTGACCCCGTTCGTCATTGAGCTCGACTGGTGGAACTACAATACCGAGGTTTATGATGCCATGCCCATCAGCTCCTGGTGGGATCTGACCAAGGATGAGTGGAACGGCAAATTCATCTTCCTGGATCCGACCGGCGAGCCGGACCTGATCGTGCTGTTTACCTCGATGATTCAGCATGCCGATCAGATGGCCGCCGATTATGAGCGCGTTTTTGGCGAGCCCATTGTTCTGGCTGATAACGAACCCACTGCGGCTCACGCGTGGATCAACCGTGTCGCGAAGAACGGCGTCATCATCGAAAGCTCCAATACGAATATCGTCAAGGATGTCGGCGGCGCGGCCGGTATGGTTGATCCGCCCATCGGCTACGGCGTATCCTCTAAGCTTCGCGAACGCGACCTGCAGGGATATCTGCTTGGCGTAGATCCCTCTGCCTTTGAAGATGAGACTCCCACGACGGCCATCAGCTTTATGATTGCTCAGATCGCCGATCAATGTGAGCATCCAAACGCCGCAAAGCTTTTCATCCGCTTTATTTGCGGTGAGGCCGATCATACGGGCGAAGGATTGGTGCCTTTCCTGGAGGCTGGATCGTATCCTGTTTTCCCAGACGCGCCTTCTTTGGATATCGTTCAGCCCGCTTTTGAAGACATTCCGAAATTCCCGCTCGATCTGGACTACTACTATGAGAACTACTACGATGTCTACGATTATTGGATTTCTGTCCAGCCCTAAGCAAGCATGAAAGGAAGGCGGTAGGGCATAGCTCTACCGCCTCCTAATCTTTTGAAAAAGGATGAGTAGAAACCGTGGAGCAGCTTAAAAGGGAGGATCCTCAGCTCTTCGAACAACTTTTGGATAGAGAAGTGATTTATCGCGGCAAGACCTATCAGTTTTGGCTTGATGAATTACTGCTTCCCAACGGTGCTCGCATCCGACGCGAGCATCTGCATCACCCCGGAGGCGTGGCAATCCTTGCGCTGGATGAGAGAAACCGCTGTGCCATAGTTCGGCAATACCGTCAACCAATCGGACAGGTAACTCTTGAAATTCCGGCCGGGAAGCTTGACAAGCTCCCAAATGAGAGCCCTGAGCATGCCGCCCTGCGCGAGCTTCGGGAGGAAACGGGGTACACCGCGCGCTCGCTCGTTTCTCTTGGAAAAATCTATCCTTCTCCCGGGATTATTGACGAAGTCCTGTATTTGTTTCTGGCAAGAGGGCTTGAAATGGGCCAGCAGGAGCTGGATGACGACGAATTCATCCGCACGCAATGGATGCCGCTTGATGAGCTTGAGGCGCAAATCGCGCAAGGAACCTTTGAGGACACCAAAACCATCTGCGCCTTAACGCGCGCGCGGCTGATGAAAATGCTCTAGGAGGAAAGGTGTCATGGAGCAAGAGGATAGGCGTCCTCAAATTATGTATGCCTTTGGGCTGAGCCTGGTGTTTGTCATCATAGATGCGGCGGTGTTTTGCGTGCTGGCTGAGCCCCTGGGAGAGTGGCTGCCCATTCGTCCAGTATGGTTGAATAATTGCATTCATCCCACCCTCCTCGCCTTGATTGGTACGCTTCTGGGATGCTGCGCTTTTGGCGCGTTTAGGCAAAATCCAAAACTGGTTCCGATGGCGTACTCATTCTTTCCCGTATATATGCTCGTCTGCTATGCATATGCCTGTTTCAATCTTGAAGGAGACGAGCGCGAGTTTGCCTGTCAGCTCATAACGTTATATACGCTGGCACCCACCCTAATCGGGATGGGTGGCTCATGGCTTCTTTATGGAGTAACAAGGCGCTGTAAAAAGCGAAAATGATTGCACTAGTCAACAAAAACTGGACACAAATTATAAATTTTTTTACAGCAAAGATT
>CAYQCL010000028.1:23906-27889 GCA_964416065.1 uncultured Oscillospiraceae bacterium | reverse complement strand
AGTTCCTGTTCCCCTTCGGCTGGGGCGAGCTGTGGGGCGTGGCCGACCGCACCGATTACGACCTGACCCAGCATCAGGAGCATTCCGGCAAGAGCATGGAGTACCTCGATCCTGTGACCAACGAGAAATTCATTCCCTACTGCATCGAGCCCTCCCTGGGCGTCGACCGCGCGGTGCTCGCCTTTCTGTGCAACGCCTATGAGGAGCAGGAGCTTGAGGGCGGCGACATGCGCACGGTGCTGCATCTGCATCCTGCGCTTGCGCCGTATAAATGCGCGGTACTCCCGCTGCAAAAGAATAAGCTGGGCGCTCTCGCCACGGAGGTCTATGAGAAGCTTTCCAAGCACTTCATGGTGGATTACGACGAGACCGGCTCCATCGGCAAGCGCTATCGCCGTCAGGATGAGATCGGCACGCCCTGGTGCGTGACGGTTGACTTCGATACCGTCGAGGACGGTACCGTCACCGTGCGTGACCGCGACGAGATGACGCAGGTTCGTGTCAAGATCGACGATCTGCCTTCTTTCCTTGAGGAAAGGTTACAATTCTAAGATGACCTGAGCCTCCGACTCTCCGCGCAAGGGAGAACCGGATCAGAGCCGACAAAGAATGGGGTGCAGGGAGATTCATTCTCCCGCATCCCATTCTTGTCGATATTTTAAAGGCTCCTCCGCCGCGCGGAGAAGCCCTGCCTTTGTTTATTACGCGGCCGCGTTCTCAAACTGCGCCTGATACAGTTCCTTATAGAAGCCTCCCTTGGCAAGCAGCTCCTCATGTGTACCCTGCTCTACGATGTCCCCATCGCGCATGACCAGAATCAGATCCGCATCGCGTATGGTAGACAGGCGATGAGCGATGATAAAGCTGGTTCGTCCCTTCATCAACTCGTCCATACCCTTCTGAATACGTATCTCGGTGCGCGTATCGACCGAGCTGGTCGCCTCGTCCAGGATCATGATCCTGGGGTCCGCCAGAATCGCGCGGGCAATGGTTAAAAGCTGCTTTTGCCCCTGCGAGATATTGCTGCTTTCCTCGTTCAATTCCATCTGATATCCGCCGGGCTGCGTCTTGATAAAGTGATGCGCATGCGCGGACTTGGCCGCCGCTATGACCTCCTCATCCGTGGCATCCAAACGTCCATAGCGGATGTTTTCCTCGATCGTGCCGCCAAACAACCAGGTATCCTGAAGCACCATGCCGAACAGCAGACGCAGCTGGTCGCGGTCGAAGTCCCGTACGTCGTGGCCGTCGATCAGGATCCGGCCACCTGTGACGTCATAGAACCGCATAAGCAGCTTGACCATGGTGCTCTTGCCGGCACCCGTGGGGCCGACGATGGCGATTTTCTGTCCAGGACGGATTGTGGCGTTGAAATCATGGATGATGGTGCGGTCAGGCGTGTAGCCAAAGCGCACATGCTCGAATGTAACCGCGCCCTGGATTCCTTCAATGGAGATGGGATTGGCGACGGACGCTTCCTCCTCCTCTTCCTCCAGGAATTCAAATACGCGCTCGCCGGCCGCCATGGTGCTTTGCAGAACGTTAAAGATCTGCGCGATCTGGGAGATAGGCTGGTTAAAGCTACGCACGTACTGGATGAAGCTCTGGATATCGCCCACGGTAATAACGCCCGACGTCGCATAGACGCTGCCCATAACCACGGCGGCGACATAGCCGAGATTTCCGATCAGACCGGTAATCGGCTGCATCAGGCCAGATAGGAACTGCGCCTTCCAGCCAGAACGGTACAATTGCGCATTGACCTTGTCAAACGTCTCTGCGGCGTTATCCTGCGCGTTAAAGGCCTTGACCACCACATGACCGGAGAAGATTTCCTCGACCTGTCCATTGACTTCACCCAGAAATCTCTGCTGACCGACAAAGTATTTCTGGCTTTTCTTAACCACTACGCCCATCAGAATCGCGCTCAGCGGGATGATGCAAAGCGCTACCAGCGTCATCTGCCAGTTTATGGAAAACATCATCACCAGCACGCCGACAGCCGTGGTGATTGAGCTCACCACCTGTGACAGGCTCTGGTTCAGGCTTTGGCCGAGCGTATCGACATCATTGGTTACGCGGCTCAAAACGTCGCCGTGGGTCACATGATCGAAATAGCTCATAGGAAGGCGATGCACTTTTGCCGCAAGCTGGCTGCGCAGGTCGTAGCTAAGCTTCTGGCTCAGGCCCGTCATGATGTAGTGCTGCAAAAAGCTAAGCACGGCGCTCAGCAGATACAGCCCAAGGAGCCACAAAAGAAGAGAACCAATGCGATTGTAGTCGATACCCGCGCCGCCCTGGATCCGGCTCATCAGGCCAGAAAAGATCTCCGTGGTGATCGCGCCCATCTTTTTGGGGCCGATGATGGAAAAAACCGCACTTCCCACGCTTAAAATCACGGCCAGCGCAAGTCCCCACTTGAATTGGGCCATGTACTTCATCAGCTTGCGGAGCGTGCCCCCAAAGTCCTTTGCCCGCTCTCCCGCGCCCATACGGCCACGAGGGCCTCCCATGGGGCCGCGTCTGCGAGGCTGGTTATTGCTGCGTTCCATTCTCTAGCTCCTCCTTTGAAAGCTGGCTCATGGCGATCTGGCGGTAGACCTCACAGTCCCCCATCAATTCCTCGTGCGAGCCCTTGCCCACAAGTCTTCCTTCATCCAACACCAAAATTTGTTCCGCGTGCATAACGGTTGAAATGCGCTGCGCCACAATGATCATCGTCGCCTCCGACGTGCTCCCGCGAAGCGCGGAACGAACCGCCGCATCCGTTTTAAAATCCAAAGCGGAAAAGCTGTCGTCAAAGATATAGATTTCTGGGGATTTGGCCACCGCGCGTGCGATGGAAAGGCGCTGCTTCTGGCCGCCGGAGACATTGGCGCCGCCCTGTGCGATATCGCTGTCATAGCCGCTTTCGCGCTCCAGAATGAAGTCCTCGGCCTGAGCGATCCTTGCGGCCTCATGCACGCGTTCCTCAGGAATGTCCTCAGAGCCGAACGAGAGGTTCTCACTCACCGTGCCAGTAAACAACACGCCCTTCTGCGGCACATAGCCGATACGGTCGCGCAGATCATTAAGGGTGACGTCCTTGACATTTTGTCCGTCCACCAGCACCTCGCCGGCCGTCGCATCATAGAAACGCGGAATCAGGTTGATTAGCGTGCTCTTACCGGAGCCTGTGCCACCCAGAATAGCCGTCGTTTCCCCCGCTTTGGCCGTAAAGGAGATATGGCTGAGCATATCCTCATCCGCGCCAGGGTAGCGGAAGCACACATTGCGAAATTCCACCGTCGCGCGTTTGGTTTCATCAAATTTCTTAGGAACCGGTGGATCGGCGATGCTCACAGGCGTATCCAGCACCTCCTGAATCCTATTGGCCGATACGCTCGCGCGGGGAAGCATAACGCTGAGCATGGAGATCATCAGGAAGGCAGCGATAATCTGCATCGTATACTGAATGAAGGCCATCATATCGCCCACCTGCATCATGCCGCTGTCAATGTCGCTGGCTCCTATCCACATGATCAGAACGCACACGGCGTTCATTGTCAGCATCATTAACGGCATCATGCCGCCCATCAGCCGACCCACAAACAACTGCGTCTTTTTCAACGCCGTGCTCGCCTCGTCAAAGCGCTCCTCCTCTCGCTTCTGCGTGCAGAACGCGCGGATGACTGGCAGGCCCGTCAGCGTCTCGCGCATCACGCGGTTGACCTGGTCGATCTGAGTCTGCATACGCTTAAAGTGCGGCATGCCCAGCAAATATAGGCCCCCGACGATCATCAGCACCGCCGCAACGCCCATCGCGATAATCCAGGCCATAGAGGCGTTGGTTTGCAGCGCGCGGATCACGCCGCCAACGCCGATGATGGGCGCATAGATAACCATGCGCAGCAGCATAACCATCACGTTCTGCACCTGCTGAATATCGTTGGTGGAGCGGGTGATCAGGGAGGCGGTCGAGAAGCTGTCCATTTCCTGCTGAC
>CAYQCL010000028.1:0-23896 GCA_964416065.1 uncultured Oscillospiraceae bacterium | reverse complement strand
CGGCAAAAGCCGGGGCAGCCATGCCAAGGACAACCTGCTGACCGAAGCCCAGCACCTTATGAAAGATCTTCTGCCTCAGATCACGCCCAAGTCCGGCCGACGTGAGGCTTCCCAGATAGCCCACTGCCACCGCAGCCCCCGAGCTCAGAAGCGCAATAAGCAGCATCAGCCCGCCATTTCTCCAGATGGCGCTCATCTGTATCTGATGCAGATCCATCCCCAACGCTTCATATTCCTTTTTGACCGCCGCGATGGCCGCCTGTTCAAGCGTGTCCTGCGGCAGAACGGCCAAGAGTTTTTCGTCAATCGTTTCAACCAGCGCCGCGCGCGTTTGAGCGTCCATGTCGGCAATCGTTTCCCGCACCCGCGCAGGATCGGCCTGCGGCATGAGATCAGCGTTTTCAGACGCAAGCAGCGAGCCCATATCCAGCCCGCTTTCGCCGCTCAGGACACTGTTTACCAGAAAGGCCCTGTTAAAAAGGGCGTCCAGCGTCTCCTGCTCCTCCTTGTCGATCCGCTCGGCCACCAAGACCGTCTCATCCGCAGCGTCTATTCCAAGCCGATTTAGATCATCCATGGATGCCGGCGCATAATGAGCTCGTACCTGCTGCTCGTCCTGCGGCATCCACAGCAGGAGCGCCTCAAGGGTACTCTGACGCACTGCCATGGGCGTGCTGTGCTCAATCCCCTCCTGCTGAATACCAACGTCCACAATCGCCGCGGTATATGTCGGCAACCATAGTTCACACATGGCCTGCACAACCAGAAGTGCCACGATCGCCACCAGCATCCATGCATATTTTTTCATATGCTTTAGCATTTTGTGCATGTCTGTTCTCTCTCCTCTCCCGTTTGATAACAATCTCGGAGGCTGTCTATGATGCGATGACAATATCCGATGAGAGTTCTCATCTCGTCGTCGGAAAAGCCAGAGAGGGCCATCTTGCGCACCTCGGCCAGCTTGTCAAGCAGCTTTTGCGTCTGAGCACGGCCCGTCTCGCTCAGGGCAAGCACATAAGCACGGTGGTTTTGCGTATTCCGTTCTCTTTGCACATATCCCAGCTTTTCCAGCCGCGCGACCGAGACCGCAACCGTAGCCGCCGTTACGTTCAATCGCCTTGCCAGCTCCGCCTGGCTTAAGCCGTCGTTTTGGAAAAGCAAATTGAGAATCGGACCCTGCTGCGGATAGACGCCTATCTCGCTCCCCATCTGTTCGCGTACGCAGTCAAAATACACGCGACGTACCTCGAACATGTCACGAAATAGCCCCTTCAATAACGCATCCACGCATCTTCCCTCCTGTTTTCATCTTGCTTTCGTTAGTCGGCTAAGATGACAACCTGTATTGTAGTCCGTCGGGCCGAGGCAAGTCAACAGAATGGCCGCTTGTTCACAGAATGTTTACTTGGCCCTAGTTTTGATTGGCTTTGTATAAAATTTCCTTAAATAATAAGGGCTTCAAATCAAATTTTGGACAAGCCACTGAGCAACGCCATCTTCCTCGTTAGACAAGATAATGCCCGTAGCGTATTTTTTTTAATCTTCATGAGCGTTTTCAACCGCGTAGCTTTCATCAGCCGCTTCAAACATATCCACATCGTTTTTCCCATCACCAAAAACAATCATTTTTTCACATTCTAATAGCGACTTTAATGGTCTCACAGCATTCGCCTTGGAAGCGTTCACAGGCATTATTTCCAGCCATTGCTGTTTGTATATAGCTCTGTCTGATAGACACAATGAAACACACTCTTGTATTTTTCATAGAGTGGTTTCAGCTTTCGAGGCTCATCTATACAAGTAATATAGAAAAGGCCTCCTAATTTCAAATCAGCGGCCGAGCTTACCGCATTCGTTCGGATATCTCCTTTTCTGCTATGAAAAAACGCCCGCATCCCCTCCGTACACAACGCGGGCACAAACGAGAAATTCTCTTTTCCGTCTATAATAGGCATACACTATGGGATAAACTTGATTTTGAAATAAATCGTCTAACACTTCATACACCGAAGAATCAAAATAGTTTGCAATCAGGATTTTTCCGTCGCATGATCCACTACAAATGCTCCGTTGTAAACGATCAGCGAAATTTTAGCGATGATTCCCTTGGTCGCTTTTTTAGCGGTTATCAAAGACCGAGCCATCGCATAGGAAAAAATCATTTCTCGTTCAGTCAGCTCGTTTATCACATGATTTGTAAAGCTTGAGGTTCTCTCATTGTTTCTCAATAAGGTTCCGTACAAATCAGACACATATAAGGTCTTCATCCTTTTGCACCCAAAAGAACGCCCGCTCCCTGGGCGTCCCTCTCCGATCATTCTTCCCATAGCCGTACTTCCCTGACCAGCCGCTCGACCGTCCGTTCCACGCTCTGGCCGTCAGCGTCCAGCACGATGTCGGCCCAGCGATGATAGGCCGGCTGACGTATATCGTACAATTCGCGCAGCGTCTGTCCCTTCTTCATGGAAATGCCACGCGTCTTGATGTTTTTCAGCCGTTTCTCGATGGTTTCGTATTTCAGCCGGATAAAGACCACCAGCCCGTTTTGCCGGAGGCTTTCCATTGCACCATTCTCCAGCGCCACCGACCCTCCCGTGGCGATCACAGCATTCTCAATATGAAGTGAACAAATGCAACCTTCCTCCGCGACAGCAAAGCCCTCTGTGCCGAGCTCGTCTACCATCTCCTGCAGGGCCTTCCCTCTTTGCTTTTGCAGGATCAGATCCGTATCCACAAAGTCCATCATCATGGCCTTCGCGGCAAGCACGCCCAAAGTGCTTTTGCCGCACCCTGGCATGCCGATCAGCACGATGTTTCGCATCCTGTTCCCTCCCGAATATTTTTTTCATTGTATCACAAAAAAATCTCGTATTCTATGATATAATTCATTTGATTCTGTATTTTAGGAGTTTATGATGGCAAACGTTATTCTTCACAAAAATAAGGAGCAGCGCGTTTATAATGGACATCCATGGATCTTTCGCAGCGATATCGAGCGTGTGGAGGGCGCGTATCAGGATGGCGATGTCGTTCGCGTTCTCAGCAGCCGTGGAAAATTCCTGGCTATGGCGATCTACAACCCGCGTTCACAGATCAGTCTGCGTATCCTGAGCCGCCGCGATGAGCCGATTGACCGTGCGTTCATACGTTCGCGAGTCAGGCGCGCCATTGACTATCGCCGTCACTTTGCGGATCTTCGCTCCTGCCGCCTGATCTTCGCTGAGAGCGACGGCCTGCCCGCCGTCATCGCTGACTGCTTTGGCGATGTAATCGTCCTCCAGGTGCTCTGTCTGGGCATGGAGGCGTTCAAGCAGGAGATTGTGAACGCGCTGGTGGACGAGCTGAAGCCTCGCGGTATCTATGAGCGAAACGACGTTCCCGTGCGTAAGTTGGAGGGCTTGGCGCAGCAGACGGGCCTGCTGTATGGGAATGTGCCCGATAGGGTCGAAATGACGGAAAACGGCGTACGCTTCCTTGTCGATGTCAAGGAAGGACAGAAAACCGGATTTTTCCTTGACCAGAAGGAAAACCGCGCCGCCATCGCGCCCTTCGTCAGGGACATGCGCGTTTTGGACTGCTTCACGCATACGGGCAGCTTCGCGCTGCACGCCGGTCGCTACGGCGCAAAAGAGGTCGTGGGCGTCGACATCAGCGAGTACGCCTGCGAATGCGCCGCCGAAAACGCGCGTCTGAACGGGTTGGAGGATCGCGTGCACTTTGAGTGCGCGAACGCCTTTGATTACCTCCGCGCCCATCAGGAGGCGCACGAGCAGTACGACGTGGTCATCCTCGACCCGCCCGCCTTTACCAAGACGCGCTCCGCCGTGGAGGGCGCGCTTCGCGGCTACAAAGAAATCAACCTGCGCGGCATGAAGCTCGTGCGTGACGGCGGCTTTCTCGTCACCTGCTCATGCAGCCAGCATGTGACGCCGCCTCTATTCCAGAGCATGCTGCTTGACGCGCAGAAGGACGCGCGCGTTCAGCTTCGCCAGATTGAGTGGCGTACGCAGGGGCGCGATCATCCCATTCTGCCCAGCTCTCCGGAAACGCAGTATCTGAAATGCGGGATCTATCAGGTGTTCAAATAATTTGTCTGCTTTTCTACCGGATGCCGGTCTGATGGAGGAAAAGAATCCGCGCCTGGCGGGATGTCGCCAGGCGCGGTGATTTTTAGAAGGAATAGCAATCCTGCACCAGTGTGCCATCCACGGCCGAGTACCATGCCCAGCCGTGATTCTCGGAGCCTCCGTCTTTAAATGTGTAGGTAATGTACCACGTCGGAATCAGAACCATCCCGTCAGCCTTGTTGTCCGCGCGCTTGGGGATATACCTGAGCTCTCCGCCGATGAGGGTTGGCTCCAGGAAGCCATCCGCAATGCGCTTGTCATTGCCCTGCTGGAAGCGTTCAAACGCTTGCTCCGCTGTCAGGAGCGTTTCCGGCGTCTCGTATACCTCGCCGATCTCGTAGTAATCCCTGAGCGTAAAGCTCCGAATGCCGTCCGCGTCCACAAAGGCGCTGGCCTCAAAATCCCCGCCGTCGGGCAGCCAGACCTGAAGGCCGTTGATCGTCTCCACCAGTCGCAGGTAATAGCCCTCGTCCGCCTCCGTCGCCGTGGAAAAATCCCATCGGTCGTCCTCGGCGCGCTTGTTATAGAGGCTCTCATGGTATTTTTGCTCGCATTCGCCAAGCGCCTTGATATGCTCTACACTCATGTCCAGCGCGTAGCTCAGCTCGTAGTCCGTCAGGCCGATTTTGGAAAGCAGCTCCTGCGCCTGCGCCTCGGCGGACGCCAGCGTGACCCCACTGAGTTCATCCTTTTCAAATGAAACGTTCGAAAAGCCATATTGGTCCTCTCCATAAAATTGGTGCCCATAAAAATATGTCTGGCCAGCCAAATCGCCGATCGCGCACGCAAAGGATTCACGCGTATATGGGCCGTCCGGCTCGTCCGGATTTTCGCCCAAAATCTGCATGAAGGTACCGTCGTTTTCCTCATAGCTGACATATGACACGTCGATGTTCAGCTCCGCCTCATCCTCAAACGTATAGTGGTCATAGCGCGCCCTCTTGCTCCAATTTTCATAAGAAGCAACCCCGCTTTGATTGAACCATTCCACTTCAATCTTGTCAAAGAAATTATTTCCGTCCTGATCCCGCACCTTCACGGAATAGATGGGAAGCCCGCTGCCCTGGACATAACCGTCGGGAACGATGACGTTGAGCGCATCCTCTTCGGCGCGGGCCGTCGCTCCCATCAAAAGCATCAGGACGCCCAGACAGGCGCAAAGCCGCCTCCATGCCATATGTTTCATTTTTCAATCCCCTTTCTCATTCGGGCGGGCGCTTGTTTGAAAAGCGCTCGCCGCAGGTTCTTACAACCGCTCCTTGGGTTCCATTTCGACCGTCCATTCCTCACCCAGATAGGTTTCCTCAACGCTCTCGCCCTCTGCGGTGATCTCGCAGCTGCTTACCCACAGGCGGATCGCGTAGCTCGTGCCCTGCTCGACCGCGATACCGGCAGGCAGTTCAAACATGAATTGCACGGAGCCATCCTGCTGCGGATAGAAATCGTATCCAGCGGAGCCAAGCTCTATGATCTCTCCCCCGTCCACGCCCACGGCCTCCGCCACGGCCTGAACCGATAGGAGCCTCGCGTTCCTTTCCGCCGCGATCTGCGCATAGGTTGGGGCCCCCTCGGGCGCTTTGCTTTCTTCGCCGTAATGTAAGCCATAGCCCGCCGCGTCGTCGGGCAGATAATCCTCCGCTATCAGTACGACACCGTCGTTGGCGGGAGTGATATGGCCCACGCCCAGAAGACCGTCCTCCATGGCGACCACCTCGTCCAGCGAATAAATCACATCACCCACCTGAATGCTTTGCGCAGGATGGGCAACCGCGCCCTCGTCAATTTTATCCTCAACCCGCTTGCCATACGCGTCTCCAAACCGTTCCTTCACACTGGGCAGATTGGCCGCGATGGCCACGGCCGCCAGAAGAACGAGCACCAGCGCGGCCGCCAGCACGACGCGCAAGCCATGCGTGCTCATCCCCCTGTTGGTTTTCTCAACCTGTTCCGTCCCTTGCGCGGCAATTGTCTGTTCCATTCGGTTTCGGAAGCTCTGGGGAACGCTTCCATACATGCGTCGAAGCTCTTCGCCATTCATAAGCATACCTCCTCAAGCGCGAGGCTCGTCCGAAGAAGCTCCCGCCCACGATGCAGCCGCGACTTGGTCGTCCCCTTCGGCAGCCTGAGCATGCGGGAAACCTCTTCCACAGAATACCCCTCCACATAATAAAGCACCATTGGCAGACGATATTTTTCCTCAAGGGAAGTGAAAAGCTGATAAAGATCGGGGTTGGCGTCCGGTGCCGTTTCCCGCTCCGGTGGGTCGTCAAAGAGCGTTTCGCGCTTGCGCCTACGAAGGATGGCATAGCACTCATTGATGAGTATACGCGTCAGCCACGCCTCAAGCGCCCGCTCGTTTCTAAGCTTTTCCCGTTTGAGAAACGCCTTTTCAATCGCTCCCTGGACCGCGTCCTCCCGGTCGCACAGCTGCGGCAGGATGGTGGTGGACACGCGATAGAGCGTGTCCTGCATCGCCACGATGCGACCGGCAAATTCCGCTTGTGTCATATCGAGCCTCCTGTGTGTGTTCGTGTAAAACGTCTTACACTATACAGATGCTTGAAAAGGGACGCAGGTTGCATGCTTTCCTAAAAAATACGAAAGGCAACCGCGGTTTTCCTGCAATCTTTTCATGGTTTTGATATTCAAGGATGCCAGTTTTGGCCATTTCATGCGCGGTCGGCAACAAAGAAAAAAGCCGTCCGCTCATGCGTCTCAGCACTCCGCGTCCGGCTCATCCAAGGAGACCAGCCATTTCAAATCCACCTTCAAAACCCTCGCCAAAACCACCAATTCAAAATCCGCGACAAAGCGGGTTCCGATCTTAATTCGGCTCACGCTGTCGCGCTCGATCGTAATGCCCTCCACCTGCAACTTGGCCGCAGATCCTCCTGCGTCAGCTTTCTTCTGACCCTTGCCTCCCGAACGCGGTTTTCCGCAAATATTCTTTCTGCCGTAATAATCTTAAACCTTCATAGTCTCTCCCAAAGATCGAGTTGTGTTAATGTTCAGAATTATTTTTGATATTAGCACACAAAGTATGTATATTTGTGTTAATCATCAGAATTTTCGGGGGAGAGTGGAGAAAATGCGCTTCAAACGGTTTGCGGTTATCGCATTGGCTTTCAGCATTTT
The DNA here is from genome assembly GCA_964416065.1 of uncultured Oscillospiraceae bacterium. Taxonomy (GTDB): domain Bacteria; phylum Bacillota; class Clostridia; order Christensenellales; family Aristaeellaceae; genus Limiplasma. The sequence continues at coordinate 16,634 of CAYQCL010000028.1, read as the reverse complement.
CCTGCTCGTCTATGGACAGGCCTATTCAGAATCTCTTGACATCACCATCACGCCCGACAAGACATCCTATACCAAGGACGAGATCGCCTATCTCACCATTCATATCAAGAACAACACAGAAATGATTGCTTCCAATATCCGGCTTCAAAATCTTCTTCCCGAGGGGCTTGTCTATGTCGCGCCCGCCGAGGCCGAAACGGTCATCGCGGCCATTCAGCCTGGCCAGGAGACAAAGCATGTCATCCGCCTCAAAATTTCTACCATTCCCCAAACCGGCGACCGCTCGCCCCTCTTGCTCTGAGGCGCGCTCGCGCTTCTGGCGGCGGGTCTCCTGATCTGGCGCGTACGTCGGCGCTGGCTTTTGAGCAGGAGGCAGTAATTCCACACACATGAAAGGGGTATTCATTGTGAATCGTTCTTTGCGCGCGCTTTCTTTTTTGGCCCTGATCGTCTTTCTCTGCACGGGAAGCCTTTCCGCCCTTGCGCAGACCGAAACGAACAGCGTCGTCATCAACGTGGTGTTCGATGGGGTGAATTATGAGAATCGGACGGATTTTGCGTGGGAGTGGCATGAGCCGATTCCGAAGGGAGGGATTCAGTGGGATGGAGACCCTGAATATCTTGCATCTGCTGATTTTGGTATTGTTGATTTAGCATCCGTGCCAGATACGACCCTTCCCTTCTCTGAATATGTCAAAAATCAAATCATGTTCATGGGAAAAAAGATGGCGGATTTTATGAAATAGAACAGATGGCCGCAAAATATAACTGTGTTATTGTGGGATATCTGGCGCCAACCGAAAACTATGTTATTGCAAGTAAAACGGAAACTTCCTAATGAGGATTTACTTGAGTTGAAAAGCGCAATTGCTCAGGAGCCTATCGTATATAGTGACACCGTTTCGCTGCGCTATGCCTTTTTGACGGAACCGAACTACTACCCTAATGATCCATGAAATGGCGCTTCCTGGGATCAGGCGGACGGAGAAAATTGGGGCGTCAAACAGATTAGTGCTCCCAGCGCATGGGATTATCGTTCGTATATGTCTCCCATGAATATAGGCGTTATTGATACTTTTATTGACCATACGCATCCGGACTTGGATGCAGAGAATATCGGAAACATTGATTTTCTTTCCCTTGGTGCGGACATCTTCTGGAGAGACTTTATCGCGAGAGTCGCTTCACTCTCAGGGCAAGTAGATCCAAATGAAAATGCTCTTCTTGAGCAGTTTCAACACGGGACACATGTTTCTGGAATTTTTGAGCCCACACATGATAATGATGAGGGTATTAGCGGCGTTTTCCCCTATGCTCATATCATCGGAATTAGCACTCATTGGAATAAAAATGAGCATAGTCAGGAAATTGATAATATTGGCTCCTATTTTAGCAATCGTTCTGATTTTTATATGGAAATGTTTTACTTCCTTTATATGCGCAGTCAAAACGTACATATTATAAACATGTCACTTGGATATACAGAGAAAGTACAAAAGAAATATCTTGAACTTGCAGAAGCGGAATGGGACAATCTCATTGCTGAAGCTACCACTAATGTGGGGCTGGGCCGTTTTTTTCATGCTTTACGTGATCTCCATTATGATTTTGTGCTTGTTCTTGCCGCAGGCAACGAAACGCTTGATGCCAAAGCGCCTTTTGGCCTCTGCTAGTGGATAACGATTATCTAAAAGAACGGTTAATTGTTGTTGGCGCATACAATCAGAGCCTAAACTTTTGTGATTTTTCAAACTATGGCAGTGCCGTTGATATTGTCGCGCCAGGTATTGGAATATACAGTACTGTACCCACCCCTACTGGGCACACTTATCTTGCTATGGAAGGCACATCCATTGCCGCTCCGCATGTCGCAGGTACAGCGGCCATGATATGGTCGATGGCGCCATACAGATTAACTGGTCCCGAAGTAAAATCAATTATCCTAAACAATGCAAAATATCCAATTATGAGCGGACATTCCGATGATATCATCGACGGACAACCGCGCCAATATCCTATGTTAAATGCAGCAGAAGCTGTAAAATATACATTTGAAAATATAGGCACAATAACAGGACACATTCAGGCCGAGGATGGCACCCCTATTTCCGAAGCGATGATTCAAGTAGAAAACGCCTCCATCCCAGCTCTAACCGATGCCAACGGAGACTTCACCCTCTCATCTCCTTCTGGACGTATATCGCTCCAAATCTCCAAGGACGGCTTTGAGAGCGTCACCCGAAGCGCAAATGTATATGCCAACCAAATCACGGATATCGGCAGTATTACGCTTGTTAAAAAGAACGTCATTCGCTTGGGCGACTACCTCACCCTGGGCACCTATTTAGGAGAGCCTATTGTCTGGCGCTGCGTCGATATTGATGAAAACCGCCCACTTATGCTGAGTGATAAGATTCTATGCCTGAAGGCCTTTGACGCTTCCGGAAAAAGCCCTGCCTATCATAAAGATGACTGGGTGACCAATGTCCGAGAGCAGTACGGTTCCAACTGCTGGAGTGATTCGAATCTGAGGCAATGGCTGAATTCTTCCGATGAAACGGTCGCTTACTCGCATTGCCCGCCAACCGCCTCCGCCGTATTGAACGGATATAATCCCTATAACAGCGGGGCCGGATTCTTGCATGCCTTTACGCAGGAAGAATTGTCAAACATCAAGACCGTAACGCAAAAAATCTATATTAACGAATATGATCCCAAGCGAAACGGCTATTGCGACGGTGGCTCCTCTGAGTTAATCTATTATCCGACAAAAAGCAAAGTTGATTACAGCCAATACTATTATCAGAACGTTACGGATCGAATCTTTCTTCTGACCCCCCATCCAGGCAAATGCAGTATATCGTAACTTCGATAGGTATTTGTATCAAGCCTATCCTACGCAGGCGGCCGTAGAAAACAGCGATTATAAGGACTCCTCTCTTTCCGCCGAGAAGACCTATCCATACTGGCTGGGAATCCCCAGCAATCTGGGCGCTTCTTATGAACATGTGATTGTGATTCATCAAAGCGGCCTCGACTATCCCAGAGCCTACGAGGGGACTTATGGCGTTCGTCCAGCGTTCTACTTGGACGGATATACCGTCGAGCCATAGAACGAAGAAACACGATTTTCTCCCATGTCCTCCCATACTCCATTTCGCGGCTTGGCCTTTGCCGCAGACTGAAAACGGGCCGTCGGATCAACGATGCCGATGGCCCATACCGCCGCTTTCCTATCCAAGAAAGCGGCCAATGCAAAGCGCGCTTCCCTTACGCCCTCACAGCGTCCTCCCGCTGCAAAATCTCCATAAATTCCGCGCCGGTGATGGTCTCCTTCTCAAGCAGAAACTGCGTCAGCTTGTCCATCAGCTCGCGGTTGCTCTCGAGGATTTCGACCGCCTTCTTGTGCGCGCTCGCGATCAGGGACTGCACCTCCGCGTCCACGCGGGCGCTGGTCTCGGCGCTGCACATAAGGGAGGTGTCGGCGCTGAGGTAAGGGTTGTTGACCGTTTCCAGCGCGACCATGCCAAACTGGTCGCTCATGCCGTAGCGGGTAATCATGGCGCGGGCGGTCTGGGTGGCCTTTTCAATGTCGTTGCTCGCGCCGGAGGTGATGGAGTGGAAGACCACTTCCTCGGCGGCGCGTCCGCCGGTCAAGGTGATGAGCTGGTTGAGTATGTCCTCCTTGCTCATCAGCACGCGTTCGCCTTCCTCGATCTGCATCGTGTAGCCCAAAGCGCCAGAGGTGCGCGGGATGATGGTGATTTTGTGGACGGGAGCGGCATCCTTAAGGCGCGCTGCGACCAGCGCGTGGCCGATTTCGTGGTAGGCGATGATCTTCTTTTCCTTCTCGCTGATGACCGCGCCCTTGCGCTGGTAGCCCGCAATGACAACCTCAACGCTTTCCTCAAGGTCGGTCTGGGAAACGGTGCTGCGGCCCATGCGAACCGCGCGCAAGGCGGCCTCGTTGATGATGTTGGCCAGCTCCGCGCCGCTAGCGCCGCTGGTGGCGCGACCGATAGTGTCGAAATCCACGTCAGGCTCCATCTTGACATCCTTGGAATGAACCTTCAGAATAGCGATGCGGCCTTGCAGATCAGGCAGTTCGACGGGAATGCGGCGGTCAAAGCGACCGGGGCGCAGGAGCGCCTTGTCCAAGCTTTCGGGACGATTGGTCGCGGCCAGAATAACGACACCCTTGGTGCCGTCGAAGCCGTCCATCTCGGTCAAGAGTTGATTGAGCGTCTGCTCACGCTCATCGTTCCCACCGACGCCCGCGCCGCTGTCGCGCTTCTTGCCGATGGTATCAATCTCGTCAATGAACACGATGCAGGGGGCCTTCTCCGTCGCCTGCTTGAACAAATCGCGCACCTTTGCCGCACCCATGCCAACAAACATTTCCACGAATTCGCTACCGGAGATGGAGAAGAAGGGCACCTTGGCCTCGCCCGCGACGGCCCTAGCCAATAGCGTCTTGCCGGTGCCCGGAGGGCCCACGAGCAACGCGCCCTTGGGCAGAGACGCACCGATGTCTTTATACTTCTCGGGGTTGTGCAGGAAATCCACAATTTCGGTCAGTGCTTCCTTGGCCTCGTCCTGACCCGCCACGTCGGCAAAGGTTTTGCCGGTCTGGCTCTCAACATAGATTTTGGCGTTGCTCTTTCCGAACTGCATGGCGTTGCCGCCCATGCGCTTGGAAAGCATCCGTCCCATCAGCTGGCCGATGACGACGAAAATAATAATCGGTAAGACCCAGGTGGTGATGAAGTTGACCAATGGCGAATTCTGTGTGGGGATGCTCGCCGCGAATTTTGCGCCTGATTCATACAGCCGATTCACCAGGTCATCATCGGGCCAGAGACCGGTTTTATAAACCGTAATCTTGTCGTTCTCATCCCTGCTGGTAAAAACGATCTGGTCCTCCTCCATGGCGACTTCCTCAACCTGCTTTTTCTCGATCATGCTCAAAAAGTCATTGTATCCGACCTCCGTGACCTGTGTGGCAAGCAGCGAAGGAAAGACCAATGCGTTCAAAAGCATCAGCACGAGAGTAACGATCAAATAGTAAAATATAAGCGGTCTTTTGGGGGATTTGTCCTCAATCTTCATTTTCCCAGTCCTCCTTTTTCCTGCGTATCAAAGGGTTTGCCGAAACCCTTTGTTTTAAGCAATTCGTTTTGACCGCTACTTTTCCTTCTTTAGGAACGGTTATTTCATATATCGTTCATTATTTGGACAAAAGAGACGGATATTGAAACTATTTTCCAAGACGTCGCGCGAAAAAAAGATACTACAATGCTCTTCAGATAAGGAGGCTTTTTATGATGAAAGACGGCGTGCGCTCAATCATCCGCCTGAATGACATGGAGGCTCTTCGGTTTATGAGGCGTAAGCAGCCATTTTCAAGCCATTTTCATAAAACGTATGTCATAGGCCAGCTTGAAAAAGGGGAGCAATGCCTTGGCTACGAGGGCGGAAGGTGGAAGCTTCACGCGGGCAACCTGGTTCTGTTTTCGCCTAGCCAGCGGTATGCCTGCGTTCCCGAAAGTGAGTCCAAAATGGATTACAGGAGTCTGAGCGTTTCCTGAAAAGCCCTTCGCGTTACGGCAGATGTGGAAGAAACGGCGTCAGCGCCTCTTTGCTTTGACAGAAACGTCGTCAGAGACGATCGTCTCGCGGCCGATTTTTATACCGTTTGCAATCTGCTTCTGAGCGGTCAAATCGGTTCTTCCCTGAACCGGCGGCTCGTCTCGTTTCTTCGCCTGTTGACGGAGCGTTATGGACTCACCCTCTCCACGGCCTCTTCCACTCATGACGACGCGGCGCAGCGCCGCGCGTTTCTCCGCGAGCATCTAAACGAGCCCATTTCGCTGGGGTGTCTCTGTGAAAAATTCTGCATAAGCAAGTCAACCTTGCTCCGCATCTTCAGCGCGGCCACCAGCTTCACGCCGTACCGCTATCTGGAAAGTCTGCGGATCGAAAAAGCGAGAGAATAACTGTCTCTGGGCGTCGCGTCGGCCGATGCTGCCGTGCAGACCGGCTTTTCCGATCAATGCCACTTGACAAACGTCTTTACGATCTGGCCCAAAGCTACAAGACATTGACGAGATCACTGAGCGTGTGAAGGCGGCCACTGGAGAGAATCTGCACTATCTGGGGCTCGCCGTCTGCGGCGAACGCAAAAAGGCCGCACGTCTCGCCGGAAGCATGGAGCTTTTAAAATAAACAAACCCTCGTCCTCTTTCCGTTTAGAAAGGAGCGGGGGTTTGCAATGTCAGACGCGAAGGGCTCGTGTCAGCCTGTCGGGAAAGTTAACGGTCATGCCGTCTCCTTTCAGCGAAAGAGCATACAGCATGGTTGCCTCATCCTTTATTCCCCAAAAGCGGACGGAAAGGCCTCGGCTTCGCGCCAGAGCCATATCGGTTGGATCCGTCAGATCGGCGCGGGGGCAGATCTGACGGATCCCGTTTTCGGACAGTTCATCCAAGATACGGGGTGTTATTCTCTCCGTCAAAAAGCCAATTTCGATATCGCGGTCGCATTGACGGGAGGCGAGCACGCTTTCCCACAAAAAGGAGGTAAGCGTTAGCTTAGCCCTGCAGGGATGTCGGCGTATGCACTCAATGACCTCCGCCTCAATACCGCCTTGCTTGATTTCCAGCGCCACGGTCAGAGGCTTACGGCCAAAATGATCCAGAAACGTTTCCAGCGTAACGATTCGTTCTCCAACAAATTTCTCGTCCTTGAAAGCGCCAAAGTCCATCTCCATCAGCTCGGCGTAGGTATAATCTGAAATATGCCCGTCTTTTCCCGCAACCCGCTCCAGCGTATCGTCATGATGAAGGACAAGCACGCCATCTTTGGTGCGCTGAATATCTGTTTCAATTCCATCGGCACCCATTTCCAGCCCCGCATAAAAGGCATACAGGGTATTTTCTGGATAGTATTCGCTGGCGCCGCGGTGTGCATAGTTAATGACCGACATTTTGCCTTGCTCCTTTTGTAGGGCATACCAACACAAAGCGTGCAGTATTTCCCGTTTAATACAGCATCATGAATTCGTCAATTTCCGCCTGCATCTTTTCCAAGGCAGCGGGAATGTCCATATCAGGATTTGCTTCAATTTCAGACACCAAATCCATTGTTTCATTCCAGATCGTAGAATCAGCAGGATGGATATTCTGACCATGGATATAATTAATCTGATCCAGCACGATTTTCCAAATGGGGTCCTCCAGACTTTCCTGAATGACCTCGCTTTCAAACTGGCTATAGCTAAATGGAATATAGCCCTTCGTCAGAGTGGACTGGCTGATTGCCTCAGGAGAAATCAGATACTGAATGAAGCGGTAAGCGGCCTGTTCCTCTTCCTCGCTGGACTCAAAGATTGCAAGGCCATTGCCTCCGATGCCGACATTCAGTTCCTCGCCGCCTGGGAAGAAGGCCATGTTATAAATGAAGCTATCCCCTATGGCGCTTTCGATAGCGCTCTTAGACGCGCAGGAAGTAAAGAAAAACAGAAGCGTTCCATTGGTAAAGTCAGTCTGGGCGGTAGAATGCTGATTGGCCGGCATGATGCCCTCCTTGACCATGGTCGCGAAAAATTCAAGGGCCTCAGCCATTTCGGGCGTATTCACGGATACGTTACCCTCGTTATCAATGATGGTTCCGCCCATGCTCCATACGATGGGCTGAACATACCATGGGTAATCGGCAGCCATGTTGAAGCCATAGATGTCCGGCACGCCATCGCCGTCGGTATCCTGGACGGCCTTTGCCGATGTCTCCATCAATTCGCTAAAGGTTGTGGGGACGCTCAGGCCCAGCTCGTTGAGCATGGTCTCGTTATAATACATCATGGGCATAGAGCTTTGGAAGGGAACCGCCAAACGAATGCCCTGATAGGTATAGCGAACCCAGTACTGCTCCATGATATCCGTCTGTTCCTCTTCGCTCATGAAGTTCTCGATGGGAATCAGCTTTCCAGCGTCATAGAGCTGAGGAATACCGTGCCTCTGGCCCACCATACCCACCTGAGGCAGAGAATCGGAGGCGAGCGCCGCATTGTACTTGCTGACCAGATCATCGTAGTTGCTGCCGACCTGCACCTGATTAATGCGAATATCGGGGTTGGCAGCTTCAAAGGCCGTGATTTCCTCGGAAAAGTCGTCCGTGGTGCGTACCCAGAAGTCGAGCGTGATTGTTTCGTCCGCCTGCGCAAAGCTGCACACAGCCAGCATCATACACAGGGTCAGTACGAGAGAGAGAATCCTTTTCATGTGAAAACCTCCTTTTTTTATTCTCAGGCGCCGCGGCGCCATGGAAACAGAGTCATTTTAGTCCAACCTTGGTAATGCCCTGAACAAAGTATTTCTGTAATGCCACAAAAAGCAGTATCATCGGCAGCGTAATCAGCGTGGCCATTGCCATCAGTTGCTCCCATTGGACACCATCCTCCAGACGGATCATGGCACGCAGGCCCGTTTGGACGGTGCGCAGCTCCATGCTGTTTGTGATAATCAGCGGCCAAAGGTAGCTGTTCCAGCTTCCGATAAAACCGATGATCGCGATGGTCGCCATAGCACTCTTTCCCAAAGGGAGAATGATGCTCACAAAGGACTGCACCTCATTGGCGCCATCAATCCTGGCGGCCTCCAAAAGCGCGTCTGGAATGGTCATGTAAAACTGCCTGAGCAGAAAGACACCAAAAACGCTTACAATGGATGTGCTTACAACGGCAAAAAAGGTGTCCATCAAATTCATCGCGGAAATGGTCAGATAGTTGGAAACAATGGTCGCTTCCTGCGGGATCATCATGGAGCAAAGAAACAGGAAAAACAGAGGCTTATTCAGCGAAAACTTGATCTTTGCAAAGGCGTAGGCCGCCATGGCGCTGGTAATCAGCTGGCCGATAACTGTCACAACGCCCATCAGAAGACTATTGGTAAAATAAAGTCCAAACGGTGCGGTGTTCCATGCCATGATATAGTTTTCCGGATGCCATTCCGTCGGCCAGAATACATTCTTATTGAAGACCTCCTGAGGAGATTTAAAGGAACATAGGATCATCCAGAAAAAGGGAAAGACGATCACAATCGTGAACAGAGCCAGGACAGTCACGCGGACAATCTCCCAGTATTTATGCTTTCGCATCCTTCTTTCCCTCCTTAGGCGTCGTAGTTGACAAAGCGCTCAAACGACATCTGAACGAGATTGATCGCCAGAATCAGGACGAACAGCACCAGCGCGATCGCGGACGCGTAGCCAAGCTGATAGCGGCGGAAGGCATACTCATAGAGCATGACCACCAGATTCTGCGTGGCCTTGGCGGGGCCTCCGTCCGTCATGACATTGATAGTGGTGAACATCTTCAGCACCTCAATGGAATTAAGGATCAACAGCATGAAGGTAGTGGGAGAAACAAGCGGCAACGTAATATGCCATGTGGTTTGCACCGCGTTCGCGCCATCAATGGTGGCTGCCTCCAAAATCTCGTCCGAAATATTCTGTATGCCGCCCAGATAGACAACGGCGCTGTAACCCAGCATGCGCCATATGGCAATCAGCGCCAGCGACGGGAGCGCAGTGACTGGATCATTGATCCATCTCAGAGGTGCTATGCCCAGCGCACCCAAGAGGCTGTTGAGAAGTCCATACTGCGGGTTGTAAATAAACAGCCAAACAGTCGACATGGCAACCATGCTGGATACGCGCGGCGTGAAGATCAGCGTGCGAAAAAAGACATTAAGCCGCGATGGGCGCTTAAACATCAGCGCGAGCAGAAAGCCAAGGATCAGCGTAACCGGCAAGATGATGATGGCATACTGCAGCGTGCGCCAGATGGTTTCATAAACCTCCGAATTTCCAAACAGCTTTTGGTAATTGTATAAACCAATGTACTTTCTCTTGGATGTCAGATTCCAGTTATAAAAGCTGGTGATAACAGCGTTCACCATTGGATAGAGAGTAAATAATGCCAGAAAAATCAGTGCCGGCAGTGTCCAAATGACGCCCTTTGTTTCCCGAATGAGAATGCGCTTTGTCTGAGCCTTCATACGTAACCCCTTTCTATATTATTCATATTTCTTATAGATAGATTTAACATTTCCCTATTCCATGTCAAATCTCCCTGTTTTCAAAACTATTTTTGCATTCTTATTGCCAAAAGTCAAATATGAATGTACAATGGAATTATAATTGAAACTTATATGTTGAAAGAAGGAACGCCATCATGGATTTCAAAGGCCTGGAATACATCTGCGCCATCGCCGAGGCAAAGACAATCTCCCGCGCGTCAAAAAATCTCTTTATTAGCCAGCCGGCCTTAAGTCAATACCTCAGTAAGCTGGAGCACGAGATAGGAACCCCGATTTTTTTGCGTTCGGGAAACGAAATGCATCTGACATCGGCGGGCGAGATTCTGGTTCGCCAGGGCAAGAACATGCTTCTGGAGCGCGAAAACATGCTTGCTCAGGTTACAAATATCTCGCGCGGCCAAAAGGAGGTGCTCCGCTTTGGAATTTCTCCATTTTATAGCAAATACTATCTTCCTCCGCTGCTTCTCCATTATCGTTTTCATTACCCTGATGTCCGTTTGGAGGTGGTGGAAAAATCGTCCACGGAATTGGAGGACGCCGTGTTGAACGGACGGCTCGATCTATGCTTTATTCCGGCCGAGCCTATGCGGGAAGGCCTTGTCTATCAACCGATTTATTTTGAGGAAATTCTGATTGCGGTTCCTCCCAGGCATCCGGTCAACGCCATGGCTGTTCCTTCGCCTGATATTCCCTATCTGGATCTGACCCTTTTGCGTGATATGCCCTTTATAGAGCTGATACCGCAAATGAAGTTCTCAAAAATGAGTCAGAGAATTTTGCGCCACTTTTCCATGACGCCGGATGTGATTTATGAAACGGCAAACTGGGAAACCGTCTGCATGCTGGTAGCCAGCGGAATCGGCGTAGGCTTTCTGCCCAGAATTCTCATCCATAAGCATCTGATAGAGCCTTCCTTTTACCGAATTTTCAATATTGATTCGACCCGCGCCTATGCCGTTGTCTATGCCAAATCCACGCAGCTGTCCCCTTCCGAGCTGAATCTGATCCATGTGTTCCAAAACCTGCTGATGTCAGTCAAGAGCAGGCATGAATAACGAAACGGCCCCAAAGAGCGGGGCCGTTTCGTTATTCATGCCTGCTTTTTCCCCTCGATATGATCCTTGAGCATCATGATTGCCTCCTCATATCCCCGAAAGCCCAGCCCCTTGATCTGGGCGATGCAGGCCATGGCGGGATAGCTCACATGCCGGAAGCTCTCCCGCTTGCTCACGTCGCTCAAATGAACCTCGACGGCGGGAAGCGCCACGGCCTTGAGCGCGTCGAGGATCGCCACGCTGGTGTGGGTGTAGGCGGCTGGATTGATCACGATGCCGTCAGCTTTTCCATAGGCGCTCTGGATGATGTCCACCAGCTCACCCTCGTGGTTGCTCTGATAGCACTCGACCTCGATCTTCTCCCGCTCGCAGACCTCGCGGACAAATCGGATCAATGCGTCATAATTCTGCTCGCCGTAAATCCCCGGCTCTCGGATTCCCAGCATATTCAAATTAGGCCCGTTGAGCACAAAGAGCTTCATCAAATGCCTCCTCTATCTTTCTTGCGCACGCATCTATCGTGCCGTCGTTGGAGATTGCGACATCCGCGCATGCCGCGTACAGCGGCGTGCGCTCCTCCCACATGCGAAGAAGCGCCTCTCGGCTTTGGGACAGCGGACGCCCCGTCATGGGAAGCGCGTTCAGATCGCGCGTGAGCTGCACCACAAAGCCGTTCATCCGCAGATGCGCACGGTTGCTTTCATCCTTGACGGCGCCTCCTCCGGTGACGATCACTCGTCCGCCCTCGCTGCCGAAACGCGCGACCTGCTCCTTTTCGCGCCGACGGAAGCCTGCCTCGCCTTCCTTAGCGAAAATGTCCGGAATGGACATGCCGGCCTCGCGCGCGATCTCCTCATCCAGATCAATCACCGGCATATGAAGCCGTTTGGAAAGCCGCCTTCCTAGCGTACTTTTGCCCGAACCGGGCATGCCGACAAGCACAAGATTCGTCACACTCCTGCGCAGCGCGCGCTCAGCCGCCCGCGCCCGCTCGGGCGGTACCCTTGTTCCCGTGAAAAGTTCGCAGGCACGAACCGCTTGATAGACCAGCATGCACAGTCCGCCCTCGCGGGGAATTTCCAAAGACTGTGCCTGTTCAAGAAGACGGGTGCGCTGTGGATTATATACCACATCCAAAACGCCGCGAAGCGCAGGCAGACGGTTCAAATCAACCGCAGCCGCATCCGCGTTGGGATACATGCCCACGGGCGTTGTATTGATGAGATAGTCCGCGTCAGCATGCTTTTCAAGATTTTCATAGGTATTTTCGCCTCGGCGAGAGATCACCACGGCCTCTCCTCCGCCTTGCCTCACCACATCACGCGCCGTCAGCGAGGTTCCGCCGCTTCCAAGCACCAGCGTCTTCCGTCCGGCAAAATCGATGCCCGCGCGTCGCGCCATGACGCTCATCCCATAGGCGTCGGTGTTGTCGCCAAAGAGCGTTCCGTCAGGCCGCCTTACAATGGTATTTACACATCCGACGCGTTTCGCCGTCTCCCCCATCTCGCTCAGATAAGGGATGACAGCCTGCTTATAGGGAATCGTTACGTTCACGCCGTCAAACGCGCCGTTTTGCAGAAAGCCCTCCAACGCCTCCGGCGGCATAGGCCAAAGCTCGTAGCTGTAATCCGCCAAAAGACCATGTAGGGTTTTGGAATGGCTGTGTCCCAACTTTTCTCCGATCAGACCAAATCGTTTCATGCCGCCGCCTCAGATCTCGGTATAGCTGCCCAGATAGGTGAACGTTTCCGGTCCCTCGTCCAACTCGGAAAGGAGCTGAATGGCGGCCTCGTCATACACGGAGGCATCCAGGTCAAAGTAGAACATAAACTCGAAATCCGTTCCGGCAATGGGACGGCTCTCCAGCTTGGTCAGATTCAGGCCAAGCGCGGAAAACTTGGCGATCATATTGTACAACGCGCCAGGCTTGTGCTGGACATTGAGCATCAGACTGATCTTGTCCGCGCCAGGATAGATTTCCAGCTGCTTGCCGATGCAAATGAAACGGGTGAAGTTGCTGTCGCTGTTGGCGATCTCCGTCTTAAGAACGCTCAGGCCATATAGCGCGGCACATGCGGGAGAGGAAATGGCGGCGATGTCATTTCTGTTGCTTTGACTTACCATCTGTGCCGCCATGGCCGTATTTTCGAATACGGTAATCTTGACGTTTTTGATGGTTTTTAAAAATTCGCTGCATTGTCCGATCGCCTGCTCATGGCTGACAATCTCCCTGATATCCTCCAGCTTCGTCCCAGGCTTAGCCAGGAGGCGATGATCGACCTTCAGCCTCACGCTTCTGACGATGGAGAAGCGATACTTGCGCATCAGATCATACACCTCGGTCACCGAGCCGTTAGAGCTGTTTTCGATCGGCAGCACGCCATATTTGCATAGCCCGCTCTCAATGGCCTGAAAAACGCCCTCGAAGCGCTTGAAATACATGATGCCGGGTAGGGCGAACAGCTTATCGCACGCCTGTTGGCTATACGCGCCTTCCACACCCTGACAGGCAACCACCGCCTGCTTGGGGAAAACCTTGGGAGTCTCCTCGATAGCGCGGGCGATATGATTGGTCAGCGCCGTACGCTGAGTGATATAGCGCTGCTGGTAGCTGCGGCTGATATCAAAGATGGTGTTGTAAAGAAGCTTGACATACATCGCCATGTCATCCCCGACCGCAGCGGTCTGGTTATTCAAAACCTCTCGTTCCCGGGCGGGATCGAATACGGGCAGTCCGTTTTCCTTCTTGTATTTGGCAATTTCCAGCGACACATGCATGCGCCGGTCGAATGCCTCGACCAGTTCCTTATCGATCTCATTGACCTGTTCCCGAAGCTCCTGAATGTCCATTCTGTCCGCCTTCCTTCCTCAATCATTCTTCTATGGCCATTTCAATCCATTCCGGCAGCCGCGCCACCTCCACGCGCCTAAGCTCACATTCGCCGATTTCGCGCGGCAGCACAAAGGTGATCCAGTCTCCGGCGCGTTTTTTATCCGAAAGCGCGACCCGACACAGCGCGTCGGAGCCAAAGGGGGCGCTGAGCGGAAGCTTATTCGTTTGCAGCGCTTTTTCAATGCGCATTCGTACCTCCGGCCCGCAAAGGCCAAGCCGCCGCGCCAGACGGGCAGCGTACACCATGCCGATGGCAACGGCGTGTCCATGAGAAATGGAGAATTCGCTGCATTTTTCAATGGCATGTCCCAGCGTATGTCCCAGATTTAAAAGCTGACGGCTGCCGGTATCACGCTCGTCCTCGGCGACCAGCCTCGCCTTCGCGGCGACGCACCTTTCGATGACCTCCTCGGTCTCCCCGCGCCATTCCCTGCCCGAAAGCAGCTCAAACAGCGGTTCATCGCCCAATACACCGTATTTGATCGTCTCAGCAACGCCGTCGGCAAGCGTGTCCTCGGGAAGCGTCCCGAGCACATCGGGGTCGCACAGCACCACGCAGGGCTGATAAAACGCGCCTACGAGGTTCTTCCCCGCCGAAAGGTTAGCGCCCGTCTTGCCGCCGACACTGCTGTCCACCATTGCCAAAAGCGTCGTGGGGATCTGCATGAATTGGATGCCGCGCAGATAGCTCGCCGCGGCAAAGCCCGCCATATCGCCCACTACGCCACCTCCCAGCGCCACAATGACGTCCGAGCGGGTCAGATGGCTCTGCGCCAAAAAATCGAGCATTGTTCCCCAGGTAGCGAGGTTTTTATGGGCCTCTCCGTGCGCAATGGCAAACCGACAGCTTTGAAAGCCGCTTTCCTCAAGCGCGCGCTGTACCATTCCGCCATAGATCGCGTCAACGGTATCATCTGTCAGAATGGCAGCGGCGCAGGTTTTTCCGAGCGTTTCCCTAAGAACTTCTCCGGTTCGTCCAAGAAGCCCGCGCTCGATCAGCACATCATAGGGCCTTCCCGCAGCTACATGCACGCTTTTCATGGCTCGTCATCCTTTCTGTCCACGATCTCCTTGCGATCGGTACCCTCCTGAAGCAGCCGGTGCAGGCACTCCGCATCGCCCTCGGCCAACGCGGAGCGATATTCCCGCAGATGGTCGATCAGCGCGTCCAGCTCGGAAAGAAGCGGCTCGCGGTTGAGCATGAACAGCTCGGTCCACATGGACGCGCTCAGCCGCGCGACGCGCGTCATGTCCTTAAAGCTACCCGCCGAAAAGCCGTGATGTTCCATCGCCTCGGGGCTTTTGACATAGGCGCTTGACACGATATGCGCCAGCTGGGACGTATAACCGATCACACGGTCATGCTCCTCGGGAGTGGTCATCACCACACGTCCGAAGCCCAGGCCACGGAAAAAGTGCTTCAGCTCCGCCAGAGTCTGGATATCCGTGCCAGCGGGCGGTGTCAGAATCATGGACGCGTTGTCAAACAGCGTTGCCGTCGCGTGGTCAAAACCCGAGTACTCGATGCCCGCCATCGGGTGTCCGCCCACGAACAGGAAGCCGTGCTCTCTGGCAATTTCAAAGAGCGGCTCACACACGGCGCGCTTTACGCCGCAAAGATCGATGACCTTCGCGCCCGTGTGGATGTGCTCCGCGTTTTTCGCAACATATTCGACCGCCGCCTTGGGCCATGTCGCTACAAAGATCATATCACAGATTTCCAGTCTCTCAGGGGTCAGCTCCGCGTCGATCGCCTCAAGCAGCTTGGCCTTATAGATGACCTGCGGATTGGTATCCATGCCCATCACGGTATGCGGCGTGTTCTTTTTCAGCGTTTTCGCCATGGAGCCGCCGATTAACCCCAGTCCGATGACCGCGATGTTCATACGCGCGCCTCCTTGGGCATATGGTAGGCGTAGGGCAGAATGGGACGAACGGACCTCATCACGTCATCGAACGCCTCCGGCGTCAGAGACTGCGCGCCGTCGCACAGCGCGTGCTTGGGATCGTTATGCACTTCGATCATCAGCCCATCCGCGCCGGCAGCCGCCGCGGCCAGCGCCATGGGCTTGACCATCCAGGAAATACCGGTCGCGTGGCTGGGATCGACGATAACGGGCAGATGCGTCATCTTCTTAAGCATCGGAATTGCCGAGATGTCCAGGGTGTTGCGCGTGGCCGTCTCGAAGGTGCGAATGCCGCGTTCGCAGAGGATGACCTTGTTATTGCCGCCCGCCATCACATATTCCGCGCTCATTAGAAGCTCCTGAAGCGTGCCCGACATGCCGCGCTTGATCAGAATGGGCTTATCCGTATGGCCCAGTTCCTTCAAAAGCTCAAAATTCTGCATATTGCGCGCCCCGACCTGGATCACGTCGACGTCATCGAACAAATTGAGCTGGGATAAATCCATGATCTCCGTCACGACAGGTAGGCCAGTGCGCCGTTTGGCCTCAAGCAGCAATTCCAGGCCGTGACCGCGAGGCCCCTGGAACGCGTAAGGCGATGTGCGCGGCTTGAAAGCGCCGCCGCGAAGCATGGTCGCTCCGGAGGCCTTGACCGCCTCGGCGATCTGACAGACCTGCTCCT
>CAYQCL010000027.1:0-33783 GCA_964416065.1 uncultured Oscillospiraceae bacterium | reverse complement strand
TGTATTCAATATCTGTAAATGTTTCCTGTTTCATATCAAGTACCTCTGTAGTTTTGATGGTGTTATTATACCACGCAAAACCGATTATCGCTGACTTTGAACGTTGATTATCGTAAACGTTGATTTTGATTTTGTCCTTTCTGGTACAACTCATCTATGATATAATGAAAAACGTAATTTCCGTTCGGTTCCCGTCATATGATTTGTGGAGGAATTGATGATGAAAAAGGCCGTTCCTATTCTCTCCTGGCTGCTTCTGCTGACCGTTTTGGTCGGCAGCCTCCTGTTCTTCGACCGGAATATTGACCTGCTTCTGGATAGTGACATGTCCAGTGAGCTGGTCTATTCAAACCTGATTCATAATGAAGGAACGTTCCTTTCCACGAATTGGTACTATTCCACAGAGCTGCGAATCCTAAATACCCAGCTTCTGTTCGCCCCGCTCTTTGGCATCTTTCAAAGCTGGCATACGGTGCGCGTTGTCGGCGCGGTCCTTCTGTATCTTTTTATGCTGGCCAGCGCCTATTATCTTTGCGCTCAGGTAAGAATCCAGCGCTTCTTCCCCCTCGTGGGCATCCTGCTGCTGGCGCCCCTAAGCTGGCCGTTTTTCAAAAATATACAAAGAGGTCTGCACTACATCCCCTATATTACACAATCCTTTTTGCTTCTCGCCCTTCTCTTTCACTCCGTTCATGTCCGCCGCAAAGGGGCGCGCGCCGCCCTGCTGACGGTTCTGGGGATTTTGTCGCTGCTTGTGGGCATGGGCGGGCCGCGCCATATCCTGCTTTTCTTTGTTCCAATCGTTTTGGCTTCGGCCTTTCTATGCCTGTATGGCGGCAAAGGTCTGCCCGAGCCGTCCGTCAGGGAAAACAAACGCTTTCTGGTCTGCGCGTCTCTGGCGGCCGCCTGTGCCGTCGTGGGCTATCTGATCAATATGCTGGTGTTGTCTCATATTTATTCCTACAACACGAATGACCTCCTCTTGTTTAGCACCTTTAATCTGGAAAATTTTGTGACTGTTATTCAGGAATGGCTCTCCTTCTTCGGCTATATGACGGGAGAGGCTTTCTCCAGCGTGCTTCTGTTCAATCTCCTGTCCGCCCTGCTGGCCCTTATTGTGCTCGTGACAGTCGTGCGCTCGCTTCGCAGGCCCGACGCGTCCGTTGAGCATAAGATCCTTGCTGCCTTCTATACCGCCGCCTATGCTGTCTACCTGCTCCTTTATTCCTTTACCACACAGGCCTACCATCCCACTTACCAGATTCCAATTGCCGTTTTCGGCTTCTTCCTGATCGCCGTGTGGTTTCAAACGGAATCGATGCGCACGTTCTTTACGCGTGTCGTCTCCGTGGCTGTCTCTGTCCTGCTGCTATTTTGCCTGGTCAGGGCCTATGGCTTTTACACCGAGGAAGGCGCCACTGAAAGGCTCGACATGCGCTGCGATCCCTATGAGTTCCCTGATATTGTCGAAACCGTGCTCGACGAGGGCTATACCTGCGGCTACTCAACGTTCTGGGCGGGCGGCAACGTGTTGACCGAGCTTTCCGACGGTGCGATCGAGATGTGGGTGTGGGCAAACCAGCCCGTCGGCGGCATTGACGATATCTATCCCTGGCTTCAGGCCAAGTCCCACAGCACACAGCCTCCTGAGGGGCCCTTCTTTATCATGTACCGCGCCGAAGAGCTGGACGTGTTGGAATCAAGCAAAAATCTGGATGACGCGGATCTCCTTTACTATTCCGATCAGTACATCGTCTACGGCTTCGAGAGCCGCGAGGCCTACGACGAGATTCACCTAGGCGGGGAAGCGTAGAGGCGCCCTTCGTTCGATCCCCATCATATAATTCATGAAGGAAACCTGATTTATGAAAAAAGTCGTCTCCATTCTCTCCTGGCTACTTCTTCTGGCCGTCTTGACTGGCAGCCTCGTGTTCTATGACCAGAACGTTGATTTCCTGCTGGACAGTGACATGTCCAGCGAATTGGTTCTTTCAAACCTCCTTTACAATGAAGGCTCGATTTTCTCCGCAAACTGGTACTATTCCACTGAGCTGCGCGTTTTAAACACCCAGCTTGTGTTTGCGCCGCTCTTTGGTCTCTTTCAGAGCTGGCATACGGTGCGCGTCATCGGCGCGGCCATCCTGTATCTCCTAATGCTGGCCACCGCATATTATCTGTGTACACAGCTGAAAATCAAGCGCTCCTTTCCCCTCGTGGGAATCCTGCTGCTGACGCCGCTGAGCTGGTTCTTTTTCCAGGACATTCAAAGGGGTCTGTACTATATTCCTCACATTTCGCTTTCCTTCCTTTTATTTGGCATGGTGCTTCACACCCTGCGCCTGGAACGCAGGGGTGCCCGCGCCGCTCTGCTGACTCTTTTAGGTATCCTGTCGCTGCTGGTCGGCATGGGCGGGCCGCGCCATATCCTGCTTTTCTTCATCCCGCTCGTGCTGATTACAGTCTACTTCTGTATGATCGACCGAACCGATGCCGTTCAGCCGCAGCAGCGCAGGCGTCTTCTGACCGTATCCCTGCAGTCTTCGGGCTGTGCCATCGTCGGCTTTCTGATCAATCTTCTTGTTCTTTCCCGCTTTTATTCTTTCCAGACGCATACCGCGCTTTCCTTCACAACCTTTAGCCTCGAAAATTTCCTGACTGTTGTTCAGGACTGGCTCTCCTTTTTCGGCTATATGTCGGGCAACGCCTTTTCCAGCGTGCTTCTGTTTAATCTCCTGTCCGTTCTGGCGGCGGGCATCCTTCTCGTGACGGCCGCTCGTTCGCTTCGCGGAGCCGACGTGCCCGTCGAGCACAGGCTTCTTGCCGCCTTCTACGCCGCCGCTTTTACCGTTTACCTGCTTCTCTATTCCTTTACCAACCAGGCTTATCATCTTACCTATCAAATCCCGATCGCCGTTTTTGGCTTCTTTTTGATCGCCGTCTGGTTTCAAAGGGATTCCCTGCGCACGCTCTTTACGCGGATCGTAGCTGCGGCCGCCTCGGCCCTTCTGATCTTCTGCTGCGTCAGAGCCTATGGCTTCTATACGGAGGAAGGCGCCGTCGACAGGCTGGGCATGCGCTGTGACCCCTATGAGCTCCCCGATATCGTCGAGACGGTGCTCGATGAGGGATATACCTGCGGCTACTCAACGTTCTGGGTGGGCGGCAACATGCTGACCGAGCTTTCCGACGGTGCGATCGAGATGTGGGTATGGCCGAATCATCCCACCGGCGGCATCGACGACATCTATCCCTGGCTCCAGAGCAAGAGCCATGTCACGCAGCCTCCCGAAGGCCCCTTCTTTATGCTGTTCCGCCTCAATCAGCTGGACGAACTGGAGGCGGCCAAAAATCTCGAATCCGCTGATATCCTTTATCTCTCCGATACCTACATCGTCTACGGCTTCGATAGCCGCGAGGCGTATGAAGAGATTCACCTGGGCGGGGAGGCGTAAGAGGGCGGCCCTCTTTCGTACAAAGGGAACGCTTTCTCGTTTTCCACTTGAACTGAAAAAGGAACTATGATACAATGCAATGCGAACAAACTTTCGCATTGTTTTTTTTGGAGGGAATCATCTTATGGAAAAGGCCAAGGTTTATTTCACCAGCTTCCGCGCCAAGCCCGACATGAATCTGCTTCAAAAGCTGCGTCGGCTGATCGAGAGGGCCGGCATGACCCAGATGCCGCTTGACGGCAAATTTACTGCGATCAAGATTCACTTTGGCGAGCCGGGCAATCTGGCGTTTCTGCGTCCCAACTATGCCAAGGTCGTTGTGGATACGCTCAAGGACATGGGCGCGCGTCCCTTTCTGACGGACTGCAACACCCTCTATACCGGCATGCGCCGCAACGCCCTTGATCACCTCGACGCCGCCTACGCCAACGGCTTTAGCCCCTTACAGACCGGCTGCCACGTCATCATCGGAGACGGCCTCTTGGGTACCGACGACGTAGCTGTTCCCATCGACGGGGAATACTGCAAGGAGGCGCTCATCGGCCGTGCGGTCATGGACGCGGACGCGATCATCAGCCTGACCCATTTCAAGTGCCATGAGGGCACGGGAATCGGCGGCACGCTCAAAAACCTTGGCATGGGCTGCGGCTCCACCGCCGGCAAACGCCATATGCATTGCGACGGCAAGCCCATCGTCAATCAGGACATCTGCGTGGGCTGCGGCCTGTGCGCCCGCCAATGTGCGCATGGCGCGATCAGCTTTTCGGGTGAAAAGCGAGAACGCCGCGCCTCCATCGATCACGACAAGTGCGTCGGCTGCGGCCGCTGCGTGGGCGCGTGCCGTGATCGCGGCGCCGTCTCCGGTCCCGACAGCTCTGCCGATATGCTCAGCCGAAAGATTTCCGAGTATGCCTGGGCGGTCATCAAGGATCGTCCGAATTTCCACATCTCCCTCGTCATGGACGTCTCCCCCTACTGCGACTGTCATGCTGAAAACGACGCGCCTATCATCTCCGACGTTGGCATGTTCGCCAGCTTCGACCCCGTGGCGCTGGACGTCGCATGCGCCGACGCCTGTAACCGCATGGAGCCGCTTCCCGGTGCCTTCCTGGCCGAGAAGGCTGTCCACACCGGTGACGTCTTCAACGACACGCATCCGTACACTAACTGGCGCTCCGGCGTGGAGCACGCGCAGAAGCTCGGCGTCGGCACGATGGACTATGAATTGATCGAGGTCTGAGTTTCCTCAGGGCTTTAGAAGACAGTCAACAATGAGAGGAGTTCGCCCCTTGCAGGACAAGCTCATCGTTCGCGGCGCACGCGAACACAATCTAAAAAACGTCACCCTGGAAATTCCCCGAAACAAGCTCGTGGTCTTTACGGGCCTGAGCGGCTCGGGCAAAACGAGCCTCGCCTTTGACACGATTTACGCCGAGGGCCAGCGCCGCTATGTGGAAAGCCTGAGCTCCTACGCGCGCATGTTCCTGGGGCAGATGGAGAAACCGGACATCGACTCCATCGAGGGGCTTTCCCCCGCTATCTCCATCGATCAGAAGACCACCGCGCGCAACCCGCGCTCCACGGTGGGGACCGTTACCGAAATTTACGACTATCTGCGCCTGTTGTACGCGCGCGTGGGCGTGCCGCATTGTCCCAAGTGCGGACGGGAAATCAAGCAGCAGACCGTCGACCAGATGGTCGAGCAGGTGATGGCCTTCCCTGAGGGGCAGAGGCTCCAGCTTCTGTCCCCCGTGGTGCGCGCGCGCAAGGGCGAGCATACCAAGCTGCTGGAGGATGCGCAGAAGCGGGGCTTTGTTCGCGTGCGAATCGACGGCGAGCTATATGAGTTGGACGATCTGCCCAGGCTGGATAAGAAGCTCAAGCACAGCATTGAAATCGTGGTGGATCGCCTGATTGTGCGTTCAACGGATGAATTCCGTCAGCGGCTCGCGGACAGCATGGAGACCGCCGCCAATGAAAGCGGCGGTCTGGTGCTGGTCGATCTGTTTGATCAGGGCTCGCTGCTCTTTTCTCAAAACTATGCCTGCCCTGACTGCGGCGTCTCCATCGAGGAGCTGAGCCCGCGCATGTTCTCCTTCAACAGTCCCTTCGGCGCGTGCCCCACGTGCAGCGGACTGGGCACGGTGATGCGCATCTCCCAGGAAACCATTATCACCGATCCCAGCCTCAGCCTCAACCAGGGTGCTTTGCAGGCCATGGCGTGGAACGTGTCAGATAAAAACAGCATGGCCAGCACGTTTTTCAACGCGCTCGCCAAAAAATACAATTTCAGCATGGACACGCCGGTGAAGGAGCTTCCCCAGCGGATCATCGACATTCTGCTCTACGGCTCGAACGACAAAATCGCCATCGAGTACGAGGGCGCGCACGGCAAAGGACAGTATGAGACGGTCTTCGAGGGCGTCATCACATCGCTGAACCGCCGCTACAGGGAGACCACCAGCGACGCGATGAAGGCCGCCTACGAGGAATACATGGTCACCGACAGCTGTCAGGCCTGCAAGGGACGCCGTCTGAAGCCCGAGGTGCTCGCCGTGACGGTTGGCGGGCTGAACATCAGCGAGGTCTGCGACCTGAGCATTTCCGGTGCGCGTGCATTCTTTCAAAATCTGGTTCTCAATGAGAAGGACACGATGATCGCCGCGCAGATATTGAAGGAGCTTGATTCGCGCCTGGGCTTCCTTGACAGCGTGGGCCTTTCCTACCTCACCCTTTCCCGCGCCGCCGCCACGCTCTCCGGTGGCGAAGCGCAGCGTATCCGTCTGGCCACGCAGATTGGCTCAAGCCTTATGGGCGTGCTATATATTCTGGACGAGCCCTCCATCGGGCTGCACCAACGTGACAATTCCAAGCTGCTTGCCACGCTCAAGCATCTGCGCGATCTGGGCAACACGCTCATCGTCGTCGAGCACGACGAGGATACCATGTACGCCGCGGACTATATCGTGGATGTCGGCCCTGGCGCGGGCGTCCACGGCGGCCACATCATCGCCGAGGGAACCATCGACGAGATTCTGGCCAACCCCAACTCCATTACCGGCCAGTATCTGAGCGGTAAGAAGGTGATCCCCGTTCCCGGGAAGCGTCGCAGGCCCACCGGCTGGCTGACCGTCAGGGGCGCGAGGGAGAATAACCTGAAAAACATCACCGTCAAGCTCCCGCTGGGCGTGTTCTGCTGTGTAACGGGCGTGAGCGGCTCGGGCAAGTCCAGCCTGGTCAACGAAATCATTTATAAGCATCTCGCCAGGGTGCTCAACCGTGCCAAGACGCGCGCCGGTAAATTTGACGCAATGGAAGGCGTGGAGCAGCTGGATAAGATCATCGCGATCGACCAGAGCCCCATCGGGCGCACGCCGCGTTCCAACCCCGCGACCTACACCGGCCTGTTCGACCTCATCCGCAAGGTTTTCGCCATGACGCCCGACGCGAAGGCTCGCGGCTACAAGGAAAATCGCTTCTCCTTCAACGTTAAGGGGGGCCGCTGCGAGGCCTGCGCCGGAGACGGGCTGCTCAAGATCGAGATGCACTTTCTGCCCGATATTTACGTGCCCTGCGACGTATGCAAGGGCGCGCGATACAACCGCGAAACACTGGATGTGCGCTACAAGGGCAAGAACATCCACGAGGTGCTGGAAATGACCGTGGAGGAGGCCCTCTCGTTCTTTGAGACGCACGAGCCAATCATGCGCAAGCTTCAAACACTATATGACGTCGGCTTGGGCTACATCAAGCTGGGCCAGCCCAGCACCCAGCTTTCCGGCGGCGAGGCGCAGCGCGTCAAGCTGGCAACGGAGCTCAGCCGTCGCGCGACGGGCCGCACGCTCTATCTGCTTGACGAACCGACGACCGGCCTGCACATGGATGATGTCAAGCGTCTCATCGAGGTGCTTCAGCGCCTGGCGGACGCGGGTAACAGCGTGCTGGTGATCGAGCACAATCTGGATGTTATTAAGACGGCGGATTATCTGATCGACCTCGGTCCCGAGGGCGGCGACGGCGGCGGAACCGTCGTGTGCCAGGGCACGCCGGAAAAGGTCGCCCAGGTGGAAAAGAGCTATACGGGACAGTATCTCAAGCCCATGCTGGAACGAGCCAGGAAGGGCTGAGCTCCAAAGGAACGGCGCCCCACGGCGAACACAGAACGTTGCCGAGGGGCGCTTTGGTTATTCCATCCTCACCCATGCCAGCCGGTGCAGGGGACGGGTACAAAGCACATAGAGAAGCTTCGTGTAAAAGGGTTCGTCGGGATAGACGTCGCGACCGGCGTCGGCGATGAGCATGCAGTCAAATTCGAGTCCCTTGACCACGCTCGCGTCCATCACCTGCACGCCGCCCTCAAAGCTCTCGTCGCCGTTGGTGACAAGGCGGGCCTGGGGAAGGAACGGGACAAGCGCCCGATGCAGGCGCGCGGCGGCCTTTTCGGTCTTGACGGCGATGGCGACGCTCTGAAAGCCCTCGCCAAGCCATTTTTCCGTCTGCCGCGCGATCGCCTCCAGGCGCTCCTTTTCGTTTTTGACGCGCAGGAGGGCCGGCCTTTCGCCGTGGCGCAAAACGGGCTTCGCCTCGCCCGCGCCCGGGATGGGATGGCGGCGGAGAATGGCAAAGGCGGCCTCCATGATCTCAACCGTGCTGCGGTAGGCCGTGCTCAGACGCGCAAGCGTCGGCGGCTGGGCAAAGACGCCCTGGGAAAGCTCGTCCCAGCTCCCCAGCCCCTCGTAGATGCCCTGGCAGAGGTCGCCCACCAGCGTGAAGGAATCATGCCGGAACACCTCCCGAAGCGCCTTGATCTTAAGCGGCGGGGCGTCCTGCGCCTCGTCGACGATCACATGCCGGACGTCCATCCGCTCAAGCCCGTACAGCCCCCTCGCCAGAATCAGAAGCGCGGGCAGATCCTCCGGCGCGGCGCGCCCTTTTTCAAGCAGCGGGAGCGCGGCCTCGAGCACGGGCCGGTTTGCCTCGTCCCGCTCGGTCATGTCCTC
The DNA here is from genome assembly GCA_964416065.1 of uncultured Oscillospiraceae bacterium. Classification (GTDB taxonomy): domain Bacteria; phylum Bacillota; class Clostridia; order Christensenellales; family Aristaeellaceae; genus Limiplasma. The sequence goes on along the minus strand of CAYQCL010000027.1, from coordinate 25,331 downwards.
CCAGAACGCGCGGTAAACCCTGAGCAGATCCGTCCCGCCCCACAGCGCGTCGTACTCCTTCATGAACCGCTTTTTGAGCTCCTTTAGCTCCTCGAGGCGCCGGTCGCGCACGTCAAAGAGCTTTGTGGCCTTTTCCCGCCGCTCCGGCCCGTCCGGCATGGCGCGGAGAAGGACGTCCAGCTTCTCCCGCACCATCCCTTCCAGCTTTTCGGCCGCCCGCTCGATGCGCTTGTCCAGGCGGCTCCGCACCACCTTGCGCGTCTCGTCCACGCGGCTTTTGAGCGGGAAGTGGCGAAATTCCACCAAAAAGTACCGCCTCATCTCCTCCGCCGAGATCAGCGCGCTCTTTCCCAGCATCGCGTCCCTCGTGGGAAGCATGCGCCCCTCCCAGTCCCTGAGGAAGCGCTCCAGCTCGCCGTACAGGCTGAGCGCGCCCTTGCGCCGGAGAATGCTGTCCAGCGCGTCCCGCTCGGCCCTCGTCATGGAAAGCCGCTGTGACAGGCGATCCGAGACGGAAAGCCTGGGCATGCGCTTGCCCATCAGCTGGGTGCAGAGCTGGGAAAAGGTGAGCTGGCGCACGCTGTCCACACCCAGGTCGGGCAGCACGCGGCTGATATAGCTCAAAAACAGCGGGTTGGGCGCGAGAATGAGCATTTGCTGGGGAAGGAGCGTTTTTCTGAGCCGATAGAGGATCCACGCCGCGCGGTGCAGCGCGATGGTGGTCTTGCCGCTGCCCGCCACGCCCTGCACGCACAGGGGCCGCGCCGGATCGAAGCGGATGACGGTGTTTTGCTCGGCCTGAATGGTTGTGACCACCTCGCGCAGGCGCGGGGCCGTCACCTGGCTCAGGGCGTCGGTCAGAAATTTTTCCTGGCCGACCACGCCGGTGTCCTGCATGCCCTCGAGACACCCCTCCGAGATCGTGAACATGCGCTTGAGCGTGAGCTCCCCGTGGACGCTTCCGTCCGGCGTGTCATAGCTCACGCGGCCCACCTGTCCGGAATAATACAGGTTGGCAACGGGGCTGCGCCAGTCGGTCACGCGGACGCGGTATTCCGGCGTCTGCACCACGCCCCAGCGTCCGATGTAGATCGACGTGTTCACGCCAGGACGCATGCCCGCCGCGAGGTTCTCATGCTCGTCGGGCGTGAAGTCCACACGGGCGAAATAGGGCGAGCGCTCGCTCAGGCGCAGCTGATGCAGCGTGTTCAGCGTCATGCGCATCACCTGCTGAGCTACGATCGCGTCGCCGCTGCCGTCGTCGTTGACGAGGATGTAGCGGTCGCTTCCATCCGTGATGCCCAGCGCGCGCTCGGCCTTGACGCGCTCGTCCCTGACGATGTCGAGGGTTTCCTCCAGATGGGCCTGCTCGAAGACCCACTCGGGATGTCGGTTTTCCATATGTTCACCTCCGCTTTTTTTGGATGCAAAAAGCCACCGCTGTCTTTGTCGGGCGTCAGGGCCCGTGCAAAACATGCGGTGGCGCAGAGGTTTTGGCCGGAGGCGGCGCGGGGCCGTCCGGCGATTTCACATCACTTGCCGCCTCTAAAGGGCGGAAATATTTTATTTTCGACACGCGAAGCGTTTCTCCTGCATGGGCGGGAAATTTACCGCATCGCCGCCTTTTTCTCCAAATAGTGCGGCCAGTCTGCCTTGAGATAATAGGCCAGGAAGGCGACGGAGCTGAGCGACCAGGTGATCGGATAGGCCCAGAAGATCATCTGGATATCGCCCGACCCGCGTGCGATCAGCGTGATATAGGCGACGCGGATCACACACCAGCACACCAGCATCACCAGCATCGGCACTACGGCCCTTCCCGCGCCGCGCATGACGCCCGCGACCGAATGGGAAAACGCGAGCACGAAATAAAACAGCGTAACCGTGCGCGCCTGAAGCGTGCCATAGGCGACGACCTCGGGATCGGCGTTGAAAAGCGCGATGAGCCACGGCGCGCCCAGGTTGATGGCTATGCCCACCGCCTCGGCCAGGAGGACGCAGCACAGGATGCCGAATCTCGCGCCCCGCCGCGCGCGCCCATACTCCCTCGCGCCCAAATTCTGCCCGATGAATGTGGACAGCGCCAGCGCGAAGGCGTTGATGGGCAGAAAGCCGAAGCCCTCGATCTTGGAATACGCGCCGCAGCCCGCGACCGCCGTCGCACCGTAGAGGTTGATGGACGCCTGCACCACCACGTTGGCGATGGCGATGATGGAGTTCTGCACGCCCGAGGGAACCCCCAGCGTCAGCACCTGACGGAGCATCCCTCCATGAAAGCGCACTTGGGACGGCCACACGCGGTAGGGGCCGGTGCTGCGCGTGAGGCGGCGGAAGCCCAGAAACGCGCTCACCGCCTGGGAGATCACCGTCGCCAGCGCCGCGCCCTCCACGCCCATGCCCACGACCGCCACGAGCAGGAGGTCGAGCGCGATGTTGGTCACGGAGGAGACGATCAGGTAATACAGCGGATGGCGGCTGTCGCCCACGGCCTGGAAGATGCCCGCCGACGTATTGTAGAGGACGATGAAGACCACGCCGCAGAAATAGGTGCGGAAATACGCGATGGAGTTGGGCAGCACGCTCTCCGGCGTGCCCATCCACACAAGGAGGTGCGGGGAAAGAAGCGTTCCGACAACCGTGATGACGATGCCGGCGGTCAGGCCAAAGGCCACCGTGGTATGCACGGCCGTGCCCAGGCTTTTTTCGTCCCGAGCGCCATAGTAGCGCGAGATGACCACGCCCGCGCCGGTAAAGATGCCGCTGAAAAGCCCGACAAGCAGAAAAATCAGACTGCTGGAGGAGCCGACCGCCGCCAGGGCGTCGCTTCCCAGAAAATTGCCGACAACGAGCGAGTCCACCACGTTGTAAAGCTGCTGAAAGAGATTTCCCCAAAAGACCGGCAGCGCGAAACGGACGATGTGCCGCCAGATCGAGCCCTCCGTCATGAGGGCGGCGCGTTCCTGCATGTTTGTCTCCGTCGCTTTCTTTTCCAAATATAAATGCGGCAGGCCCCGCCGCCGCATTTCCCATTATACTCCCGTTTTGGGGGATTGCAAGATCAGGACGATATGCTATGATATTCTCAGGAAAGAAAGGGAGAACGCCATGAGTACCTTTGAAGCTGTCTATGAGGCGGTTCGCGCCATTCCCTACGGCAGGGTGAGCACCTATGGGCGGATCGCCCGCAGGATCGGCAGTTCCCGACTTTCGCGCGTGGTGGGCTACGCCTTGCGTGTTGCTCCCCCTGACGTGCCCTGCCATCGTGTTGTCACAAGGGACGGCGGGCTGTGCGACGCGTTTGAGCCTCTGGGCCGGGAAACCCATCGGCTGTTGCTTGAAATGGAGGGCGTCGGCTTCCGTCCGAATGGCACCGTGGATCTGGAGCGTTTCTTGGGGTAGTCAATTCTCAACGTTTGAAAAACTTTATTGTTAAAATTTGATTTCTGAATTGTTAAATCCTTCGTGATGTGTTACAATGTTCGCATCGCAGGGTGTTTTTGCACCTTTTTGCCGGAAGGAAGGGACTCTTATGGGAGAGGATAGACTGCGCCAACGGTTCGCGTCGGTGAAATGCTTCATGCTTGACATGGATGGTACCTTTTATCTGGGCGACCGGCTTCTGGACGGTTCGCTGGATTTTCTCGATACGATCGAGCGTACCGGACGACGCGTACTGTTTGTGACCAACAATTCCAGCAAGTCGTCGGACGTATATGTCAAAAAGCTTGCTCGCATGGGGGTTCGCGAGCCGTTTTTGAACGTGCTAACCTCGGGGCAGGCGGCGGGACAATACTGCCTTCGGGAGCTGAAGGGCAAGCGCGCGTTTCTTCTGGGCAATGAGATGCTTCATCAGGAGCTGAGCCGCATGGGCGTCCTGATCGACAACGATCATCCCGACTATGTGCTCATCGGCTATGATACCACGCTGGATTACCGCAAAATGACCCGGGTGTGCGATCTCGTGCGCGCGGGCTTGCCCTACATTGCGACGCATCCGGATTTCAACTGTCCCACCGAGACGGGCTTTGCGCCGGACATTGGGGCCATCATCGCCTTCATTGAGGCGAGCGCGGGCCGACGGCCGGACGTGATTTTGGGCAAGCCGTACGCGGGGATTGTGGAGGAGGCGCTGAAGCTGACCGGTCTTGAAAAGCACGAACTGGCCATGGTTGGCGACCGCCTGTACACCGATATCGCCACAGGCCGCAACTTCGGCATCCTGAGCATTCTAGTGCTGACGGGCGAGGCCACAATGGAGGACATCCCCAAAACCGGCGTCGAACCGGATCTGATCTTTGAGCGTTTAAGCGCCATGAACCAGTACCTGTAACGACGGAAAGGAAATAGACAATGAAGCGTTTGCTGGCAGGATTGATGGTATTGATGCTTCTGAGCCCCGTGGGAGCGGACATGACCGGCCGCGCGGAGGAGACGCGACCGGCGAACGTCGCCGAGGGCGGGGAAACCGTCTCATCTGAAGCACCGGCGGGAGCGGAGGTCTCTCCCACGCCGACCGCCACGCCCTATGTCGTCCTTCAATACGGCGACCAGGGGCAGCGTGTGAGCGACCTTCAAACGCGGCTGAGCGAGCTAGGCTACTATTCCGGCAAGATCAGCGGCAACTTTTTGGACGGCACCCGCGCGGGCGTGCGACGCTTTCAGACGGATTATGGTCTGGAGGTGACAGGGGAGCTTGACGCGGAATCCGCCAGGGTGCTTGAGGAAGCGCAGTACCGTGTCTTGGCCTATGGTGACGACGGTGACGACGTCCGGCGCGTCCAGCAGCGCCTCAAGGAGCTCGGCTATCTGAGCGCCAACGCGACCGGCAAGTTCCGCGCGGCGACACAGGAGGCCGTCGAGGCATTCCAGGAACACAACGGCCTGGAGGCGACCGGTACGGCCGATTTGGAAACACAAAAGCTTCTTTTTGAAGAAGACGCGCTGGCCAAGGGGGCTCAGCCGACCCCCACGCCCGATCCCAATACCGACCTTGGCGACATCAACGACGTCGTTATGGTCGGGGACGGCGAGAGCACCGCGGACAGTCTGGGCACGAACGAGTACTCCAAAAAACTCTCCCGCGGTTCAAAGGGCGACGAGGTGAAGGAGGTGCAGACGCGCCTGACCGAGCTCGGCTTCTTCACCGGCCCTATCAGCGGCAACTACATGAACCAGACCGTGGCCGCGGTCAAGGCGTTCCAGGAGCACAACGGCCTCAATCCCGACGGCATCACCGGTCAGGAAACATGGGATCTGCTTTTTAATAGCGCCGACGTGCTGGACACCAGCGCTACCGCCCGTCCCACGCCCGTCCCGACGCCCGTTCCCTATGCCATTACCGTGGATGTAAACAATCAGGTCACCATCGTCTACGGCCGCGACGAAAACGGCGAATACACGATTCCCGTCAAGCAGATGGTCTGCTCCACCGGCCTCAAGGCGACTCCCAGCGATGTGGGCGAGTGGGTGCTCACCGGCCGCAAGGCGCGCTGGGCCTACTTCAGCAAATGGGGCAGTCACGCGCAGTATTGGACGCGCATCAATGAAAACATCGCCTTCCACAGCGTAATCTACAACAAAGTGGATTACAATGCCATGAGCACCAAGAGCTACAACAATCTGGGCCGACGCGCCTCGCATGGCTGCATCCGCCTTCTGGTCAGCGACGCCAAATGGATTTATGACAACATCGGTGAGGGCGTGGTCGTCACGATCACCGAGGATCTCCCCAGCGACGAGGAACTCCGCAAGGCCGTCGCCGCTCCGCCGCTCAACAGCAGCAAAACCGGCCCCGTCACCACGCCGGAGCCGACCCCCGCACCCGATTACCAATCGGACGGCATGCCGCCCCAGCCCTTCCGCAAGCTCAAGACTGGCTCCACCGGTGAGGACGTCTATTGGCTGCAATGCAAGCTCACGGAGCTGGGGTATTACACCGGTACTATCACTGGCGGCTATTACAGCGGCACCAAGGCTGCCGTCAAGGCGTTCCAGAAGGACAACGGCATCTCGGCCACTGGCGAGGCGACCGTCGCGACGCAGGAGGCGCTTTACGCGGACATTCTTGCGGCAAACACCCCGACGCCGGAGCCCACGTTCACCCCCGAGCCCACGCCCGAGGCAACGCCATCTCCGGACTCGACTCCCTATCCGACCGTCGCTTCGGAGGACTGACAAAGAGAAAAGTGCTCGGGGAGCAGAGATCCTGCTCCCCGAGCTCCTTCTTTATCCCCTGCGCCAGACGGATGGATGGAACAGAAGAAGAATCGGGAACAGCTCAAGACGACCCGCCAGCATGAGCATGCTCAGTAGCAGCTTGGCGAAGGGGCCGTAGCCTGCAAAATTCTCCATCGGGCCCACACCCGCAAGACCCGGGCCGACATTGCTTACACATGTAAGCGCGGCCGTCAGATTGGTTTCGATATCATACCGGCCCTCCAGCGTAAGCAGAAACATCCCCAAAAAGATCAAAAGCAGATAGAGAAAGAAGAAGGCAGCCGTCTGTATGAGCTGACGTTCCTCCACGCCCTTCCCCTCGAAGCGTACCACCTGCACCTTGCGCGGCTGGAAATTGTGGCAAACCTCGCGGCGGCTCAGCTTGTAAAGAAGCGCCACGCGCACCACCTTCAGGCCGCCCGCCGTGGAACCGGCGCACGAGCCGATGAACATCAGCACGACAATCAGCGCCTTTACCGCCAACGGCCAAAGATTGAAGTCCGCTGTGGCAAAGCCGGTGGTCGACATGATCGACGCTACCTGGAAGCTACCGTACCGCAGGGCGGTGAAAAAACTGCCGTATTGGGGAATCAGCATCAGAGAGACAAAAAGCACAGATAGGACGAAGATCGTCAGATACCAATGTAGCTCCTCGCTGCGCACGGCCTCGCGCCAGTCTCCCGTCAGTACGCGGTAGAACAGCGCGAAGTTGATGCCGAAAAGCACCATGAACAGCATGATAATCATCTCGATCGCGGGGCTTTGGAACGCGCCGACGCTCGCACCATAGTTGCTGAAACCGCCGGTGCCCGCCGTACCCATCGCATGGATGGCCGCGTCATAGGGATTCATACCCGCGATGATCAGCGCCGCGAATTCGATCAGCGTCAGCACGCCGTAGATCAGATACAGAATCTTGGCGCTGTTCCCCATCTTGGGAACGATCTTGCTCAGGCTCGGCCCTGGGCTCTCGGCGCGCACCAAGTACGACGTGCGTCCCGTCATCTGTGGGAGGATCGCCAGCGTCAGAACCAGCACGCCCATGCCGCCGATCCAATGGGTAAAGCTGCGCCAGAACATTACGCCCTGCGGCAGATCGTCGAATTCGGTAATAACGGTCGCTCCGGTCGTCGTAAAGCCCGAGACGGCCTCAAACAGTGCGTCGACATAGTTGGGAATCACGCCGCTTAAGACAAAGGGCAGCGCGCCGAAGGCGCTTAAGAGAATCCACGCCAGAGCCACCACCGCGATTCCCTCGCGTGCGCGAAGGTTCGCTCCCATAGGCTTTACAAACAGCCACGCGGGCAGGCCCAACGCGGCCAGAATACCGACGGTTTCCAAAAGCGCAAGCGCGTCGCCGTCGCCATAAATCAGGGCAATCAAAAAGGAAGGAAGGATCGCGCAGGCCTCAATCAGGAGAATTGCGCCCAGAAGATGCACAATCAGACGCTTGTTCATCTGTGAATGACCTCGTTCAAATCGTTAATGCCGCTTTCGCAGGCGATGATGACCACGCTGTCGCCGGCCTCAATATGGTCGTTTCCAAAGGGAACGATGACCCTGCCTTGCCTGACAATGACCGCGACCAGCGTGCCCCGCCGTATGTTCAGGTCACGAAGTGGGATGCCGATATAGGGATCGGTCGCCTTGGGAACAAACTCCAATGCCTCGGCCTTGCCGTCCACCAGGCGATATAACCGCTCAACCTTGGTTCCGCCGACATTCTCACGTGCGCGCACATAGCGCAGAATATGGGCGCAGGTGATGGATTTGGGGCTGACGATGCTATCCAGGCCCATGGCGCTAATGATCTCGGCATACGCCACGCGGTTGTTTTTCACGATCACCTTCGGCACGCCCTGCCTGACTGCGAACAGACCCGTCATCAGGTTTTCCTCGTCGCGGTCGCTCAGGGCGACAAAGGCGTCCATCTGCGTCAGGCCCTCCTGATCCAGAAGCTCCTGATCCGTTCCATCCCCATGGATCACGTTGACCTCGGGCAGCGATTCGCTCAGGTTGTTGGCTTTGCGTTCGTTGATCTCGATCAGGGAGACGTGGATGCCCATGGGAACGATCATTTTGGCCAGATAATAGCTGATGCGTCCTCCGCCCAGCAGCATCACATTTTTCACGCGAAGCGAATTCTTTCCCAGAAAGCGGAAATAGGCGGTAATGGTCACGATATCCGCCGCCACATAGACGCGATCCCCAGGCCGAATGGTAAAATCGCCATTGGGGATGATGACCTCGCCCTCGCGCTCAACTGCAGCGTAAAGCACCTGCGGCAGGCCCTTGAGCTTGTGATTGAGGTTTTTCAGGGCATGCCCCACAACCACATCGCTTTCCTGCGCACGGAACTCCACCATCTCCACCCTGCCCCTGGCGAAGGACTCGATGTTGCTGGCGAAGGGAAAGCGCAGGAGACGACTGATTTCCTGCGCGGTCGCGCGTTCGGGGTTGATGGCCATATCAATGCCCATCTCCCGCTGCAGCAGGGTAAGGCTTTCATTGTATTCGGGATCGCGGATGCGGGCGATGGCGTATTTCGTGCCCAACCGCTTGGCGATCATGCAACAGAGCATATTGGTCTCATCGCCCGCCGTGGCGGCGATGACGATATCGGCCTTATCCGCGCCCGCGTTTACCAGCGTGGTCGCGTTCGCTCCGTTCCCCCGCACGCACAGTACGTCCAGCGTGTCCTCGCACCGCTGCAGGGCCTCCTCACTCCGATCCACGATCACCACGTCGTGCTCTTCTCGCGTCAAATGCTCCGCCAGCGTATGACCCACTTTGCCGTCGCCGACTACCAGGATGCGCATATTGATTCCTCCGTGAGGTGAAATTCAGGGCATAACCAAGGCGTATTATAGCATATCAAAACGAAAAAAGAAATGGAGCCGAATGAGAAGATTCGTAATTTGCCCCTTTCGCAAACCTCCCCTCCAATCGACTTGCCCCCATGTCCCATCCATGCTATAATATAGGTTGAGTTATGATGCTTATCAAGCGTCATCGCCAGATGAAGGAGCTTTACCGCCTTGGGAATGATGGATGTATTCAAGAAGCTGTTTGGCCAGAGCAACGACGCCGAGGTCAAACGCCTGCAAAAGATCGCCGATCAGGTGCTGGCCAGGGAGGCCGAATACAAGGCGCTGACCGATGAGCAGCTTCAGGCAAAGACGCCGGAGCTGAAGGAGCGTCTGAAAAGCGGCGAAACGCTGGACGATATTTTGCCGGACGCCTTCGCCGCCTGCCGCGAGGCGGCCGACCGTACCGTGGGTATGCGTCCCTATCCGGTGCAGATTATCGGCGGCGTATGCCTTCATCAGGGCCGCATCGCTGAGATGAAGACCGGCGAAGGAAAAACATTGGTCGCCACCCTGCCTGCGTACCTGAACGCGCTTGTCGGCGAGGGCGTTCACATCGTGACCGTCAACGATTACCTCGCCAAACGCGACAGTGAATGGATGGGTAAAATTTATCGCTTTATGGGGCTTTCCGTCGGCCTGATCGTCCACGACATGGACAATGCCCAGCGCCGCGCAGCCTATGCCTGCGATATCACCTACGGCACTAACAACGAGATGGGCTTCGACTATCTGCGTGACAACATGGTCATTCATGAGCGCGACCTGGTTCAGCGCGGCCATGCCTACGCCATCGTGGACGAGGTCGACTCCATTTTGATCGACGAGGCCCGCACGCCACTGATCATCTCCGGCCAAGGGGACAAGTCCACCGACCTGTATGAGAAGGCCGACCGTTTCGTCAGCCGCCTTCAGAACGAGGCGGATTATACCGTTGCCGAGAAGGAAAAGGCCGTCTCCCTCACCGAGCAGGGCGTGAGTAAGGCGCAGAGCTTTTTTGGCGTGGAGAACATCGCCGATCTGGACAACGCCGAGCTTTATCATCACATTCTGGCCGCGCTCAAGGCCCACGCGATCATGAAGCGTGACGTCGACTATGTGGTGCAGAACGACGAGGTCGTCATCGTGGACGAGTTTACCGGACGCCTGATGGTGGGCCGCCGCTACTCCGACGGTCTGCATCAAGCTATCGAGGCCAAGGAGCACGTGAAGGTAGCCCGCGAGAGTAAGACGCTGGCCACCATCACCTTCCAGAATTACTTCCGCATGTACAAAAAGATCAGCGGCATGACCGGCACGGCCAAAACCGAGGAAGAGGAATTCCAGGGCATTTACAACCTGGACGTTGTGCAGATTCCCACCAACAAGCCGATGATCCGCAAGGATCTCAACGACATGGTTTACAAGACCAGGCGCGGCAAGTTCAACGCCGTTGTAGAGGAGATCGTGAGCCGCCATGCCACCGGTCAGCCCATTTTGGTCGGTACCGTCAACGTCGAGACCAGTGAGATGCTTTCCCATCTCATCAGGCTGCGCGGCGTCAAGCACGAGGTGCTCAACGCCAAGAACCACCAGAAAGAGGCCGAGATCGTCGCGCAGGCGGGCCACGCGGGCGCGGTAACGATCGCCACCAATATGGCGGGCCGCGGCACCGATATTCTTTTGGGCGGCAACCCTGATTTCCTTGCCCGCCGCGCTATGCGTCAGGAAAGCTATCCCGACGAGATCATTGAGGCGGCCACCGGCCACAATGAAAACGTCGATCAGACCATTCTGAACGCGCGCAAACGCTACCGCGAGCTTTACGAAGGCTTCAAGGCAGAGACCGATCGAGAGCATGAGCGTGTAATGGCCCTGGGCGGACTGCACATCATCGGCACCGAGCGCCACGAGAGCCGCCGCATCGACAATCAGCTGCGCGGCCGTTCGGGACGTCAGGGCGACCCTGGCTCCACGCAGTTCTTCATCAGCCTGGAGGACGACGTCATGCGCCTCTTTGGCAGCGAGCGCATCGCCCCGATGATCGAAAAGCTGGGCATGACCGAGGATCAGCCGCTGGAGGCGGGCATGCTCACCAAGCAGATCGAGGCCGCTCAGCGCCGCATCGAGGGCCGCAACTACTCCATCCGCAAGAGCGTTCTGCAATATGACGATATCATGAACAAGCAGCGTGAGCTGATCTATGGCCAGCGCCGCGACATCCTCATGGGCGGCAACGTGCGCGGAAGCATCATCGAGATGGTTCATAAGCTCATCGATTCCGTTGCCGAACGCAGCCTCACCGGCGAGGGCAGCTTTGACTGGTCGGTTGACGAGGCGCGGGACTATCTGGAAAAGCTGTGCCTCAAGCCCGGCACCTTTGGCAAGTACGCCGAAAAGATCAAAACCATGGATGAGCCAGACGAGCTGGTTTCGCTCCTGTATCAGGACGCCGAGGACTTCTACGCCGAGCGTGAAAAGCTGCTTGCCGAGACCGGCATCGACATGCGCGAGTTTGAGCGCGTGGTGCTGCTCTCCGCCATCGACAGGCACTGGATGGATCATATCGACGCGATGGACGACCTGCGCGACGGCATCGGCCTGCGCGCCTACGGCCAGCGCGATCCCGTGCAGGAATACCGCATGGAAAGCTACGACATGTTCAACGACATGGTTCACCTCATCCGCGAGGAGACGGTCCGCCGCATCTATCAAAGCCGTGTCGAACGTCTGCCCGAACGTCGGCGCGCGGTCGATCCGGATGCGCTCAAGGCCGGCCTCCAGGGCCAGCAGAACCTGAACGGCCAGGCCAAGAAGGGCGGTGCGCCCACCAACAAGGCCATTCCGGGCGCGCCCGGGCGCAACCAGCCTTGCCCCTGCGGTAGCGGCAAGAAATATAAGCATTGCTGCGGCGCGGGAAAGTGAGGCGCGCGGCGACCGTCCAGACACGATACAAGCAAATAAGAAAGCAGGAACAGTATGATCGACCAGGAACGGATGAAACAGGATCTGAACCGTCTGCGCGACACGGTCGCCAAGGCGGGCGACGCGCTGCGTCTGCCTCAGCTCGAGGAGGAGCTCATCGAGCTAAAGGAGGAGATGAACGCGCCGGAATTTTGGAACGACCTCGAGCGCTCCACCGCCGTGAACCGCAAGGTCAGCCAGATTGAGAATAAGCTGGGCCACGTCAAGCGCCTCAACGACCGCGCCGACGACGTGGAGGCGATGCTCGAGCTGCTTTCGGAGGACGAGGACGAGAGTATCGCCGCCGAGTGCGAGCAGGAGCTTCTTTCCCTGTCCGAGGACGCCGACGCGCTGGAGCTGGAAACGCTGATGCGCGGCGACTACGACACCTGCAACGCGGTGCTGTCTCTGCATGCGGGCGCGGGCGGCACGGAGGCGCAGGACTGGACGCAGATGCTCTACCGCATGTATACCCGCTACTGCGAACGTCACGGCTTCAAGGTGACCGTCAACGATCTTCTGGACGGCGACGAGGCGGGCATCAAGAGCGTTACCTTCCAGGTGGAGGGTGAAAACGCCTACGGCTTCCTGCGCAGCGAAAGGGGCGTCCACCGTCTGGTGCGTATCTCGCCCTTTGATTCCAACGCACGCCGCCATACCTCCTTCAGTTCTCTGGACGTTGCCCCCATTTTGGAGGACGATCAGGACTTCGAGGTTAATATGGAGGAGGTGCGCATCGACACCTACCGCGCGGGCGGCGCGGGCGGCCAGCACGTCAACCGCACCGACAGTGCTGTGCGCATGACGCACATTCCCACCGGCATCGTGGCGCAGTGTCAGAATGAGCGCAGCCAGATACAGAACCGCGAGGTCTGCCTGCGCATTTTGAAGAGCCGCCTGCTCGAGCTGCGCGAGCGCGAGAAGGAGGAGCAGATGTCCGACATCAAGGGCGAGATGAAGAAGATCGAATGGGGCAGCCAGATCCGCTCCTACGTCTTCCAGCCCTATACCATGGTCAAGGATCACCGCACGAATTTTGAAAGCGGGAACGTAGACGACGTGATGGACGGCAATCTTGACGGCTTCATCACGGCCTATCTGAAGATGCAGTAGCATGGCGCACAATCGCGGAGCATTTTTTGCCTGCCTTCTGGCGGGCTTTCTTGGCACGCTTCTGTGCCTTCTGGGCGCGGTGTACAGCTCCGCTGCGCGGGAGGATCTGTTTGAGCGTGCCCTGCTCGCCACGGTGGACAAGCAGGCCGTTGGCGTGGACGAGGCCTCCTTGCGCGCCTTCGCGGAAGAGACGGTAGCCTTTCTTATGGGAAGAAAGGACGCCTGGGAGCCGTCAATCAGTCTGTACGGCATGACGGCGGATGAGGCCATTCCACAGAGCTTCCGCGACCACATGCGCACGGTGCGCGGGTGGGCGGCTGTCGCCCCGAGGCTTCTGACCGGATTGGGTCTCGCTTTGCTTCTGCTGATCGTACTTTCGCTCCTTTTGGGCGGCTTTTGTAAAAGAGGCTGCCTTTGGGGCGTCGCGGCGGCGTTTTTTTTGGTGGCGCTCGTGCTAGGCTGGGCCGTCATCGACTTTGATTCTCTATGGATGGTTTTGCACCGCGCGCTGATACCTGACGGCATCTTTGCCGCCGACGAACCGGTGATGCGGCTCTTTCCCCTATCCCTGTTCTTTTCCTATGTCGGGCCCGTCGCGCTGGCCTTCGCGCTGCGTCTGGCCCTGCTACTCTTGCTGATTTGGACGCTGGACAAGCTCACAACGTCAAAGGAACGATGAAATGAACACCCAACATGAGATGTTTGAAAAGCTGAACGCTCTAAGAAATAAGCCCTCCGTGCGCATTTTGGCGATGGAGTCCAGCTGTGACGAGACGGCCGCCGCCATCATCGAAAACGGGCGAAAAATCGTGAGCAGCGTGATCTTCTCTCAGGTGGACACGCACTCTCTGTACGGCGGTGTGGTGCCAGAAATCGCCAGCCGCGCGCATGTGGATGCCTGCGATCGGGTGATCGACCAGGCGTTAAGGGAAGCGGGCATGTCCCTTTCGGATATGGACGCGCTGGCCGTGACCTATGGCCCGGGGCTGGTAGGCGCCTTGCTCACCGGCGTCAGTTGCATGAAGGGCCTGAGCTATACCTCGCGTCTTCCTTTGATTCCAGTCAATCACATCGAGGGGCATGTCAGCGCGAATTTCTTGACCACGCCCGATCTGGAACCGCCCTTTATTTGTCTGGTGGCGAGCGGAGGGCACAGTCACCTCGTGCGTGTAAACGGATACGGCGACTACACGCTACTTGGACAGACGGTGGACGACGCGGCAGGCGAGGCGTTTGACAAGGCCGCCCGCGTGCTGGGGCTGAACTACCCGGGCGGCCCGCTTCTCTCCAAGCTGGCCGAAGGCGCGAATGACCAATATCTGACACTTCCTCATCCGCATCCCGAAGGGCGCTATGATTTCAGCTTTTCCGGCCTGAAGACGGCCTTCCTGAACGCCTGTCATAGGATGGAGCAAAGGGGCGAGGCGCTTCCCCGCGCCGATCTGGCCGCTTCGTTCGAGCGCGCGGTTGTGGACACGCTTTGCGAGCATGCTATGCTCGCGCTTTCTGACAGCGGATTGAAAACGCTGTGCCTGGCGGGGGGCGTGAGCGCGAACCGGCGTCTGCGCGCGCAGATGACGGTGCTCGCCGACAAGCGGCATTTCCGCTTGTGCATGCCGGAGCTTTGGCTCTGCACCGACAACGCTGCCATGATCGGTTCCGCCGCGTATTATCGGTTGAAAAAGGGCGAGCTTGCTCCGCTCTCGCTTAATGCCGTTCCTTCCCTGGCGCTGGTCTAGCGTTCGTGGGGAGGCAATCAGGCCAGAGACTGCCGCACGAACAGGGCACGGGTGCGGCAGCGACAAAAATCCGCTCCCAAGCAACGCTTGAGAGCGGATTTTTGTGCTTGATTTTTGTCCTTCCTATCTCCAACCCGATCCCGCGTTACCCTCGCTCGGCAATATTGACATATTCCCGCCTGGACTGCACGCTCTTATACGCCGGACGGATGATCTTGTCCATATTTTCCAGTTCCTCCAGCCGATGAGCGCTCCAGCCCACAATGCGCGCGATGGCGAAAATCGGGGTGAACAGCTCCTCGGGGATTCCGAGCATGCTGTAGGTCAGGCCGCTGTAAAAGTCCACGTTGGGGCTGACGCCCTTGAAGATCCTGCGCTCACGCGCGATGATCTCCGGAGCGAGCCGCTCCACCATGGCATAGAGCGCGAATTCGTCGTTTTTGTGCTTCTCGTCCGCCAGCTTCTCCACAAAGCCACGGAACACCTTGGCGCGTGGGTCGCTGACGGAATACACGGCATGCCCCATGCCATAGATAAGACCCTTTCGGTCGAAGGCCTCGCGGTTAAGCAGCTTATGAAGGTAGGCGGCCACCTCGTCCTCGTCGGTAAGGTCGCGAACATTCTGCTTAAGATCGGCCATCATCTCCACAACCTTGATATTCGCGCCGCCGTGCTTGGGCCCCTTGAGGCTTGCCAGCGCCGCCGCGATCACGCTGTACGTATCACTGCCCGATGAGGTGACCACATGCGTGGTAAACGACGAATTGTTGCCGCCGCCGTGCTCCATGTGCAGAATCAATGCGAGGTCAAGCACCCGCGCTTCCAGCTCGCTATACGATTTGTCCGGTCTGAGCATGCGAAGCAGGTTCTCCGCCGCGGAGAGGTTCTCGTCGGGCCGGTGGATATAGAGGCTCTCGTCCCTCTCATAGTGATTATAGCTGTGATAGCCATAGACCGCCAGCATCGGAAAAACCGCGATCAGCATCAGGCATTGTCTGAGCACATTCCCCAGCGACAAGTCGTTGACTTTTTCATCATAGCTCGCCAGCGTCAGCACGCTGCGGCTCAAACTGTTCATCATATCGCTGCTGGGCGCCTTCATGATGACGTCCCGAACGAAATTGGTCGGCAGCGTGCGGCTGTCGGCCAATGTTTTTTGGAAGCGCCTCAGCTCATCGGCGGTCGGAAGCTCTCCAAAAAGGAGCAGGTAGGCGATTTCCTCAAAGCCAAAGCGATGCTCGCGCGCCTCGGCTCCCACAAGGTCAATAATATTATAGCCGCGGTAAAAAAGCATTCCGTCGCAGGGGATGGTCTCGCCGTCGATTTCTATACTGCTCTGAATCTCGGAAATATTGGTCAGTCCCGCCAAAACGCCCTTGCCCTGCTTGTCGCGAAGACCGCGCTTCACGCCATAGGTCTGGTAAAGCTCAGGATCGATCCGTCCGTTTTCCATCAGCCTTTCGGCATGCTCATCCGCATAATCCGCCAGGCGAACCAAATTGGATCGCATCGTCACATCAAACGCCTCCTTTGTTTAAAAATTTCTGAGGGAGAAAAGAGAATCCTAAAAACAGTATAACCCAGCGCTCCGCTTTGGTCAAGCGGCGGGCCTGTTCTGCTTTTGTCGAAGAAACGGCGGCTTTCTCCTTCTCCGTGGACAGGATTGAAAACCGCCGTTTCGCGCCTCTCGATGCGGGTTTTAGCGCATCCGGCGCGTTCAGTTCCTGTACTCCACCGTCGCGTGCATGCCGGGCCATACGCCCTCGGGCGCCTCAAAGCCCATGCGGATCTCGTATTTGCTCACGTCACCCTCGCTGCCCAAGGGGCTGATGGCAAGAACCGTGGCCTCAACGGCAGGAATATCCAATTCCTCAAAACGCGCGACGAGCATGTCTCCCACGGCAAAGCGGTGTACATCGCCCTCCTCGGCATAGGCCGTCAGCTCATACTCGCCCAGAGGTGCGGCATACGCGAGCACCTGATCCTTCTGTACGCTCGCTCCCTGCTGAACATTCAGCGCCGTCATGATCAGCCCCTGTTCGGCCTTCACCCTTGTCGCGTCCTCCCGGTCGTCGGGCGAAAGCACGTCCGGCACATAGCTGAACAGAAAATCACCCTCCTGAACGACGTCGCCCGCCTTCACGGCGACCTCCAGCACCGTGCCGGACGCGGAAACGGAATAAGGCGCGACGCCGGAAAGTCTTCCCCGCGCGAGCAGGCTCTTGTTCGCGTAGTCTGACTCGCGATAAATCTTCACATCCTGCGTATATACCAGATCGCCGCCCAGCACCTGCACGGTAAACTGCAATCCATCGACGCTGGTAATCACGCCGTCTGCAAAATGGCTTTCGTTGGAGGAACGCAGATACACGGGCGTTCCGACGCGCAGATCGCGGTTCTCGGCGTTGTTGTAGCCGGTGGCAGCATTGGCATTGATTTCATAGCGGTCGGCGTATTCGATCCGCATCACCGCGCCGTAGCGGGCCATGGCGGCGTCCGCAACGCTGCCCTCGGCCACATAGACGTCCGCGACGGTTCCGTCGATATCGGCGTAGACCCGCACGGGCTCCACCTCAAATATTGTTTCGCCCTCCCCAATCACATCGCCCACGCGCACCTGGAAGGGTGCGAGCAAGCCGCTTGAGGGTGCTTTGAGCGCCAGCGTTTCGGCCGTAGAGACGGTCGCGGCCAAAATCAGGCCGTCATTCTCCGCCAAGGCGGATACGGCGGGCAGGCCGAATGCCAGCGCCGCGATCAAAAAGAAAGATATCATACGTTTCACGGAAACATTCCTCCTTCAGCCGCGCTCACATGCTGCGCAGCGCGTCAATGGGGTTGAGGTTGCTCGCCTTGCGCGCGGGGCTCCAGCCAAACACTACGCCGACCACCAGCGAAAAGCCCACGCCCAGCGCAATGGCCCCTGGGGAGAGGACGAAGACGATGTCCATTATTCCGGCCAAAAGCATGCTTGTCAGCACACCCAGAATCACGCCGACAAAGCCTCCCAGAAGAGACAGAATAATGCTCTCCATCAAGAACTGGACCTGGATGCTGCGCGGCCTTGCGCCAAGCGCCTTTCTCAGGCCGATCTCGCTAGTACGCTCGGTCACGGAGACGAGCATCATATTCATGATGCCGATACCGCCGACCAGCAGCGCGATGCACGCGATGCCCACGAGTAGATTGGTCATCATCCCCATCATGGTATCCATGACGGAGAGCAGGCTTTCCATATTGATGACGCGGTAGCTGTCGTCCTTATAGTTAAACGCCCCGTCCAGCAGACCTTCCAGCGCGTCCACCACGTCGCTGGTATTATCGGTGTCCGCGACATAAACGTCCAGCGAGGTTATGCCCTTGATGCCAAACAGCCGCATATAGGTTGTGTAGGGAATGATGACCGACCCGTTCTCGTCTCCCGCCTGGAGCTGGCTTATCACGTCGTCCACATCCGCGTCGGCAAGCAGACCCACGATGGTAAAGCGCGTACCCTTAATGAGAATCGTCTCGCCAATCGGATCGACACCTGAAAACATTGCCGCCGCCAGGTCGGAATCGATTAGGCAGACGCGGGTGCGCTCCTCCTCGTCCGCCGGCAGAAGGGGGCGTCCGCGTGAAACCGCTTCGCTCTCGCGGCGGAAGTAGGCAAAGCCGTAGCCCTTTACAAGCACGTCCTCCAGCACGTTTCCGCCGCTTGCCACATAAAGCGTCTGGGACAGCGTAGGCGAGATGCCGCTTACGTTGTCCAGCGCCTCGATGGCGCTTAAATCGCTCTCGGTCAACCCCATCTTCAGCGGCGTTCCCGTCGCCTGCACGGTCAGCTTTCCCGTGCCGAGGCTCTCAAACTGCGCGTTGACCTCACCGGTAGCGCTCTCCATGACGGTAATCAGCGCAATGATCGCCATCACGCCGATAATAATGCCTAGAATGGTCAGGAAGGAGCGCATCTTGTTGCTGCGAATGTTGGAAATGGACATGCGCAGGCTTTCCTTAAGCATCGTCCGCGCCTCCCTCCGAAAGCTCGCCATCCAGAATACACACCAAGCGGGAGGCGTTCTGAGCAATATGGCGGTCATGCGTGATCATGATAATGGTGCGGCCCTCGTCATGCAGCTCGTGAAAGAGCCGCATCACCTGCTGGCCGGTCTTCTGGTCGAGCGCGCCGGTGGGCTCGTCGGCCAAAAGAATGGTGGGGTTGTTGGCCAGCGCTCGGGCGATGGCCACGCGCTGCTGCTGGCCGCCGGAGAGCTGGTTGGGCATGTGATGCAGCTTGTTGCCCAATCCCACGCGCTTAAGCATCTCCGCAGCGCGTTCCCGCCGCTTTCCCTGCGGCATGCCCGCGTAGATCAGAGGAAGCTCCACGTTCGAAAGCGCGTCCTGGCGCGGAAGCAACTGAAACTGCTGGAAGATGAAGCCGATCTCCTGGTTGCGGATGCGGGCCAGCTCGTCAGGTTCGAGCGTGTCCACGCGCCGCCCATGTAGGATATACTCGCCGCTTGTGGGCGTATCCAGACAGCCAATGATGTTCATCAGCGTACTTTTACCCGAACCGCTGGGGCCCAAAACGCTTAAAAACTCGCCCTTGCTGATGGAAAGGTCGATACCCCTGAGCACGGGCGACCACTCGTCCCCCATCCAATAGGACTTGGTAATGCCCGTCATCTGAAAGAAAATATCGCCGGTCATGTCAGTTGTCCCTCAAGCTCATCATGCTCTGACTCATGGCAAAGAAGCGCGCCAGATCATCCGACTGGTAATACACCGTATCGCCGTCGGACAGACCGGAGGTGATCTCGATGTTCCTGCCGTCGCTCACACCGGTCTGAAGATAGACGGCGGCGAGCTTGCCGTCGGCGTCCTTGCGGTATACGAAGGGCTTATTGTATTCATCATAGCTCAGGCAGTCGAGGCTGAGGGTGACCGCGTCCAGCGCCTGCTGGTTCAAAATGTTCACCTCGACGCTCATGCCGCTCCTGACGCCCTGAGCAGCCTGGATTTGCAGCTTTACCTCATAGTAGCTCACGCCACCCTCCGTGGTGGCGTTGCGGGCGATATCGGACACGACGCCTGTCACGCTCAGATCCAGTGCGTTGATATACACCGTGCCCTCCTTGCCTACCTCGACCGCGCCGATGTCGTACTCATCCACGTCGACGCTTACCTCCAGCGCGTCATAGTCCACGATGCGCGCGATCTGGCTCCCAAGCTGGAGCTGATCGTCCGTCTCGGCGTACAGCGTCTCAATAGTGCCATCATAAGCCGCATACACACGCGTGCCGTCCGCCGCCCGAAGCAGCGCGTCACCCTGCGCCACATGGTCACCCTCGGAAACATATAGCTCCTTGACCTTGAGGCTGTCTTTGGCGGTCTGCGTTTCATCAGTCACGGGGATCAAATTGCCCGAAAAGCTATAATAGGTGACGATATCCCGTTTCTGCGCCGTTTCCTCGTTCAGGCTCTGGCTAACCGTGCGGCTGGCGGAGAAAAGGATCGCCGCGATCGCGATCACCAGCACGATCAAAATAATCCAGAGCCATTTTTTCCTCTTCTTTCTTGCGGGGCTGTTCTGCATACCTTCACCCCTCCTCCTTCCATCGGAATGGGTCGATTATAAGTCGGCTAACAAATCGCTGTCAAGCGCTAACCGCCTCAATTGTCCGTTTCCATGACCGATTTTACAGTTTCGCCACAGGTTGGACATAGTTAAGACTCGACAAGGATTATTGTATGGAAGAAAGAGGGGTTTCAAACATAAAAGAGTGAAGGGCGCACCGCTTCCGGCGCGCCCCATCACGTTAAACAAAAGTGCAACGCGAGCACGTCTCTCCCGCGCTCCGCCTCCTGATCAGTCCTCCACGATCAGCTTTCCCTTTTTAATCCCGATCACCTTGGCCAGCGCGACCACCTTATGGCCCATGCCCTCCAGCCGTTGCCGCCCTGGCTGGAAGCCCTTTTCCACGCATACGCCAATGCCGACCACTTGAGCGCCCGCCTGCCTGACCAGATCGCTCAGGCCCTCAGCCGCCGCGCCATTGGCGAGGAAGTCGTCGATGATGAGCACGCGCGTACCCGCGGGCAGGTATTCCATGGCCACTCGGATATGATTCTCCACGCCATGCGTGAAGCTGAACACCTTGCTTTCATACACGTCGCCCGTTACGTTGCTGGTGCGGCTCTTCTTGGCAAAGACCACGGGAAGGTTGCCGCACGCCATGGCTGTGGTGAGCGCCACGGCGATGCCGCTGGCCTCGACCGTCAACACCAGCTCGGGCTTTTCATCCGCGAAGGCCTTCGCGAACTCCTGCCCCATTCTGACCGCCAAACCGGTATCCAACCGATGGTTCAGAAACATATCGACCTTTACGATGTCCGTTCCGACGCCCACGCCCTTCTCGCGGATCGCCTCCACAAGCTCCCTCATCACGCATCCTCCTTTGGGAGAAGGAACGGCCGGTCTCCCGACGGCGCCACGCCCCGTTCGCAGGCCAGCGGCGCGCAGTCAAGACTCCCGTTTTCTCCTCTTTTTCTATTGTATCGTATTTCAGACCAAAATCAAGCCCTCGCCGGCCTTGAGGGAAACATGCACGGCTCCATCCTCCACGGGAAGGCCTCGCTGGGAATAGAGGTCATGTACGACGGCCTGATCGGCCATACCGGAGGGCAGCTCCAAACGGACCGTGAGGGGGTCGAGGCCGGTGTTGAGCACACACAGCACCCGCTGCACGTCGGTCTCCCTCAGATAAGCATACAGGCCGTTGTCCATAACGGCGTGCGTCCTGAAGCGGCCCATCCGCAGCGCGGGTGTCCTTTCACGGATGTGCGCCAGCCTCTGATAGTGCTCATGGACGGGGTTGTTCTCCACATCGTCCCAACGCATGGGATAGCGGCAGAAGGGATCATCGCCGCCCTCCATGCCCAATTCGTCGCCATAGTAAATGATGGGGATCCCCAGATAGGTAAACTGAAAGAACGACGCCGCGTACAACATGCGGATATCCCCACCCGCGCGGGTGCGCACCCGCTGGGTGTCGTGGCTGCCCAAGAACGTCCACAGCACCTCCTGGGTGCGCTGCGGATAGAGCATGGCCGTGCGGTTAAGCGCCCAGTCAAACTGCTGGGTGGTGATCTCATGAAGGCAGAAACGGCTCCAGATATTGCGGCTCAGGACATAATGCATGGTGGAATCGAACATATCGCCCTGGGTGAGCCATTCGCGGCTGTCGTCCCAGCACTCGGCGATCATCAGGCTGTCGGGATTGACGCTGCGCATCATCTTCTTGTACTGCCGCCAGAAATCCGGCCAGACCTCGGGGCTGACGTCCAGACGCCAGCCGTCGATATGGCACCTTTCCAGCCAGTAGCGGCCCACGTCGAGAAAGTACTCGGCGCAGTCGGGATTGCGCAGGTTGAGCTTGGGCATGTATTTCCAGTCCCCGAAAGTATGATAGCCATGGGGCATCCTTTCATCGAAGAAGAACCAATCGCGGTAAGGCGAGACCTCGCCCTTTTCCACTGCGTCCTTAAAGGGCGCGAATTCGAGCCCGCAATGGTTAAACACGCCGTCCAGGACGATGCGCATGCCGTTATTATGCAGCTCGTCGCAGAGCTGAAGGAGATCGTCCTCCGTCCCCAAAAGCGGATCGATCTTGAAATAGTCGAAGGTGTTGTAGCGATGCGAGCTGTCGCTCAAAAACAGCGGCGTGGTATAGATCAGCTTCACACCCAGCTCCTTGAGGTACGGAACCGCCTTGAGGATGCCGCGCAGGTTGCCCCCGAAGCGATACTCGTTCTGCACATGGTCGCTCGTCCACGGCTCGACCTTCTCCGTGTCGTCCGGCCTCGGCTCGCGACGGAAGCGGTCAGGAAAGATCTGATAGCCGACGCAGCCGCGCGCCCATTCCGGCATGGGCTCCGCGGGATAGGCATAGGCAAAGGCGAACGCTTGGCTTACGTCCTCTCGAGCGTCCTTACCCGCATGCAGGCCGGAGGCGTCCAGCTTGAAGGTCAGCTCGTCGCTTTCAAGCACGAAGAGATATTTCAGCCTGAGATCGCGCGGCGCAAAGACGGTCTCATAAAAATCGTGCCACTCATCGCGATAGGCCACCCGCATCTCGTATTCGTCGGCGGTCTTGAAAAAATCCGGCAGCGCGTAATTGCTGGTCACGCGCGCGGCCACGCGGGTAAACTCGCCCCTGCCCGTCTGAAGCCGGAGGCATACGCGCCCATCTGGCAGCGCGTGACGATATTCCAGCCAAGGCATGTGATAAATGGACCCGAATTGGATGCTACGCATGATGAATCTCCTTTTCTGACAGGGTGGAGACGCTGTCGCGCTCAACAAGGGTGAAGGGAACCTCAATGGAGCTTGGCGCCTGTGCCCGTCCCTTAATGAGATCCAGCATCAGGCGCATGGCGCTTACGCCCAGCGCGTAGGGATCAATCTCAAAGGACGTGAGGGCCGGCGTATGATAGCGCCCCGCCTCGGTGTTGTTAAAGCTGACGATGCTGACGTCCTCCGGCACGGCAAGGCCCATGCCCTTGAGCACGCCGGTCAGTCCAATGGCCTGCGCGTCGTCCATGCACACTGCGGCGGTGGGGCGGTGGGGCGAAAGGAAGATGTCGCGCAGCGGCCCACTCTGCGCGGGCTCCTGAATCCATCGGCTGGAGGCCACCCAGTCCCGTCGGAGTGGGATGCCCGCCTCCCTGAGCGCGTTCTCGTAGCCCCGACGCCGGTCGATGGTGAAGATATAATGCCTATCGTAGCCCAGGAGCAAAATGCGGCGATGACCGTGGTCGAGCAGATGACGCGTGGCCTCGTAGCCCGCCCGCACATTGTCGTTGTCGACGTAGCAGCTGTTCTTCTCATCCGTCGGGTGTCCAATGACCACAACGGGGACGTCCGGCTCACTGGCGGCGGCGTCCTCGGCAGCAAGCAAAATCAGCCCGCTCACATATCCGCTGTCCACCACCTCATGGCTGGCCACGGTCGATGAGACGGCCTCGCTTCCGGTAATGAGCAGCATGTGATAGCGCCGCTCGCTGGCGGCATGCCCCAGTCCGCGAAGCACTGAGGGATAGAAGGGATTGCCCAAGCTCTTGCTCACGTCCCCGGGGAAGACGATCCCGATGATATGCGTGTGGCGGCTGACGAGGCTGCGCGCCATCTGATTGGGATGGAAATCCATCTCGTGCGCGATGCGCTTGATGCGCGCGCGCATCTCCTCGCTGATGCGCGGATTATCGTGCAAAGCACGGCTGACCGTGGAGGGGGATACGTCCGCCGCCCTGGCGACATCTTTGATGGTTGCTTTCATCTTCGCTCCTTATAAGGGGGCACCGCCCCATGCAAACGTTTGTTTTCTGATGATAGCACAGCCACGTGCGGGTTGTCAAGAAATGCCTGACGGCCTGTCGGGAGCCGACGCGCCGTTTCCCATCTGTATAATTCCTGCATTTTTTCAGGCGTTTGCATTGCAACCCGTCCCTCATGCTTTTATACTGGATAATACGCGGGCATGGAAGGCCGCGCGAACACAGGGACTTAACGGAGGACCATTCAATGAATGTAACACAGAAAATCCTGGCCGCTCATCTGGTCGCGGGCGAGCTCATACCGGGCTCCGAGATTGCCATCCACATTGATCAGACGCTAACGCAGGACTCCACCGGCACAATGGCTTACCTGCAATTTGAGGCCATGGGAATTCCGCGGGTCAAGACCGAGAAAAGCATCGCCTATATCGACCACAACACCTTACAGACCGGCTTTGAAAACGCCGACGATCACAGGTACATCACCACCGTCGCCAAAAAGCACGGCATCTATCTGAGCAAGCCGGGCAACGGCATCTGCCACCAGGTGCAGCTTGAGCGGATCGGCAAGCCCGGCAAAACCTTGCTGGGCAGCGACAGCCACACGCCCACGGGCGGCGCGCTGGGCATGCTCGCCATCGGCGCGGGCGGCCTGGACGTGGCCGTCGCGATGGGCGGCGGCGCGTATTACCTCAGCTGCCCCAGCGTCGTCAACGTCCGCCTCACCGGCTCCCTTCAGCGCGGCGTGGCCGCCAAGGACGTGATCCTGGAGCTTCTGCGCCGCCTGAGCGTCAAGGGCGGCGTGGGCAAGGTCATGGAATATACCGGCGAGGGCGTCCAAACCCTCTCCATTCCCGAGCGCGCGACCATCGCCAATATGGGCGCGGAGCTGGGGGCGACCAGCTCGGTGTTTCCCTCCGACGAGGTAACGCGCGCGTTTCTGCGCGCGCAGGGACGCGAGGAGGATTTCACCGCGCTTAAGGCCGATCCCGACGCCGTCTATGACGAGACCGTTGAGATCGACTTAAGCGCGCTGGTTCCGATGGTCGCTTTACCCCACATGCCGGACAATGTCAAGACCGTCGCCGAGGCGGGTCCCATCAAGGTTGATCAGGTCTGCATCGGCTCCTGCAACAACTCC
>CAYQCL010000026.1:0-33964 GCA_964416065.1 uncultured Oscillospiraceae bacterium | reverse complement strand
ATGCGCTGTTTTGCGCCCTGTGTGGAGTTTACACAAAATTTGGGATACACCCGTTCATTGTTTAGAACGGGTTTTTTTATTTCTCCTTTCGAAGCGCTTCCGCGTCCGGCTTGCGTTTCCAGGCAAGCATCACACCGCTGCTCAGACCAGTGCGCTGCCAATTCAGGCTTTCAAATTCACTGTCCTCCAGCAGCTCCGACAACCTTTTTCTCTTGATAGGAATCTCTACGCTCTCCTCGCCAAACGCTCCCAAAAGAGCATTCACGACGGCGGGATAGCACGTAAGGCCTAAGATCAACTGTCCTCCTGCCCTGAGAACCCGCTGCGTCTCCTTGAGCGCGCGGCAAAGCGCTTCCTCCTCGCCTTTCACCTTCATCAGTACGACGTCAAACGCGTCATTGTGCCACGGGATATCCCCCTGGATGGCATATACGATATCGCAGCTTTGCAGCCTTGCGCGCGCGCGGCGCAGGCTTTTCATATCATCCGTTACGCCGCACACCTCGCACTGCATATTCCGACGAAGATATTCGGCCATGACACCCTCGCCGACCGTCGCGTCCAGCACTCTATCCTCCGGATCAATGACGGCCCATTTGAGCATCCCCTTTTCCAATGCGTTCAGCTTCGGACAAGTCTTGACGGCGAACTCACCGGCGAGCGTTTTTCCCTGAACCTTGGTGATCATGCCCGTCCTCCTCAGCAATTTGTTCTCACATGTCTAGTGTATCACAAATTTGCTAAGAATGCACGCATTTTTGTAATATTTTGTTCGTTATTTTAAATATTCTCGTAAACAATAAACGTTCGAGGCCTTGCCCCGCACCCAAAGCCAGAGCATTCCGTCGCCTATGAGCAAAAGCAGTATGTCCAACGCGAGGCTCACCCACAGTGGAAGTCCGATCCAATACAGTCCCGCCGCCGCGCCGACAAGCACAATTATCATTCCAAGGCCGACCAGCGTCCCAAGCATCGCGTTCATGCTCTGCTTGACCGCCTCCGCCTCCGTCTTCCAGTTGAGCCTGGGGTGATACACATCAAGCAACAGAGACGCCATGCACCACATCAGCGAAAAAAGCTGGGAGGCGGCCAGGGCAAGCAGCGTTTCCGCCCAAAATGCCGGCAGCAAAACCCACAGCGCGACAGCCGTCGTCAACGCTGTCAGCGCGTTATAGACAACGCCCATCAGGAGCTTTGCCCCAAGCTGTACTGCGCCCGAAACAGGATAGGTGAGCCGCAGCGCATGACGCTTTCCCTCACGCGAAACTGCCGTGGGAACCTCCATTCCCATAACTGCGGTCAGGCTCAAAATCCCCCAGGCGATCGCGAAATAAACGGAGCTTGGCACCAGACCGCTTAAATACGCCATCGCGTTCTCAAAGTTCTTCTGCATACCAAACGCTATCGCCAGGATCATCACGGGAAACATCACCACACCGATCAGGCAGTTGGTCGCGTAGGTCGGAACGGTGATGACATCACGCATCTCCTGACGAAACAGTGCCCAAAACGGAGTCCTGACATGCTCGTCCTTTGCATTCCGCTTTGTCCTGACGTTTATACGGCGCATCGTCTCCTCCTGTCTGAGCGCCAGACGCATATAGCTGCCGCCGCACAGCGCCAGGACGACGATCATCGCGCCAAGAGCCAGAGCTGCGAACCGCCCAAGGTCTCCCCAAGCCATCGCCCCGCTTCCCGTAAGAGAATCCGTCAGCCATTGAAGCGGAGGATACGCGCGAAGCATGAGGCTCGTAATGGAACTCTGTCCAAGAAAGAGCCTGAGCAAGAGGGCGCCCATCTCATCCTCATCCACGTTCATCGTAAAGCTCATTTCCAGCGCGAGGAAGGCCCCGAGCAGCAGAAAGCTCATCACCGTCGTCACGCCCTCACGGCGTTTCCACAGCGCGCTTACGCGAATCAGCAGGAAGGAAAGGAGCGATGAGATCGCGATGGGGATGATCGGCAGGAAAACAATTCCCAAAAGAGCGCGCACATAATCATCAGCCGACGCACCGCTTTCAATGCCAAAGCGGATCAGTAGCGGCGCACAGATCAGCGCCGTCAGCCCGATTTCTCCCAGCAGCACGTTGCTCAGCTTCGCCGCGAGCACTGAATGGGACGAAATGGGCAGCGCCCCGATAAAGGCGTTATCCTTGCTAAAAAAAAGCACGCTCACCACATGAAAGAAGCTATACAGAAGCGTGACCAGCGTACACGCCAAAAATGCCAGCGCGATAATCGCCTGTGGCTCCCCCAGCTTGCTCGCCGTCCCGTAGGCCACCATTTCGATCAGCAGAACCATCGCGTACATGACAAGAGCAAACAGCGCCATGCCGATATACCCCAGCACCGCCTTCCACGGCTTTCTTCCCTCGCGGCGCATATTCTGCGGCAGAAGCAGCTTTAGCCGGTTGAGAAACAAGAGTCTCCAATATGCCCGCACGGCTTTACTCCCCCTTCTCCACAAGTTCCAGGAACACGTCCTCGAGGCTGGAATCTGTCCTGTTTTGGCGAAGCTCCTCCAGCGTGCCCTTGGCGATCAGCTTTCCGTGCCGGATGATCCCGATTTCGTCGCATAGGCGCTCGGCGACATCGAGCACATGCGTGGAAAAGAAGACGGTACGACCGCTGTCGGCATGGCGACGCATCTCCTCCTTCAGCAAAAAGACGCTCTGCGGATCAAGCCCCACCATCGGCTCATCCAGCACCCAGATATCCGGCTCATGAATGAGTGCGCCGGTAATCGCCAGCTTCTGCTTCATGCCGCGGGAATAGCTCCGAATCTGCTGATTGGCAGCGTCCGTGAGTTCAAACAGATCGAGATATTTTTCGATATGCTCCTTTCGCCTGACCGCGTCCACCCCATACACGTCCGCCATAAACCGGAGATATTCCATGCCCGTCAGGCGCTCATACATATCAAACGCGTCCGGTACAAAGCCAAAGGTACGCTTCGCCCGAATGGGCTCCTTCGCCATGTCAATTCCATTGAGGAGCACGCGTCCGCTGTCCGGCGCCAGAATTCCGGTAAGCATTTTGATCGTCGTCGTCTTACCCGCGCCGTTAGGGCCGATAAAGCCGAAAACCTTGCCGTTCTCCACCGTCATATCAAGCCCGTCCACGGCCTTGACCCTGCCCCCGCCATAGCTTTTGGTGATATTTTCAATCCGAATCATTTTCTCATCCTCCCGTTTCTTTGCACCGATGATGAGTATATCACAGCGTTCCAAAAAGAAAAGCGCCTTCCGTCTCATTTCCCCATTCCGCCGACCAAATTGTCGCTTCCCACGCGCAAATGGAAGCAACGTCCGCAATGGAGCGTCTATTCAGGAAAGAGGTACGCATGCTCATGCCGCTTCTCATTCTGTTCCGAATTGCGCGTATCGCTTTTTATAACTCCGTGATATAATTGTTTCATGCTTAAGCGACAAATCAGAATTTAGCGGAGGTAAGAGTGGCTTGAAGAATACAGTGGATTTCTATAATGCAACGGCTCTTGATTGGGCAAGGACGGGATATAGCGATGAATCTGAAATTCCCGCGTTGCTTGATTTCGCAAAACAGTATCCGTCTGGCAGCAGATTCCTCGATTTATGTTGCGAGTGCGGGTATGAATCCGCAAGACTCCATTCCCTTGGATATGAAGTGGTCGGAATCGATTTAGCAAGGAAAGCCTTAAAATCGCGAAAGAAAGAAATCCAGACATTATGTTTTATCTTGACAATTTGTTAAATGACTATTCGTATATAGGAAAGGTTGACGCTGTATTTGTGATCGCCGAGCTCGTGCATATTGAAACAGACCAGCTCAGGCAAGCGTTTTCCAGAATGCATGATGTTGTACGAGAAAATAGCCGCCTTTTCATAACAATCAGGGAAGGGAAAGGCAAACTGGAAAGTTTGACGGTTGTTAATGGTGAAGAATATGACCGCAACTTTATAGCACACACTTTGGATGAGTTAGTGGACGCGGCTTCTGGCCTTTTCGGCTTTTTGCGGG
Source organism: uncultured Oscillospiraceae bacterium (assembly GCA_964416065.1). GTDB lineage: Bacteria > Bacillota > Clostridia > Christensenellales > Aristaeellaceae > Limiplasma. The sequence goes on along the minus strand of CAYQCL010000026.1, from coordinate 29,965 downwards.
AAGTAGGCTATGATGGGACCGTTTGGCATCATTATATATTTCAACGTGCTTGATTCCACAATACAATCGCTTTCAACTTGATCGAACAGCGAAAAAACGTTATGATCCAGGAAACCGGCAAGGCTTCCGAATCCACCGCACATGTCAGCAAGGCTGCGAACCCGCTAAAGCGGGCTCACAGTCCCGCGCACGGCGCGGGGTGCCGCCGTTCAAAATTTTTAAACGGTGGCACCTCAGGTTCGGATTCCAGTCGGAGGGCTACGGCCCTCCGACACCCCCCAAGGGGGTATCGACACTCTGTATGATCCTTTGTGACCGCAGAGCCGAGCTTCGTGTAGGTTACGCGCTTTGAAAAAAAGCATACCAGAAGGGCAACGCATGCTCGAAAGCGGACACAACCAATATGAATGCGCTCTTCAACGGAGTGTATTTTCATATGGGCACGCATTGAGCCGTCATCCTTGCGAGGAGGCCCAATGCGTGTCATTTTCTCACAATAGTGTTTCTATGAGAAGAAAAGCGCCCGAATATCCTCCTCCGTCAGGCTGCTCAATTCCGTCTCGCCCGCCATGACCACGCGGTCAAAGATGGCGCGCTTGCGCTTGCTCATATCCGTCACCTTTTCCTCGATGCTGCCCTGCGTGATGAGCTTGAGAACATCCACGTCCTTCGTCTGGCCGATCCGATGCGCACGGTCCGTCGCCTGATCCTCAGCGGCCGGGTTCCACCAGGGATCATAGTGAATCACAAGATCCGCGCCCGTTAAATTCAACCCCGTCCCGCCTGCCTTGAGAGAGATCAAAAAGACTCGCCCCTCGCCGCCGTTGAAGCGGTCGCACAGTTCCTGGCGCTGCTCAGGCTTGGTCTCGCCGTCCAGATATAGCGTCTGGATTCCTTCTCGGTTGAGACGTTTGCGAATGATTTGCAGCATGCCCACAAATTGAGAAAATATCAACATACGCCGTTTGGCCGCGAGCGCATTATGCACCGTCTGCACCAGCAGCTCCAGCTTTCCGCTGGTTCCCTCGTAATCCGGCAAAAAAAGCTTGGGATGACAGCACACCTGCCTCAGCTTCAGCAGGACGCTGAGAACCTGCATACGGGCGCGGGGCAGGGAGCCTTCGGACAGCGCCTGCCCGACGTGCAGCCGGAGCGTCTGCATCAGGCCGCCATAGACGCGCTCCTGCTCGGGCGTCATGGCCGCGTAGAGGCATTGCTCGTGCTTCCTGGGCAAATCAGCGAGCACCTCGCTCTTGAGTCTGCGCATCAAAAAGGGACGAATGCGTTCGCCAAGCTCTTCAGCGTGCTCCCCGCCGCCGTAGCGCCTGAGGAACGACGCCTGTGTGCCCAGATAGCCAGGCAGCACGAAATCAAAGATGCTCCACAGCTCGCCCGTGTGGTTTTCCATAGGCGTACCTGTCAGAGCGATGCGTACCTGCGCATCCAGTTCCTTTGCTGCGACCGCGCCCTGACTCTGCGCGTTCTTCACGCTTTGCGCCTCGTCCAGCACGGCGAAGCGCAGCGGAATGTCCTTCAAATAGTCGATGTCGCGTCTAAGCAGCGGATAGCTTGTCAAAATGATATCGACATCTTCCGCGCGCTTCATTTCCTCAATCGCGCGGCGGCGCTCCTCCCTCGGGCCAGTAATAACGCGCACGATCAGCGCGTCGTCAAAACGCTTGAGCTCCGCCAGCCAATGATAGGTCAGAGACGTCGGCGTGACGATAATATTCTTCCGCGTTCCGTACTTGCGTTTCACCGCCGAAATCGCCGCGATAATCTGTATCGTTTTTCCCAGTCCCATCTCGTCGGCCAGAATCCCGCCCATGCGCGCCTCATAAAGGGAGAGAAGCCAGCCGCTTCCACGACGCTGATAGGGGGCGAGCTTTCGCTGCAATCGCAACGGAACAAACGAGAACGTCTCGCTGTCGCTTTCGCCAAAGGCGCGGATCGCCTTCTCAACCTCATCGTCCACCCGCGTCTGCGCGCCCGCCATACGCAGCATGCTCACCATATATGCCGCGCGGTAGGCCCCGAAGCTCAATTCGCGCGTCTCAGCATCCGCGTTCGGATCGTCCAGCGAGGCAGCGTCCAAAAGCTCCTGCACTACGGGCGCGAGCGCGTTCATATCGCGCACATCCAAAAATTCTCCCGTTTTCAGGCGAATATACTGCTGCCGCTGCGCGATGGCCTTGAGGATCGGCAGCACCTCCGGCAAGGGCTTATCCTCCTCCAGAAGGGTAAATACCAGCCGCCCGCCGCGCATATGAAACGAGGCTCTTCCCACCAGGCGGCGCGGCCTAACCTTTTCAAAGGCGGTAGAGGCATACACCTCGCATTGCTTTCCCAGTTCGGAAACTCCCTGGGTACAGAAAGCGAGAATATCCTTGGATCGTTTGAGTACGATCCTTCCGTCCCTCACCACAAAGCCCGCGTCAGAGAAAAAGTCCAGCAGCTCGCTTTCCTTCCGTCCATCCCTGAGAAGCAGGCGACCGTCTTCAAGTGCAGGTGCGCTGGCTGACGAGCCCTCGTCCAACACACGGGAGGGCTGTATGGAAAAGGGCTGAAGCACCGCGTCCCCATAATGAAATTCCACGCGGGCCACGACGTTTCCGTCAACAAGATCAAGGTACACCACCGGCTGAAAGGAGGCCGTGACCATTCTTGCCTGAAGCTCCGCCGACAGAACGACCGTTCCCACGGAAGACAGCGCAGGCAGGAGGGTCGCAAGCGTGTTTTCCGCTTCCCTGGCGGGATAGCGGAAGGTACTTCCCTCCTGACAAAGCAGCTTGCACACCCTGGCTTGAGCATCGCGCAGATGCGCTACACGACCGTCCAGGAGCACATAGTGCGCATCCTCGCTCACCAGACGAAGCGCATCCGTCCCCTCCGTGCGCACACAAAGCTCCGTGGGCGTAAGCGAAATGCTGAAGCAAAGCGGAACATCAGCCATTTTGATTCCACTCTGCGTCTGCTTCCTTTCGCCCGTCGCGATGACAAAAGCGTGCGATTCCAAATAGCGAAGCACGCTATGCAGCAGTGTCCCCGACAAAAGAACGAATCGGCCGTCGCTCGCGGGTCCACGCTGCCGCTCTCCTTCCTCCTCGCTTTCGTCCCATACGCGCGATCTTAGCAAGCGGATGGGAATATGGTTCATCAGAAGCGTCAGAAACCGCTCATCCTCCCGTGAGAAACGCATGAGGGTGGGCTGATAGGTGAACCTCTCCGAAAGGGTGAGTGCCGTTCCCTGCGCGTAGCAATTCAGCAGCTCCGCGATACTCTTGACGGCATACATCCGTTCCTGACCTATAGACAGCCCAAGCCCGATACGCCCATCCTCATATAGCCGAAGGAGCGGCGCCAGCCGCACGCTCTCGCATCCCGGCATGACGCGGGAAAGCGTGAGCAGCATCTTTTCCCCAAGCGCAAGCTCGCCCGCCTGTCTAAGCCGTTTCAGCCGTCCATCCTCTTGCGCCTTGAGAAAAGCCGCCGCAATATGCGCGCAGGGTTGCTGAACCGCCCCGCAGCTGCATTCGGCCTGACCCGTGGCGTACAGGCGAACCGTCCGCATGGGCACCGAGCCCACTTCATAGCAGAGCGCGCCGTCCATCTCGATCACGTAGGACACGCTACCTCGGTGAAATAGAGTCTCGCCTTGGCGATAGCTTTCCGTGCCCGTCTGCATGGAATCGTATGTGATCATCCCTGCCGCCTCCATCAAAAGCCTATTTAGATACACTTCTGAATTCTTCTTCCGGTTTCCTGCCTTCCGCCAGCCTTCGACGTAAAAAAAAGCCGCATATTTCGGATGACGGAGGGCATGCTAGTAGCGAAACGTCGATCAAGCAAACGGCCGAAAGCCACGTAACAGGCGCTTTGGTTTGAAAAGTGCCAAACCGCATGCGGGGCGCATCGCGGTGATAGATGTGTAAAAAGGATCTTGTAAACTGCGTGGATTTTCCTCAGGCGCAGACGCCGCCACGAAGCTCAGCGCTTTCGATGATCGACGTTTCAAGGCCCAGACGATTTTTTCGTCTGGGCCTATTATCTTATCCTGTTTGTCCTTACGCCAGCATCCGATCGCACGCGCCCTCAATCATAAGACGAAGTGCGTCGTCGAAGTCCTCTCCCACATCGTTTTTAAAGGAGAGTGTCATCAAAAGCACGCGGATCGTGGTCACGGCTGTTTCCAGACTGGTTTTCAGGCTTACGTCGGCCTTGAGAATCAGGCGCTTGATCCGCTCGTCGTCGCTGATATAATGCTCGCGTAAAAGCTCTTCGGGAAGGCGGCGCAGGAGCAGCGGAACCTCCTCGCGCATGAAAGGAATCACATCGTGCTTTTCAGCCACGCGACAAACCTCATAGACCGCCTGAATCGTACGTTCTCGGATCGGAAGATCCGTTCGTTCCTCCAACACCCGTTCCGCATTGCCGTACATCTCCTCGTGCAGCCTTTCCAGCATGCTTAAAAACAAATGCTCCTTGCTGTCGAAGAAACGGTAGAAAGCGCCCTTGCTGATGCCCGCCTCATGCGCAAGCTTGTCCACGGTCGCACGGCGCATGCCGACCGTCGCCGCGCTGTTAAGCGCCGCGTCCCTCAGACTCTCATAGATACGCTCGCGCTCACGCGATGTAAAAGCCGTCGCCATATGAAACTGCCTCCATTAATTTTGCAGCCATACCGTCGCATTCATGCCAGGCAGCACCTCAAGGGGAGTCGTGAAGGAGAGGGACACGTCATAATACGTGGCATTCTGCTTGGCCTTGCCAATCCGTGCGATGCTGGTAACCGTGCCAGTAAACACCTCTCCTGGGTAGCGATCCAGCTCGATTGTCAGGCTGTCGCCCAGTTGTATACGATCCAAATCAATCTCGTCGACTTCGGCCACCACCTTTAGCGCGGTCAGGTCATAAATTTGGGCCAAAAGCTGTCCCTTATAGACCTGCTGCCCGCTGATGACCTGCGCCACCTCCAGCGCGCCGCTTTCAGGCGCTTTGACCTCCGCGCCGTCTACCTCCGCCTGCGCGTCCTGCGCAGCCAGTTCAAAAAGGAGCTGACCCTTTTTCACCTGCTGTCCTTCAGAGACGGCGCAGTGCAGCACGCGCCCGCTGCCCATAACCGCCACATCCGCCGCACGGGCGACCGTACCGGTGCCAACGCAGCTCTTTGTGCCCATCTTCTCATCCCGATACAGCTTGATGCTGTCATCGTTTTCAAAATCGCCCGCCGTCAGCTCCACGACATAGTTCGAGCCGTTTACCGATATAACACGGCCCTCTCCCTCGTTATCCTTGTCGTTGCTCTGCTCAAAATAGACTGTCTCGCCTACATGAATGAGGCGGTTTTCCTCATCGTTATACGCTCCGGACGTGCTACACTCGGCAATTTGATCATTTTTCTTTTCAATACACGCGATCATGCCGTATAGCGTCGCCGTATCCTCGCATAGATCTCCCTCCTGGGCGAATATCGCCCGTACCACGCCGTCCACAGGGGAATAGACCTTGAGCGTGTCCATCGTAAAAAGCGTCTCACCCGCCTCCACGCTGTCCCCAAGCTCCCAGTCAAATGGCAAAAGAACGCCGGAAAACGGTGCGGTCACCTGATATACGGTTTCGCTATCCACCACGCCGTTCGCCGTTACTGCCGCGGCCCCGCCAATTTCCGGCGTTTCCTCGGCAAACGCCGCCAAAGGCATGGCGAGCAGCGCCGCCAACACAAAAGCCAATCCCTTTTTCATCTTTTCTCCTCCTTATCGGTTCATTCAACGCTCTTAAGCGCCTCAACCATGTCGATGGTTCTGACCTTGCGCGTTAGCAACCAAGTAATCATCAACGAAAATACATACGTGACGACACAGGCAATCACAATGGAGATGAGCTTGACCGTAAAGGCAAAGACCATCGTATCGCTCTCACACGAGCTCATCACCGTGCCTGTAAGCCACCAGCCTGGGCCAATGCCCAAGAGGATTCCCAGAATGGTGATGAGATTGTTTTCCGCCGACATCAGCCCGCGGATTTCCCGCTGATGATAGCCCAGGACCTTGAGCGTGGCATACTCGCGATAGCGCTCCATAAAATTCAAGATGCCCATATTATAGAGCACAACGAACGCAAGCCCAAGTGCGACGCCTGACAGCAGGATGAAAATCTTCATCAGGCTGTCGAGAATTTTTAGGGTGTCGTCGTACTGCTTATCAGGATAGAGCAATTCATCCAGCTCATCCAGGTCATTCAGTCTGCGAAGCCCCTCCTCCGTGGGATGCTTCACCAGCAGCGCCGTAGGAGCAAACGCGGCCTTCCGCTGGCCCTCCCACACACTTCGGCTCATGATCACCGTCTGGCCGATCGTGATATGGGCGATATCCGCGACAAAGGTGCGAATCGGCTCATCGTCGCCCGGAAGCCATATTTCCATCATGTCGCCCACGCTAAGCTCCAGCACATCCGACAGCTTTTGACTGAGCATCACGCCGGCATCTGGAAGCGGTGTCCAGCTCTCATTTTTCCCCAGATACATCAGCGTCTGTCCGTCCTCCATAACGCTTAACAACGTCGTCCGCGTGTTTCCATTGCCCCGCGCGCTGACGCTCATCTCCATCACACCCTCGAGCGTCTCGGCCTGGATGCGCTTGCGATAGCCCTCCACGTCACCCGCTTCCGAGGTCAGGTTCGCGCGGACGGTGTACTGGACGGCGCCCTTGTAATACTTGCCCACGAAGTAGGTGATGCTATCCTGAAGCCCAAGAGAGGTAATGATGAGCATCGTGCAACACAGGATACCGATCAGGGACATGATCGTGCGCCCCTTGTTGCGAAAGAGATTGCGCGCGACCATTTTGCTGTTGAAGCCCATGCTGTGCCATATCAGCGAGACCCGTTCCAGAAGGAGCTTTCGTCCCGCGCGGGGGGGCTTGGGACGAAGCAGCGCCGCCGTCTGCTCTCTCGCGCTCTTCTGATAGGTTTTCAGACAGATGAAGCAGCTGAGCGCCACGCCCAACGCGCACACCGCCCATTGCAGCGCAGAAATAGGAGCCTGCATCTGATAGGGGAGGGAAAACTGCGCCTCCTCGAGGCTCCAGAGCATATAGGGCAGCGTTTGACGTCCCACGAACAGCCCGATAAGCGATCCCACCAGAGAGGGGTAGAACGCGTAGCTCAAGTAATGGATTCGGATCTGACGGTCGCGATAGCCCAGCGCCTTGAGCGTGCCCATCTGCATTCTCTGGTTTTCTATCATTCTTGTGATGGTCGTCAGGACGATCATCGACGACACGCCGAACGCCAGCAGCGGAAAGATGTAGCTCAGATTGCGGAACATATCCACATCCTTCTCAATGCCGTGAATCGCGCTGTGGGTCAGCCCATCCACCACCAGCGCTTCGGGATACAGCATCGTAATCTGATCCCTTACATACGCGGCGTCCGCGTCCTCCTTAAGCGTCACGACCAGCTCGTTGAGCGTAAGTTGCATAAGTCCGCGGCTGTTGATCATCACAAAGCCATAGCTAGCGGTATCGCGGACGCCGTTTTTGCTGAGCGATACGTATTCCGCACTCCGGCAGAGGCCGCGGATCACGAAGTCATATTCCTCTCCGTTCAGCTTGAGCGCAAGGCGCTGACCCACCATAAGACCGTTCGTGTCCGCGAAATCCTTGTCCAAAAGGCAGCCGCGAAGATCGCTTGCATCCAGCAGCGCGCCTTCATACATCAGCGGCGTGTTGATCCGCGCCGCGCCGTCATATGCCACCGTCAGCAAGGTCGGCTCGTCGGGAAGATCGGCCTTGAGATCAGCCGTGGAACGCGCCTGCACATCGCTTACACCCGCCACGTTGCGAATATTGGTCAGCGTCTCGCGGTCGATTCCTTGCAGGGTAATCCACAGATCGGCGGTATTTTGATTCTCAAAATAGGTGCCCGCCGACAAATCGATCATCCGCCAGGAGGCATCCAGGCCGCTGAAGGCGAACGTGCCAAGCGCACAAAGCAAAATCATCGCAAGAAACTGCATTCGATTCTGCCACATATCACGGAAAAGCTTTCGCCTAAGCATGTTCTTTACCATGCGATCTCCTCCACGGAGGCCGGATGGTCGTTCATCTCAACGCTTTCGATCTGCCCGTTGCGCACGCGGATTACGCGGCGCGCAAGCGGGGCGATAGCGGCATTGTGAGTGATGATTGCCACGGTGGTCTGATATTTCTCACTTACATCCTTCAGAAGCGATAGCACCTGGAGACCCGTCTTGGAATCCAACGCGCCGGTCGGCTCGTCGCACAGAAGCAGCGCGGGATTCTTGCACAGCGCGCGCGCGATGGAGACTCGCTGCTGCTCGCCGCCAGAAAGCTGAGCGGGAAAGTTGTTCATGCGCTCCCCCAGTCCAACCTGGCGCATCACCTCAACCGGATCGAGCGCGTTAGGGCAGACCTGCCGCGCCAATTCAACGTTTTCCAGCGCCGTGAGGTTTGGCATGAGGTTGTAGAATTGAAAAACGAAGCCGACGTCCAGTCGGCGGTACTGCGTAAGCTCCCGCCCGCTTAAGCTGGTGATCTCCTTGCCGCCGACGCTGATCTTTCCGGAGGTTGCGTGGTCCATTCCGCCCAGCAGGTTCAGGATGGTTGTCTTTCCCGCTCCGCTGGGGCCCAGCACGACACACAGCTCCCCCTTTTCCATCTCAAAACTCACGTTGTTCGCCGCAAGCACGCATTCGCCGCCCGTGCGATATTCCTTGGTGACATTTTCAAAGGTGATATAGCTCACAATCATTCCTTTCCGAACGGCCCGATTTGGAAATATAGCCAAACGCTAAAATCAAAACCGTTCATTCGGTCATAGCCTATCATCTCGCCCCCGCTTTGTCAATAGACGTGGCGCACAAAGCCGTAAGGTTCACAAAAGGTTCATAAACGGGAGTGCCTTAAAAAGGCGGGCCATAGCAGGCCCGCTTCAAGCTTTTCATTTCCGTCTCAGAGCAGCTCTTCCATCCAGCCGTCCAGCGTTCGGGCAAGCTCGGGATAGGCGTATGCCTCGACGGCAGATACGTTCTTTTGGGGAATCAGATTCTCGCCCGCCTTCCAGCGCGCGACAGCCTCCCTCAGCCATTGCAAAAGCGCCGCCTCGTCCGCCTCGGCGTTCGCCTGCTCGACGCACAGCCCGACGCCCGTTTCCTCGAGCACCCTTTTGACGCCGCTTTGCGCCAGATCGCCGGACATGCAGCACACTATGGGCTTGTCCATCATCATGTACTCAAACAGCTTGCCGGTTAAAATGCCCCGCTGGGACGCCATGTTCCACGAGGCCATGAGCAGGATGTCCGCTCCGCGCTGCAAGCGAATGGACTCCCCGCGCGAAACGCGCCCGTGATCCTCCACGCATTCCTTGAGTCCGCACGCCTCCGCATAGCTTGTAAACAGCGCGCCCTCGCCGCCGGCGTAGACCAGCCTGAGCCGTTCCTCATCCAGCGCCTTTTCATCCACAAGCGCGCGCAGGGCGCGGAACATGGGGGTAACGTCACGATCCTCCACGTTGCGGCGGCCCTCCAGCAACGTCCCGCAGTAGGTGACACGCAGCGCCTCCTCCGTCCTCTCGCTTTCCCTTATGTCTTCCATATCCTCCCTGTCAAAGCCATTGGAGAGCACGCGTCCAATGCTCTCAAATTCCATCATCTCCAAGAAGCCCTCCGAAACAGCGCAACGCAGGTCGGCGTCTCTGCGCAGCATGCGCATATAGCGCTCCTTTCGCCCGTTTTGCCATCGGAAGGACAGACCAACCTCATCGCGGAAATCGGCGATCCACTTTTTGGCTAACCCGCTCCGCTTTGCCCAGTCCGCGATCTCATGCACGCTGAAGGGCGCGTAGGAGGAAAAAACGACGTCATACGTGCCATCCAGCCGCTTTAGCTCATGAATCGCCGCGCGCCGGAAGCTGACGTCCGCCAGCCACCAAAGATACAAATAAAGCGCGTTCGCGAAGCGATGAGGAAGCGATGCCTGTTTAGGCGCTCCGCCAGCCGCGTCTTGGGCTGGCGCCGCGGGCGCGGGCACGGTCCTCGTTCCCGCCGCGCCCCTTTTGCGCGCCTTCCACGCCCGCAGGGGATTCCACTCGCGCAGCGCGTGGATGTCCCCGAGCTCCTCCATGTCGCGTCTGAGCGTCGAATCCTCCGCGCCGGTCATGCCCTCTCCACAGATGACCGTCACCTCATGCCCCATGCGGGTCAGGTATTTCGCCAGCTTGGTGGGCCGAACCGCCCCAATGGAGTTTTGCGGGGCGAAATAATAGCTGATGAGCAAAATGCGCTTCTTGCGGTTCATGCAGATTCTCCTTAAACGCTCTTCTGTCTGCGGATGGCCTCCACGCGCTTGCGGCCCAGCAGCCGCTTGGCCAGCGAGATCACCTTTTCCTGAGAAAAGTAGGCGTCGTTGGGCGTCGGCGGGGCGTGAAGAATCCGCTGCCATTCCTCAGGGTCGATTTCCAGTTTCTTGAGGATGTACGCCTCATCCTCCTTCTGTTGATCCACCGGGTAGGGAGGCCGTTTCAGATCCTCAAGCGCCTCCTCCCGCGTCATTTCGCCGTTCATGATCAGGCAGCTCAAATGATAGCGGCGCTTGTCATAGCCAAATTTGGCCGGCTGGTAGACGGACTGAAAATACTTCGTAAACCGGCTCTCAAAGTGCTTGCCGCCATAATACTCCCAGCCAAACTCGCGGGAAAGCACCTTGATGGCCTCCTTTTTGGAATAGGGGACATAGTTGAGAATGTCGATCTTTGTGATGCTGGGGAATTTCCACCTGGCCTCCCAAAAGGACAGATGCGGATATTTGCGCAGACTCTTGCCGCGCCCATGGCGGCGGTAGACGCTGCGGATGTGCCAGAAGTCCATATAGGTCTGCTGGGCGGAATAGGGCGAGGACGCCCCCTCCGTCGCCAGGTTGTTTCCGTTGAGCACATAGCCGATCTTATACTGCTTCGCAAAGCGCATCACGGCGGTCATCAGCACATGATCCTGTGGTACGTCGAGGTTTGCCAGGCCGCTGAGCATATAGGCGCGCTGAAGCTCCTTCATGGTCGGCCAGTCGATCACGATGGTGTGCAGCTCCAAATCGAGCTTTTTGCACATGCGCTCGATGTTCTTAACCGCGATCTCGTTGTTCCAGCCGGTGTCCACATGAACCGCCAGCACGCGCAGCCCAAGCCTGTGCGCCAGATAGGCCATGTAGGCGCTGTCCACGCCGCCGGAAATGCCCAGAATGACGTCGTAGGGCTTGTCGCGGTTGTCCCGCTTGATCCTCTCGACCAGCGCCTCAAGCTCCTTCTCGCTCTCCCCGGGGCGATAGCCCCGAACGGCCCGCTGCTCCAAATAGGCGTTGCACACGCTGCAATGCCCCTCGCCGTCGAAGGTGATCCCGGGGTCAGAGGTGTCCATCACGCATCGGGTACAGATCTGATACTCGCTCATTTGCGTTCCATCCTTCCATTAGCCCTGCCGTCCCGCGCTCACGAAAACAGCTTGGGCAGCAGCGCCGCGCTGCAATAATGCTCGTCCCAGCGCCTCTTGGCCGCCTCCCGCATGCGCTCGGCCTCCTCCCTTTCAAGTGAGGCAAAACGCCTCAGCGCCTCAAGCACACCGTCCGCGCCCCGCGCCGGATCGTAGAGGAAGCCCGTCTCGGGTGTGACCAGTTCGGGAATCCCCCCAACGCTCGGGGCGATCACCGGAATGCCGCAGCGCATCGCCTCCATGATGGAGATGGGCACGCCCTCCTTGCGGCTGGTGTTTACAAACACGTCGAAGGGCCGCGCGGCGTACAGTTCCTGCACGCGGGCGCTGTCCATCTCCCCCAGCAGCTCGCAGATCACGTTTTCCTTCGGATCGAGCTTTTCCTCGATCAAATGACGAAGCGCCTCTTCTCCCTCGCCGCCGCCGATATGCGTCCAGCATACCGGCCCGCCCTCCCAGCGGGAGAGCGCCTCCACGACCAGATGCACCTGCTTGATCGGGATCACCATCGCGCAGCTCACCACGCGCAAAACACCCTGTGTGTACAGCGGCGGTTCGCGGCAGACATCCACTGGCAGGCCGCTGGAACCCATGGCCAGCACATGCAGCTTTCTTTCAGGCACATATTCCTCCATGTAGGAAAGATATTGCCGCTTCGCCGTCTCGCTGATGAGATACAGCCCGTCCGCCTCCCGCGCGATCCGCCGCTTCATCAGGTAGGGGTTCATCGGGTTGCGCTCGACGTCGATATCATACGCGTGGCCGCGCACGACAAGCCGCGCCTGAGGATGCCGCCGCTTGCTCAGCGCCGCCGCGTACCCGTCAAAGCTCATCCAGCAGGAATAGAGCGTCGTGGGTGTCCCGCCGTTTTTGCGCATCAGCCATTCCGTCCAATGATGCATTTTCAGCCCGCGCTGCGTAAACGCCGCGAGCTTCAAAATGTTGCGAAGGCTTCCCGCGCCGTCCTGAAAGAGGCGGCGCATTTCCCGCCAGAGGTCGGGCATGAACGGCGTTTTCAGCCAGGCGCGCAGCGAGGCGAGCGCGGGTCGAACCGTCGTCAGCCGTCCGCCGTCCGCCTCCGTCAGCGTCCGAACTCCGTAATAGCTCACCATCTGCACCTGGTCGAAGTGCTCAAGCAGCCACGGCAGCTCCTGGAGCATGAACGGGTCACTTTTGCCGTTCTCGTGAATCGCGCAGTTGCTCAGATAGATCAGCGTCATTCGATCCCCACCCTTTCAAGGACGCGCCCCAGCACCCCGCTCCACGACATATGTTTCCTCGCGTAGGCGCGCATTTCCTGCGGCGCGCGCGCGTCCGTCTTCGCACCCTTCGCAAAGGAGACGATTTGCTCCATGTCAAGCGGGCTGTCGTCGTTGGCAAGGCGCAGGCAGAAGCGCGGCTCATCGGGGATGGATGGGTCGTCCACGGCGTATACGAAGGGCAGGCCGCGCGCCATATATTCGCGCAGCTTGAGCGTCATGCTCCGATACTGGCCCTTGCGGTACAGCCCGAGGCCACCCACGCCCACGTCGCATTGCGCCGCTACGCGATCCAGCGCTTCCCCGAAAAGCTCGCCGTAAAAGATCACGTTTTCTCCCACACCAAGCTCCTGCGCCAGCCTCCGCCATTGCGCGAGCGATCCGTCGCCATTGCCCCCGACCATGTGAATCGTGACGCGCTCCGCGCCATGGTAACGCGCGAGCGCCTGGATCAGGCGGTCGTAGCCCTGCCAATGGGACATGCTCGCCAGCGCCAGAAGCCCGATGTCCGCTTCCGCGCGCGGCTCGTGCGGTACGAGGCGATCCACGTCCACGCCATTTAAGATGTTCACCGCCGGAACGCCGTTCAGGCGCTCGCCGCACGGCTCCCCGATCAGCGTATAGAGGTCGATCAGCGGCTCGACGCGCCGAAACACCCGCTCGTTGTAGGCAAAGACGGGCCGGCGCAGAAGCGAGGTCGTCCTTCCGTTGGAAAAGGGATAGGTCGGATGCTCCAAAATCAGCTTCGCGCCGCGCGCCTTGGCCTCAAGAAGGGCCTTTGGCGCGTTATGGAACACCGGCATAAACCGCATATAAATCAGATCAAAGGGCTGCTTTGCCAGGCGCAGTGCATCCATCAGATCGATATAGAGCAGAGTTTTCGAATAGGCGGGCATGCCGCTCAGACGGCATCGCTTGAGAAGTGTCCGCTCTTCCCCGCGGCACAGCCACATGCCCATTCCGTTCCAGCCGATGCAGTACGCCTGATGCCCAAGCGCTTCCACGGCGGTCATCTGCCCGTCAAACTTGTTCTTTAAGTTGTCCCAGCCATCCAGCGGATAACGCATCAAAAACAAAACCGAGGCCATCGGCTGCCCTCCCTTCCTTCAAATGCCAAGCTGCTCCCGATACAGCGCCGTCATCTGCTCAAGCACCGCATCGAGGCTGTAACGCCGCATCTCTTCCCTGTTGCGCCCGCCCATCCGGGCGCGCAGGTCGGGATCCCCGAGCAGACGGGCGATGTCCTCGCGAAAGCCTTCCACATCAAAGGGCGCGCGAAGATAGCCTCCCTCGCCCTGGCGGATGAGGTCGGCGTTTCCGCGCACATTGCTGACCACGCACGGCAGGCCGGCCGCCATCGCCTCCATCTGTGAAACGGGCAGACCCTCATGCAGAGAGGGAAAGACGAACACGTCCGACGCCTTGAGCAATGCCGGAATGTCCGTGCGGAAGCCCAAAAAGTGGACGCGCGCCTCGATGCCCAGTTCGCGCGCAAGCGCTTCCAGCTCGCCCTGCTTCTCGCCCACACCGCAGAACAGAACATGCGCCTCTTTAAGCGGAGCGACCGCCCGCAGGATGACCGCGTGGTTCTTGCGCACGCTGTGCTCACCCACGCAGATGACCACCGGCGTTTTATCCGAAAGACCCAGTGCCTCACGTACCGCTCGGCGGTCCACGTTTCCGTCAAATCGCGTCAGATCCACGCCGACGCCGTTGACCATGGCGGCCTTGCACGCGTGGAAGCGCTGGGCGCGGCGATAATCCTCCTGGTTCATGGTGATGAGCAGATCGGTGCAGCGGCTCAGCAGACGTTCCGCCGGATAGAACAATAGCCAGTTTTTCAGCGGCGCGCCGGTGAAAAAATGAAAGCCATGGGCCGTATAGACGACCCTTGTGCCGTGCCTGCGCGCCCCTCTCGCCGCCATGCGCCCCAGCATGCCGCCCACAGGCGTGTTGCAGTGAATAAGGTCGTATCCGCCCTCCTCAATCACCGCCTTCAACCGCCGGTACACCGCGAAATTGCTCATACAAAAGGGAGAGCGTTCAAAGGGCAGCTCGATAAAGCGGTCGCAATAGGGTACCGTATCGACCGGCTCCGGCGTATCATTGCCACAGCACAGATGCACCTCATAGCCCCGCTCCTGGAACCAGCGCATGTAAGGCAGATGAAAGACCAGCACGTGCGCGCGCAGCACTGTCGCGACGAAAAGTACCTTTCCCTTCATTCGCCCACCTCCGTCAAACGGACGGTCTGGGCGAATGAAGGCTCCGTCTCCTCCGCAAACGCGCCGCTCATCGAACGGTCATAGGTCAGCGTACCGAACACCTTGCCGATCAACGGGATTTTCGGCGCAAGGGCATTGAGAAGCCAGCCAAGGCCCCGCGCCATATATACCCTTCGGCCGTGACAGCGCGCGACCTCGCGCACCAACTCGCAGGTGGAAACATACTCACGGTTCTGCGGAAAGAACTCTCCGCCCTCGCCGCTTTCCAACAGGCGGCGTATAAAGGTGCAGAGCGTGTCGATATAGAGCATGCTGCGCTCGTTTTTCACATAGGGAAAGACCGGCACGCTTTGCGCCAGCGCCGACAGCCGTGGATAATTGCCCCGACAGCCGCGCCCATAGATCATCGGCGGCCTGAGAACCGCCACGTGAAAGCGCTCGTCCTCAAGCTGACGTAGCTCCTGCTCGGCATCCCATTTGCTCCTGCCATAGCAGGTAACCGGCGCCGGTCGCGTATCCGCCGTGATGCGTCCACAGCTTACTCCATAGACGCTCATGCTGGAAAAGAACACAAATTGCCTTACGCCGCGCGCCTTGGCCTCGCGAGCCGTTTCCACCGCCAGCGCACGGTTGACCTGGTCATAGACCCGCGAGTCCCCTTTCCTCTCACGCCGATGCGCCACGCCTGCCACATGGATCACCGCGTCGCAGCCGTTGAGCGCCTCGCGCGTCCATTGTCCATGCATATCCAGTTCGCGAACCTCAAATTGCTCGGGGAACGCGCCCAAATAGGAGGCGATATGCATTCCAATATAGCTGCCCGCGCCAGTGATGAGCACGCGCGTCATTTTCTCTCCTCCGTATCTCCGATTGAATAGGTCTTGCCTTCCCGCCCCTCCGCAATACCCTGACGGTTGATGACCTTCACCAGCGTCAGGACAAAACACTTGAGATCGAAAAGGAAGCTGATATTATGCGCGTATTCCGCGTCACGACGCGCCTTTTTTTCCAAATCGCGGCTTAGATAATCTCTGCCGTTGACCTGCGCCCAGCCGCTGAGGCCGGGCTTGACCCCGCTGGCCCCAAAGCGGTCGCGCCATTCCATCAGGTCATACTGATTCCACAGCGCGGGACGCGGCCCGATGAAGGACATCTCGCCCTTCAAAATATTCCACAGCTGGGGCAGCTCGTCCAGGCTGGTTTTTCTCAGGACACGGCCAATGGGGGTGATATAGCTGTTGGCCGAACGCAGGTCGTTTGTGGGCACATCATGCGGCGTATCGACACGCATGGTGCGGAATTTATAGATTTCAAACAACTTCTTGTCCTTGCCATAGCGCTTTTGCGAAAAGATCACGGATCCCGGGCTGTCCAGCCTGATCAGCAAAGCAATCAAAAGTAGCAACGGGCTGAGCGCCGCCAATCCCACCACGGATAGGATCACATCCAGCACCCTTTTCCCAACCTTCTCGTACATAGCTCAGGCTCCAATCTTTGCTTGTGTGCGTTATCCTGTGCCTTTCCTCATTTCAGGCAAATGGATTCAAGAAGCCTTTGAAGCGTCTTTTCCCCGATTCCCTTTACGCCCAGCAGATCCTCGGGATAGGCAAACGCCCCGTTCTTCTCTCGTTCCTCGATGATGCGGCCCACAATCACCGGTCCTACGCCCGGAAGCTCGTCCAGCTCATCCGCCGTGGCGGTGTTTATATTGACCCCGCCCGTGGGCATGGAGGGGCCCGTGACCGCCGTTCCACGCAACGCCGCCTCCGGCGCCGTCTGCTTGAACGCGAATGCATTATGCGTCGGACGCAGATGAACGGCGATCATCGTCACGGCCGCGATACACAGCGCCACGGCCGTCAGCCCCAAAAGCGCGCTTCGTAGCGACAGCCCCTTCTTAGGCGTCACCCCTGCGCACCTTCTGACCGGCCTTTGTATCCTCCAAGATATAGCCCATGGCCTTGATTTGATCGCGAAGCGCGTCAGAACGCGCCCAATCCTTGTTCCTTCTGGCCTCCGCGCGCTCGTCCACCAACGCCTGCACATCGGCGGGCATGGCGTCCTCTTTCTTCATCAAAATGCCGAGCACGTCGCACATCGCGTTCATCTTTTGCTGTCCCAGCGCGACCGCGTCTTTGCTCACGCCAGACTGCGGCAGCCTGTGTACCTCGCGCACCAGCTCGAATAGCGCCGCGAGCGCGTCAGCCGTATTGAGGTCGTCGTCCATCGCGGCGATGAATTTCTCCTCCGCTTTTTGACACGCCTCCATAAAAATCCTTTCGGTCTCATCCGGCTCCCGATCCTGCGCGCCCCGCGCAAGGAAGACCAGCTGATCGCGCGCGATATAGAGGCGTTCCAGGCTGCTGGACGCCGCCTCGATCAGATCGCGGCTGAAATTGATCGGGCTGCGATAGTGTGCAGAGAGCATGAACAGGCGTACGGCCTCCAAATCAAACTGCTTGGCGATATCGCGCACGGTGAAGAAATTGCCCTTGGACTTGGACATCTTCTCGTTGTCAATGTTGATAAAGCCGTTGTGCATCCAGTAATTCACATAGGGCTTGCCCGTCGCCCCGCTGGTCTGGGCAATCTCGTTTTCATGGTGCGGGAAGAGCAGATCCTTTCCTCCGCCGTGGATGTCGAAGGTCTCTCCCAGATAGGTGGTGCTCATTGCCGAGCACTCGATGTGCCATCCGGGGCGTCCCATCCCCCACGGACTCTCCCAGGCGGGCTCTCCCGGCTTCTGCGCCTTCCATAGAGCAAAGTCCAAGGGATCCTCCTTCTGTTCATCCACGCTCACGCGCGCGCCGCTCTCCAGGTCCTCCAAATTCTGGCCGCACAGCCTTCCATAGGTGGGAAACGCCTTCACACGATAATACACGTCTCCGCCGGACTCGTAGGCCAGCCCCTTATCCATCAGGCGCTGAATGAGCGCGATGATCTGCGGGATATGCTCCGTGGCACGCGGATGCACCGTCGCCGGACGAATCCCCAGCGCCTTGGCGTCCGTGAAATACTCGGCGATATATTTGTCCGCGACCTCCTTGACGGTGATGCCTTCTTCGTTGGCGCGGCGAATCATCTTATCGTCGATATCGGTGAAATTCTGCACGAACGTCACCTCATAGCCTCGATACTCCATGTAACGCCTCAGCACGTCAAAGACGATGAAGGGGCGCGCGTTGCCAATATGAAAAAAATTATATACCGTCGGACCGCAGGCGTAAATGCCAACCTTTCCCTCGTGAATGGGCTTGAATTCTTCCTTCCGACGGGTCATACTGTTGTAAATCCGCATGGTATCTGCTCCTTTTCATCCGATGTTTCTGCATCTGTCTGTTCCCGCCCTCATGATTCTTATCGTCTCTCGCAGGGCGCGTCCTCCGGCTTTTCAAAGCAGTCCTCGCAGCCTAGGCGCTGCGCATGTTCCATCAGGCAGCCCTCCAGCACGCTCAGGCGCTTGACCAGCGCTTCCATTCTTTCCAGCATCGGGTCGGGCAGATTGACCTGATCCAGATCCACCTCGCCGTCCCGCTGAGGCTCCTTCTTCTTCACGATGCGCCCCGGATTCCCAACCACGGTGCAGTTGGGCGGCACATCCTTTAAGACGATCGCGCCCGCGCCCACCTTGCTGTTGTTGCCAATGGTGATGGGACCCAGAACCTTTGCGCCCGCGCCGATGGTCACGCCGTTTCCGATGGTCGGGTGGCGCTTGCCGGTATCCTTGCCGGTTCCCCCCAGGGTGACGCCCTGATAGATCGTCACATCGTCGCCGATGATCGTCGTCTCGCCGATTACCACGCCGTCGCCATGATCGATGAACACCCGCCGCCCGATCTGAGCGCCGGGATGAATCTCGATCCCCGTTTTATGCCTGGCCCGCTGACTGAGCCAGCGCGCCAGAACCACATGCCCCTTCTGATAGAGCGCATGCGCCCGTCGATGAGACCTGAGCGCAACCAGCCCTGGATAGCACAGGCGCACCTCCGTCATGGATGTCGCGGCGGGATCGCGCGTAAGAACCGCCTCGCGGTCTTCCCTGACGAGAACCTTCCAATTGCTCATTCGCATCCTCCTATCGCATCAGGTGGAACCCTTCCTATTTCTGCTCATCTCCAACCGGTGCGGCGGGACATCGTCCCTCAAACACGCCCTCCAGATCGGCGAGCAGCGTCTCCTGTGCGTTGAGCCCATCCACATGACGGGGCGTAAGCGTATATTCTCCGTCCGCCAAACGGTGACGGCACTTTTCAGTATCGTTCCATTGCAGCATCAGTACGTTTTCCACGGCGCGCTTAAGCGCCTCATCCTTAATGGGGAACATCAATTCCACGCGCTTGTTCAGGTTGCGCGGCATCCAATCTGCAGAGGAAAGGTAGACCTCGCGCTCCCCGCCGTTTTCAAACGTAAACGCTCGCGCGTGCTCCAAGTGCCGCCCCACGATGGAGCGCACATGGATATGATCGCTCACGCCCTCCATTTCGGGGATCACGCAGCAGATGCCGCGCACGATGAGATCGATTTCCACGCCGTCGCGTCCCGCCTCCAGAAGCGCGCGGATCACCGCCGTATCGGACAGGCCGTTCATCTTCGCCACAATACGCGCGGGCATGCCTATCAGGGCGTTTTGCCTTTCACGCTCGATCATCTCCAGGATTCGGGGCTTAAGCCCCTCCGGCGCCACGCACAGCTCCTTCGTCCGCGCCTCGCCGCCCTCCTCCAGCATCTGAAAGAACGAGGCCGCGTCCTCGGTCAGCTCACGATCCGCCGTGAGCAGTCCGAAATCGGTATACAGCTTGGCGGTTCCATCGTGGTAATTGCCCGTGCCCAGATGCACCTCCCGTCGCGTCTGGCCGTCCACCTCACGCTCAAAGAGCGTAATCTTGCTGTGCGTCTTCATGCCGGGCAATCCGTACATGACACGGCAGCCCGCCCGCTTGAGACGCTCGCCCCAATAGAGGTTGTTTTCCTCGTCGAAGCGCGCGTGCGCCTCAAAGAGCACCTGCACCTCCTTGCCGTTTTCTGCCGCCTTGGCCAACGCGGCCACGATGGGGCTGTTGCCGCTGACACGGTAAAGCGTCTGACGAACGGCTCGCACGGTAGGATCCTCCGCCGCCAGCTGCATCAGATGCACGATGGGCGCGAAGCTATGATAGGGATGATATAGCAGCCAATCCTTGCGGTCGATCTCGTCGAACGCGTCCTCACCCATCAGCTCGGGAATTTCCTTGGGCTGCACGACGGGATACTTCAGCTCGGGACGCCTGATCAGCCCATAGAGGCTCATCAGCAGTTTATTCAGATCCAGCGGGCCGGTGACACGATAGCGTCGTTCCAGCTCCACCGAAAATTGCTTCATCAGAAGCGTGAGCATTTCCTCGCTCATGCGTTCCTCAGCCTCCAGGCGCATGACGTCACCGCTCGGACGCTTGGAAAGCATGGCGCGGACGGCAGGAACGATATCATCCTCCGCGGACTCCTCAAGCTCAAAGTGCTGGTTGCGCAGAATGCGGAACACCGCGACATGCTCCACCTCGTCCTTGGGGAATAAACGATGAATATGGTGCTTGACCACATCCTCCAGACGGATCAGGCATTGCACATCCTTTGTTCTGGACAGATCAAACAGGCGCGGAAGCGCCGTGGGAAGCCCGATCAGCCAGAACTGCGCCCTGCGCTGATGAGCCTTAAGCACCTTGACGCACAAATAAAGCTGCTTCTGCCTCACTCGGCAGCTTTCAAGCGCTTCCACCTTCAAATAGGGGCGTATTTCCTTTTCAAAAAGCGCCTTTTCGCGCTGATGATCCTCCGCATCCAACGAAAACGTGGGAAACAGGCGGACGCCCGTTAAATACAGCTCGCTGCGAACGCCCTCATAAAGCAGATATTGCAGGTTGCATTGTCTGAGAATTTCTTTATTGATTTTATGATATAGCTTTTCCGCTGTCAGACCGCCGGTCGTCTTTTTTTCCTTGCGCTTACCCTTGGCCGCCTGATATACGCGCTGATAGCGCACCTGAACAAACTCGTCAAGATTGGATGTAACGATTGCGAGAAACTTGGCGCGTTCCAACAAGGGATTGTCCGGATTGTCCGCCTCGGCCAGCACCCTTTGATTGAACTGCAGCCAGCTCAATTCACGATTTTGGATGGCATGCCGATCCGCCTTTCGTTTGTGCGCCGTACCCATATCGTCCCCGTCCTCTCCATGCGCAAGCAAATGGTATTCTCTCTTATTATACCACATCGGACAAGGGACTGTCTATCTCGCTTTTTTCGTTCAGGGCGGCTCCCCCTCATAGATTCTTTTGACCGCGCCCCTTTTGCGCCAGATGGTCGCCCAGCAGCCGGTAAACGAGAGCAGTGCGGAAAGCGTCACGCAAAGACGGTAATCGAGCACCTCTCCCAGCGCGCCGATGAGCAGACTGAAGACGCTGACGGACAGCGAGACCAGCATTGAAAAAAAGCGTTGAGCTTGGCGCGAAGCTCATCCGGAATATAGCGCTGCACTGCCGCCTCACGAAGTGTCGCGCTGTTGACGCCCAAGAAGCCGACCGCGGCGCGGTTTGCCAGCATAAGCGGATAGGGGCTCCACAGAAGGATCATATCCATCCATTCATAAAGCAGATAGGCCGAGAAGGCAAAACCAAAGCGTTTTTTCCGTGGAATTTCCTTATGATACTGCACAAGGCCACCCAGCGTCCTGCCCGCGAAAACCGCCACGGAGAATACGGAGTACATGGCGGCCGAAAAGCCGGGCGCGGTACGGAAGAAGGCGACCAAAAGCGGTTCATGGCCGTTTGCCACGCCGTTGGTCAGGGCCATATATTCATATATGGCGTGCAGGCCGTTCTCGCTTTTGAGGTATCGGATAGCGTCGCCCAAATCCCGTTTCCACACGTCAAAGGAAAACGGCTCCCCGCCGCGCCTGTCCTTTTCCCTGACGCGAATGCGGCTTTCCACTGCCGCCGCCAGAAGCGAAAGCACCGCCTGTCCCAAAAGGATCGCCCCCACGCCCACCCGCTCATACAATACGGCGGCGACCGACGTCATCAGGACGGTAATCAGCGGATAAAGCGTACTGCTGACCGCGTACCCCTTTTGCTCACAGCCCTCCGGAATCAAATTGGGGTAGAGGCTGTTATAGGCGAGACTATCGAAGGTTCCCAGCGCGCTTAAAAGCAGTGAGAACAGCAAACAAGCGATATAGTTGAACGTGCCCGTGAGCAAATAGAGCCCCGCCAAGCCGTATAGCACGCCGTTGACCGCGTCCCCAGCCACCAAAAGGGCTTGCGCGGCAGACGATCCATCCAAGGCGCAGCGACAAGCGGCAACAAAAACGAAGGTACAAGCTGAATCGCGAGCGTGCTGCCCGTTTCGTCAAATACCAGAAACGATAGCGCAAAGCCAGAGGCCATCCCTCCCATCGCGCCCAACGTTGTGGCAACGATGAGAAGCGTATAGTTTTTTGTCCAGAGCTTCTGTTTCATCATCCCTTCCCTCCCTGAAAAAGGATAGCACAGCAGAGAGGAAAAGGAAATATGCCTGTTTTGGGAAAATCACCTCTTGATTCTCTCGTTAAAGTGCAATATCTTTCGCTTTTTAGGAAATATCGTTTTTGGGATCGTCATAATAGCCTTCCGCGAACGCGCGTTCAAGCTCATATGTCTGCTTATATTGCCTGTTGGCGACATACCATTCCCGCATCCATGGTCGGTGGAATCTCACATAGCCGGCCGACAGCTCGCTTTTCATTTTCTCAAAGGCCTCGCTCAGCATCGCGCCATATGTCTCGTCCTTGAGATAGGCAGGGCGGGTAAGGCGGTAGCGCACCAGGGCGCACATTCGATCGCACCACTCCCTCCCGGGATAGCCGATGGGAGCCTCCTGAGCGCGATCCAGCGCCGCGAGCGCATCCTTCCACACCCCAGCTTTTCATAGCAAATCGCCAGCTTATGAAGCGCCATACCGTTTGGCTCCCTCAGCGCCGCGAGGGCCTCGCGCGCCCCGTTATACCGGCCGAGCTCCACATCGGTGGCGGCGATGTTATAATCAATGCTCTCCATCAGTTAAGCGTTCCCAAGATCGCGTGCCAGCCTGCGTGCCGCCTGATAGTGGCGCAGCATCGCCATGTCATCGCTCAGATCGCTATAGCAGTTTCCCAAAAGTATCCGGCTGTGCAGCATCACCTGTGCCCTGCCTTCCTCGGTCGCCAGCGATCATGCACGCAACAGCGATTCCGCCGCCCTTGTGTAGCGGCCATGAGTATAATCGTTGGAGCCAATATGAAGATATACGAACGAAACCGGCAGCAGACCGGCCGCCTCCTCCGCCCGCCCCTCGCAAAGCAGCCAGAGGGCGCGCTGGCGGGTGTCAAAGCATGTCTCAAACACCCTGAGCGGGACGTTCTCGTCCATCGGTGTGTCCTGATCCCATTCCAGATCGCACAGCCGCTCAATCAGCATGAGGTCTAGCATGGCCGGGCCGTTGAGGAGGGCCTCGCGCTTGCCGTTCAGCTGCGCAAGCAGCCGTTCCGTCTCCGCCACATCCATGGAAAGGAGCGCTTCCGTCATTGCCCGCGCAAGCTCCCGCGCCTGAACGGCCGCTTCCCCATCATGCCATGCGAGACCAAGCCGGTTGAGCAGCAGCTTCAGGATTTCATCGCTGGGCGACGCCCTGCCCTGTTCGATCTTGGACAGATAGGACACCGCGCAGATGCCCTCGCAAAGACTCTCCTGACTCCAATTTCTCGCCATACGGCCATATCGGATCAGCGCGGACGGCAACGGCATGGGCATCAAATCGTCTCCCTTCATCATAAGCGCCCTCAGTATAGCCGAAAAGCCGCGCCGACGCAAGGCGCATTGAGAGATTGTCCGCGCTCATATGCTTGACAAGGAGGGATGCGCATGATTTCATCATTCTTGTTTTGGATCATTAAGGATTGTCTGTTTCTGCTCGGATATATTTCGGGCAGACAAAGCTTCTTAAAGCCGCTGAGCCCCGAGGAGGAACGAGACGCGCTTGAGCGAATGCGCAAGGGAGACGAGGACGCCCGTCAGATGCTGGTGGAGCACAATATGCGTCTGATCGTGCATATCGCCCGCAAATACAAGGTGCCCGGGTGCACGTTTGATGACCTGATTTCCATCGGCTCCGTTGGACTTATCAAGGCCGTACGCAGCTATAACATGGATGCCGGCACCTCCCTGTCGACCTATGCCGCTCGCTGCATCGAAAACGAGATCCTCATGAGCCTCCGCCAGAGCCGGAAGCAGCAGGCGGATGTCAGCCTCGATGAACCGTTGGGAACCGATCACGACGGAAGTAGCGTCTCCTTCGCCGACCTGCTCGGTACCCCGCCGGACATGGTGGAGGACGAGGTCCGTCGCCGTGTGACCTTAAGCCGTGTACGCGCCTCCCTGCCTTTGCTGCCTGAGCGCGAACGGACGGTCGTCGAACTGCGCTACGGCCTCAGGGATGGGGTTGTGCATCCGCAGCACGAAATCG
The DNA here is from genome assembly GCA_964416065.1 of uncultured Oscillospiraceae bacterium. Lineage (GTDB taxonomy): Bacteria > Bacillota > Clostridia > Christensenellales > Aristaeellaceae > Limiplasma. The sequence continues at coordinate 5,474 of CAYQCL010000026.1, read as the reverse complement.
CAAAGCTGCTTGGAATATCGCGCTCCTATGTCTCCCGCGTGGAAAAGCACGCCATTGAGCTTTTGAGAGATCTGATTTCACAGCCTTGACACCACACAAAAAACATACCTTTGTTTTCTTCAGCCGGTTGTGCTACACTAACAGCCGTACCAATGCATTTATGAAAGGGAACGATTTTGATGAACCAACGCGATCTTTCCGAAATCCGTCGTCGGCTGAATCCTGACAAGCGAAACGCCACGCTGCTTCGCGGTTGCTATGTCAGCAGCGACGGGCATATCATCTCCACCTTCACGCGCGCGGTTGGACAGCTGCCGCAGGAGGAAAACGAGAAATACATGGCGCTTTTCAAGCGCTCTCTGACTGGTACCGCCGGACAAAACCTGATCCCCATTGATTTTGAACCGAACCCCAACGGAATCGGCGACGAGCAGCGGCTCCTTCTGTCCCTGTGCGATTCCGCGCTCAAGGACGAATCCGCCGTGGAGATGTTCTTTCAGCGCGTAATCCGTTACGTTCAGTCCCTGTATGAGCAGTATGCCCAATCGGTTGAACAGCAGCTTGCTGCAAGTAACTACCTGATTCTCCTGATGCATGACGGCTATGATGTTCCCATGCGTGACAATAACGACGAGGTTGACCGCGAACGCTCCTTCGGTCTGTTCCAGTACATCCTGTGCAGCGTTTGCCCTGTCAAGCAGGCCAAGCCCACCCTGACCTACGATCCGTCCGAAAGTGAATTTCACAGCCGCGACACGGACTGGGTGGTCGCGGCTCCTGAGCTGGGCTTCCTGTTCCCTGCCTTTGAGGAACGCGCCGCGAATATCCATCGCGCGCTCTACTATACGCGCGACGCGTCCGATCTGCACGACGCCTTTGTAACCAACGTTTTTGGCGCCGGACTTCAAATGCCCGCCGCCGAGCAAAAGGAGATTTTCCAGACCATTCTTTCTGAAACGCTTGAAGAGGAGTGCAGCCTGGATGTGGTGCAGGCCGTGCATGAGACGGTCAGCGAGATGATACAGGAGCAGAAAGCAAATAAGAACGCAGAGCCGCTGAGCCTGACGAAGCAGGACGTTTCCAGTCTGCTTAAGGATTGCGGCGTATCGCAGGAGCGTGCCGCCGCCTTCGAGGAAAAATACGCCGAGTCGTTTGGAGAGTACGCGGAGCTGCCTGCCGTCAATGTGGTCACGCCCAGGCAATTTCGGGTCGATACGCCCAGCGTGACCATCCGAGTCGCGCCGGATCGCAGCGATTTGATCGAAACGCGGCTGATCGACGGCAAATATTATATTTTAATTCAGGCCGACGGCGATGTCGAGGTCAACGGCGTAAAGGTCAAATACTCCGCGAAGGGGGCTTGATTTCCAGCCTATTGTCCATCCTTCGTCTATACACAAGGAATCCGCTGATTTCCCTTGCTTGGAAACCAGCGGATTCCTTTTCTCTTTTTCAGGGGTCCTTACAGCGTGTAATCCTTTTTGCTGGCGGGGCGGCCCTTCATTTCCTCGGCCTTCCTGACATATTTTTCACTCGTATTGCCAAGTACCGCGTAGCTGGCGATCTTGCTTTCCTCCACGCCAGGCTGGTTAAAGGCATCGATGTCAAGCAGCTCACCGGCGTAGGCAGTCGCCATCTCAAAGAAGAACAAAAGCTGGCCGATGGTGTAGGGGTTAACCTCGGGTAGCACGATGGTCTGGCTCATGCGGCCAGAACGATACAACGCGTACTCAGTACCGCGGCGCTCCGCGTCGATGAGGACGTTGAGTGTCTTCCCCCCCAGGAAGGCCACATCGGGGAATTCCTCGCAGCCATGCGAGATCTCATACTCCGTACGGAACTGTCCAACCTTCAGGAAGGTGATGACCTTGTCATACGGGCCCTCGGTATAAAGCTGAAGCTGACTGTGCTGATCCGTCACGCCCAGCGCCTTGGTGGGCGTCTGACCGACGTTGACGGCCATACCCTTGCGGGTCACATTCTTGCCGAGGCTTTCGGCCCACAGCTGGCAGAACCAGTCGGCCATATATTTAAGACTGTCGGCGTAAGGCATGACGACCTGCACATTGGCGTCCAATTCCTGCATGGCGATATATTGCAGCACCGCCTCGAGCAGGGCGGGATTCTTCCATACATCCTCGCTCTTGCAGCGCTCGTCCATAGCGGAGGCGCCGACCAGCATCTCACGGATGTCAATGCCGCACACGGCGGCGGGCAGAAGGCCGACGGGACTCAGCTCGCTGAAACGACCTCCCACACTGGAGGGAATATGGAATAGCTCAAAGCCATGCTCCTTGGCCAGCTTGATAAGGTTGCCCTTTTCATGGTCAGTGGTGGCGATGATATGCTTCTGCCAGCCCTCGCCGACCTCCTTTTTGAGCAGCTCGGAGATAATGAGGTACTGGCTCATCGTCTCAGCCGTCGCGCCGGACTTAGTGATGACGTTGAAGCAGGTCTTTTTGACGTCGATCACGTCCAGAAGCGCCGCCATGCGCTCGGGATCGATGTTGTCCTCCACATAGAGGCGCGGGCCGCCGCGTTTCTCCCTGGGCAGTTCGTTATAATGCAGATGATTCAGCGCCTGCTGAATGGCGATGGGGCCCAGCGCGCTTCCACCGATGCCAAGCACCACAAAAGCGTCAAATTCCTTGCGCACGTTCTCCGCGACGCGCTCGATGTGATCTACGATCTCGTCCTGATTATACGGAAGCTCGGTCCAGCCCAGCCAGCCGGTTCCACGATTTTTCTGTACGCTGCGCTGAGCGGCCGAGGCAGCCTCCCGCATTCCGTCCACCTGTCCGGCGTCGATACCGTACTGGAAACCGATGATATCGCTCATCATGTGGTTGACGTCCAGAACGATGGGCTCATGAAGGTTCTTTCCCACTTTCATTCATCCTTTCCCTAAATCCCAAAGGTACGGAAGTAGTATAGCATAAAATAGGAGGTTTTCAAACGGAATTTTGGAAAAAACCAAGGGATGAAACGCCCGCCGCGAAGAGAGATTTCGCGGCGGGCGTAAGAGTGATGAAAATCAGAAGTTTTCCACCAAGTTGATATCCTTGTAGCGCTTCATGCCGGTGCCGGCGGGAATCAGCTTGCCGATAATCACGTTCTCCTTCAGGCCAAGCAGCGGATCGACCTTGCCCTTGATCGCGGCGTCGGTGAGCACGCGGGTGGTCTCTTGGAAGGAGGCGGCGGAAAGGAAGCTCTCCGTGGCCAGGCTGGCCTTGGTGATGCCCAGAAGCACACGCTTGGCGATAGCCGGACGTCCGCCGTTTTCGATGGTCGCGCGGTTAGCCTCCTCGAAGCGGTAGATATCGACCAGAGAGCCGGGAAGCAGCGTGGTATCGCCGCTGTCCTCTACGCGTACCTTGCGCAGCATCTGCTTGACGATAATCTCGATGTGCTTATCCGAAATGTTAACGCCCTGCTGGCGGTATACGCTGAGGACCTCGCGCAGCAGATAATCCTGCACGGCCTTTACGCCCAGAATGCGGAGCAGATCGTGCGGGTTGATCGAGCCTTCAATCAGCTCGTCGCCGGCCTCCACATGCTGGCCGTCCTGCACCTTCAGGCGGCTGCCGTAGTTGATCTGATAGACCTTGGTCTCGCTGGGATCCTCCTCGTTGACGACGGTGACCTCACGCTTCTTTTTGTTCTCACCGAGGCTTACACGTCCGCTGATCTCGGTCAGAATCGCGTCGCGCTTGGGCTTGCGGGCCTCAAACAGCTCCTCGACGCGGGGAAGGCCCTGCGTGATGTCGTCGCCGCTCGCAATACCGCCCGTATGGAAGGTACGCATGGTCAGCTGCGTGCCGGGCTCGCCGATCGCCTGCGCGGCGATGATGCCGACGGCCTCACCGACGTCCACGGCGCCGCCGGTCGCCAGATTCGCACCATAGCAGCGGGCGCAGACGCCTGTCTCGTTGCGGCAGGTCAGTACGCTGCGAACCTGTACCTTTTTGATGCCGGCCGCGCTGATTTCCTTGGCCTTGTCGTTGGAAATGGTCTCATTCAAGGCCACAATAATCTCGCCGGTCTCAGGATGGATGACGTCCTCCGCGGCCACGCGGCCGATCAGGCGATCCTCCAGGCTTTCAATGACCTGGTTGCCGATGGTGATCTCCTGCACAGTAATACCGCGCACCTTCTCACCGCGCTCGGCGAAGCAATCCACCTCCCGCACGATAACCTCCTGCGAAACGTCCACCAGACGACGGGTCAGATAACCCGAGTCAGCGGTACGAAGCGCGGTATCAGCCAACGACTTGCGGCTGCCATGCGAGGACAGGAAGAATTCCAGCACCTTGAGGCCCTCGCGGAAATTCGCGCGAATCGGCAGTTCGAGCGTTTTGCCCGAGGGAGAAGCCATCAGACCGCGCATACCGGCCAGCTGCGAAACCTGCGCCGCACTACCACGGGCGCCGGAATCCGTCATCATGCGGATGGGATTGAATTTATCAAGCCCGGGGAGAATCCTGTTGCGCAGGTTTACCGTGGTAGCGTTCCAAATATCCACGACCTTGGTATAGCGCTCGTCCTCGGAGAGCATACCCATGCGGTAGAGGCCGTTGATTTCGGCAACCTGATCGTCCGCTTCCTTCAGCACCTGCTCCTTCTCGGGGGGAACGATAATGTCGCTAACGGATACGGTGATCGCGCCGCGCGTGGAATACTTGAAACCGAGGTTCTTGATGTTATCCAGCACCTGGGCCGTTTCATGGATGCCATGCTTGAGGTAGACCTCATCGACAATCTTGCCCAATTCCTTCTTGCCCACCAGGCTGTCAATCTCCAGCGGATACATCTCCTCCAGGCACGTGCGCGGCTTGCGGCCGATATCCTGCGGGATGACCTCGTTGAAGAGCAGGAGGCCCAGCGTGCAGTCGATGATCTTGCGGCCCTTCTCGCCGTTGAATTCACGCTCAACGCGCACCCTGATGGGCGCCTGAAGGCTCAACTCACCCAGCTGATACGCCATCACCGCCTCGTCGGGGCTTGTAAAGACGCGGCCCGCGCCCTTGGCGTCCGGCTTGTCGATGGTGAGGTAATAGCAGCCGATGACCATGTCCTGAGACGGAGACATGACGGGCTTGCCGTCCTGGGGCTTCAAAATATTGTTATGCGCCAGCATCAGGAAGCGGGCCTCAGCCTGCGCCTCCATAGAAAGCGGCACGTGGATGGCCATCTGGTCGCCGTCAAAGTCGGCGTTGTAAGCGGTACAGACCAGCGGATGCAGCTTGAGCGCCTTGCCCTCGACAAGCATCGGCTCAAACGCCTGAATGCCCAAGCGGTGAAGCGTGGGAGCGCGGTTGAGAAGCACGGGATGCTCCTTGATAACCTCCTCCAGGATATCCCAAACCTCGGGACGTCCCTTTTCAACCATGCGCTTGGCATTCTTGCCGTGATGTGCCTTTTTGAGCGTAACCAGACGCTCGATGACAAAGGGCTTGAACAGCTCCAGCGCCATT
>CAYQCL010000025.1:0-35750 GCA_964416065.1 uncultured Oscillospiraceae bacterium | reverse complement strand
TCTTTGGGGCTTCTTTTGTAAAATTCAGGATTCATAAGGGGCCTGTTGAGGGTGGGCTTTTTGCAACAGGCCCCTTTCGCCTCTGGCGAAAACAGGCTATCCGTGCTCGCACGGATAGCCTGCCCCGCTCCACTCGTTCGCACCCTCGGTTTGATCGGCGCGCAGGCGCTGCCGCGCTATGCGCTTGTCGAACCTCACGCCTGCGGGTCGTTTTGGGCTTCGCCGAGGGTCCCATCGGGCGGAGGGTCGCGCGTCCCAAATTTTCATTTGAGCCGTGCGCTTCCGGCCAAAGGCCGGAACAACGTGACCGCGTTTCGCGGTCGCGCTGCCCTTGCGCTTCCCTCCATCAACCCCTGCCAGGGTCTGGGACAGAGTCCCAGAAGCCTTACGCTACAGCGTTTTCAAGCGAGAGACGCGCCGACCCAGACGGGTCGGCGCTGCGGCTCTTTACGAAAATAGGGGGTTTATCAACAGTCTGAAGATGGGATGGCCAAGGCCGCCCCGTCTTTTTTCTTGTTCCTTCCCCTTCACGCATGCTATAATAATGACATCATTCTCAGGAGGCATTCGCATGAAAATTTCCAAGAAAGACGCCCTCGCGTGGTTCCGCTTTTTCGCCGAGCTTGATGAGGAGGAGGAATTGATGGTACGCCAGCAGGAGTTGGCCTTCGCAACGTTCGCCCAGATTGAGGCGACGGTGGAGCGGCGGCGGGAGACGCTCATGTCCCAGATCAGGGGGCTGAAATCGCTTCAGGGCCGCACCTATTATGTGGGGCGGGACGATCGCTTCCCCAAGGGCTGCCGTTCCTGCCTGTTCGGATCGGGACTGACCGCCATCCGCAAGACCAACCATTGCAATCTGCAATGCAAATTCTGTTACGATTTCGGCGAGCTGGATGCGATCGAGCCGATTGGCGAGGGCCTGTGGGAAATTGGCGGCACCAAGTTTTACGAGAGAGATCTGGATCTTCTCCTCTCTGTCTCTCAAAAGCCCACCGGCATCTCTTATGTATACCTTGAACCCTTCATGGAGATCGAGAAGTACGAGGGGATCATCCGCCGCTTTCATCAGGCGGGCATCCACCAGCATATGTATACCAACGGCACGCTGGCGACGGAGGAAAACCTCAGGATGCTGGGCGAGGCCGGTCTTGATGAGCTGCGCTTCAACTTGGGCGCGTCGGGCTGCTCGGACCGTGTGATCGAGATGCTTGCCGTTGCCAAGGCGCACATCCCCTACGTCGGCATTGAGACGCCGATGACGCCAGAGTTTTACGACGCCTTCCTCAGAAAGAGGAAGACGATCCTCTCCACCGGCCTAGACTTCATGAACCTGGCCGAGCTTCACTTAAACCCCAACAACCTGCCCAACTATTTCGGCGAGAACCTCTATTTCTGCCGTCTGGGGTACCTGAGCCCGATCTGGAGCCGCGAGCTGACGCTTCGGCTGATGAAGCTCGCGGATGACGAGGGGTGGAACATCGCGGTTCACGACTGCTCCAACCACACCAAATTCGCCCGCGATCTCAACCTGCGCGCCAAGGAGGGCGGCTGGTTCGGTTCGAGCGGCTACGGCTGCGAGTTCCCACGCATCCCCTACGAGGCGTTTTTGCCGGTGCTTGAGGACGAGGATTTCCGCTTCCTGGAGGAGGAGCCGCTGCCCGAGGGATACCGTCCTGGGGATCTGATGTTTTAAGCGCCCTTGACAACGCCATTTTTGACCATATATAATAAGAGGTTGAAGGGGTTCCTTTCGAAGCTCCCGATGGAGGATGAAATGCAGCAGACCTTTGAACACCTGCTTGGGCTTCCGGCGCAGGCGGCGCTGGCGATTCTGCACGCGAGCGGCATTGTGAACGTGGACGTGGTGCCCACTGCCGCGCCGCCGCGCAAAAAGCCGTACCCCGAGGACGCGCTGCGTTCCCCCGAGGGGGAGAAGCAGGGCTATGCGTCCACCCGTGTGGTGGCGGTCGAGGATGATGGGCGCAGACTCATCGTCTCGCGCTTTTTAACAGGCGATCCGACGGAAAGGAGAGAGCCATGAGTATTCCGCTTTACGCCCCGATCGATCTGAATCGGCTGCCAAAGCACGTGGCGATCATTATGGACGGCAATGGCCGCTGGGCCAAGCAGCATAAGGTCAAGGTCGCCATGGGGCACCGCACTGGCACGGAGACGCTTCGGGAGATCATCCGCAATTCCAGCGATATCGGCATCCAGGCGCTTTCGCTCTATGCCTTTTCGACCGAAAACTGGTCGCGTCCCCAGGCCGAGGTGGACGCACTGATGCAGCTCATTCTGGATTTCTTTCAAAGCGAGATCGATGAACTGGATGAAAAGAACGTCCGTATCACCATTTTGGGCGACAAGGACGGCCTTCCCCCGATGCAGCGCGATACGCTTTACGAGGCCGAGCGCCGCACGCGGGATAACACCGGCCTCAAGCTCAACATCGCCATCAACTACGGCGCGCGCGCCGAGGCCGTTCGCGCGGCGCGTCTGCTTGCCCTGGATGTAGCGTCGGGGCGGATCAAGCCTGAGAGCATTGACGAGGCAGCCTTTTCAAGCAGGCTCTATACCGCCGGTCTTCCCGACGTCGATCTGCTGATCCGTACCAGCGGCGAGATGCGTCAGAGCAATTTCCTGCTCTTCCAATGCGCCTACGCGGAGTTCATATTTCTCTCCGTGCTCTGGCCGGATTTCACCCTTGAGCAATATCATCAATGCATCGCGGAATTCCAAGGCCGAAAGCGCCGCTTTGGCGGGCGCGAGGAATGATCCGCCCAAAAGGAGGTTCCATGAGCGAAGAAACAAAGAAACGCTCCTCACGTTCTCAGCGCGTCATCACCGGAGCGGTGCTGATCGTGCTTCTGGCGATTGTGCTCTATGTGGGCGGCTGGCTGTTCTCCCTGGCCGCGTTTTTCTGTCTGTCTGTGGCGCTGTATGAGGAGCTGGACGCGTTCAGGCGCTTCGGGCATCATCCCGTCTGGTGGACGAGCTTCGCGGGACTGGCCGTCTCCGTCCCGCTGATGATGTTTTACTCCTCCGTTGTCATCATCCCAATTTTGACCCTTTTGAGCTTTTGCGTGCTCCTGATGGTCATGCGCCGCGAGGATCCCGATCTGATCGACATTGAGATGAGCGTCCTGCCGATGCTGACGCTGGTGCTTCCAGGCATGTGCCTGTTCGGCATTCTGGACACCGAGCCGCGTTGCCTTCAGGCGTTTCTGATGGTGCTGGTCTTCGCCATCGCCGTGGGAGGGGATACCTGCGCGTATTTCGTCGGCAGCGCCGTGGGCGGACCGAAGCTGTGTCCGCATATCAGCCCTAACAAGACCGTTGCGGGCGCGATCGGAGGTCTGATCGGCAGTATTCTGTGCGCCATCGTGACCGGCCGGATTTTCGCGGCGTGCTTTCCCGAATTCGGCGGCTTCCCGCCAGTCTGGGGCGATATGCTGGCCGGACTGTTCGGCGGCGTCGCCGGTCAGATGGGCGACCTGTTCGCCAGCATGGTCAAGCGGCATTGCAAAATCAAGGATTTCGGCAACATCTTCCCCGGTCATGGCGGCATGCTCGACCGGCTGGATAGCATCGTCTTTACCGCGATCATCGTCTATTGCTACCGCGTGATTCTGATGGCCGGGATGTGAGCGTCCTTCTCATCCGTTCATTGAGCCCGACGCCGGAGCGCCGCCCGCGCTCCGGCGCGCCTGTACCACCATTCTATCGGAAAGAGGTTTTTGTATGAAGAGGCGGCGTTTGGCCATACTGGGTTCGACGGGGAGCATCGGGACGCAGGCGCTTGAGGTGGCGGCGCTTCATCAGGACAGGTTTGAAATTGCCGCGCTCGTCGCCAACACAAGCCGTGAAAAGCTGTTTGAGCAGGTGCGCGCGTTCCGTCCAAGGCTGGCGGGGCTCGTCCAGCCCATCCCGAGGGAGGATCTTCCCCAGGACGTCCGCTTCTGTGAGTGGGTATTCGGATCGGACGCGCTGACGCTGGCCGCGCAATGCGACTGTGACGACGTGCTGGTCAGTGTGGTCGGCATGGTGGGCCTGAGCAGCGTCCTATGCGCCCTTGCCCATCATAAGCGGGTGCTGCTGGCCAATAAAGAGGCGCTGGTCGCGGGCGGGCACCTGGTTATGGAGGCCGCCGCGCGTGAGGGCGTGCATTCGCTTCTTCCGGTGGACAGCGAGCATAGCGCCATCTTCCAATGCCTTGAGGGGGCGAACGGAAACCCGCTTCGGCGCATCCTGCTGACCTGCTCGGGCGGGCCGTTTCGCGCATGGACCAAGGAGGATATCCGAAACGCCACAAAGGAACAGGCGCTCAGGCATCCCAACTGGGTCATGGGCCGAAAGATTACCATTGATTCCGCGACCCTGTTCAACAAGGCGCTGGAAATGATCGAGGCCAAATGGCTCTTCTCCGCCTCGCCGGAACAGATCGAGGTCGTCGTCCATCCGCAGAGCGTCATCCACAGCGGCGTGGAATTTGCCGACGGCGCGCTCATCGCTCAGCTTGGCACGCCCGATATGCGACTGCCCATCCTCTACGCCATGAGCTATCCCATCCGCCTGTCCACGGGCGGCGAGCCGCTCGACCTCTTCCGGCTTCAGGCGCTCAGCTTTGAGCGCCCCGACCCCGAGCGCTTCCCCTCTGTCCGCCTTGCGCGGGAATGCCTGGAGGCGGGCGGCGCGGCAGGCTGTGTGCTCAACGCGGCCAACGAGGTTGCGGTCGGGGAATTGTTACATTCCTCCGAGCAGGAACCCATCCGCGTCGGACGAATCTTTGATATCGTGGAGGAAACCCTGAGCCGCGCGGGCCATTTGCCCGCCGATACGCTTGAGGACGTGCTCGAGGCCGACCGGCTCGCGCGAAATATCGCGGCGGGGCTTGCGCATACGCTTAGATGATCCCCCAAGAAAGGAAGAATGTATGACCCTTCTTTATGTGCTGCTGGCCATCGTGCTGCTGGGCGTGCTGATCACCGTCCACGAGTTTGGCCACTTCGCTGCCGCGCGCCTGTGCGGCATCCCCGTCAAGGAATACTCCATCGGCTTTGGCCCCAAGCTCGTGCAATGGAAGTCCAAAAAGCACGAGACGGTTTTCTCCATCCGGCCCATCCCGCTGGGCGGCTACTGCATGTTCTTCGGGGACTCCGACGACGATCCCGAGGGCAAGATGAAGGACGACCCGCGCAACTACAACAACGCGCCGGTTTGGAAGCGGATGATCTCGGTCTTCGCGGGTCCCGCTATGAATTTCGTGCTGGCCTTTGTGGTGGCGATCATTTTGATGGCAGCCTACGGTGTGACCATCGCGACGCCGTTTATCGCCAGCGTTGATGAGAGCTCCCCCGCCTATGAGGCCGGCCTCGTCGCGGGCGACCAATTCGTGTCCGTCGGCGGCGTGGAAATGACCGGAAAGACTGTGACGGACGTGAGCAACGCCATCTCAGCGCAGGGCGACGGAGCGCCGGTTCATCTCACCGTCCTCCGCGACGGCACGGAGCTCAGCCTGACCATCCAGCCCCATTACAACGAAAGCGAGGGCCGGTGGATGATCGGCATCATGATCCAGCAGGGCTACGCGCCCATGCCCGCCGGCAATATTCTGCCCGCCGCCTGGGATATCTGCGCGGACGCCTCGACCGCGATCGTGGAGGCGCTGGGCAAGCTGTTCACCACAGGCGAAGGCCTCGACCAGACGACGGGTCCCGTGGGTGTGGTGCAGCTGGTGGCCGAGCAGACCAGACAGGGCGGCCTGGAAATCTTTTTGTACCTGACCGTTCTCATCTCCATCAACCTGGGCCTGATGAACCTGCTTCCGATTCCGGGCTTGGACGGCAGCCGCCTCGTCTTTATGATCATCGAGGCCATCCGCCGCAAGCCGATCAGCCAGAAGATCGAGGCGATCGTCCATCTGTGCGGCTATGCCTTCCTGTTCGCGTTCATGCTGTTTTTCACCTTCAAGGACGTACTGAGGATCTTTTCATAGGGAAAGCGGCGGCGTTGATCTTCCTTCATAAGGCGTATATGAACAAGCCTCTGCCGCGTAACGCAGGATCAGAGCATCGACACAGGACGGGACGGCAGTCTCAGTCGTCGTGGAGGTCGCTATCCGGTAAAGGATCTGTTGCACAAATCGTTCTAAATGCGCGGTTTATTGCAGCAACGACAAAAATCCGCTTCCAGGCAATGCTTGAAAGCGGACTTTTTGTGCATGCTTCCAGTGAAAAGTCTTTTGTACCCTCCGCGCTGTGCGGCCTTGCCCCGAAGGGGCAAAGCGACCCGAAGGATACGCCGGAGGGAATGCGCAAGGGCAACGTGCCCGCGAAACGCGGTCACGTTGTTCCGGCCAAAGGCCGGAATCGCACGGCCCAAATTGAAAATTTGGGACGCGCGACCCTCTGCCTAGCGGGGCCTTGGGCGAAGCCCAAAACAACCCGCAGGCGTGAGGCTTGACAAGCACATGGCGCGGCAGCACCTTGCGCGCCGATCAAACCGAGGGTGCGAACGAGTGGAGCGGGGCAGGCTATCCGTGCGAGCACGGATAGCCTGTTTTCGCCAGAGGCGAAAATCGTGCATTCCAAATCAAAGATTTGGAGTGCACGACCTCCACCGGCCAGTGCCCTACACGACGATTGAGGTTGCGGGACTGAGTCCCCTGCATCCCGCACTTTGTCGATGCCCTGAGCCTTACAAGGTTATCGTTCGCCACCCGGCAAGAAGCCGAAGGCGAGCCCTTTCACCGGCCAGTACACCGCCCTTCAGCGGCTTATCCCTTGACCGCGCCGGCCATGACGCCGCTGACAATATACTTCTGACAGGTGAGGTAGAAGATGATGATGGGCAGGATGCTGAGCATAATCAGCGCCATCACCGCGCCCAGGTCGACATGACCGTAGCTGCCCTGGAGGTACTGGATGTGGATCGGGATCGTCTTGTATTTCGTGCGGTCGAGCACCAGGTAGGGCAGGAGATAGTCGTTCCAGACCCACATGATCTCCAGAACACCTACAGAGATGAAGATCGGCTTGAGCATCGGGAAGACCACCGAGAAGAAGGTGCGCAGCGGGCCACAGCCGTCGATCGCGGCGGCCTCCTCGATGGCCAGCGGCATGCCCTTGACAAAGCCCGAAAACATGAAGACCGCCAAGCCCGCGCCGAAGCCCAGATAGATGATGGGAATCGTCCAGGGCGTATCCAGATGCAGAGTGTTGGCCGTCTTGGCCAACGTGAACATGACCATCTGGAAGGGCACGATCATGGAGAACACGCACAGGTAATAAACGACGCGGGAGAAAAGATCATCCACACGTGAGATATACCAGGCCGCCATCGAAGTGCAGATCAGGATCAGCGTCGCCGAGAGGATCGTGATCACAAAGCTGTATAGCACTGAGTTGACAAAGGGATATTCGCCGACCGTCATGCCGTTCTGGTAATTCGCCCAGCCCACGAAGCTCTGGGCATTTGGCAAGGCGAAGGTGCTGGTGTTGATGGAGCCGTTGGTTTTGAAAGAGTTATACAACACAACCACAATGGGCATGATGTAGATGATGCTGATGACCGCGAAGAGCGCGGACAGGATGTTTTTTCCGATTCGATCACGCCGCATTACTGCTGCACCTCCTTGGTTTTGGTCGCACGCAGCTGGATGAGCGCGATGGCCGCCACAAGAATGAAGAACAGGACCGCCTTGGCCTGACCGGTGCCGCGGGAGTTGGAGTTGAGATAGAAGGTGTTGTAGATGTTGAGCGCCAGCATTTCCGTGGAGCGGATGATGTTTCCGTCCGGCTGGAAGACAAAGGGCTGGCCGGCCGTCAGAACCAGGTTCTGGTCAAAGAGCTTGAAGCCGTTGGTAAGCGAAAGGAAGGTGCAGATGGTGATGGAGGGCATCACGGTGGGAATGGTGATGTTCCACAAAATGCGCCAGCCGTTCGCACCGTCGATCTTGGCCGCCTCGATCATATCCTCAGAGACGGATTGCAGACCAGCGATATAGATGATCATCATGTAGCCGATCTGCTGCCAGCACAGCATGACGATCAGTCCCCAGTAGCCATAGGTGGCGTTGAGGACGATGGATGTGTTGTAGCGGGAAAGGAAGCCGTCGAAGATCATCGACCAGATATAGCCCAGCACGATGCCGCCGATCAGGTTGGGCATGAAGAATACGCCGCGATAGAGATTCGCGCCCTTGATGCCGCGGGTAAGCGCGTAGGCGACGGCGAAGGCGAGAATATTGATGATGACAAGAGAACTGACCGCCACAAGCGCCGTGTACCCGAAGGCATGGACAAAGCCTACGTCGTTGAGCGCCTTCACATAGTTGTCCAGGCCGACCCATTTGGCGTTGCTGGTGGTGGTGAACTTGCAGAAGGAGAGATAAATGCCGTGAAGAAAGGGATATAGGAAGCCGATGCAAAAGGCCACGAACGTGGGTAGAAGGAAGATTGCGAAACACCTTTGAATGGGGCGGCGGATAAGCTTGGAGTTAACAGCCGCGTTGCTTCTTCTTTGTTTCTTTTTCATAGCCGCTCCTCCGACGATCAAAGTGATGGAAAAAAGGGGGAAGCGGGGCAGGCCCGCTTCCCCCTTGGAGAAAATCAGTGAAACTGTTCTGAGCTTAGGTGATTACTGGTTGGCGTACTGCACGGCCCAGCCCTGCACAAACGCGGTGACCACGTCGTCCCAGGAGCCACCGGCGGAATACTGGGTCAGAGCGGCCTCAACGCCCGCGCGCCAGGTATCGACGTTGGGGGTGTAGTTGAAGGCCCAGCTCACAACGTAGTTGCCGTTGGCGATGTATTCGTTGGCGTCGTTGAAGAACACGTTATCGGATTCCTTGGCGGCCTTGAAGGGGATGGGGCCAAACTGCTCGGCCATCATCTTCGTGCCTTCCTCGGAGGTCACGACCCAGTAGAGGAAGTCCAGGGTCGCCTGACGGTCAGCCTCGGAAGCCTGGCTGTTGACAGCCCAGCAATTCTCGGTGCCGCAGGCCAGCCCTGCCTTTTCTTCGCCCTCAACGCCGATGTAGATCGGGATCATGGCCAGGTCGTCGGGATTCATGCCGAAGGTGCCGGTCAGGTTGGCGTACTCCCAGGTGCCGTTCTGATAGAACACAGCCTTGCCTTCGCCGAACTCAGCCTCGGCCTGGTCGCCGGTCGCGGTGGCGAGCTGGGCGGGATTGGTGGCAGAGTTGTTGATGTAGAGATCCCAGATAGCCTTGAAGTTGTCCAGATAGGCGCCGGTGATGGTGGCGGGCTGCGCGGTCACGCCGTCGTCACGGAACTCATAGTACAGGGGCATGTTGGCCAGGTGGCCGGTGAAGCGCCAGGACGAGGAGCCGTCCAGGCCGGAGGAGGTGAAGGCGTCGAAGCCAAGCTCCTCGGCGCGGGCGTGGATGTCCTCAGCCACGGCCTTGAGGGTCTCGAAGTTGGTGATTTCGCTCAGGTCATGACCAGCCTGGGCCAGAAGCGCCTTGTTGACGATGATGCCGAACGCCTCGTAGCAGTAGCCGATGCAGAAGGCCTCGCCGTTCTCGCCGTAGAGGTTGAATTCCTCGGTGCTCATCTCGTTGTAGAAGGGCGTGTCGCGAAGATCAAGGCAATAGTCGCGCCAGGTCTCCAGTCCCGCCTGGTTGCCGCACTGGAACAGCGTGGGGGCGGAAGCGCCCTTGTCCATCTCGGCAGTCAGGGTTTCGGAATACGTGCCAGAGGCGGCGGTCACGACGGTGACGGGCACGCCGGTCTGCTCGGTATAGGCCTTAGCCAGCTCCTGCCAGGCCGAGTCAGCCTCGGGCTTGAAGTTGAGGTAGTAGACCTTGCCGTCCTCGGCGGAGGCAAGCGTCACCATGGACATGGCCAGAGCGAGGGCAAGAACCAATGCGAAGAGTTTCTTCATGGGAATCCTCCTTTTTCAATTTGTCACGGCGGAACCGCGGCAGTTGGAGCGTGCGGGAGCATCGCGCAATCGTTTGCGCCCATTTACAAACCCACACTTTACTTATACTATACAATCCCTTGTATAAATTGTCAAGAGCGTTAGGAAAATTTTTATCATCATGACCACGCTCCCAGATTTTCACGCATTTTTCTGGCGAAAACGGTCAAGGCTAGAGCATGCGATTCGATAGAAAGGAGAGAGAATGACCATGAAAAAAGTCCTGGCGGTTCTGGCCGTCGCACTTTTGATTCTGGGCGGTGTGATGATCTTTGGCGTGGCCGAGGACATAGGCGGGGAGACGAACCAGGCGACGGCCTCGCCGGAGGGAGCCGCGCGGGCGGACGGATCGGTGTATTACCTCAATTTCAAGCCCGAGCAGGCGTCGCAGTGGAAGGCGTTGGCGAAGGCGTACACGAAGGAGACCGGCGTCCCCGTCACTGTCGTGACCGCCGCCTCCGGCACCTATGAGGACACGCTGCGCTCCGAGATGGAAAAGGCGGAAGCGCCGACGCTGTTCCAGGTCAACGGCCCCGTGGGGTTGAAAACCTGGCGGGATTACTGCCTTGACCTGCGCGACACCGCGCTTTATCAAAACCTCAAAAGCGACGAGTTTGCCCTGATCGACGGGGAAGAGGTCCTTGGCATAGCCTATGTGATCGAAACCTACGGAATCATTTACAACCGTGCGCTTCTTGAAAAATATTGCGACATGGAGGGCGCGCTCCTTGACGATCCTGACGGTATCGACAGCTTTGAGACCCTCAAGGCCGTGGCTGAGGACATTCAGGCGCGCCGCGAGGAGCTGGGCGTCGAGGGCGCGTTCACCTCGGCCGGCATGGATTCCAGCTCGGACTGGCGCTTTAAGACCCATCTGGCGAACCTTCCCATCTATTATGAATACCGCGCCGACGGCATCACCTCCACCGACGCCATCAAGGGAACCTATCTTGACAACTTCAAGGCCATTTGGGATCTCTACATTCAGAACGCGACCTGTGAGCCCTCGCTCATCGGCGCGCGCACCGGCGAGGACGCGGCCTCGGAATTCGCGCTTGGCGAGGCGGTGTTTTACCAGAACGGCACCTGGGCCTACGCCGACTGCCTGAGCGAGGGCCTGGACGACACGGATCTGGGCATGATGCCCATCTATATCGGTGCGGAGGGCGAGGAAAGCCAGGGCCTGTGTGCCGGCTCGGAGAACTACTGGTGCATCAACAGACGCGCCCCCGAGGAGAGAATCGAGGCGACCAAGGCGTTTGTGGAATGGGTGATCACCAGCGACGAGGGCCGCCGCGCTATGGCGGAGGAGATGGGCTTTGTGACGCCGTTTACGACCTTCGACGAGGGCTATACCGCCCAAAACGCGCTTCTCAACGCCGCTGCCCGTTCCATCGAGGAAGGAAAGACCCAGGTGAGCTGGAACTTCCCGACGATGCCCTCGGAGACCTGGAAGGACGACCTGGGCGCGGCATTGCTGGAATACGCGCAGGGCACGGCGGAGTGGAACGCGGTGAAAAGCGCCTTTGTGGACGGATGGGCCAGAGAAGCGGGCGCGTCCAGATAACGCTCGGATAAAGGGGGAATCGACGCATGGAAAGGGCCGTAAGGCGCTACTGGCCGCTGTTCGTTCTGCCGACGATGCTCGCCTTCGCCATAGGGTTTCTGGTTCCGTTCCTGATGGGCCTGTACCTGTCCTTCTGCGACTTCACGACCGTCTCGGACGCGGCGTTCGTGGGGCTGAAAAACTACGTCATGGCCTTTTCGGACACGTCGAGCGGCTTTGGCCACGCGTTGTGGTTCACGGCGCTGTTCGCGGCGGTTTCCACGGTGCTGATCAACCTGCTGGGTCTCGCGCTCGCCTTGCTTTTGTCGCAGGGCTTTCGCGGAACCGGCCTGTTCCGCACGGTGTTTTTCATGCCCAACCTGATCGGCGGCATCGTGCTGGGCTGGCTGTGGCAGGTGATTTTGAACGGCGTGCTGACCAGGCGGGGCGTGACGCTGGTCAGCAGCGAATGGTACGGCTTCTGGGGACTGATGATCGTGATGCTGTGGCAGCAGGCGGGCTATATGATGATGATCTATCTCGCGGGCCTGACGGCCATTCCGGCCGAGCTTTCCGAGGCAGCCGCCATCGACGGCGCGACAGGCTGGCAGACGCTTACCCGCGTGAGGCTTCCGATGCTGATGCCCTCGATAACAATCTGTACGTTTCTCACGCTCACCAATGGCTTCAAGCTCTTCGACCAGAACCTGGCGCTGACGGCGGGCATGCCGTCCAACCGCTCGCAGCTTCTGGCGCTCAACATCTACGCCACCTTCTACGGCCGCACCGGGTGGGCGGGCGCGGGGCAGGCCAAGGCGGTGGTCTTCTGCGCGCTGGTGATCGCGATCGCGCTCGTCCAGCTTCGTCTCACCCGCTCAAGGGAGGTGCAGCAGTAGCATGAACCGGCATACTCGAAAGTGCGGGGGCCGCGCGCGGGACGCGGCCCTGACCGTGCTGTTTTCCCTGGCGTCCGTCGTCTATGTCTATCCGTTGGCCGTGGTGCTCATCAACAGCTTTAAAAAGAAGGCGTATATCAGCCGCGTGCCCTTTGCCCTCCCCACCGAGACGACCTACGCGGGCCTCGCCAACTATGAAAAGGGCGTCGAACTGACGGGCTTCTTTCAGGCGCTGCTTTTCAGCGTGATCATCACGGTGCTTTCGGTGCTGCTGATTTTGCTGTGCACCTCCATGTGCGCGTGGTTTATCAGCCGAGCCGAGAGCCGCGCCGCGCGCGCGGTCTATCTTCTGTGCGTGTTTTCGATGGTCGTGCCGTTCCAGATGGTCATGTTCACGCTCTCCAAGGTGGCCAATCAGCTGAGGCTGAACACGCCGTGGGGAATTCCCGTCATCTATCTGGGTTTTGGCGCGGGGCTGGCGGTCTTCATGTTTACGGGCTATATGAGATCCTGTCCCGTCGCCATCGAGGAATCGGCGATGATCGACGGCTGCACGCCCCCGCGCATCTTCTTTTCCATCGTCCTGCCGATCCTCCAGCCCGCCTATGTCTCCACCGGCATCCTGGAGGCGATGTGGATCTGGAACGATTACCTCCTGCCCTATCTGGTGCTGGATTTGAAGCGTTTCAGAACCATCCCCATCGCCGTGCAGTATCTCAAGGGCGGCTATGGAAGCGTGGATATGGGTGCGATGATGGCGGTGCTGGTGCTGGCGATTTTGCCGACTGTGGTTGTCTATCTGATATGCCAGCGCTATATCGTCAGCGGGCTGATCAGCGGGGCCGTGAAGGGGTGACAGGCCCCTCGGGGAATGCAAAATACGGAGCGCGGGGGATGATTCCCCGCGCGGCTCTTTGCGTATCTATGGGGCTTGTCGACAGTCTGCGTGGGCGCCCCGCTTGCGGCCATCGCCCCCGCTTCCGTCTTCCTCCCCCAGCGGAACGATTTCTTACCGTCTTTGGGAAGGATTGTCGCAAATACGCCCCCACGCTTCTGCGCACAATAGGCGCGAGGAGGCGAACAGCATTGAAAAAAACATGGATTCTTCTACTGATTTCCCTGGTGGGCCTTGGGCTGTTCTCCGCTTGCACCAGCAACGCGGACACGCTGCCCAGCCCGTCCCCGACCGCCAGCGCGATGCCCTCCGCTTCGCCCATGGCCACGCAAAGCCCCACGGTGAGTCTTTCCCCCGCGGCCACGGATGAACCGGCGGCGACGGGCGTCAACAGCATCGAGGACGCGCGCCGCGTGAGCGACGATGTGGCCGAAGAGGTGGAAAAGCTGAGCGAGCTGGACACCGCCGACGCCATCGTGGCCGGAAACATCGCGCTGATCGGTATCCGTTATGATACCCAGTATCAGGGCGGATTAACCGAACGGCTGACGGAGATGGTCAAGACCCGCGTGGAGGCCATCGACAAGACGATCACCGCCGTTCAGGTGACGGACGACGAAGCGGCGATGGACAGGATCGCCAAGCTGCATGAGCAGCTCAACGGCGACGGTCTCACCTTCGAGGAGCTTCAGACACAGGTGTTGGAGATCGCAGGCTCCATCACCGGCGGCGGGGACGCCGCGGTAACCGAGCCCTCGTCGACCACGGGCGATTGAGGGCGCGAGGGCGCGCGAGGCCGCCGTGCGGATGACGACGCGACACGGCGGCCCCAACACGTGCGCATCTGACGAGGCTCGGCCCTTCCCCATCTGCCCTTCCCGCCGGTTGTATCCGGCGGATTTTTTGCTATACTTTTTCCGAAAGGCCCAATCATCAAAATAGGGAAGAAAGACGGATGACAAACGATGTGCTCTTCTTCTCCGGCGCACCCTAGGCGCTTGGGCTGTTTGAACTGCTTTGGGAAAGAATCGCAGCCCGATGGGGCAATACATCTCTGAAGGTTCAGAAAACGCAGATCACCTTCCTCGATCCGCGCGGCTTCTGCTTTGCCTCGCTGAGAGGAAGGCGGCTGATCGTGAGCTTCGGCCTGGACCGCGCGCTTCAAAGCCCGCGTCTCCAAGCGGTATCAAATCCCGCGCCGGAGCGTTTTACGCATCACGTGGCGGTTCGAACGGCGGGCGAGCTGGACGAGGAGCTGCTGTCGTGGATCGCCTAGTCCCACGCCTTCATGGCCGCGCGCCTGAGCCGGAGCGCGGGAAACTGAGCCGCCTCTTTCAGCGGGACGGCAGGATTTGGCTGTCCTCAAACGTTTGATAGCCGAAAGAAAGCTAAGGGAGGGACAAGGCTCATGTGGAAAAAGTATCTGCGAAAAGCTCTTGTCATGATGTTGTGTATCATGCTGCCCGACGCTACTGGCGTGGAGGTAGTGGGCACGATCGGTATGCTGGGCGAAGAACTGATCCATCGCGTCGTTGCGCCCAACGGCCAGGAAATCTACTTTGTCTCGCTGGAGCGGAAGCCGTTCCTCACCTATACCGACGTTGAACTTTGACGGCACGGACGATCTTGTCGTCTGCACCGCGCAGGGCGCGAACAACGGCTGGTTCGTCTTCTATCCCTGGGATGGCGAGCGGTATGTCAGGGCCAAGTGGAACGAGGGTCAGGACAGGGGCCTTTCCAACTACCGTCTTTTTTCTGAAAGCGGCCTGGTTGAGGCGGAGGTCAGCTAGGACAGTGCGGGGCTTCTGCACCACAAATGGCTCTATCGCCTGGAAGAAACGTCGCTTATGTGTACGCGCCTGGCCGAGGGCGTGACGGAGGACGGAAGCTTCGTCCTCCGCGTGCTGGACGAGACCGCGGGGCGTCCTGTGGGAATGGAGCGCCTATTCCGTGGACGACAACGCCCTGGGCGCGCTGCTGGACGAGGAAGAAGAGGCGCTTTGGACAGGGCTGCGATGAGGCAAGGCGGGCCTGTCAGGGACGCAGCAGCTCGCCGGTGTAACGGACGCGGCCCGTTTCATCGCGTTCGCTGCACAGCACATAGGCGGCGTCCAAAAGGGTAATGCGCTCCTCGGGCAGATTGGTCACGACCTCGTAGCGGTCGCTGTCGCTTCGGTAATAAACCAGAACGATATCCTGGGCTGCCTCATTGAGATACTCCAGTGCCGCGTCGAGGCCCATCAGGCAAAGCGCGGTGGTAAGGGCGTCATCCTCGGCGGCGCTTTCGCTCATGAGGGTCACGGTGCAGACGCCCTGCTGGGGTTCGGCGTCGGAGACATTCATGGGATAGCCCGTAAAGGGATGGATGATATGACAGTAGCGTTGGCCGTTCAGCTCATAGCTGTGACCGTAATCGCCGCTGCTGGAAAGGGAACTGTTCATCACGGTCAGCCTCGCGTAATCCCCCGTGCCCTCGGGCGTTTCGCGCGGGCTGCGGATGTTGAGCTGGAAATGGGGATCGTTCGCCTTTTTGGCGGAGGCGGAGGCACTTTTCAGAACGTAGATGCTGCTGGTGCCGCAGGAAAAATAGCCATACTCATAGCCCTTCTCAAGCAGCAGGTCGCGTACAAGATCAACTGCGTATCCCTTCGCGATGCCGCCCAGATCCAGCTTCGCGCTGTACGTCACGCCGCCGATCTCCACCGACGGCGTTTTTTTGGTTAGGACATAGCCCTCCTCCTCGCTGCCGCCGAGCTCGACGCCCTCCATGCCCACCAGCTGCAGGAACCCTTCGATATAAGCGCTGTCAGGCGCGGGCAGCGTGCCGTTCTCCCGTTCGCGGTCGTAGGGTTGGACGGCCTCGCTTGAATAGGTGAAGCGAGGCGAGAAGCCCCATAAATCCACCAGCGGATAAACGGTGGGATCGTAATAGCCGCTCGTGCGCTCATACATCTCCCGCGCCAGACGCAGAAGGCTTGCCGTCAGCGGCTGGATGGAAACGGAGCCGCCGGAGGGAAGCGCGTTGAAGCGCGCAATGTCCGAGGTCGGAATTTCCACCGAAACCGTCTGCTCGATCTCCTCCAGCAGCGATTTGACCTCGTCCCAGGTTTCCTCATAGCGCGTCACGGCGTCGGGGTCGTTGAAATCGTCGAACAGACACAGGCTGCTCACGGTGGCAAAATAGCCGGAGGCAACCTTGGTTCTTGAGGTATAGGCTTGAGGAACCTCTGTCTCCTCGGCGACGGACGAGGAAAGGAGGAAAACGGGGATGAAAAGGAACAGAAGTGCTTTTCTTTTCATGCTGATACATCTCCTGCGTGTGGAAATCGAAGCAAGTATAGCAAAGAACGCGCGGAAAAGCAAATGGAAGCGACGCTTGCGTTTAGAGATTTTTTTAAAGGGATTTCCGAATGTACCGGAGTTTCTGTGTTGACAACTGATAAGGTGTATTTTATAATGAATTTACTAAGCTTATCCCTTAAAAGCTTAGATTAACGAAAGGATGGCATCAAAAATGAAAAAGCTGGTTTCTTTGATTCTCGCTGCCGCCCTGCTGATTTCCTGCACGGCAGCCCTGGCCGAATTCGACGCCTCCGAATTCCCGACCTGGTTTGAAGAAGAGGGCGTATGGCGCACCGTAGCCAACGACACATCCGCCACTGAAGGTGGCGCGGCGGGCGGCTTTGTGACTGACGCCTCCGGGGCTCCTACCAAGGAGGATCTGGAGGAGATCCTGCATATGGCCTCTCTGGCCGTGACCTCCGGCGGCAAGTCCGACTGGTACCTGGTCGCCGTGACCGATCCTGAGGAGCAGAAGGCCATCATCGGCGAAAACTATGGCGTGGCAACCTCCGAGGGCACCGTGACCGTTCTCGTCTTCGGCGAGCGCCTGATCCGCGACGAGCTTCGCACCGACGACAGCAACTCCTTCCAGCCTGACCGCGGCTACTATGACGCGGGCATCGTGACCGGCTATCTGAACGTGGCCGCTATCGCCAAGGGATACGCGACCCATATGTTCATGAGCCCCGCTCTGGAGGGTGTCAACGGCTTCAACGACGGCGAGCGCGGCCTGGACTGCGACAAGTACCTGGAAGGCACGACGTATTATAACGCCGCCAAGCACGAGTCCTATAGCACCGAGAACATGAAATTCGTCAACGCCGTCGTGATCGGCACCCTCGACGAGACCGTCGAGACTGGCCTGACCACCAAGGAGTTCCCGGACAACTGGACGATCTGGGGCGAGTAATCGCGCTTATCCGAAAACTGTGCCGTGTGAACGCATGGCACAGTTTTTTCAAATGGAATCGCGTATTTAAGGAGAGAAAGATGAAAAAGCAGTCTTTGATTTTTGCCCTGCTTCTGACCGTGACGCTGATCGCGTGCTCCGCCTGCGCCGAGGTGGACGAGCAATTCGCCGCTTATGAGACGTATGGCTCGGTGCTGAGCGCGGAAGTCGGCGAAAACAGCGCGGTCATCGAGGCGGAAGGATATTTCGGCTACCATATGGACAAAGATCCCTCCATGACGGTGCGTGTGGAAATCGGCTCCGACTGCGTCATCCAGTCGGCGTCCGTCACGGCCTCCAAGAATCAGTCGGAGGGCTATGATGCGATGATCACGCAGGACTATATGGATCAGACCTATGTCGGCGCCATCGCCGATCCGATAATGGAGGCGGATGAGGTGACCGGCGCGACCGCGACCTCCCAGGCTGTGCAATACGCGGTACAGACAGCCGCCTACTACGCCCAGAACGCCCTCGGCTATGAGGCGGACACCAACGCGGCGGACAACGCCGATCTCAACGCCGTCTATCCGGCCCAATATGAGGCCATCGAGACCGATTATCAGCCCAACAAGGACTTTGGAAGTCTGCTATACGCGGCCAACGGCGTCGCGGAGGACGGAACCGAGGTCGTGGGCATGAAGATCAAGAGCTCGATAAAATTCGCCTATAAGGGCTCCGCCGGAACGGGCTGGGCCGCCGCCGAGCCCAACGCCTATACCATGGTCATCGTCGTCGACAAGGCGACGAACCAGGTGTGCGCCTGGAGCGTGCTGGTTGACGGCACCAAGCGGTCACAGTATTTTTCCGTGCCCGAGGAGAAGATCGACGCCTACAAGGATGTCGCGATTGAAAACGAGAATGTGTTTGACGAGTACATGGAGGGCATCGTGCTTTCGTTGGAATACGAAAAGGAGGACAGCGAGGACGGCCCGATGATCGCGGGCACGAGCATCGTTTATACCGGCAAAACCGAGCAGGGCACCTTCAGCAGCCAGCTGGTTCGCAACTGCTTCTGCGCGGCCGCCGAGGTCTACTGCAACGTAAAATAAAGGGAATAGACGGGGCCCGTGACCCTCAACAAAAAATCAAAACTACCGACTGAGCCGGTGGTCAGCGTATCGACAAAGTGCGGGGTGCAGGGAACTTACTCCCCTGCTGGGGCTTGGGGCAAAGCCCCAAACCCTTACGCCGCAGCGCTTTCCAAGTGAGAGACGCGCCGACCCAGATGGGCCGACGCTGCGGCTCTTTGCGTATCTATGGGGTTTGTCGACAGTCTGAAGCTCGCCTGCGGCGAGCTTCTTCGATGGACTGAATATCAAAAGCACGCAAGTCCTTTTCCGGCGTCTTGCGTGCTTTTCATGCCATGTATCAACCGATTATCCGATCAGCGAAAACAGATCGACCTGGCTGGTTTCCGGCATGCCATCCAGCGCGCCCTGGCCGCGCAGCATCTCGATGACGCTTGACCCGACGTGCGCGCGGTTTTGCAAATCCTCCACGCTCAGATAGGGCCTGTCGGGATCGCGCGTGTCGATGATGCCCTGCACGGCGCTTTCGCCGAAGCCGTTGATGGAGGTGAACGGACAGCGCAGGTTGCCGTCCTCGATCAAAAAGCGCGTCGCGTCGCTCTTATACAGATCGACCGGAAGCATGTGGATGCCGCGCATCTGCATCTCCAAAAGCATGCGATAGGCGTTTTCCTCCTGCTTTTCACGCACGCTCATCTTTTCCTCGCGGTTTTGGAAATCCGTCAGGCGGTCGCGAAGCGTCTCCACGGACAGAAGCATCCTCGCCGCGTCAAAGCCGTCGCCTCGTATGGTAAAGTACGCCGCGTAATACGCCTGCGGGCGGTACACCTTGTACCACGCCACGCGCAGGCCCATCGTCACGTAGGCCACCGCGTGGCCGCGCGGGAACATGTATTTAATCTTGTGGCAGCTGTCGATCGCCCACTCGGGGACGTCGTGCTCGCGCATGGCCTCCTCCCACTCGGGCTTGAGGCCGCGCCCCTTGCGGACGCTTTCCATGATGTCAAAGCTCATCTTCTCCTGCATGCCCTTAGAGATGAGGAAGTTCATGATGTCGTCGCGCGTGCAGAAGCATTGCGCCAGCT
Organism: uncultured Oscillospiraceae bacterium; assembly: GCA_964416065.1. Classification (GTDB taxonomy): domain Bacteria; phylum Bacillota; class Clostridia; order Christensenellales; family Aristaeellaceae; genus Limiplasma. Next base: position 16,058 of record CAYQCL010000025.1, on the reverse strand, counting down.
TGGCCTTGCCGGAGTTGATGATCTCCTGCGCGTTGCCAAGCCAAACGTCGGTGCCGTGGGAAAGACCCGAGATGCGGATCAGCTCCTCCATGGTTGTGGGCTTGGTTTCCATGAGCATCCCGCGCACGAAGCTCGTGCCGAATTCGGGGATGCCCAGCGTGCCCGTCTCCCACATGATCTGATCCACCGTCACTCCCAACGCGTCCGGCTTGGAGAACAGGCTCATGACCTTCTGGTCGTCCAAGGGGATTTCGCGGAAGTTGACGCCGGTCAGCTCCTCCAGACGGTGCATCATGGTCGGGTCGTCATGGCCCAGACAGTCCAGCTTGACCAAAATGTCATGCATGGAGTTGAAGTCATAGTGCGTGGTCAGCGTCGTGCCCTCGATGTCGTCCGCCGGATGCTGAATGGCGGTAAACTGACAGATGTCATATTCCTTGGGCAGAACCACGATGCCGCCCGGATGCTGGCCCGTCGTGCGCTTGACGCCCACGCAGCCCGCCGCCAGACGCTCCTTGTGCGCGCGGCCCGCCTTGATGCCGCGCTCCTCCAGGTACTTGGCCGCGAAGCCGTAGGCCGTCTTCTCCGCCAGACCTGAAATCGTACCCGCGCGATAGACGAAGCCCTTGCCGAAAAGCTCTTCGATATAGGCGTGCGCGCGCGGCTGATACTCGCCGGAGAAGTTGAGGTCGATATCCGGCACCTTGTCGCCCTTGAAGCCGAGGAAGACCTCGAAGGGGATGTCGTAGCCGTCCTTTGCGAGCTTGTTTCCGCAGATCTCACAGTTTTTGTCGGGCAGGTCGACGCCCACGCTCGCCAGGCCAGGAGGCGTCAAAAACATCTTGTGGCAATGGTCGCAGCGGTAATGCGGAGGAAGGGGGTTGACCTCGGTGATGCCGCACATCGTCGCCACGAACGATGATCCGACCGAGCCGCGGCTGCCGACCAAATACCCGTCCGAAAGCGACTTGCTCACCAGCTTCTGCGCGATGGAATACAGGGTGCTGAAGCCGTAGCCGATGATGGAGCCGAGCTCCTTTTCCAGCCGCTTCTGGACGATCTCGGGCAGCGGATCGCCATAGAGCTCCTTTGCGCGCGTCCACGAGCGGGTTTCGATATCGTTGGCGGCGTCCTCCCAGAAGGGCTGGAAGGTTTCCTTGCCCTCGGGGTGCTTGGGAAAGAGGCGAAGCTCCTCCACCATATCCGCGATTTTGCGCGGGTTCTCGATCACGACCTCGCGCGCCTTCTCATGCCCCAGATAGCTGAATTCCTCAAGCATCTCGTCGGTGGTCTTGAAATACAGCGGCGGCTGATTGTCGCAGTCCTCATATCCCAGGCCCGCCTGCAAAATGGTGCGGTAGATCGCGTCCTCGGGATTGAGGAAATGGACGTCGCCCGTCGCCACGACCGGCTTATGCAGCTTCTCGCCCAGTGCGACGATGCGGCGGTTGAAGTCCCGAAGGTGCTCCTCGTCGCGGGCGGTCCCGTTTCGGATCATGAACTGGTTGTTGCCGATGGGTTGGATCTCCAGGTAGTCGTACCAGCTGGCGATGCGCTCGATCTCGCTCTCGGGCTTGCCGTCCACGATGGCGCGGAACAGTTCTCCCGCCTCGCACGCGCTGCCCAGAATCAGCCCCTCGCGATATTGATTGATGAGATGGCGGGGCATGTTGGGATGGCGGTAGAAGTAGCGGATGTTGGAATCGGAAATGAGGTGGTTGAGATTCTGCATGCCCTTCTGGGTTTTGCACAGCAAAATGATATGATAGCTCTCGCCCAGGGTCTCGCCTGAGATCACCGCGTCGATGTCCCGAAGGGTTTTTGCGCCCTTGCCCCGCGCCATGTCCAGCATCCTGGCCAGACACTGCGCGGTAGCCGCCGCGTCATGCACGGCGCGGTGCGCATTTTTCAGGCTTACGCCCAGCTGACGGCACACGGCGCCCAGCTTATGGCTCTTTTGCTGGGGAAAGAGCTTGCGTGAGAAGGTCAGCGTGTCCAGCACGGGCGTGCGGAACTCGACGCCCATACGGTCGCATTCGGCCTGGAGCATCCCCATGTCAAAGGGCGCGTTATGAGCGGCCACGGGGCAGTCCCCGATGAAATCCAGCAGCTTTTGAACGCTCTGGGCGGGGCTTTCCTTGCCGCGAAGCATCAGGTCGGTGATGCCGGTCAGCTCGCTGATCTTGGGCTTGAGCGGCACGCCGGGGTCGCAAAGGAGGCTTAATTCCTCCGTCACCTGGCCGTCCACCAGCTTGACTGCGCCTACCTCGATGATGCGATCCATGGCATGGCTCAGGCCCGTGGTTTCAAAATCCAGCACCACGATGGGGGTATTCAGCGGCCTATCGTCCGCGTCGATCACGATGGGAACGAGGTCGCACAGGTAGCCCTCCACGCCGGGGAGCAGCTTGATATTATTCTTTTTCGCCGCGCCGAACGCCGCAGGAAACGCCTGCGAGCAGCCGTGATCCGTGATGGCGACGGCGGGATGTCCCCACCTGGCAGCCTGTGCGATGAGCGCGCCCGCCTCGGCCGTGGCGTCCATGGTGGACATATTGGTATGCATATGCAGCTCGACGCGCTTTTCCTCGCTCAGATCCTTTCGCTCGATCTTGGGCATCTGCTGCATATCGCGCACCATCACGCTCAGCTCGCCCAGATACGTGTCCATCCGGCAGTCGCCGCGTATGCGCACGCGCATGCCGTTTTTGATCTGGCCGATCTGATCGCTGACGCGCTTGCGTTCCTCCTCTGTCGGCAGCGGAGGCGTTTGGTCGCGCGCCGCACGCCGCGTACGGTACTGGTAGAACGCCTTGCAATAGATCGTGGACGTATCGTCGTACACCGCGAAGGTCGCCAGCACCGTCTCACCGCCCTTGAGCTCCTTCGGCTCGTTGACGCCCGTGACCGTGCCCTCGATGACCACGATGCCGCTGTCCTCGGCCAGCTCCCCGATCGGCACCGGCCGATCCGCGATTCTCCGGCCCTTCAAGGGGGCGGGGGCTGAGCCCCCTTTCACTCCGGGGGCAAGGCCCTCACCTACTCCGCCATTGTTGGCGCTTTGCGCTGCGTTCGCCCCGCGCGCATTGGCAGCGGCCACCCCGTTCGCGGGGGACGGAGATTGCCAAGCGGTTCCGTCGGCGGAGTAGAGGGCGGAGCCTCCCCCCTCGCCGAAGAGCGCAGCGGCCTGCGCGTCCAGCGCGGCCATGTCCCACGGAGGCGCGTCTCCCCCATTCGCGGGGGACGAGGTAAGGTACGTGCCGTCTCCGGCAGAGTAGGGAAGGGCCATGCCCTCCGCGGAGTGGTAGGCGGCACTGCCCCTCCCCTCGCGCATTTTTTTGACCCAGGCCTCGCGCTCGCCGCAGACGGTGAGGGATACCGACACGCGTACGCGGAAGATGTCGTAGATTGCCTGGGAGAGGCGCTCGTCGAGCTGATGAGACTTGAAAAAGCCCAGGGCGATCTGATCGGGACAGGTCAGCAGAATGCGGCCGTCCTCCAGACTCCAGCCGGTGTCGTCCACCCAGGCGGCCAGCGCGGGGCTTTGACGGCGCAAAAAATCCGTCAGCACGGGCTTGTAGCGATCCAAGTCGCTCAAAAAATCCTCGCCCAAAGTGGGACTGGCCACGCGCAGCGCCACCTTGAGCTTGGGAAAGAGCTCCCGCAGCCTTCGTTCCAAAAGCAAATAATCCCTCTCCGTCACCAGCTCGTCGGAAAGGAAGCTCATATATGCCTTGTTCAGATCCTTTTTGTATAGCACGCGCTCAATGCGCAGCTTGCCCTTAAGCGGCGGGACGGTTTCCTCCAAGGCTTGAATCAGCTCGGTCTTGTTCATGCGCATACCTCAAAATGAGAAAATCCTGTCGAAAGATATTATACCATGGTTGGAGAGAAAGCGCAAAAACGGGAAAGGGCATAGAAGGAAATGTTTCCCGCCAGGCCCGTCATATGATATGAGAAAGAAACAGCGGATGGCCACCGTATGGGGTCATCCGCCATTGAAAAACAGGGAATCAGGGCTTGTTCACATTTTTACGGATATCCGAAATCAGTTGTGACAGAGGTCGGACATAATCCTTCATGCCGGGATGAGCATGGCACTTCAAATAGGTTTCGCTGGTGTCCATCAGATAGAACACCTGACCCTGCTCGCCCAGTCGCACGATCTTGTCGTCGGAGAGATCGCGGTCATAGGTGATCAGATGCCATAGCTCCTTGATCTTGAAGTGCGACAGGGTTCCGCGGTCAGCCTGGCTCAGCTGCTTCCAGCGCTCCCTCAGCGTGCGCTTGCAGCTGATGCCGATGGTCCAGCCGTCGCGGCATTTAAACCATTTGTCAACCTCCAGATCCTGATCGAAATGGCTCGGAGCGCCGGTGGATTTGAAATGATAGTAATCAAACAGGAAGGATACGACGCTTTCCAGCGAGGTTCCCCCGCGCGCCTTGCGCTTCTGGCCCAGCCGGCGCTCAAATTCCTGAACGAAGGCGGTTAAAAGAAGATTGTCGTCCAAGGCGTCGTGCGGAATATCCAACGCGCTTAGGTTTGTCAGCAGCTTTGAAAATTCTTCCACGACAATGGCCCGTTCCGCGTCCAGACAGCCCTTTACACCCAGCGTGTCCCACATAGCGATGACAAGGCCGGCCTTTGTTTCGCCGAGGGAATCGAGGATATGGGCGGCCGAACGCTTGCAGAAGGCCTCGTCATTGGAGGGGACGTGAGCCATGGCGTGGTTGATGGGCGCGACCACGTATTTCATGGCGATGCAGAAGATCGCGATGTCGGTAAGGGTTTGAATTTCCTCGTCCAGCGTTTTCACGAGATTGGCGGACTGGGTATAGGCGGATGTTCCCTTGCGGGAGAGGCCGACTATCTCCGACGTGAGCGTATGCTTGGCGGCCCTGCGTTTTTCCTCCTCCGTCAGATTCTCATTGGCAAGAAGGGCCTCTACCTCCGCGATCAGCTCCAACAGCGAGTGCTCCTTGTTCTTTCCCAAAGCGCCGTACTGATCGGTATTGAGCAGGTACCTGGAAAACCAATAGATGTTTTTAAAGGGGGAGCGTTCGATTTTCTGTGAAAGCGTGCTGCACATTCCGCCAGTCCTCCCCGTCGATTCTGGCCCTTGCCATCTCACAGTAGTGCGCTGATTTCTCAATCAAAAGAAACTGCCGGTCATATCGGAGGCTTGAAACGGCCGTTGTTCCCGAGCCGCCGAAGGGATCCAGAATCAGCCTGCCTGAAACGCTGGAGATGATCCTGTCGATCAATTCCTCCGGAAAGGGAGCGGGATGCGGATTCTTCATTTCCTGCTTTACCTCCCAGACGTCCGTGAGCTTATTGGCTCCCTTGACCAAACGAAACTTCTTTCCGCAGAGCATATAGATTTGCTCGGTGATGGGCAGAAAATAGCCCGCGTTAAAGTTGATGGCGCCGCTGCGCTTCCAGGTAATGATCTGCCTGAGCGGGAAGCCGCGGACAATTTCGCCTCTGTCCTGAAGCAAGCCGCCCTGGACGCGGTTTTTGTTGTTATAAAAGACGGCGCCGTCCTCCTTGATGAGCCGTACCATCTCCGCGACGCACTCCCGCTGCCATAGGACATATTCCTCATAGGGCATGTTGTCGTCATATTCCCGGTAACCTTCTTTGATTGAGGCGTTCTTCCATTTCCCGCAGCGCGTGCTTTTCTTCAGGCCGTTGCCCGTGGAATTCAGAAGGTTATAAGGCGGCGAGGTAATGATAATATCGACGGAATGATCCGGAAGCGCCCGCATGACATCCAGACAGTCCCCATGTATAATCGCGTTTGTGCAATGGGATATATCCATCGTTTCTTTATTCGTGTATTCAAGGATACTGGTAGACACATCATCACCCCATCACAATATCCCTGTTATTATACCACAGGAGCAAAGAAAAAGGAACGAAAGCGTGATCGAGAACGAATCTTGCTAAAGAAAAGGAAATCCTGTACAATAAGTCCATAAAGAGGGAAAGGCGTCTCGGCCTTTGTCCCAGAAAGGATGCTTCGATGAAAAGCCTGTCGATTTTCCTGCGGCGGACAGTCGCCCTTGGACGCGGCACGGGCCGGAAATGGGCCGCCTCGGCCATGGCGCTTCTGATGGCGCTGTGCGCCGCGCGGTTCGCATGCGCGCAATGCGTCTCCGTCCGTAACGGGAGCAGGGAGGAAAGGCGGGTCGCCCTGACCGTAGACGATTGCTACAGCGCTGTGCATGTACGTGAGATTCTTGATCTGTGCGATCAATACGGGATCAAGGTCACGTTCTTCGTCCTGGGGAACGCGCTGAAAACGGAGGATGCCGCGCTATGGAGGGGCGCCGTCGAGGCCGGGCACGAGATCGGCAGCCATGCCTACAAGCACAAGACGCTTACAAAGCTGAGCGCGGCCGAGGTAGCGTCCCAGCTTGAGCGCACGCAGCAGCGGGTGGACGAGCTTCTGGAGGAGCACTATCCGCTCAGAATCTTGCGCCCGCCCTACGGATCGACCAATTATGGCCTGGAAATCACCGTGGGAAAGGCGGGCTATCTGGCGATCGTGCGATGGGATGTGAGCCAGACCAACGCGGACGAGGCGTTCAAGCGGGTGCAAAACGGCAGCATCCTTTTATATCACGCCAACCGCAAGGACGTCGACTGTCTGGAGGCGCTGATCCCGATGCTGCTGAAGGAGGGCTATGAGTGTGTGACGGTCTCTGAGCTGCTCGGTCTGGACGGCACGGAAACGACGACGAATGAGGAGACAGGGTCTGTTCCCGCCGCGCGGATCTCCGAAATCAGCTGGGACAGCGGTCGGCCTGATTGGGCCGCTTTCGGCGCTCCCGGGGCGTCCGCTCGTAACTGATGCCGTCCGCCCTGCGTATCAGCCTTTGATTCAGCCTCCTGATCAAAATGCGAATTCAAAGCGCGCGTCGCCTTACTTGCGGAACGATGGGCCATTTCCGCTCCTCGCTCAATCCTCCCCGATTCCGTAAAGCACAACCCCATGCTTCTTGAGATATCCCTGCGCGTCATCGGCCTGCCTGACCTCGCTGCGGCTGACGGCGATCCACAGCCGTCCCTCCGAATCCACGCCGTATTGCCCCGTCTTCTTCAAATCATACACCGAGCGGCATTCCTGACACACTTCATCAAGCGTAAGAGCGGTCAGATGCGCGTCCGTCACGGGCTGTGTGCTGCGATAGACATCGCAGGATCTCTCCCAGCGGCTCTCGACCAGCTCATAATCGTACTCCCAGGCGGGGAACAACCGCACGGCCAGCGTCTCGCTTTGGTCAAGCAGCGCCCGCGTGCTTTCGTAGGAAAGGGCCTCGCTCTCGTTGAGCAGCTGGCCGGACGGCCCCAGCATCACGCATCGAAGCGTCAGACCTCCCGCATTGGCGTCGACGGAATGCAGGCTCGTCGTCCGGCCGTTGATCTCCAGCTGATACGCCTGATCCCTCACCGCCAGCCTCGGCCTCAGATAGACCCGATCCCCGATCAGCGCCGCTTCAAAGCCGCTCAGCGTCATCTCGCCGCCGATTTCATATCGCTGGTTTTCCGGCGAGAGTCCGCCCTCCTGATAAGCATACTGTTCGCCAAAGAGCGCGTCATAGCTTAAAAGATCGTATACAGCGTCGTCCGCGCGTTCACCGATAAGCGGCTCGCCCTCCATTTCCTCACGGAGTGTCTCTACATAATGGAAGAAGGGGTCATCGTCCCAGCCCGCGCGCTTGAGCGCGTTTGCGCCGAGCTGATAGGCGTACATGTCGAGCGTTTCGGGGGTGTTTTCCTGATTGCTCCAGATGAAGTAGGGCGTGAGATGTCCCTCGTCACCGGTCGTGTCAACACCCAGCTCGGCGTACGCGTCCGCCCCAAAGGGCGGGATGTGATCGCCGAAGAACACGACCAGCGTCGGCTCCTCAAAGGCCTCCAGCTCTGTGATGAAGCGTTCCAGCGCCTTGTCGCTCTCGCCCAGCAGGTAGCAGTAGTTGGCCAGAATCTTCTCGGTCTCGGGGCTGAGGCCAGCCGAAAACGGCTGATCGGCCCCGTAGGTTACGCGGAAGTCGTCATAGGCATAGCCGCCATGGTTCTGCATCGTGATGAGGAAAACAAAGTCGCGTTCCTCGCTTTCGCGCATCGTGCGCAGCGCCGCGTCATAATGCTCGGCGTCGGTGATGAACTGGCCGGTTTTTTGAAAATCGGTGGTTGTGGTATCGGTGGTGTAAAAGGCGTCGAAGCCCTCCATCCGCAGGTTGGTGTAGCGGTTGTAGTAAACGGCGGTGAGCCAATGGATGGCCGTGGAGCGATAGCCGCGCGCGCCCAGCACCGCCGCCAGGCTGTTGAGCGGCGGAAGCCCCATCGAATAGGGGTTGATGGAATACTGGCTGCGCAGGCCCGTGAGCACCTCAAATTCCGTCTCGCTCGTGCCGCCGCCGATCTTGGGCACATACACCCGCCCGCTCTGGCAGGTCGTCACAAGGCGGTTGTAGAACGGCATCAGCTCGCGGCTCAGGCTGACATATTGGCTCAGCCACGCCTCGTCGGCAAAGCTCTCGCTTAAGATGACGATCACGTTGGGATGGAGGCCATCCTCCGCCTCGGGCGTCGCCTTCTCCAGCGCGGCGTATTGGGCGCGAACCTCCTCCTCGGCGTAGTCCACGCGCATGAGCGCGCGCCGATGGTTCTCCATCGCCAGCGCCGCGTACAGGGTACCGTCGTTTTGCGCGTGATCGACCATGTCGTAGCGCACAGCCACGCTGCCGAAGGTACACATCGGTGGGATCAAAAGGAGCAGGGCGACACCGGCCAGCGGAAGCAGCAGCGCGCGCGAACGGGAGCGGGAGCGGACAAAGACGGCGCATACGGCGATGGCCGCCGCGAACAGCCCGATCACCACGGCGATCTCGATCATGTTGATTTCAAAATCCAGCGTGGTCAGCGTGTAAGCCGCCTCGGCCACCTGCGTCACGTCGGTGAAAAGGAGCGGCTCCATGCGATAGTATATCTTATAGCGGTTGACCAGCCCCAAAAGCGACCATATCAGCGCCCAAACAAGTGTGCATACGCCGCGCGTCCGCCTGCCGCGAAATACGCACAAAATCAGGCACGGAGCCAGGAATAGCAGCCAGTTGAGCATAAACAGCCGAGGCGCACTCACGGCCCACATAAGCGGCGCGAGCGCGCTACCCCGTGAAAGCCCCTCAAACAGCCAGAGCGTGGCGGTTGGGGCGGCGAGCAGCAGCAGCGCGTCGGCCATGCCGAGGCGTTCGGGAAGCAGCCGGATTCGGCGGTTGGGGGAGGATGGATTCATAAGGCACCTCATAAGGACAGAATGACGCGGGGATATGCGCCTGGGTTGTATTGTATGCCTGTTGAAGCGATTCGTCAACCGATACGGAGGGGCCATGGGTGGGCCGACGCGTCTCTCACTTGGAAAACGCTGCGGCGTAAGGCTTTGGGGCTTTGCCCCAAACCCCAGCAGGGGTTGACGGAGGGAAGCGGGGCCGCTGTGCGGCCTTGGCCCGAAGGGACAAAGCGACCCGAAGGATATCAACCGAAACGAGTGGAGGGCACGGCCAGTGCCCTCCACGACGATTGAGGTTGCGGTCTGAGTCCCCTGCACCCCGCACTTTGTCGATAGCAAGGGGCCGCGTCTCTTTCGCGACCCCCTTCGTCTTATTCTCTGTCCTGTCTCCGGCGGCGCGGCGGCGCGGCTGGCCCGGACTCTCCGTTCCTGTCCTCCCATGGCGGCATGCCGTCCTCAGAGGCGCGGAGCATGCGCGCGTTGGGCCCATGCCCGCCTCCCGCGCCGCTCTCACGAGCGGAGGCTTCGCTGCGCACTCCGCCCCTGGCCCCTTCGGCGCCCGCGTCAGGCACGTCCCTTTGAGCGTGCGGTCCGTCGCTCGGCACGTCGGCATCCGTCTGCCGGGAGGCGTCCGCGTATTCCTGATCGCGCGTTCGCAATACCGCCTCGGATTTGCCGCGCATGCGCGAGGCGTCCCTCACGGCTCGCTTCTTCGGATGAGCGTTTCGCGCCGGTTCACCCCCGCTCCTGGGCGAGGGCCTCTTCTTTCGGTCGTCCCACTTTCCATTCGACTTCTTCGCGCGCCCTTTATTTTTCTTCCCCGCGCTTCCGGCCTTGGCCTGATAGCTGTACTGCCTGGGCGGCTCCACGTGCGCAAGCTCCGTGTCAAGGCTGGTGTAACAGCTCCCTGTGAAGGCGCACAGCAGCATGAAGCGCAGCTTGAGAAGCGGCTTTTGCGGCTTATAGAGGCGCTCAAAGACACCCCTGGCCTCGGCGGCCTGCCGTTCGTCCGGCAGGAAGCGGCCGTAATGGCTCAGGGCCATCATCCGCCACAGCGGCAGGATGGGCGTAGGGAACGCCTTGTTGCGATCCATGCGGCGCGCGAAGAACAACGGCGTCTCGCCCGCGCGGGGCGTGCGCTTGAGCAGCTTCATCACCGTAAAGGCGGCGCTGCCATAGAGGAAAATTTTCTTTTCGGCATCCGTCTCACGCTTGGCCATCTGGTTAGGCATGCGGGAGTAGACGCGGTAGATCAGCGCGGCCAGCACCAGCGCGGCCAGCAGCAGCCACCACCAGGGGAAGCTGTTCTCGTCATCGGGCGGCTGGGGATCCTGCTGTTCGTCCGGCTCCTGAGAGGGCTGATCGGAGGGCTCGGGCTCGTCGTTGGGCTGATCCGGCGGTGGCTCGGGCGAGGGCGTCGGGTCGCTATCGCTGTTCTCGGGCAGCTCGGGCGTAGGCGTCGGAGTCGGCTCGGGGGGATCGGGCGGCGTGTCGTCGCTTTGCCCGTGCGAGGAAGGCGTCGGGTCGAACGGTACCCAGCCGAAGCCCTCGAAATAGACCTCCGTCCAGGCGTGGGCGTTCTCGCCGGTCACATAGGCCAGCCCGTCGGAGGACGGCTCGGCCACAAAGCCCTCGACATAGCGCGCGGGCAGGCCCGCCATGCGGCACATCACCGTCATGGCCGAGGCAAAATAGGTGCAGTATCCTTCCTTTCCCACGTAGAGGAAGTAGGTCACGAAATCCTGCGAGTCCGGCGGCTCGTCAGGCGAGAGGGTGTAGCGATAGTAGCGCTGCAAATGCCGCATGATCGCGCATGCCTTCTCATAGGGCGTCGAGGACGAGGCGACGATGTCGTCCACGTCCTTGCTCATGCGCGCCGCGTCGGACGTGTTCGTCAGATGCGCGGGAAGCTGGGTGTAGGTTTTGAGAATATCGGCGTAATTTTCGTCCTGCGTCAGTCCGACGGCGGCCATCAGCGAGCCGAGCGCGCTGTCGCCGCCCTCCAGAATGGGAGCGAACACCGTGTATTTGTCGTCCCGCACCAGATCGCGCGTGGTGAACAGCTCACCCGCACGGTTGAAATAGGCGACCATGCCGGACGTGTCCAGACTGCGCGGAAAGACGGGCGTGAAGAGCGTGCTGGTGGCGGTGTTCTGCATCTGAACAGAAATCGCATGCTCATCGAGCAAGGTGCTGGCCGCGCGCACCGCCTGAGAGGGCAGCTTTTCCAGAAACACGCTTTCCCGAAGCGAACGCATGAAGGGATCCGAATACCGGATGCGTCCCGCCGAGGACGTGTCGCGCCAGATAAGGCCCGTATACTCGTCCTTGGAGACGGCGCGAAGCAGCGTGCGCCCATCGGTCTTGACCAGCATGACCGGCGCCTCGCTGGGCTCCGCCTCCCCGCCCAGACGATTTCCCAGCGGATAGTAGCCGTAGGCCGCCAGGGTAAAGACGTTTCGTTCCTCGGTGAAGAAAAAGCGGTCGATGATGCTCTGGCGCAGGCTCATCGCGGACTCGTACAGCGGCTCGATCACGACTTTGCCCGCCGGAACGAGGAGCATCGCCAGCGCGACGACGATCGCGGCCAGCGGCAGCACCTCAAGCAGGTTGATCTTCTCATGCGAAGTCTGGCTGATCATCAGAAGCAGGGCAATGAGCGCGGGCGCCGCGTACCACAGGTATTGGCCCTTCTCCAGACTCCACATGCCAAACAGCGTCATCACCACCAGAATGGTGGCGGGCAGAAAGCCCACGCTGCGGGAGGAGAACGCGTAGCAGACCACGCTGAGGACAACGGCAAGCGTCAGCGCCAGCTCGTCGGAAAACAGCGCGGCGGCGGACGGGACGTCGTTGAAGTATAGGACGACGGCCTTTGCTGCTTCAAAGGCGGCACCGAAAAAGCCATAATCGGGAAGGACAAGCTGCAAAAGCGCGGCCGCGAGCATCCCGCCCACCAAAATCAGCCGCCCGCGCCTGAGTGCGCTCAGAGCGGTGAAAAGCAGCGTCAGCAGGCCAGCCACAAGCAGCGCCAGTGCGGCGGAGCGCTGCGCGCCAAAGGTAAACAGCAGCGAAAGCAGCACGCCGAAGCACAAAAGAAGGCTGACCATGAAGCGGGTAAGACACTCGCTTTTGAAAAACGGGAGCTTGCGCATGCGACGGCCTCCTTTCCTATTGCTTTTCCGTTGCCCCGCGTGGAGACGCGTTTTTCTCCCGCCAAAGCGACTGGAGCGGCGCTTTGGCGCGCTACTCCCTTGGGGTCACGTAGTTGACCTCGACGCCCGCCAGCTGCATCCGTCCGATCAGTGGCGCGTCGTCGGGATTTTCGGCCGTGAACGTCACAAAGTACAGGCGGACGTTGGGGCCCATGCGCTTCATGCGCGCGATGAGGTCGGTCAGGGCCGAGCTGAGCCTGGTTGTGATGATGACCACCGCGCCGGTCTTGCGCAGCTCGCCCAGCTGCATCATGACCACGCGCTCAAACTGCTCGGTCTCGTTGAACGTGCAGCGCGCCAGCTCCTCCAGCAGCAGGGGAAGTCCCATGCGGCTGGAATACTCCATCGGACGGTCGCCCACCAGCGGCATGCGCACGGGATTATCCTGGCGGATCTGGCAGGCGACGACGCTGGCCGCTGTCTCCAGCAGTGCGTCCCTAAGAAACGGGGCGTCTCCCTCCTGCCCGGGCTGGATCAGAGGCGGGGAGGTGTCCAAAAGCACCAGCGCGTCCGGCAGCGCCGGCTCCTCGAACTGACGCACAAACAGCTCGCGCTTTCTGGCGCTCATCTTCCAATGAATGCGCTTTAACGGGTCGCCCTGCTGATACGCCCTAAAATCGCTGGGCGAGGAGGGATCCTCCATGGCGCGCTTCATCGTTTCTACGCCCATATCGCCCGCCGCGAACGTAAGCGGCTCGACGTCGAATGGCACCGGCAGCACCAGCAGCTCCTGCCCCGTCATATCCGGATGGTGCTCGCGCTTGAAAAAGCCGAACACGTCGCTTACAACGTAGCTCTCCACGCCGGGGAACATCGCGCCCACGTGGTCGGCCGCGAACTTATGCACCACCCGCTGGCGGCGGCGTCCCAGCTGGGTAAGGTGGATGGTGCCCGCCGGTGTGTTGCTGGTCGCGCGCATATGCAGCGCCACCGGCGCGATGGGCAGCGGGCTTTTATGACTGACCGCGATCTCCATGCTGACCACGTCGCCGCGATTGACCTTCTGACCGCTCAGGGCGTTTTCGACCCTGACGCTCTTCTCCGCCATGCGCACGCTCAAAAAGGAAAAAAGCCAGCACAGCGCGATGATGACGGCGATGAGCAGGTACGCGCGATTGCCCATCGACAGCGCGCAAAAAAGGAAGAAGGCGAAGCAGACGCCCAGAGTGGCTGTGGACTTTTTCATTTCCATGACGCCGACTCCTTTCTTTCATGAATGCGCGTTCCCAAGGAACGGAGCGACGCTGGGGCGATAGAGCAGGGAACAGGGGGACGAGAGGCCGCGCGGCAAAGGGCGAAGCGCCGAGGCAACCGGCCCTTTAAGACCGATCCCGCCCCACCAAAGGCGTGCAGCGCCACGCCTCCTCCCTCGCGTCATCCGCCGCGGCGCGCGGCCCCGCGCTTCCCAGGATACCGAGCTCTGCGCGCGGGGCTGGCGATAAACCCCATAGATACGCAAAGAGCCGCAGCGCCGGCCCTGTCGGGCCGACGCGTCTCTCGCTTGGAAACGCTGCGGCGTAAGGCTTTGGGGCTTTGCCCCAAACCCCAGCAGGGGCATAATGCCCCTGCACCCCATCCTTTGCGATACCCTGAGCTCTGCGCGCCCTTTGGGCGCGGGGTCGGGGCAAGGGGCCGTCTCCTTGTCAGCTCAGCCTCAGCGGCACCGGCACGTTCTCAACCACGGCGATCAAAATCCGCTCGGCGGAAATGCCCTTCATCTTGGCCTCGGGGCTGGGCGTGATGCGGTGGGCCAGGACGGGCAGCACCATGCGCTGGACATCCTCGGGCAAAATGTAATCCCGCTCGTTAAGCAGAGCGCACGCCTGTGCGCCTCGGATCAGCGCGATCGCGCCTCGGGTGGAGACGCCCAGCTGGAGGCTGGGATGTGTGCGGGTCATGGCGGCGATGTTGGCGACGTAATGCCGAACCTCCTTGGAGCAGTAGACCGTGCCGACCAGATCCTGCATCGCGACGACATCGCGGGCCGAACAGACCGGCGCGAGTCCCGCCTGAGGCTTGACCGTTCCGCTGAAGCGCTCAAGAACCGCCATTTCCTCCTCGAGCGTCGGATAGCCCATGGAGATGCGCAGGAAAAAACGATCCATCTGCGCCTCGGGCAGCGGATAGGTGCCCACGAACTCGCTGGGGTTCTGCGTCGCCAGCACCATGAAGGGCTTGGGCAGCGGATGGGTCACGCCGTCCACCGTCACCTGGTATTCCTCCATGACCTCCAAAAGCGCCGACTGCGTCTTGGGCGAGGTGCGGTTGATCTCATCCGCCAGCGCGATCTGGCACATGATCGCCCCCGGATGGAACTCCATCTCGCCGGTTTTCATGTTGACCATGGTGAAGCCCGTCACGTCGCTGGGCACCACGTCGGGCGTAAACTGGATGCGGTTGAACGAGCAGTCCAGTGACTTGGCCAGCGCGCCGGCAAGCGTCGTCTTGCCCGTCCCCGGGACGTCCTCGATGAGCACGTGGCCCTTGCACATCATGGCGATGAGCAGAAGCTCGATGACCTCATCCTTGCCCACGATAACCTTCCCGATGTTCTGCTTGAGTGCCGTAATGACCTGACGCGGATTGAGCATACAACCGCTCCTTACTTCACAGATTCTTTGCGCGCACGCTTTTGCAAAAACGCCCGTGTGAAACACACACGGTTTATTATAACGGATTCCCATTATTTTTACAAGAGTGTGACAAATGTTTTACGAATGGCATCGCCGCATTCTTTTTTGTTCTTAACTACATTCATTTAAGTTTCTAATAAACACGCGTTGTCTTTTGCTTCAATTGCATCATTTATTCTCGCTTACTGATTTTCTATTGCCAAGAATGTCGCCGCAGAGATTATTTTAACTTCAACAATTCCATTATTCTTAGCAAAATACTTTTTGTCATTTTTGCAGCAATGATAGGAAATTCACTTTTTATTATACTGCCAAATCTAATGGCAAATCTGAAATGTCTTTCAATCGTTTCCCCTGTACAAGCGTTTTCAAAGTTTCAACAGCATCTTCAGAACCGACTTCCTTTACCGCACGAATTAATTCATAAAGAGCAAAGTGATATACACAATCAATATCCCCAGTGCCAAGTGCTAATGAAGCTAATCGGTTGGGCATCGGTTCCGCCGTCACCACAACAATATGTGGCAGGTGCCCTTTTCTATTACGGATCAGATTCAACGCTTCCGTACGGCTGTTCTGCGCCCGATCACTCCGCATTGTATATTTTGCCGACACACTGGCATGGAGCAGCGGCTTTCCACCATTGGACTTCCTAATATCTGCCATTTTACTGATTTCATCATCAACTATGTACTGTTCTGCGTTAATTTCTTCATCTTCATAAAGATTACGATAAATAACCACATCTGGCGCAACAAGATAATTGTTTCCTAACGCAGCCGCTAATTGTGCATTTTCTGCTGTCAATGCGCTCAAATATGCTAAATGCTCATATTGCTCAAAATCACTGGTTTTGAGCCTGTTATTATTGCCAAGCTGTAATATCGACCATTGACCAGGGCGAAGATTTT
>CAYQCL010000024.1:881-37182 GCA_964416065.1 uncultured Oscillospiraceae bacterium | reverse complement strand
CCTCGCTCCTCTTGATCTCGGCCAGCACCGCCTTCAACCGCTCCTCAAACTCGCCGCGGTATTTCGCGCCCGCGATCAGGCTGCCCATGTCCAGGCAGAAGACCGTGCGGTCCTTGAGGCTTTCGGGCACGTCGCCGCGCACGATGCGCTGCGCCAGCCCCTCGGCGATGGCGGTCTTGCCGACGCCGGGCTCGCCGATCAGGACGGGATTGTTCTTGGTCTTGCGGGTCAGGATGCGGATGACGCTGCGGATCTCATTGTCACGGCCGATGACGGGGTCGAGCTTCTGCTGCCGCGCCTGCTCGGTCAGATCCTGGCCGTACTTCGCCAGCGCGTCATAGGTCTCCTCGGGGGTCTCACCGGTCACGCGGGTGTTCCCTCGGACAGCCTGCAGCGCAGTGAGGAAGGTCTTTTCCTCAATCGCGTAACTTTTCCACAATTCCGCCATGCCCCGCTCTGGCTTCTGCAAAAGGCCCAAAAAGAGATGCTCGACGCTCAGGTATTCGTCCTTCATGCGCTCGGCGGTTTCCTTGGCGGCCAGCAAGGCTTTCTCAACATCATTTGAGATGTAGATTTGATCCATCGCGCGGCTATTGGACATCACCTTTGGCATACGCGCGATCATCGTCTCCAGCCGCTCCTTGATCTCCATCGGCTGCTTGCCCATCTTGGAGAGCAGTTGGGGGATCAGCCCCTTAGGATCCGAAAGCAGTGCGCACGCCAGATGCGCCTGCGTAACCTCCTGGTTCTGATATTCAACGGTCAGCTGCTGGGCGGCGGCGATCGCCTCGCGGCTCTTTTCAGTAAATTGCTGATTGCTCATTATAATGCCTCCTCTTCATAAGGGGAAAATGATCGGAGGTCAAAAAATATTGACTATCTTTGACCTTCAAGAACAGTATAACATCCTTTTGCTGATTGTCAAGAGCGGGATGAAAAAAAAGCATGGGAAAAGGAATCCCAAGGGCGCGTATAGAAATGGTGAATATTCGGGCGCCTCGAGGCACCCCACAACCTCTTTTCAGAAAGGACGCGCAGCGTGAACCCGACTCTGGCCTACAAAATCAAAATGCTGCCCGAAAGCCCGGGCTGCTACATCATGAAGTCCGGCGGGGAGATCATCTACGTCGGCAAGGCGGTGAACCTGAAAAACCGCGTGCGGCAGTATTTCCATGGGTCGCACACGCCCAAGGTCGCAGCGATGGTCGCGCGAGTGGACGACTTCGACCTGATGCTCTGTCAGACCAATTTTGAGGCGCTGACGCTGGAATGCAACCTCATCAAGAAGCACCGGCCCTTCTACAACATTTTGCTCAAGGATGACAAGCACTATCCCTATCTGCGCATCGACCTGAGCGAGACCTATCCGCGGCTGACGCTGGCGCGCAGGATGGACAAGCAGGGGCCGAAGGTCAAATATTTCGGGCCCTATATCGGCGCGACGGCGGTCAGACAGGTCATCGACGAGGTCAGGCGGTTTTTCCCGCTGCGCACATGCAGCCTGTCCCTTCCGCTCAAGACGCCGCGCCGCCCCTGCGTGCATTACCAGATCGGGCGCTGCCTCGCGCCGTGCGCGGGAAAGGTGTCCGAAGAGGATTACCTGAGCATATTGAACCGCGTGATCGACTTTTTGAACGGCGACAGCCGTGAGCTGCTCAAGCGCCTGAACGAGGAGATGCTTCAGGCCAGCGCGCGCATGGAGTACGAGCAGGCGGCGCTTCTGCGTGACAAGATCGCCGACATCCGCCAGCTGATGGAGGAACAGCACGCGATCCAGACGCGCGATGTCGAGCAGGACATCCTGGCGGTGGCGCGGGACGAGCGGGACGCCATGGTGCAGCTGACGCACATCCGCGCGGGGCGCATCGAGGGAGGGCGCGCCATTCTCATGGAGGACTGCGGGGAGGAGGAGCCGGAAAGCATTCTTTCGCAGTTTTTGACGCAGTATTACGACGACGGGCATCTGATCCCCCGAAACGTGCTGGTACAGACGCTGCCGGAACCCACGGACGAGCTGGAGCGATGGCTGCGCGAGCGCAGGGGCGGTGCGGTCACCCTCACCGTGCCCAAGCGGGGGGAGAAGCTCGACCTGGTGCGCCTGAGCGCGAAGAACGCCGAGGACGCGCTCCTCAAGCACCGGCAGAGCGCGACCGTCAAGGACATGCGCACGCGCCAGGCGATGCTGGAATTGAAGGCGGCGCTGGCCCTTCCCACGCTTCCGCTGCGCATCGAGGGGTATGACATCTCCAACACCCAGGGCGTCCTGAGCGTGGCGTCGATGGTGGTGTTTGAGGGCGGATTGCCCAACAAAAAGGCGTACCGCATCTTCCGCATCAAGACCGTCGAGGGGGCGAACGACTTCGCCTCCATGGCCGAGGTCATCACGCGGCGCTTCACGCACGGGCTCAGGGAGAAGCGCGAGCGCGAGGAGGCGGGGCTTGATCCGGCGCTGGGCAGCTTTTCCAAGCTCCCCGACGTCATTCTCATCGACGGCGGGCCCGAACAGCTGGCCTTCGCGCACCGCGCCATGCTGGACGCGGGCGGGAACGTGCCCATGTTCGGCCTGGCGAAGCGGTTTGAGGAGATCTATCTGCCGGGTCGGGCCGATCCGATCGTGCTCGACCGGCGTTCCAACGCGCTGCATCTGGTGCAGCATGTGCGCGACGAGGCGCACCGATTCGGCATCACGCATCACCGCGCCCTTCGCGGCAAGGAAGGGCTGAAAAGCGCGCTGAGCGAGATCGAGGGCATCGGGCCGAAGAAGCAGGCGGCGCTGTTACGCCACTTTAAGAGTGTGAAGGCGATTTTCGAGGCCAGCGAGGAGGAGCTGACACAGGTTGAGGGGATTAGCCGAGGACTGGCGGAGCGGATTTTGCAATATGGGAAATCGAAAAATGGGGGATGAGAAAAAGGATGGGGTGCGGGGGCATAATGCCCCTGCACCCCGCACTTTGTCGCTGCCCTGACTCCGCTCTCAAGCGCTGCCTGAGAGCGGAGCTTTGGGCTTCCCCCTGAATCAATCGTTTCAATCTTCTTTTTTAAGCCTCGCCCTGATCCGCTCGTCGCGCTGCGCGAGAGCCTCCTTCTTCTTCTCCCATTTCTCCGGACCGCCGCTGGCCTCCCACAGCTCCTGACTGGTCTTTTCCCAGCAGTCCGCCGCGTGCTTGCACTTGGCGCACAGCTCATGAACGTCCTCCGGATTTTGCAGGTCGGTGGAGTGAGCGCCGCTCTGATCCACCATCTCCGCCAGCTTGCCCTGGTTATCCAGAAGCGGGCAGGGGCGCAGCATGTTGTCGTTGAAGGGCTGGTTGTCATGATAGGCCATGAACAGCGGGCTCTGATACGCCTCCAGCAGCGTCTTCTCACGGATGTTGGAATCGCTGTAATGGATGAAGGCGCAGGGCTCGATATCGCCGCCAGCGTTGATGTGCAGGTAGCGCCGTCCGCCCGCGATGCAGCCGTCGGAGTATTCGCCGTCGTTCCAGAAATCCATGGTGAAGATAGGCTTGGTGTCGCGGAAGGCGCGCACCTGACGGTACATGAAGGCGCGCTGCTCGGCCGTCACCATCAGCTCCGGCACCGCGTCCCGGCCCACAGGCATATAGGTGAACAGCCACATGAATTTCGCGCCCAGCTCGATCATCTTATCGAAATACGCCTCGCTGCCGATGACGTCCGTGTTCTTGCTGGTGTAGCAGCAGGAAATGCCGAAGGGCAGCCGCTTGCGCTTGAGCAGTTCCATCGCGGCGACCACCTTCTGGTACGTACCTTCGCCGCGCCGGAAATCCGTGGCCTCCTCAAAGCCCTCCACGCTGATGGCCGGAACGAAGTTCTTCACCCTCAGCATTTCGTCCGCGAACGCCTCGTCGATCAGCGTGCCGTTGGTAAAGGCCAAAAAGGCGCAGTCGGGGTGGCGCTTGCAGAGGGCGAGGATGTCCTGCTTGCGAACCATGGGCTCGCCGCCGCTGAAAATGATGAAATAGGTGCCCAGTTCCTTGGCCTGGCGAACCACGCTGTCCATTTCGTCCAGCGTCAGATTGAGCTTGTTGCCGTACTCCGCCGCCCAGCAGCCGGTGCAGTGCAGGTTGCACGCGGAGGTGGGATCCATCAGGATGGCCCAGGGAATGTTGCAGTTGTAGCGCGCGCTGTTCTCAAACTGGGTGGGCGAGCCGATCATGCAGCCGTTGATAACGAAGTTCTCAAACAGGCGGGCGCGGACGCCGTCGTCGATGTCCGTGTAGACGCTTTTGATGAGCTGGTACCAATTGCTGCTGGGATCGGTGATGACCTGCTTGATCATGCTGACCTCGTTGGTCACGCCGCCGCCCTTATCGTGCGCCAGCAGCCAGTCGCACACCTTGACGCCGTTTTTTTCAAAATCCCTGTTCACATAATTGAGCACCTTCTTGACGCCGAAGGCCTTGACGCTTTCGGTAAAGCTCCTTGCCATAATGCTTCCGCTCCTTTCGGTATCGCGTCCCTGCGGACAGGCCGCGAGGGTCAAAAGATACTTCAACGATAAAAGGACGACAAGGGGAACTCAATGGGGAAAAGGCGTCGTTTCAGAGATTTTGGGACAAACGGGACAAATTCATCAAAATTTGCACAAATTCGGCTTTTTGCGCAAAAACGGAAAGGAAAACCCATCGGTTTCTTGAATGTATGAGTGAGGGATGCATTCATGAATATGGCGGGCCGATCGGCGCTTTGGGCTTGCCGTCCCCTATCCCGCGCAGAGCGGGCCCATCTCAACGGGAGGAGTGGCGTACATGGCGAATTATACCAAAAAGGCGATTCTTGCCACCTTTGAGGACATGCTGGGCGAAATGCCGTTTGACAAAATCACCGTTTCGGCATTGGTCGCCAGATGCGAGATCAGCTCCAACACCTTCTACTATCATTATCGCGACATCTACGA
The DNA here is from genome assembly GCA_964416065.1 of uncultured Oscillospiraceae bacterium. Lineage (GTDB taxonomy): Bacteria > Bacillota > Clostridia > Christensenellales > Aristaeellaceae > Limiplasma. The sequence goes on along the minus strand of CAYQCL010000024.1, from coordinate 32,264 downwards.
TCTGCTGGACGCCTGGCTGGAGGCGCAGAAGGACGCCCTTCTGAAAACGGAGCAGGAATTATCGGAGGCGGATGCGCTTAAAAGGCTGCTGCATATGATGCAGGATCATCCCGGCGTCGTATACCACGTTTTCAACTCCGTTTCCCGAGAGCGGCTGGAGCACTATATTTTTGACGAGGTGGAGACGCTTTTTCGTGAGCTGGTGCATGAGCGGGCGAAGGCATACCAGGTGCCCGAGGAAACGGAGCGGGACATCGCCAGCCTGTCCTGCTATTCGGTGCTTGGCTTTATCATCAAATTTTTATGGATGAATATGAACGTGGATGTGGACGCCTCCGTGAACCGGCTGGTGGCGAGCTTTTCGGGCACCTTTGAATACCTGATCCGCAGGGCAAGGCAGGATGATTCGAAGAACGAGGCGATTCCTCCTCCTTCCGCTTGAGGCGAAAAGCAGTCTGGGCCTCAGGCACAAAAATCCGCTTTCAAGCAACGCTTGAGAGCGGATCAGCGTATCGAAAAATTGCGGTCTGAGTCCCCTGCACCCCCATCCTTTGTCGACGCCCTGAAACGGAGAGGTTCCCCCTCTGTTTTTCAGCCTCTGGCACGGGCGCTTTTCCATTGATTCCCCCTCATTTTCCACATCTTCTTTTTGAAGAATGGCTCTTTCCGTAATTGCTTCAGAAAGAATGAAGTAAATAATGTAAATTCTTAAGGGAGGCTCATCATGCGAGTAGCTATCATCGGTTCCCGATCCCTGACCATCGACGATCTTGGAAGGTATCTCCCGCCGGACGTGACGGAAATTGTCTCCGGAGGCGCTCGCGGCGTGGACACGGCGGCGCGGGAGTACGCGCTTTCCCACAACATCCCCCTTCGGGAGTTTCTGCCCGAGTATGAAAAGTACGGCCGGCGCGCGCCGCTGGTGCGAAACGACCTCATCGTGGCCAACTGCGATCTGCTGCTCGCCTTCTGGGACGGCGTTTCCAGGGGAACGATGTACACCGTCAAGAAGTGCGGTCAGATGAACGTGCCCTGCAAGGTGATTACGATTCGTCCCCAGGAATGAGGAAAGCACATCCCGTATCAAATGCTATTCTGTTGGGCGAAGATAGGCCCGTAACAGACGGGCTCAAAAATCCGCTCTCAAGCGCTGCTTGGAAGCAGATTTTTCGTTTCACAAAAACCTCTTTCCCTTTATTTGACCCCCACGACCGCCTCGCCCTCGCGATACCTGCGGTCAAAGCCGAACGCCTCCCACTCGGCGTCGGTGAGGAAGCGCGAGGCCGCGACCCAGCCGAAGCCCATCGCGTCGCAATGGAGGCTTTGCAGCTTGCTCAAAACCTCCTGCGTCACCTCCCGCTCGTCCTCCCGCGTCACAAGCAGCTGAAATTGGACGTGGTCGCCGTCGACGGCAAGGCGGCGCTCACAATGCCTGAGCGCGTGAACGGCGATCTGTGTCTCCCGCGCCGTCAGCACGCCGCTGATCCGCCCGTCCGCGACCGCCGCGCTGCCCAGGTATTCGACGGGGTTGACGCTCGTATGCGGGAGCATGCCCGCCAGCAGATCCTCGGGCAGGAGCGCGTCGCTCCACGGTTCACCGGTGACGAAGGTCGCCGCAGCCTCCTCGCCGCCGCCCGAACCGCCGCCTGAGCCGCCCGATTCGCCGCCGCCCTCCTGGCCTTCGACGAGCTGGGCGTTGAGCGCGCAGATGAGCAGGAGAGGGTCGGTCATGCCGCTCTCAAGGTCCCGCACGCATGCTGCCAGGCCGCTGTCGGGAAGCAGCTCGTCCTGTCTGAGCTGCTCGAAGAGCATGTTCAGATGCGTGCTCAGCCGCATGCCCAAATCGGGCTTCTGGGCCGCCATCACCTCGGCGGCACTGCCCAGCGAGATCATCACGCAGGCGTTGGGTCGCATGGAGGGCTGCTCCAGAAGCGTGCGCATGAGAGGGCGCAGGTTGGTCGTGGAGGCAAGGTAATAGCCGATCAGGCACAGGCGGATCTGGCTGAGGTTGATCGGATAGGGCGTGGAGGCCGCCAGGGTGTTGAAGGCGTCGTCGAAGGTATCGCCCGTGGCGGTCAGCACGTCATAGACGGGCTGAGAGCCCTCCGACATCGCCGCAGGCGCCTGCACGCCAATCGCGTAGCGGCCCGTCTCGTCCATGTCCACGCTCAGGCAGATCGGATACACCTGGCGTTCCAGGTAGGTATAGCTGCATCCGCTCAGGGAGGGGACGCACAGCAGCATGAGAAGCGCGATCAGCCGCTTTTTCATTCCTTCCGCCCCCTTCCATTCGCCGTCACGGCCATGCCGGCTCCGCTGATCAGGCTTACGGCCGCGCGCAGCGGAAGCGCGACGGCCAGCCAGGAAAGCATCTCGTCCCGCCAGCCCACGCACAGAACGACCGCCGGCAGCACGGAAATCAGCGCCGCCAGGGAGCGGGGAAGCCTTGGCCAGACCGCGCGCAGGAGGCGCTCGGCCGCCGTCAGCCCCCCGATGAGCGCGCAGGGCAGAAGCAGCATCCACCAAAGGCCGGTCAGCTCATAAAGAACCGTGCTGGACGAGTAGCGCGCGATCCCCATCAGGCGTTCGCCGATCACCAGCCCGTCGCCCGGCCGCCACGGGCGCGTCAGCGCGAACCAGACCGACCAGACCACGCCCATCACCAGGGGGATGGCCGCGTAGAGGGCCGGAGGATGACCCCGCTTTTCCCCCTGTCCGTCGGGCGTCAGAAAGAGAAGCGCCACGCCCCATACGCCGCCGCAGCCCATCAGCGCGGTCAGGGCCGTTTGGCCCAGGCCCTGCCCCAGAAGCGGCCAGAGGCGGATGGCGTTTCCGTCCGCGCCCTGAAGCAGCGTGGAGGTGAGAAACAAAAACACAAAGGCCCATTTCAGCGTCCACATGCCATAGGACGCGCCGTTTTTTCGGGTCATGAGCACGGACACATAGCACGCGGCCAGAGGTGCGAGGACGGTCAGCCCATAGGGATACTCGGGAATCAGCCGTCCGATGTAGCCCGCCAGCACGCGCAGGAGAAGCGCCGCGTCCAGCATCAGGCAAAGCACCAGCGGCAGCATCCACCAGGCGCCCGCGCGTGTCCCGACGGCCCCCGCGCCCTTCTTCCACAGAAAAAAGAGCAACAGAAGCGGGATCAGCAGCATCAGCGCCGCCTGCCAGACTGTCTGCTCGGAACGGTCGTAGGCGAAAATCGGAACCCACAAAAGAAGCTGCGCCGCGATCTGCACCGAGCCGGACAGGCGGCAGGCGTTCAAAAGGCTCCCTCTCTCCTGGCGCCGACGCTCGCTTTCGTCATGGACGGACGTGCGCGTCTGGCGCAAACGGTGAAGCCACATCACATCCGCTCACCGCCTTCTCATGCGCCCTCTGGCGCGCAGCATTCTCCCCGGCGCACCCAGATAGCCGCGAAGCCGCTGGCGGAACAGGGGAGATCGCAAAATCATATCTGGATTGCGCACCAGGCTGGGGCTTGTGGGCGCGAGGTAGGGCGAGCCGAGGCTTTCCATGTCCGCGACGCGCAGAAGCAGAAGGAGGAACATCAGACACACGCCCGGAAAGCCCATCAGCCCGCCCGCGATCAGCAGGACCATCTGGCCCATGCGAAAGGCGAAGCTGAGCGAATAGTTGGGCAGGGCGTAGCCGCCCAGGCCGCTGAGGGCCACCACGATAATCAGCAGCGGGCTGACCAGCCCCGCGTCCACGGCGGCGGTGCCCAGAATCAGCGCGCTGACCAGGCCGAAGCTGGAGCCCATCAGGCCCGGGATGCGGGTTCCCGCCTCGTTGATCAGGTCAAAGACGGCGAGCATCAGAACGGCCTCGCCAAAGAGGCTGATGGAGACGACGGAGCGGCTTTGGATGATGTTGGTCAGAAGGGACGTGGGCAGGGCGAGGGGATGGAAGATGACCATGGAGACGAACAGCGCGGGCAGAAGCAGCGCCATAACCGCGCCGAACAGGCGGACGATGCGCATGAACGTGCCGTACTGCCAGCGCATATAGGCGTCGTCGGGCGCGTGAAAGAGGTGCCAGAAGCCCATGGGCATGGCCAGCGCGCGGGGGCTTCCGTCGAGCAAAATGACCGCCTGGCCCTCCAGAAGGAAGCTGACGGCGCGGTCGGGGCGCTCGGTGCTGACCACCTGGGGAAGCGGAGCGTAGGGGTCGTCCTCGATCAGCTGGCTCAGCTCTCCGACGGTGAGCACGTAGTCCAGCGCGGAGTCCGAGAGCCGCTTTTCGATTTTCTCCACCGTTTCCGCCCTGCACACGCCGTTTAAATAGCAGATGGCGGCCTGCGTGGAGATCCGCGTGCCCACGTCCATGATTTTGACCGACAGCTTCGGCGTGGGGAGCATGCGGTGCAGGAGCGTGAGGTTGTCGCGAAGCGGCTCAGTGAAGGCCTCGTGCGGGCCGATGATGACGTTTTCGGTCTGGGGGATGTTGATGGCGCGGTGGACGTAGCTTCGCATGTCCACGAGAATCGCCTGATCGACCGTGTCTATGAGCAGGAGGCATTGGCCGCGCATCAGCTCTTGTATGGCGGCGTGAGGCTCCTTTTCAAGCTTGATCTCCGTAGCCTCGATCAGCCTTTCCGAAATGGCCCTGAGCGCCTCCTCGCCGCTTACATCCAGGGGCGATCGCAGAAGCGGACGGAGGATATAATCCGACATCTGGTCGCCGCTGGACATGCCCTCGACATAATACAGCGCACAGTCGCGCCCCAGCGCGGTAAACTCGCGCGTCACGACGTCGTCGTTTTGGCCCAGATTCAGCGCCTCCTCCATCAGGGACATGCTGCGCCCGAGGCCTTTAAAAAAGGTGTTCCGCATAGCTACCTCCATCGCGTGGATGAAGGTAGTATGGGAGGAAATGGCGGCTCCTATGCACGGCGCGCCGCCCCCGTCAGAGCTTTTTGCGCGCCTCCCTTCGGAAGAGCGCGACGGCCAGCGCGAACGCGAGGGCCTCGGACACCCAAACGGCGTACCAGACGGCAAAGACGCCCAAATGCCGCGCGATGAGGTAGGCCAGCGGAACGAACACGACGAGCTGCCGCACGGCGGTGCAAAGCAGGTTGATCATGCCGTTTCCCAGGCCGGAAGCGAAGTAGCCCAGGAGGATAGTCACGGTGGAGAGGACGAACGTGACCGAGATGATCCTCAGCGCCGGCACGCCGATCTCAAGCATCCGCTCGCCGGCGTTAAACAGCGAAAGCAGCGGCCCGGGGAAGAGAAGGAACACCAGCGTGGCCAGCAGCGCGATCACCACGCCCGTGGGAAGCAGGACCCGCAGCGTCCCTCGGACGCGGCCGACGTTTTTCGCGCCGTAGTTATAGCCCACAATCGGGATGGCCGCCTGTCCCAGGCCGTGAATGGGCATGAAAAGGAAATTCTGCAATTTATAATAGACACCGAAGAAGGCGACGGCCGTGGGGGAGAAGGGCATCAAAATGGCGTTGAACGAGGAGACCATCACGCTGCCCATGGCCTGCGTAACCGCTGTGGGCAATCCGACCTGATAGATGGGCAGAACCGTCCCCCGCCTCAGCCGCAGGCCGCGCGGAGAAAGCCGGACCATCGGGTTTTTGAGCACGTGCAGCGCGACCGCCGTCGCCGCGCCGACCCATTGGCCGATGACCGTCGCGACGGCCGCGCCCGTGACGCCCATCGCAGGAAAGCCCAGCAGGCCGAAGATCATGATCGGATCCAGAATCAGGTTCGTAACCGCGCCCGCAATGAGCGAAGCCATGCTCAAAAGGGTATTTCCGGAGGCCTGCAAAAAGCGCTGGAACATGGTTTCCGTAAACGTTCCCAGGCAGAACAGCATGCACACGCGCAGATACGACGCGCATTCGTCCGCAATCGCGCGGTCGGAGGTGAACAGGGAGGCGAAGGTCTGTGAGAGCAGCGCGCCCAGAAGCGCGAACACGACCGCGCTGAGGGTGGAAAGCGCGAGGCCGGCCGCGGCGATCTCTCCCGCCTCCTCCCGCTTTCCCTCGCCAAGCTTGCGCGAAAGCAATGCGTTCACGCCCACCGCCGTGCCCACGCCCACCGCGATCATGAGGATCTGGATGGGATAGGCCAGGGACGTCGCCGTGAGCGCGTCCTCGCCGATCCGCGAGACGAAGATGCTGTCGACGATGTTGTAAAGGGATTGCACCAGCAGCGACAGCATCATCGGCAGCGACATATTCGCCACCAGCCTTCCGATGGGCATCACCGCCATTTTATTCGTCATAGAAGGTTCTCCTTTTCTCTTTTCGACCCAATCAAAAAACGCGCAAACGGAAAGTTTGCACGTTCTTCAAAACGGTCGCGTCTTACAGAAAAGCATTCTATCGGATTTTGAAAAAAAAATCAAGCCTCTTTTCGATTGTTTCCGATGGTACGGGCGGGGGGACGGTTAGGGCCCTCACACCATCGACAAAGGGCGGGGTACAAGGGACTCAGTCCCCTGTACTCCCTTCTTTGTCGATACCCCTCTGCTTTTTTTCTGAATTCAGCCGTCAAAACGCATTGACGATCGTTTCTTATAAGGGTACAATAGATACAGACGGTAAAGGAGGCAGGGCGAATGTCCTTTTCCTCTGATTTAAAAAAGGAGCTTTCGCTTGTAAAGGACGACAAGCCTTGCTGCGCGCTCAGCGAGCTGTGCGGGCTGTACGCGTCCACGGGCAGCCTGAGCCTGCTGGGACGGGGAAAGCTCAACGTGCAGTTCATCAGCGAAAGCATCGTCGTTTCCAAAAGAACCTACACGCTGCTTTCCCAAGCCCTGCGGATCAGCCCGCAGATTCACTATCTGACGACCGCGCGCTTTGGCGGAACGCGCAAATGCGTGCTGACGCTGGGGCCGGTGCGGACGCCGGAGCTGCTTTCGGCTTTTGGCATGATGGAGCGCAGGCCTGACGGGGACGTTTCCCTCCGTTCGACCTCGCCCCGTCTGGCGATTACGCGGCAATGCTGCGCGAGGGCCTATCTGCGCGGCGTCTTTCTGGGCGGGGGCACGATGTCCAATCCCGCGCAGAGCTACCATCTGGAATTGAGCTTCCGCGATCCGCCGTCGCGGGAGACGCTGGCCAAGTGCGTCCAGCGGGCGGGGCTGCCCATCCGCGAAAGCGCGCGCGGCGAAAAGCGCTTTTTCTATTTCAAGCAATGCGAACAGATTCTGACGCTGCTCACCGCGATGGGCGCGAACGCCTCAGTCATGCGCATCGAGGATCTTCGCGTCCAGCGCCAGGTTTTGGGCGCGGTCAACCGCGCGATGAACTGCGACGAGGCAAATCTGCAAAAGCAGATGGAGGCCAGCCGCCATCAGGTCGAGGCGATCCGGCGGCTGAGAGAAAGCGACAAATTCGAGGGGCTTTCGGAGGCGCTGAAGGAAATTGCGATCGCCCGCCTTTCCTCGCCCGACGCCACCTTAAGCCAGCTGGGCGCCATGCTCTCTCCCCCGATCGGAAAGAGCGGCGTCAACCATCGCATGCGCCGGCTGATGGCGCTGGCGGATGAAATTGAAAATGCTTCCGCTCAAGCGACGGAAATACAGGAGGAAAACCATCATGTGCAAATGCTGGATTGATCTGAGGGGACAGCTCCCCATTACCCGTGAGCGCGCCGCGCGCATCGCCTCGGCAGCCTCGCGGTTTCACGCCACCCTGACGCTGGAAAGGGACGGAATCATCCTCAACCTGAAAAGCATGATCGGGCTCCTCTCCCAATCCTTTCCCAAGGACGGACAAATGGAGCTGGTTGCCGACGGCGCGGACGAGGACGCGGCCTGCGAGGCGCTCGCGCGGGAACTGAACGGGCAGACGGAAGGCTGAATGTGGAAAACCCTGTGGGCTAACCAAGGAGATTTTTTCGCAAACCCTTCGATTTCTTTCTTTTTATTTTCCATAATTCTTTTTCCTCTATGTGTGGAAAATGTGGAAAACCTCATTTTTTCGTCCGATTTTTTCTTGAATTGTCGAAAGGTTTTTCCCCTTTATGGCAGGATTTTCCCTCCTCAAGGGCGAAAAAAGAGGGAGGAAGGTTTCCTTCTTCTTTCAAGGGGTGAACCCTCACAAGGAAAAGCTATGGAAAAGCTTCTGGTTTTCCTTGGGTTTTCCAAGGGCATTTTTGAGGCGCTCATTGATGGAAAACCACTTTTCCACGCTTTCCACAGCCCCTACTACTACTTCTATATATAGATTCCTACTACTACAACAATGTTTTTTTGGAGGTCACCGAATGAAATTTGAATGCTCCGCGCAGGAATTGTTAAGCGGACTGGTCAACGCGACGAGGGCGCTGAGCTCCCGTCCCGCGATGCAGATCCTCGAGGGGGTGCTTTTGACCGCCGGAGAGGATGAAATCGAGCTGATGTGCTCGGATGGCTCGTTGTGCATCAAAAGCCGTGTGAAGGCGACGGTCGAGGAAACGGGCTGCGTGGTTCTGCCCGGACGCCTGCTGACCGAAATCGTGCGCAAGCTGCCGGAGGGCGCCGTCTCCTTCACGATGAACGAAAAGATGGCGGTCACCATCCGCTGCTGCCAGAGCCGTTCGACCATCACCGGCATGTCTCCCGATGAGTTCCCGCAGATGAAGGACATCATCAACACGCACGCCCTGCATTTCCCGCAGAAGAAGCTGCGCGACATGATCAGCAAAGTGACGTTCGCCATTGCGCTTCAGGAGAGCCGTCAGGCGCTGACAGGCTGTCTGATGGAGATCACGGCGGACGAGCTGCGTCTGGTCGGCCTGGACGGCTTCCGTCTGGCGCTTCAGCGCACGCACGACCATTATGTCCTGCCAGAGGGCGTCGAGAAAATCAGCGCGATCGTGCCCGGGCGCGTGATGAACGAGCTGGCGCATATCATGTCCGATGAGGACGAGGCCATGGCGACCTTCCATTTCGATCAGACGCATCTGATGGCCATCATGGGTGAGACGACGCTGGTAACGAGTCTGCTCGCGGGCGAGTACATCAACTATCGTCAGATTCTGCCCACCTCCTGGCTCACCCGCGTGACGGTTAAGCGCCGCGAGCTTCAGGACGCCATCGAGCGCGCCAGCCTCATGGCCAAGGAAGGCAAGAACAACCTCATTCGCATGAAGGCCAGCCAGAATCAGCTTCGCATCACCTCCATGAGCGAGCTGGGCGACGTGCTGGAGGAGCTGGACGCGCATCTTGAGGGAGAGGACATCGAAATTGCGTTCAATTCGCGTTATATTTCCGACGTCATCAGGAACGTGGACGAGGACTGCTGCACGCTGTGCATGAACACCAACGTCAGCCCCTGCGTGATTTCTCCAATGGATGGGGACAGCTATTTGTATCTGGTACTGCCGGTAAGGGTGTATAATTAAAATCGGTCTTTTCTTTAAACCAGGCTGGGAGAGGGCCTGGTTTTTTCTTTTTTTCAGAGTGGCGTCCTGTTTGCGGGGTGGGGGTGGCCCCCACGGGGGGCCGCGCGGCGCCTGGGGCCTTTTTTTGCCGCTTGTGCGCCGCGCGGAGATTTTCTTTTCTTTGCGGGGCGGAGCGTATATGGCGGAGATGGTGAAAGGCGGCTTTTCTCCGCCGCTGATGACGCGTCAACATGCTGCGTCGGCTAACAAATGTAAGAAAGCGGCTTGAAGAAACCCGCCGCGCTGTTCGCGCGCCTTCACGGGCGCTCGCACGATTTCTTGCCGCAATGACCGGCAGGTCAACATTCATGAAAAAAAGCCGCTTAACAGCTTCGAAGGCGTCATCCTCTATCTCCTTCTAATTTTCTTTTTCAAAATAGTATGCTATAATATATCCTGTACATCTATATGATCGGAGGAAGTACAGATGTTTGATAAGCTCATGAACCGCTACTATTATGGGAAAAGTGGCAAAGGCGACTATACGAAGGAGGATCTCCCGCAGACGCGATGGCAGTTGTTTTGGGAAATGCTGAGAATCCGTTTTTCGGCGCTGGTCAGGCTGAACCTGATGTATGTGGTGGCGTGGATCCCGGCAATTCTCGTCATTGGCTGGACGGTTTTGATGACCCTAGGCGGATTGAATTCGCTGGTGGATGCGCAGGATCAGGCGGCGGCGGGCGAGCTGGCGCAAGAGGCGCTTCTGCAGTTGAACGAAGAATATATAGAGGGTATGAAGGGCTTGATTTTGCAGGCGCTCATTCTCTTTATCCCCACGTTCGCGATCACTGGCCCCGCAACGGCGGGCCTATGCTATGTGACGCGCAATTGGTCGCGCGATGAACACGCCTTCATCTGGGCGGATTTTCGCGACGCGGTCAAGGCCAATTGGAAGCAGGCGCTCCTGACTAGCCTGATCACAAGCGTGATGCCGCTGATCCTCTATGTCTGCTTTAACTTTTATGGGGAGATGGCGCAGCAGTCATCGAGCTGGTTCATCATCCCGCAGGTGCTGTGCGTGATGGTGGTGTTGGTGTGGATGTGCTCGCTGACGTATATCTACCCGCAGATGGTTACGTATGATCTGACGTATAAAAACCTCATCCGCAACAGCTTGATTATGGCCATCGGAAGACTGCCGATGACGGTGGGGCTGAAGCTTTTGAGCATTGTGCCGGCGCTGCTGGCGGCGCTTGTGTCACTATTTACGCCGTATATGGTTTATGCCTTGATGATTTACGCACTGTATTACATCTTAATTGGTTTTTCTCTTAGCCGCTTTGTGGGGGCGAGCTATTCCAACGCCGTCTTCGATCAGTACCTGAATCCCAATATCGAAGGCGCGCAGGTCGGGCGCGGGCTGTATGTCGAGGAGGACGATGAGGACGAAGAGGAAGATCAGACGCCCCAGGGCGAATGAAAACGCATGAAGTACGAGATCGCCAGGGAACTGGGGCTTCTTGAGCGGGTGCGCGAGGGTGGAGGGCTGTTCATGGATCTGAGCACGCCCTATAAGCTGGAGCATGCGCTGAGCGACCACTTCATCGGCGACGAGACGCCCGACATCGCCTATCTATGGTAGAACAGATTCAACAGGGCAAGGAAGTATGTAGAATTGAACCTGGCGATTTTCGTCCGGCAGAAGGACGAAAACTATTTAGTGTCTGCTTAGCGCAAATACAAACGTGAATTTCCAAAGTAAAAGCAACACTTTCTCTAGTGTTGCATTTATTTTGGAAATTTACTGTGTAAATACAAATTACTTACATTTCTTAAAAATGTTGACTTTATATCTGTTATCTGGTATAATATAAGTACATGAAAATAGCATTTTCTTTCAAAAACCTTGCACTTTGTGGAATGAGATTGAGGAAAAGTATGCTGTTCCCGGACAAAAAGGGAATGCCGGTTAAGCCGCTGCGCACAGCGCTTGGTGCCCTTATCATCCAGAAACAGTATGAGTATTCGGACAGGGACCTCAGATCCGCGAGAATCCATACTATCAGTTTTTCATCGGACTTTCCGGATATCAGGACGAAGAACCTTTTGAAATATTGATTTTTTCAATGTGCAAATGGCAGAAAGACCCGTCTGAAAACACGATGGAAGAGCTATGCTTTTGCATTGGCTTTTAATAAGCAAACACTATTTGCGACAGGGAATGCTGGAAAGGTGATGATTCCGTTGGGCTATGTACTTTGTTCACCCAGCTATTGGCATAAAAAAATTCCATGTATATCAACGATCAATAACGATTTATTGTTTTGCTGGCTTTCTTGAATATAGTATGCCTATGTGACCTTAACATTCTACTCTGATCTGGAAGAAAGCTTCAAACTTGTCGAACGCGTATCTGGAATTGTCCGGCGACAAAAAAGCGTCTTTAAAGATCACGGCGTACTATCTTACTTCAGGCGGCAAGTGGACGTCTTATAGTTCAAAAACTGTTACTGTTTCGACGACAGCGGCGGACTATTCAGTTCCATTGACTGTCCCAGCAAGCCGTACTATTTATGTCAAATTCTCAAAAACCGACTATGCTGATTATTCCGTTCATGCAAAGTTTTCGATTAAAGATTGAAAAATAAGGAGGCATAAGCACAGTGAGAAATCTCCTTCGATTCTTTGTTCTCATTTGCAGCGTCGTGCTGCTCTGCGCGCCCGCTTTTGCCGAAGATGACAATCTTGATTACGAAGCCGCTCTGTCCGCCGCCATCGAACGCTGGGATGAGCTGCTGAATGAGTACGACGGCCAGCTGACTGAGCAAGAGCGTTTTATAGCGGCGAATCGATTTACCGACACGATCCAGTACGCGCGGGAGGGTAATTTCGCCATGATCAACGCGATCTCCGCCTCAGGCTCGCTGGAGGACTTCCTTGCCCTGCTCAACCACGGCGTGATCGATCCCAATAACCCATGTGTCCCCGAAGATGAGATCATTGAATATGTGAATGCGATTTTGAAAACCGTCGGCTATGAGCAGCCCGAGCTGATGTTTGTTCTTCACCTGAACAGCGCCGCCGCTGGTGATTCCTGGTACGTTGAATGCGGCCGCATGGAAAACCACGCTTATGAGAATGGCGATAGGTTGACCGAACCGCTCATCGAGCTTAAGATGACGCTTGAGGGAGAGGATCATCGCCTGACCCTGTTTGTGGATACAAGCCTTATTGATGACGATATGATCAGCGTCCGCTTCTGAACAGCGGAAGATCGTGTCTTTTTCAAAAAAGGACGATTGCCCTGTGCGCCTTGCTCGAAGGGCAAAACGACCCGAAGGCGTGAGGTTTGACAAGCGGATGGCGCGGCATCGCCTTGCGAGACGATCAAACCGAGGGTGCGAACGAGTTGGGTGGGCCTGTTGCAAAAAGCTCTTTCTCAAAAAACATGCACAAAAAATCCGCTTTCAGGCAACGCTTGAGAACGGATTTTTTTCGCTGTTGCACTAAAACGGTGTATTCAAAATGGCTTTTGCAAGACCTCCACGGCCAGCGCCCTCCGCGACGATTGAGGCTGCGGCAGGAAGGCCAGAGGGGCATGGGGAATCTTGACGTTTCCTATGCCCCTCTGACCCAGCGGAGCGTCTCCGAGCGCACGCGTCGCGCAAGACGCGTCAACATGCTGCGTCGGCCAACAGCCGTAGATAAAACAGCGAGCGAAACCCGCCGAATTTCCCGCACGCCCTGGCGGGCCCATGCAACGCTCGCCTGGCGCAATGCCAACGCGCCTGCGGGCGCGCCTCAACGCCGCCGTAGATAAACCACTCAAACTATGCTATAATATATTCTGTACCCTTATACGATTGATCGAGGGCGCGCAGGTCGGGCGCGGGCTGTACGCCGAGGAAGACGATGAGGACGAAGAGGAGGATCAGACGCCCCAAGGCGAATGAAAACGCTTGAACGGTTCACCCTATCTAAAGAAAGGAAGGGAGAGCCATGAAAAATCAAACGCTTAACGGTGCGGCGCGCAGGAACGCCCTGACCTGTTTGACGCGCGAGGAACGCATGAAGTATGAAATCGCCAAGAAGCTGGGGCTTCTCGAACGGGTACGCGAGGTCGGCTGGGCGGGATTGAGCGCCAAGGAGACGGGCCGCATCGGCGGGCTGATCGGACAGAAGAGGCGAAAGCCGTAAGAAGGAGAGAGAGGCATGTATACCGCGTTTGCGTCGGTCTATGACCGGCTCATGGCCGATGTGGATTACGTCGGCTGGGCGCGCTTTTATCACGCGCTGATGGAGGCCTATGGCCTGCCCAGGGGAAAGGTCTGCGAGTGCGCGTGCGGCACGGGCTCGATCACGATCGAATTAAGCCGCATGGGCTACCAGATGACGGGCGTGGATCTTTCGCCGGATATGCTGTTTGAGGCGTCGCAGAAGGCGCGCAAATGCGGCGCGATGATCCCGTTCGTGAGGCAGGACATGCGCTCGCTGCACCTGCACCGCTCCATGGACGCGGTTTTGTGTACCAACGACGGGCTGAATTACTTAAAGGACGCGGGCGAGCTGAGTGACTTCCTGCGCGCGGCGTACACGGCCGTGCGCGAGGGCGGCGGGCTGTTCATGGATCTGAGCACGCCCTATAAGCTGGAGCATGTGCTGGGCGACCATTTCATCGGAGACGAGACGCCCGACATCGCCTATCTGTGGCAGAACCGTCTCAACCGCGCCAGACGGTATGTGGAGCTGAACCTGGCGATTTTCGTCAGGCAGAAGGACGAGACCTATCTGCGCATCGGCGAGCATCAGAAGCAATACATGCACGGGGCCGATATCCTGCGGGAGCTGATCGAGGGAGTGGGCTTTACGGACGTGCGGTTCTTCGCGGACAGAAAGCTCACCCCGCCGGGGGAGCATGAGCTGCGCTGGTTCATCGGGGCGAGAAAGCCCAATGAGGAAGCGTCCGCCGTGGGAGAAAGGCTGACCGATCCGGCGGAAAAGTAAGGGGAGATACGATGGAAGACAGGATGCTGCATATCACGCTGATGGACGGCATGGTGCGCGGGCTTCTGCTCACGGCGACGGACACCGTCGCCCACGCGGCCGCCATTCACGTGACAAGCCCCGTGGCGACGGCCGCGCTGGGGCGCGCGCTCATGGGCACGGCGATGCTGGGGGCGATGCTCAAAAGCGAGCGGGCGAGCGTGACCGTGACGATCGACGGCGGCGGGCCGCTGGGGCGCATCGTGTGCGCGGGCGACCGCGAAAGCGTGCGCGGATACGTGGAAAACCCCGGCCTGGAAATGCCGCTCAAGCCAAACGGGAAGCTCGACGTGGGACGGGCCGTGGGCGGCGCGGGGCGCATGAGCGTGGTGCGTGACGAGGGGCTCAAAAGCCCGTATGTGGGGCAGGTGCCGCTGCTTTCCGGCGAGATCGCCGAGGACTTTGCCAACTACTATCTGACCAGCGAGCAGACCCCGACCCTGCAAAGCTTGGGCGTTTTGGTCAGCGGCGAGAGGGTGCTGACGGCGGGCGGCGTGCTGCTCCAGCCGATGCCGGACTGCCCCGACGAGATCATCTCCCAGCTCGAGCTGCGCAGCCCGATGATGGCCGACATCAGCCGCGAGCTGGCGGCGGCGGACATGCGCGAGCTGATGGAGGGCTGGTTTCAGGGAATGAAGCCGGTCGTCCTGGAGGAGAGCCCGCTTTCCTATCGTTGCACGTGCTCGCGCGAGCGCATGGAATCGGCGCTCATCGCGATGGGTCGGGAGGAGCTTGAACGAATGATTGAGGATGAGCAGGAGGGAGCCGAGCTCACCTGCCATTTCTGCAAAAAAACAGAGCGTTTCACTCAGCAGGATCTCATCCGGCTTCTCAATCGGAGGAAAACGCGTAAGGAGGACAAATGAAAAATCAAGGAGATATGTTCGATCGCCCTGTAGCCTATTGGCTCGACAGGGCCGAAAGGGTCAGAAAAACGGGAGACCTCATGCGGGCGGCGGTGCTGGAAAGGCACGCGGCGCGCATGGAGCCCTATCAACCGGAGGCGGGCGCTTGCTACGCCGCGACGCTCAACAGGCTCAACTGCTTCGAGGCGAGCAACCGCGAGGCGTTTCGGGCGGTTATCGCCGATCCGACGAAGAAGGAGCTGTTTGGCCTGATCGCGATGAACATGATCGGTCTGGGCCGAAAGCACGAGGCGCAGGACGCCTTCAAGCGGTTTAGCGTCAGGCATCTGTCTAGGTATCCCGAATGGACGGCCGACGCCTACAACGCGCGCGGCGCGCTGAAGCGCTATAGCCTGGGCAGGGCCCGCTTCGAGGGGCTGCTGTCCATCGCGATGAATCGCATTCAGAAGGGCGAGCTTGAAAAAGCCGAGCGCGCGCTCAGGCGGTCGGAGGCGCATCCCTATGAGGGGCCGAGCGTGCGGCGCGAGGTAGTCTGGGCGGCGTACCTCAAGGAGCAGGGCAAGACGGACGAGGCGCTCAGCCGTCTGCGCACGGCCGTGAGAGAGGGCAGGTACGGTTCGCACACCGCGATTCTGGCGTCGACGCTGTTTGGGGAGCTGGGGCAGGAGGACGAGGCTAGGAACGCGCTGATCATGGCGGCGCAGAGGGCGGTCAAACCCGCGGACGAGACGACGGTGTGCATCCTGTGCGAGCAGAAGGGCGCGCTGGAAATCGCCTGCGCGATGCTCAAGCGCAGCTACCGACGCCATCCCCAGAGCTATCCGACATGCTACAATCTGGCGATCGTGCTTCTGAAGCTGGGGCGGCTGAAGGAGGCCGAGGGCCTGATGCATATCTGTCGGGAGATCGACCCCGACGACATCGTGGGCGAGGTGGCCTTCAACCGCATGCGCGACATCGACGACCCCGAGATCGCGCGCAAGGCGTCAAGCTTGTTTACGTTCTACGGCCTGCACACGGCGGACGACATCGTGCAGATTGTCCGGCCGGTGCTCACGACCATGGGGAACGATCCCGAGGGCCTTGGAAGGGTCATCGAGCAGGACGAGAACATGCGCCAGCGCTTCCTGTTCTTCCTCACAATGGATGTGGATTGGGCCGGAGGCATGCTGGAGCTGGTGAGCGAGGGAATGGGCAAGGAAAAGCGGGAGCGGCTGCTGAGGGAAATCCTCGTCATGACGCCCACGAAGCGCGACTTGAAGAAGCTGGCGATGCTCCTGCTTTACAATATGAATATCAAACCACCGTATTTGGTTTGGGAAAAGGAGAGATTGATCATGGCGGATCCTAGGAAGGACGGAGACAGCGTACCCAGCATGGTTCAGCTTGCGATCACGGAGAAAATTCAGAAGGCGGCGGCGTTGGCGGAAACCCAGGAGCTGGTTCCCTGGGCGCTCGAGCTGATGCACACCCTGTCCGAGGCCGGCCGCCTCCACATTCTCAACGACAAGGAGGACGTCTGGCCCATGGCGCTGGCGATGTACTTCACCCGCATCAGGCATCTGCCGGCGGTTCCCATGACCACGGAGTTTTTCATGAACCGGCCGCTCATGTACAAATACATGGAGGCGCTGGCGATGGTCGAGACGGAGGCGGAGATCCATGGCTATCGTTGATTTTGATGCGCGCTTCACGCTGGTGCTCAACGACTGGATTGAAAAGAACCGCTCGCGCTACAAGCGGGCGGAGGACATGGAGGACGACGTGCCTGATGTCTATCTGCGCTGGCTGAACACGCCGGCAGACTGGCTGGACGGTGCGGCGCCTGGCGCGTACTTTGAGCGCTACGAGGACGCGGGCGAGCTATGCGCGCTGCTGCGTGAATACATCGAGAAAGGCGTACCCGTGCCGGATCCACTTCTGGACAGGCTGGAGGAGCTGGGCGACGAGGAGACGCTTTTCAAGCTGGCCTCGGACAAGGGTGCGCCCTGTGAGGCGCGCATGGCGGCGATCGAGCTGCTCCGGCAGCTGGAGAGCACCCTGCCCATGGTGACCTTCATCCGCTGGCAGGTGGAGCGCGACGACGAGGATGAGATCCTCGACAACGCGCTGGAGAGTCTGCGTCAGATGGGCGAAGGGGTGCGCGGCCCCGCGAAGACGGCCTTTCTGGCGGCGGACGAGGAGGGCAAGGAGGCGCTTTTGGACGTGCTGGCGGACTATCCCGGGGACGAGGACGTCTTCCACTTTGCTCTGGAACGCTTCAAGTCCTGCAAGAAAAAGCGGGCCCTATACGCAGGCTACCTGGCGAAGCTGGATGACGACCACGCCCTGGAGGCGCTTTTGGACGTCGCCGAGAGCGACGATGTGAGCTACATTGATTTTATCGAAATCAGGAGCGCGATCGAGCGTTTAGGCAGCGAGGCGCCTGTGAGGGACTGGTCGGACGATCCGACCTATCGGGCGCTGAAGCGGGCGCAGCGGGAGATGAAGAAATGAGCGCCTGATAGGGGGCGCTAGGGCGCGGCGAGGTTCTTCAAGTTGCTTTCTTACGTTTGTTGACCGACGCAGCATGTTGGTACGTCATCAGCAGCGGAGAAAAGCCACCTTTCACCACCCCCCGCGCCACATACGCGCCAGCTCCGAAAGAAAAGGAAAACCCCGGCGCGGCGCGCCACCCCGCGAAGAAAAGAAAACCCCCCCGCGCGGCCCCCGTGGGGGCCCCAGGACGTCAGCCCCAAAAGAAAAAAGAAAAAGAGGTATGCCATGATTTGCGAGCATTGCGGACATTCGATGCCGGACGGTTCCCTGACCTGCGACAACTGCGGAGCGTATCTGGGCGGCTATGCCGGAGGCTCCGGACAGACGTCCGGGGTCAGAGGGATTCGTCAGGGACGTGTGAACACGGCGTCGCCCACGCTGCCCTCGGGGCCTGAGAAAATCAAGGAATACGGCGATTACGAGCTGTCCTCGCTGCCTGTGGAAAACGGGGAGCGCGCCCCTAGGCGCAGGCCCGTGGCGACGTATCAGACCGAGCGCGGATCAAGCAGGCCGGATACGCGGCGCGGCGTGCCGGTCAACGCCTACGGGCGCGCACCGGCGGTGAAGAATCGGCACGGGAGGGTTCACCCCGTCAAGGGGCGGGGCGTCAACTGGATGCTCATCGGCGTGATCATCGCGGCGGTTGTGATTCTCGCGGCGGGCGGGCTGTACGTCTATATGCGGCGGAGCGATTCCGGCCAGCGGGCCACCGCGCGCTCCAACGTCCTTTCCGCGAACGAGGCGATGTTCGCCCTGGCCCAGAACACAAAGGATCCGCTCGTGCAGGAGGAACGCGAGGCGCTGCTCAAAAAATGGGGCGGCGTCAGCGGACAGTTTTACTGGCTGGCGGGTCAGGACTATCTGGATGTGGGCGAGGTGAAACTGGCGATTACGAGCTTCCGCATCGCGGATATCCTCGATCCGGACAACTATGATGGGCTGCTACTGCTGGCCAACGCCTATGAGCTGGATCTTCAGGACGACGCGGCCGAGGCGATGTATCTGAGGCTGGCCACGGAGGTATCGAGCTTCCGCACCGAGGCATATACCGCGCTGATCAGCATGTATCAGGAGCAGGATCGCGGGCCGGAGGCGGCGGACATGATGCTTCTGGCCTACAATAATACCGATAAGGAGAGCTTCCGCCTCCAGCGCAAGGAGTATATTCCCGAATCGCCGCAGGTCAACCTGACCGCCGGTCGCTATGAGATCAACAAGATGGAGACAGACATCCAGCTGACCTCGCCGCAGGGGTATGACATCTACTATACCGTGGACGACGACGCCGTCCTGCCCGACGACGGCATCCTCACAACCGACGGGACCATCGTCCCCAAGGAGGGCTCGGTCAAGCTGCGCGCGGTATGCGTCAGCGGAAACCTCGTCAGCGATCCGATCAGCGTAAGCTACACCTTCTACTATCCTACGCCTCCTGCGCCCAAGGCCAGCCTCGCGCCCAACACCTATAAGAAGCTTTACAGCGTGACGCTGCGTCCGGGCGAGATGACCGATATGACCAAGGCGGAGGCCGAGGAGGCGGCGGCCCAGCTCACCTATTATTACACCATCGACGGATCGACCCCGACCACCGAAAGCCCCATCTATGACGGCACGCCCATCCAGATGCCTTCTGGCCGCGTGACGCTCAGAGCCGTGTGCGTCAACCAGTTCGGCAAGATGAGTTCCGCCTTGGAGGTCGGCTACAAATTCGACGTCAAGCCCGGGCCGCTGGATATGTACAAGGAGGCGGATACGTTTGACGGCTTCGTGCTCAACAAGACCGAGCTTACGGATTTCACCGCCGCCTTCGGCCAGCCGCAGGAGACCCTCCCCACCACCTATCTCAGCCTCGACGCCGACGCGCAGCATCTGGTATACGGCTGGGGCTACGCTGTGTTTGTGCTGGACGGGAGCGAGTGGCTTCTCGTGCGCGTGGAGATGAATCGGGAGATCGCCTCCGGCCCGCGCGGCGTGGGCTTCGGAAGCACCGAGGAAGAGATCGCCGCCGTATACAAGGACTTTGGCCAGGTGCAGTCCCCCAACGGCACGCGCGGTTTGTATTATGCTTATCCCAACGTCGGGCAGGTGCTGGTCAATGAAGACGGCACCCGCACCGTGCAGTATTCCTGTCAGACTAGCACGAGCAAGGTTTGGGTGCTGCAATATCACCTCAACGCCTCCGGCCGTGTGGACAGGATTACGCATTATTATCAGCCGTAAGGAGAAGCATCCCAATGGGGGCGGGTCATGCATGCCCCGCCCCGTTTTAGATACGAAAAGCCACGAAGCGGTGATTGAAGTGCGGCTTTTTTATGATATGATGGCAATGTGGAAAAACGGGGAAGAGCTCGAAAATTCATGAAGAGTGAGTTAGGACACAATTCTTTCTGGGCTGGCGCGTGAGACGCACTGAAGGACGGGAAAGAATCCCGTTTTATTTTAGAAGGCTTATGCACTTAGAGTGCGAAAGCCTTTTTTCTTGCGCAGGGGAACGCGACGCTTGCGAAACCGCGGAAAAGAAAATTCCCCAGCCCCTGCGCCTCCCTTACCACAAAAAAAAGAAAAGGACAGTCTATGCGAAACGCGCAAAAAGAAAAAAAGAAGAACCTGGCGGCGGCCCTCCTCTCCGAGGGGCTGAGCCTGAGCGACATCGCTCAAAAAACCGCCTGCGATGAGGAGATCCTCCGGCAATGGCTCCGCGAGCCGGAGGTGCTGGCAGCCTACCGCGAGAGGCTCGCGGGGCAGGAGCTGGTGTGCTACGCGCGGGCCGTGCGGCGCATATTGAACCAGATGGACGACGAAAACCCGATGGTCGCTCTGCGGGCCGCCAAGGAGGCATTGGAGAAATTCAAGGATACGCTGGGCGGCAGGGAGAAGGAAATCAAGGTCTGCGTGGAGGGCATGCCCGAGGTGGGGATGCCCTCTTTACGTGAGGAGGACGGTCAATGAGCCGGTATAAAGTCGCGTATGAGCCGACAAGGAAGCAGAGGATGTTCCACGCGTCCGACGCGGACGAGGTGCTCTTCGGCGGAGCGGCGGGCGGCGGAAAGAGCAAGGCCATCGTGATGGACGCGCTGTTCCGGTGTCTGAAATACGCGGGCACCAGCGCGTATATCTTCCGCAGGACATATGGCGAATTGGAGGATACCATCATTCGCGAGGCCAGGGAGAGCTACCCCGAGGGGCTGTATACGTACAACGCGGGAAGGCATGAGATGGAGCTTCCGAACGGATCGGTCATCCGCTTCAGGCACTGCGCGCACCTAAGCGACCGCTACGACTATAAGGGCGCGGAAATCCAGTGGCTCTACTTCGACGAGCTGACCAGCTTTGAGATGGAGATCTACGACTTCCTGAAAACCCGCCTGCGCGCCAAGAAGAGCCTGGGCGTCCACCCGTGCGCGCGATCCAGCTCCAACCCGGGCGACATCGGGCATGGGTGGGTCAAGAAGCTGTTCGTGGACGCCGCGCCGCCGATGGAGGTCTTTTCCCGCACGGTGCACTCGGAGGAGACGGGGCGCGAAAGGACGTACCGCATGCTCTACATCCCATCGCTGGTGACGGAGAACCCCTATATCGGGGAGGATTACCTCTTCCAGCTCGAAAGCAAGCCCAAGGCGCTTCGGGACGCGCTGCTCCACGGCGACTGGAACGCGTTTGAGGGGCAGGTGTTCATCGAGTGGACGGACGACCCCGCGCATTACGCAGACAGACGGATGACGCATGTGGTGGAGCCGTTTGAGGTGCCGCTTTCCTGGCCGAGGTATATGAGCTTCGACCACGGCTATTCGAGGCCGTTCAGCGTTGGGTGGTGGGCGGTCGCGCCGGACGGCACCGCGTATCGGTATCGCGAGTGGTATGGGTGCGAGAGCGGACGGCCCAACGTGGGGATCAGGCTGACGCCGCGCGAGATCGCGGACGGGATTCTGCTTCGGGAGCGCGAAATGGAGACGCGGGAAAATCTGGCCGTCTTCCGCGTGGCCGACCCTGCGATTTTTGATAGGTCAAGGGGCGAAAGCGTGGCCGAGCAGATGGAGCCCAGGGCGGGCATGGGCGGCGTGTACTTCCACGCGGGCGACAACACGCGGCTGGCGGGCAAGATGCAGCTTCATCAGCGGCTCCGCTTCGGGGAGGACGGCAGGGCGAAGCTGTGCGTCTTCTCCACCTGCCGCGACTTTATCCGCACCGTGCCCGCCCTGTGCTATTCGTCCACCTCGCCCGAGGACATCGACACAGCGGCCGAGGATCATATCTACGACGAGACGCGCTATTTTCTCATGGCGAGGCCCTTGCCCATCCAAGGCGGGGTGCGAAGGGAAGGGCGCGGCTTCACCCCGTTTCAGGAGAACAGGAGGATTTCATGACCAAGGAGCTTACCTCAGAGGAACGCAGGCTTGTCAGGGAGGCCTACGGCAGGCTGCGATGCTGGCGCGACGGCTGCCGCGAGATGCACGAGCGCGCCAGGGAAGCGCGCAAGATTCTGCTTTTGCAGGATCCCAGGCAGGACGCGGGACATACGCGCCGCGACAAGCCCACCATGCAGCTGCAAACGCTCAAATCCACCTTCAACAACTGTGTGGCCGACCAGATGGACAATCTGCCCGAGGCGGTGATGCTGCCCGAGCGCGCGGAACTGGAGCGGGTGGCCGAGGATCTGACGGATGTGGTGCGCTTTGTGATGAACCGCAACAACTACGAGGCCCTGCACCTCCGCCGTGTGGAGGACTGCTTCTGCACGGGCACGGCGGTGACGCAGGTCGCCTGGGATCCCGACATGGACGGCGGGCGCGGGAATGTGGCCGTTATCCGCTGGCCCATCGAGGCGTTTTTGTGGGATCCCGCCGCCGAGCGGCTCGAGGACGCCCGCGCGGTGTTCAAGGTGAGCTGGCATCCCCTCAGCTGGTATGAAGAGCACTACCCCGAGCGCGCGAAGGAGGTCAGCGGCGATTTCGGCGAGTATTCCGGCCTTGGCGTGAGCGACGCGCAGGAGGAGACGCATCCCGCCGACGAGGATCGGGCGATGCTGGTGGAGTACTGGTACCGGAAATATGACGCGGAGAAACGCGAATACACAATTAATGTGGCGTATCTCGCGGGCGGGACGCTGCTGAGCCACATCGAAAATGTGTATACGCACGGGCAATATCCCTTCATTTTGGATGTGTACTCGCCCATCGAGGGGCTGCCGGTCGGGGACGGCCTGGTGCAGGAGATGGCCCCGATGATGCGCTATGTGAACCGCTATTTCTCCTACATCGACACCAACCTGCGCATGGCCTCCAAGGGGCGGCTGCTGGTGGATCGAAGCGCGGGCATTGACAAGGACGCGCTCCTGGACTGGGAGGCGGACGTGATCGAGGGCGACCGCATCGACGCGGGGGCGCTGAAATGGATGCAGTCTGCGCCGCTGACGTCGCTGGCGACGGCGCAGCTGAATCAGCTGGAGGCCGACATCAAGCAGGACAGCGGGCAAAACCAGTTTTCGCGCGGCGAGACCGTGGGCGGCGTCACGGCGGCGACGGCGATCAACGCCCTGCAGGAAGCGGGCGGCAAGATCACGCGGCTTCGCACCGCCTCGCTCAACCAGGGCTACGCGCGGATTGTGGAGCAGGTGATGTGGCTCATCAGCCAGTTTTACGACGAGGGGCGCGTGATGTTCATCACCGGACGGGACGTGGACGTCAGCCCCTCGCGGCTCTTTGAGGCGCGCACGCCGCCGCCCTACATCGTCGAGGTGCAGGTGCAGCGCCGCAATCCCCTGCGTCAGCAGGCGCAGAACGAGCTATTCATGCAGGCGTATCAGATGGCCGCGCAGGCGGGGCAGGCGTTTCCCCTGAGCGTGCTTTTTGAGCTGCTTTCGGTGGACGGCAAGGAGCGCATTTTGCCCGCGCTCAGGGAGATCGAGCTGCTTCCGGCGGCGGAGCTGGCGCGGAGCCAGTCCGAGGCGGGGGAGCGCGCGGGGCGGCTCCTGGCCCAAGGGCAGGAGATGGCCTCGCGGCTTCAGGCCATGGTCAGGGAGCGGGAGGAGCTGCTTCACGAGATGGCGCAGATGCAAAGCGAGGTCGCGGCGGCGCGGGAGGCTTTGCGGGCGCCCGCAGGGGCGTGAAAAGGAACGCGGCGGGTTTCTTCAAGCCGCTTTTTTACGTCTGTTGGCCGACGCAGCATGTTGGTGCGTCATGCGCGGCGCGTGTGCGCGGAGGACGCTCCGCTGGGCCAGAGGGGTAGGGGGAACGTCGAGAGACCGCAGCCTCAATCGTCGCGGAGGGCACTAACTGGTGGAGGTCGTGCATTCCAAATCTTTGATTTGGAATGCACGATTTTCACCTCTGGCGAAAACAGGCTATCCGTGCTCGCACGGATAGCCTGCCCCGCTCCGCTCGTTTCGGTTGATATCCTTCGGGTCGCTTTGCCCCTTCGGGGCAATGGCCCACATGGCCACCGCTTCCCTCCGTCAATCCTCCCCGACCAGGGAGGACCCTGGACCCCTTGCGGGCGTGAGGGGAGGAAAAATCCGTTTTTTGTTCTGAAAACAGTATTGGGAAAAGCATTTATATTTTTCCAAATGGAGTTTTGCTTGCTAAGGCCGCTCTGCGGCCTTTTGCATACGCGGGCTTGGGCGTTTTCGTCTGGGCCTGAATCGAGAAGGAGAGGAACAGCATGGAAGAAAACACGGTCGGAACAAACGAATTGATGGGGCGGGACGACGCCGCCTATTCCACCTTACACGATGGCTCGGGTTTCGGCAATTCTGGGGCGAGGATCGGCAATTCTGGTGGGGAGTTTGGCAATTCTGGGGCGAGGATTGGCAATTCTGGTGGGAATTTCGGCAATTCTGGGGCGGGAATCGGCAATTCTGGTGGGAATTTCGGCAATTCTGGTGGGGAGTTTGGCAATTCTGCCGACGGGGTCGGCAGAATTGGCAGCCCTTCGGGTTCCGGCGGCTTTGATGGCGTCGGCTCCGCCGACCCCGCTGACCACTACGGCTCTGTCGGCTCTGCTAACCCTGCCGACCTCGCCGACCCCGCCGACCCTCTGACCTCTTCCCCCGATGACGCAGGGGAGATCGCCGGCGCGGCGGCGCGGCAGACAAAGAGCGCGCCCGGGTGGATCAAGCGGCGCATCGAGGAGGGGGTCAGGCGGGAGACGGCGGCGCTGGAGCGGCGTCTGAGGGAGGAGTACGAGGAAAAGCTCAGGCCGCTTCGGGAGGCCGCGATGGACGCGCAGGCGGATCAGCTGGTGCGGCAGGGCGAATTCCGCAGCCGTGAGCGCGCGCTGGAATACCTGCGGCTCAAGAGCGGGCAGACGGCGCCTCAGGCCGATGACGCTGTGCGCATGCGGGCGCAGGCGCTGTTTTCGCAGGCGAAGGCCATAGGCGAGCTGGGCGGGGTGGACGTGCTGGGCCTCTACCAAAACGATCCCGAGATCCGAAGGCGCGTGCTGTCGGGCGAATGGGATTTCATGGATGTCTTCCGAAGTGCGGGTGGGCGGCCCACGGGCTCGCGGACGCCGCCCGCGCTCGTCAGGAGCGCCAACGGCGGGGCGGGCGGCACGCCCGACGTCCGCCGCATGAGCGCGAGCGAGCTTCGGCGCATGAACGAGGCGCTCATGCGCGGGGAGACCTTTGACTTAAGACAGTAAGGAGGAAACGAGATGGCAGTATTCGACCATATGAACAAAACGACCTCGTCCGGCGTCGCGCCGGGCGTGGTCGACTACTACGAGCGCACCTTGCTTGAAAACGCCAAGCCCGAGATGGTGCACAGCCGCGACGCCCAGAAGCGCCCGCTTCCGGAGCACAACGGCAAGGTGGTGAAATTCCGCCGCATGACGCCCTTTCAGGCGAGCACTGAGCCGCTTCAGGAGGGTGTGACGCCGGACGGTCAGGAGCTTTTGCAGACCTCGCTGAGCGCGACGGTCAAGCCCTACGGCCGTCACGTCGAGCTGACGGATGAGATGGATTTTTACATGCTGGACAACATGCACCGGGAGGTGGCCCAGCTTCTGAGCGATCAGGCGGCGCTGAGCCTGGACACGATCTGCCGCGACGCGCTGTGCGCGGGCCTTAACGTCCAGTACGCGGGCGGCGGCACGAGCCGCGCGGGCATCACGCAGGAGAACAGGCTGACCGCCGAGGAGATCAAGAAGGCCGTGCGCACGCTCAATCGCAACAACGCCAAGCCCTTCCCCGACGGCTTCTATCACGCCGTCATCCATCCCGACGCGGTCTTTGACCTGACCGACGACCCGCTTTGGATTGACGCGGCGAAGTACCAGGACAAGGGCAAGCTTGAGCGCTACGAGCTGGGCTGTCTGCACAAGGTGAAGTTTTACGAGAGCACCAACGCCAAGATCTTCACCGCCGGCGGCGCCCTTGCGGACGGGCTGGAGGCCCTGGCGCTGACCGGAACGGACGCCGCCCATATGGCGGTGACCATTGCCGAGACGCTTACGCCGGATCAGGCGCGCGCCCTCGCGGGCAAGGCTGTTTGCGTCCGCTGCGCCTCCGTGGAGGCCGACGTCCCGATGTGCATCGAGCGGGTGGACGCCGAGGGGAAGAAGGTCTTTTTCCGCTGGATGCCCGATTCCACGGTCACCTCCGGCTGGACGGAGGCCAACAGCGCCATGATCGTGCCCGAGGGCGGCGGCGCGAGCGGCATCGACGTCTACGCGACCCTGATCTACGGTCAGAACGCCTACGGCGATATCGAGCTGGGCGGCAACGGCAAAAACGTCAGGATCATCATCAATCCCCCGGGCAGCGCAGGCGCAGCCGATCCCCTCGAACAGAGGGGCACCATCGCCTGGAAGGTGCAGGGCTTTACCAGCGTCATTCTTCAGGACGCCTTTATCGTCAGAGTGGAGCATACCTGCTCCAGGGGATAAGGGCCGCTGAGACGGCGCGCGTCGGGGCGGCGGGGAGACTCGCCGTCCCGAAAAGAAGGAAAGGAGACCCAACAATGCCATCAAGGAAGGAAAAAACCCCACCCACCGTCCGCGTCACCCTGCCCCTTCTGGAGGACGAGGGCGGCGCGCTCAAGCCGGATCAGACCGAGCAGGTGGTCATCAACGGCAATGTCACAAGCATCCGGCGCGGAGAGAGCGTGGACGTGAAGATACCGGTCTTCCTTCAGCTCAAGCGCAAGTATCCCTTTCTCTGAGCGAGGTGAGAGAGGATGACGCTGAAGGAACTCAAGGACGCCGTCCTGTTTGAGACCAACAATGACGCGGACGATCTGGGCGACTTCGAGCCGCACCTGACGGACTATCTCAACGAGGGATACGACCGGTTGGTGGAGGCCATGGGCGGCGGGCACGTCGGGCCGGACAGCGACCGTTTCCCGCCGCTTTCGCATGAGAGGTCGTCGCCCGAAACCCCCGAGTGGACGCACCGCGCGATCGCGGATTGGGCGGCGTGGCTGGTGTATCGCAACGGCAGCGCGGTCAAGCAGAGCCGGGGAAGAATGTTTCAGACGGCGTTTGAGGAGACGCTCAGCCGCATGCGCGCGATGAGCGCCGAGGAAAGGGACGGGGGAAAAAGAAACAACCGGTTTGGCCGTCTGCCATGGTAAGGAGGCAAGGATGACGAATCAGACGTATGAGGGCGCGGGAAGCGCGACGCTGCATATTCCCGCGTTTACGGGGCTTGTGCAGTACGGCGACGGGATCGGGCTGGACCCGGGGTGCGCCGTGGAGTGCAAAAACGCGCTGACCAGGCGCGGCGTGCTGAGCCCCATGGCGCGTTGTACGCTTCTTGAGGCGTCGCTGCCCGCGCCGATTGAGACGCTGGCGAGGCTTCATCGCCGGTGGCATACCGAGGAAGGGGAGCATGACGTGCTGGTCGCGGCCTGCGAGGGAAGGCTGTATTGGATGCTCAGGGAGGCCGACGGCTGGCAGCCCATCCCGCCGCCGGAGGACGTCACGGCGTTTCAGAGCAACCGCTGGAGCTATGTGGCCTACGAAATGAACCCCGATGGCAGCGACGCGCCGGTGGACGTGCTGCTTTTGAGCAACGCCTATGACGGCATGATCTGCGTCAGAGGCGACACGATGACCGCCACCCGCGTGCCCACGCCCAAGAAATTCGGGGTCATCGCGCGGCATGCCGAGCGCATCTGGGGCGGCGCGATTCTGGGCGATCCGGATCTGCTGGTGTATTCCGCGCCCTACGACCCCTTCAACTGGACACAGAACGACGAATTCCCCGAGGACGGCGCGGGCGACGTGATGCAGCCAAGCTGGGACGGCGACAGCTTCACCGCGCTCACCCCGTTCGGAAGCCAGCTCATCGCGCTGAAGCGGACACGGATTTGGCGTATCCTGGGGACGAACCCGGGCGAGTACACGTTCAAGGAGCAGTACGGGGGCGGCACGCCCTATGCCGGTACCGTGGCCGTGGACGGTGCGCGCATTCTGATGCTGGGCCGCGACGGCGTTTTATGCTACGACGGCGAGAGCGCCACGGGCTACGAGCAGGATTACGCCCAAAACGTGTTTCGCCGCATGAATCCCGCCGCGCTGGAGGGCGCGTCCGGCTGCATGTACCGAGGCGCGTACTACCTCGCGCTGCCGTTGGATGAAAGCGCGGTCAACAACGCGGTGCTTCGCTACGATACGCTTGAAAGGACGTGGCTTGTGCGCGAGGACGTAAGCGTGGAGGCGTTTTTGCCCACGGAGACGGAGCTGTATTTTACCAGCGCGACTACGCCGGGGCGGCTGTGGCGCTGGCGGGAGGACGCGTGGGAGGCGGGCGAGGCCGCCGGAATGCGCTGGGTCGGGCCGTGGTGCGATCTGGGGATGAAGAACGTGAAAAAGGGCGGCTTCACGGTTTATCTGACGATCGAATGTCAAAGCGAGGCCATGCTGAGCCTCTCGATCGAGACCGAGCGCAAGGCCAAGGTCAAGGCCCTTCGCTTTTCCCCGCCGCCCGATGGACGTCAGCCTGCGCAGCGGCGCGTGCGCTTCGGCGGCGGCGGACGGCGGTTTCGGCTGACGATCGCTTCGGAGGACGGCGTTCCATGGCGGCTCCTGGGCGGCGTGCAGATCGAGGCGGAGACGGACGTTGACTGAGGAGGAAGCATGCCAAAATACAACACGATCCACCAATACGAGCCGCTTCGCGCACCCGAGAGCTGGGACGAGGACGGGCGGCGCTTCGTGGTCAGACTGACGGAGATTTTGGACGATATTTACCGCCGCTACGGCAGACTGGGCCTGAAGGACATTGGCACAGGGTTTCAAAGCGTGATCACGACGCTGCAAAGCGGCGTGACGGCGCTAAGGGTGGCCTATCAGGCGCTTTCGGAGCGGGTGGACGGCAAGCTGGACAAGAAAAGCGTCGTCAGCAGCCTGACCACGACCGACCCGGGCTGCGCGCTGGACGCCAGTCAGGCGCCGGCGCTGCTTCTCAGCGCCCACCCCGTGGGGAGTCTCTACATGAGCGTGGACGAGACAAGCCCCGCGACGCTGTTCGGGGGAACGTGGGAGCGGCTGAAGGACCGATTTGTGCTGGCGGCGGGGGATGCCTACGCGGCGGGGACGACGGGCGGCGAGGCGGCGCATGCGCTGACGGTGAGTGAGATGCCGTCGCATACGCACACCTATGTGGACGCGCCCCATCTGTATGCCGAGCGCGACACGAGCCAGAACAGCATCATTTGTCCCAACGGAACGGAATCCGCCAACGCCATGGCCTACAATACCGGCGCCATAGGCAGCGGCGCGGCGCATAACAACATGCCGCCGTATCTGGCGGTGTATATGTGGAAGCGGACGGCGTGAAGCCACAGGGTATTGACAAAGGAATGGGGTGCAGGGGCATTATGCCCCTGCCGGGGTCTGGGGCAAGGCCGCACAGCGGCCCCGCTTCCCTCCGTCAACCCAGAAACCTTACGCCGCAGCGTTTTCAAGCGAGAGACGCGCCGGACCGCCTGGGCCGGCTCTGTGGGAAAGGGCCCCACAGAGCTAAGGGAGCGGCAGACAAGGGAGAAAAGGAGGACAGGCGGCGCGCCCTGGCGCGACGCCGACATACGGCATGGTACGATTGAACGGTTTGGACATCGAGCTGACGCGCGGCGACAGCCTGCTGTTTTCAGCGAGGGTGAGCGGGCGTGAGCTGCCGGAGGGGACGCTGCTTCTCTTCAGCGTGAAGAAGAACCCCAGGCAGGAGGAAGCGCTGATTGAGAAGCGGGAGGCGGTCGAGGACGCGGGGGCGGTGTTCAGCCTCAGCCCGAGGGAAACCGACCTGCCCGCGCGGACGTATTTTTGGGATATCCGCGTGCTGATTCCCTACGGGGACGGGACGTATGAGGTGAGGACGCCGATGGAATACGCGGCGTTTCAGGTGACGGAGGTGATCGGCAATGTCTGAGGCGAGGATGACGGGGCTTGACGCGGAGCTGGATCTGACGATTGAGGAGGCGCAGGTGGGCGGTCTGAAAAACAACCTGACGACCGCCGAGGAGGGCTTCGCGCTGGACGCGAGGCAGGGCAGGACGCTGGACGAAAAAAAGCTCGATCGCGTGATGATGGAGCAAATGCGGGTCAGCGTCGAGGAGGACACGGAGACGGCGGTCGCGTTTCAGGGCGGCGAGAGCGGTTATCAGATGACGTTCCGTCTCAGGCGCGCGGCCACGACGTTCAGCGGCACGGCCGTCACCGGCAAGGATACGGCGGGCCGCGCCTATCCGACGGGCATCGCGGCCGCCGTTTCGGGCGACCGCTACTTCTATAACGGTACGGACGAGGCGGACGTCGGCAGTGTGTACCGCTGCGTTCTCGGCGGAGACGAGGCGACGGCACTGTGGGCATATGACGGCAACATTCGAGGCATAGCGGGCGAGGGATCGGTCTCATTCGTCAACGGCAGGGCCCCCGACGGCGAGGGAAATGCGGTCATCACGGGCGCGGAGATCGCGCAGAGCGAGGGAAGCGGGACGACGGTGACGGAGGCGCTTGAGGCACGGCTGAAAAGGTCGGAGGTGTATGACGGGCTGGATCAGGAGGAAGCAGGCTACGCGCTGGACGCGAGGCAGGGAAGGGCGCTGACGGAGGCGCTGGACGAGGCGAGGACGAGCTTGGGACAGCGAATCGAGGGAAAGGCCAGCACGGCGCGGTACGGCGCGACGCTGACGGCGGGCGGCTGGAGCGCGGCCGCGCCCTATGAGCAGACGGTGGCGGTGTCGGGAGTGCTCGCGACGGACGACCCGTTCGTGGACGTGGATATGAGCGGGGCGGGGAGCGCCTCGGCGGGAACGGAGCTAACGGAGGCGTGGATGCTGGTGGGGCGCGTGAAAGCAAATGAAGGCAGCGTCACGGCGTACTGCTACGAGGACAGGCCGGCGGTGGATATTCCTCTGATTTTGAAGGTGGTGCGATGAGGGGGGACAGCGCGGGCGGCCCGAAGGGCCGGACGTGCGACGCAACGCCATAGCGACCGAAGGCAGGGCAGGGCCCCTGCCGCGAGGGAGCGGCAGACAAGAGAATAAAGGGGGACAGCGCGGACGGCCCGAAGGCGGAACGTGCGACGCAATGCCATAGCGACCGAAGGCAGGGAAGGGCCCCTGCCGCGAGGGAGCGGCAGACAAGAGAATAAAGGGGGACAGCGCGGA
>CAYQCL010000024.1:0-781 GCA_964416065.1 uncultured Oscillospiraceae bacterium | reverse complement strand
CGGCCCGAAGGGCCGGACGTGCGACGCAACATGGAATGCTTAATCGTCAGGCGCGGCGGCGAGGCATACGAGCTGCCGGTCTTAAATGAAGCCTATCCCGCCAATGTGACGGTGACGGCGGGCTCGGGTGTCACGGCAAGTTTTCTTGTGCAGATCACGACGCCGGGAAATCCGGCGGAATACACCTATCAATGGTACAAAAACGGCGCGGCGGTGAGCGGGGCGAACGGCTCAACCTATACGGCGTCGGGACTGACGGCGGCGGGAACGTACAGCATCTACTGCGAGGTCACCAACAAGGCAGGCAGCGTGCAAAGCCGTATAGCGACGCTGACGGTACGCAGCCTGCCGGTGCTCGATGCATCCTATCCGGCCGATATATCGGTGGTGGAGAGCGCCAGCGCGAGCGCGGCGTTCAGCGTGAGCGTCAGCACGCAGGGAAGCCCCGCGAGCTACACCTATCAATGGTATGTCAACGGGGACGCTGTGTCCGGCGCGACGTCAAGCTCCTACACCAAAAGCGGTTTGACTGCGGCGGAAACGTACAGCATCTGCTGCGAAGTCACCAGCGCCGCCGGAACGGTGCAGAGCCGCACGGCGACGCTGACGGTGGTCAGCTCACAGCCCGTGTTTACGTACACCGGCTCCTCTAATCTGGTTAAGGAAAACACCTATGATTGGAAGCTGAAGCTGCTCACCAGCGGGACACTCGCTTTTACGAGCTTTGGCAGCGGCGCGGGAGTCATCGACTGCTTTCTCGTGGGCGGAGGCGCTGGCGCCG
>CAYQCL010000023.1:0-38836 GCA_964416065.1 uncultured Oscillospiraceae bacterium | reverse complement strand
AATCTTTGCTGTAAAAAAATTTATAATTTGTGTCCAGTTTTTGTTGACTAGTGCAGTGCCATTTGAGGCCAATTTTGCGCAGGAACGTTTTCAATACGAAATACCGTTTACCACAGAAACCCCGGTTACTACCACAGTTTTACCACGCACGGGAAAAAAGAAAAACGAGAAAAGTGAAAAAAACGAGATTTGCTGTGTGCGACAGAGTCTGCGCTCAGAATGTGAAATTGTCACGTTCACCCTTGAAAAATGCTGATTTTATGGGCTTTTCGGGCCGGAAGCAACAAAAAACATCAGCCTGGGAAACTTCCCAAGCTGATGTGAAAATGGTCGAGGTGACAGGATTTGAACCTGCGACCTTTTGGTCCCGAACCAAACGCGCTACCAAACTGCGCTACACCTCGAAAAAATGGAGCCAATAAAGGGACTCGAACCCTTGACCTGCTGATTACGAATCAGCTGCTCTACCAACTGAGCTATATTGGCACGTTAGCGCCAATTATTATACCAAACCATAATCCGTTTGTCCAGCATTTTTTCAAAAAAGTGAATTCACGGGTTTTTTGTTTTTCCCGATATATAGATGGCCTGAGCCTCCGGCCATGCCGGAGGCTCAAATTGTCGACAAACCCCATAGATACGCAAAGAGCCGCAGTGCCGACCCATCTAGGTCGGCGCGTCTCTCACTGGGAAAACGCTGCGACGTAAGGCTTTGGGGCCTGGCCCCAAACCCCAGCAGGGGACTGAGTCCCCTGCACCCCGCGATCCATTCTCCCTGTTATTCCAGTGTCTCCAGCACTCCAAGCACCCCGAGTACCTGCTCCCTAGACACACGTTCGGAGGGCCGATTCTCCTTCGCGCACGCCACAAAATGGCTCAGTTCCCGCAGAAACCAGCCGCAGGGCGGCAGGTTCGCACCGCAGGGCACCACGATGGGCTCTGTCACGTCAAACGTCGTGATCTCTCCGTCCGCGCCGTACCCGCGCAGGCCCTCCGCGTCAGAAATCAGCATGCCGCGCTCGAAGTACACGCGCCAGCGCGCCGTAAAGGGGATGCGGGCATTGAACCAGGCGGCCTCCGCGTTTACATGCAGCCCGTTCCTGTAGCCATAGGAGAAGCGGTACTGCTCGCGGTAGGGCTTGTCGGCCCCGCCGCAGCTCGTAAAGCCGACGGTATCCGGCACTCCGAAGACGCTCACGATCACATCCAGGTCATGGATGTGCAGATCAAAGGGCAGGAGGCCGCTCTTGCTCTTGTCGAACAGCCAGCCGCCCTGAATCCACCCGGGGCAGGCGGACAGGCGCTCAAAGCATGCGTCCAGCGCCCTGCCGTAACGCCCGTCCCGAACGACCTCATGCAGCCGCTCCACCTCGGGCGTGAATTGCAGCACCTGCGCCACGTAGAGCTGAACGCCTGCCCTTTCGGCGGCCTCGTACATCTCCCGCGCGTCGGCAAGGCAAAGTGCGGCGGGCTTTTCCGTGATGACATGCTTCCCCAGCGCGATCGCCTCCAGCGCCAGCCGCTTATGCAGATACGTCGGCGCGCAGATGTCCGCCAGCTCAACCGTCTCATGCGCACACAGTTCGGTCAGCGTGTCGTAAAGTGGAAGGCCCCACTCACGGGCCTGCTCGCGGTCGGCCTCTGATCTGCCGACCAGTGCCACGACCTCCGCGTCCGCAATGTGTTGGTAGTTGAGGTAATGGGTCGTGCCCATTCCCCCCAGTCCGATCAGCGCGATTTTCATTTCGATGCCTCCTTACAGCTCGAAGCCATGGGCGCGCAGATACGTTGCGCTATCCAAAACCGCCTGATCGACCTCAGCCAGGTTCTTGGGCCCGGCCTGTGTAAATTCAATCTCAATGCTAAACGGGCAGGAATTCTGCGCGCGATCCAGCACATTGAACAGGGCGGGGAAGTCCACATACCCCTTGCCCAGCGCGGGAAAGTCCCATACGTCCCTCGCCCCCGCCTTGTCCTTCAGATGCATATAGGCCACATCCCCCACGCAGGCCTCCAGGTCTGCCGCGGGATCGACGTTGCCATAGAAGATAACGTTCGCCGTATCGTAGTTGATCTTGACCCGTTCGGAACCCACGCGACGCACGATGTCCCGCATGACCGCGCCGGTGCCGTGGTCGTGACCGTGTGTTTCCAGCGCCAGCGTCAAACCATGGCGCTCAAGCTCCGGCACGAGGGCGGCGATGGCCTCCGCGACCGTTTCATTGTCCGCGACGGCGTTGTCCTTGAGATGTGCCTCGCCGATGGAGGAAACGATATAATCGCATCCGAAGAACGCGGCCAGGCGCATATTTTTCACAAAATCGGGGATGCGTTCAGGATCCATCAGGTTGCAGTGCCCGCTCATAGAAAAGGGCTTAAGCCCCGCCTTTTGAAGGCTATCCTGAATGGCGAGCAGGCGTTCAAAGGGCATGTCGGGGAAGACATGCTCCGTCCATCCCTTGGTCGCCGTCAGTTCAATGTAGTGGAAGCCCGCGCGGCTGATGCCGACGATAGCCTCCTCGATGGAATAGCCGTGATAGCAGTTGGAATTGACCGCAATCATCCGTTCCATTTTTCCGCCTCCTTAGCCATTCACGCGCACGCCGCGCCCTGTTTCGGATGACTCAATGCTCGCAAACACCGCGCGCATGGCGCTTATGACGTTTTCCGCGTCGATGCCCTCGACCGACGGATCGAGCAAGTGCGCGACAAACAGGTCAATGATACCGGATTTGGTCTGGTTGTCGTTGGTCTGAATCCGATCCACATCAAAATATTCGGTATTCCCATCCTTTTTCATCAGCACCAGCGTGTGCGCGGGGTCGTCATAGATACGCAGCACACCCTCCGTGCCGTTGATGACGGTAGAATTGTCCTCAGGACCATAATTCGTCCATGAGGCGGTCATCGTGCCCACGGCCCCTCCGCTCATGCGGTAGAGGCAGAAGGCGTTATCGTCCACGGTAATGGGCGTACCGTCGGAAAATTTCTTGTCCAGCGTACACAGATGCGCGGTGGTCTCCACCACGGTCTGGTCCATCAGATACTGGATCAGATCCGTCTTATGGACGCCCAGATCGGCCATCGAGCCCATCGCCGCGCGGCTCTTGTCAAAAAACCAGGTATTTTGTCCCGGATCCACGCTCCAGGTCTCCGGCCCGCCATGGCGGAAGGCCGTGCGGAACGTAAGCACCCGTCCGATGGCTCCTGCCCGAATCAGCTCGCGCGCCTTCCGGTGCGCACCTGCCAGCCGCTGGTTCTGATCGATCATCAAATACCTGTCGCTTTCCCGCGCGGCCTCAAGCATCCGTTCGCAGTCCTCAAGGGTGGTGGCCATGGGCTTTTCACACAGCACATGCTTGCCTGCCCGAAGCGCCGCAACAGCGACGTCCGCGTGGCTGTTGTTGGCCGTGCAGACGCTCACCGCGTCGATTTTCGGGTCTTTTAGCAGCGCCTCCACGGTGGGATATGCCTCCGCGCCGTAGACCCGCGCAAGCTCCCTTGCGCGTTCCTGATTCAGATCATACAGCCCGACGATCCTTGCATCGGGATTTTCGGCATATTCGGGCAGATGGCGTACCTGCGCGATCTTGCCGCAGCCGATGATGCCGATGTTAAGCATGGTTTGACTCCTCCCTTTTCAAGCGCATCAGGCGGCGTTCTCCTTCTTTTGCAAAAGCACCGCCGCGATGACGATAAAGCCCTTGAACGCCTCACGCAGGAAGGGAGGAACGCCCATCAGGTTCAAAAGGTTATTCATCACGGAAATGATCAGCATGCCCAGCACTGTGCCCACGATGGAGCCGCGGCCGCCGCTCATGCTGGTCCCGCCAACTACAACCGCCGCGATGGCGTCCATCTCATAGCCGCTGCCCGCGTTGGCGTAGTCCATGCTGCCGATGCGGGATACCTGAATCACCGCGGTAATCGCGACCAAAGCGCCCATGAGCACATACACCAAGCCCTTGACCCGTTCGACATTCACACCGGAGAGGCGGGCGGTCCGCTCGTTGGAGCCGATGGCGTACACATGGCGGCCAAACGGCGTGCGCTTGGAGACGATATGCAGAATGACCGCGGCCAGCAGCCAGTAGACGATAGGCAGAACGACCTCGCCGCCGATTTTGGTATTGGAAATGGCGAGGAAGCCGGTGGGCACCTTTACCGCGGCGGTCTGCATCAGCTGCTGGGTCACGCTGCGCAGGATTTTCATCATACCCAGCGTGGCAATGAAGGCGGGCAGCTTGCTGTGCGCGATGAGCACGCCGCTGATGCCGCCAAGCAGACAGCCAAAGAGGATGCCCGCCACAATAGCGATCGCGTACGCAGGCGCGCCGGTGATGCCGATCGCGGTCAGAAGGCCGTCGGGATATCCGTTGATAAAGAGCATGATGAACGCGCCGATGGCAACCATCGTGGAGCCGACGGCCAGATCAATACCGCCGGAGATGATGACAAACGTCATGCCAAGCGCGATAATACCCACGCCCGCGTTATTGCGCAGGATGTTGATCCAGTTCTTGCCCCAGCTGGTGAACCACGCGCCGAAGCTGTCAAATTGAAAGCCCAGCGCCAGCGTTTGCAGAATAATCATCAGAACCAGCACGCAGCCGGTGGAAAAAACGGGCTCGGATTTCCATTTCCGCTTGATCATTTGCAGGAAGGTTTCCTTTTCTTGATTCGCTACTTGCGTCATATTGCTTTCCTCCTCGCGCCGACCTTCAGCCGCCGGTCGCCAGCCGCATCATTTCGTGTTCGTTCATGCTTTCGCCCTTGACTTCGGCCTGTATGCTGCCGTGGTACATGACCAGCGCGCGGTCGCATACGCGGATGACTTCCTGCGCCTCGTTGGACAGCACGATCACCGCGACGCCCTGCTCCGCCAGCCGGAGGATGATATCGTATATTTCCTCCTTTGCGCCTACGTCCACGCCCTGCGTGGGGTTGTCAAGGATGAGAAGCGACGGTCTGGCGCTCAGCCACTTGGCGAGCACGACCTTTTGCTGATTGCCGCCGGAAAGGCTGGTGATGGAATCCTCGGGCTTTTCCATCTTGATGTGAAGCTCCTGCCTCTGGCGCTCAAATTCCTCACGCTGCGCCCCACGGTCAATGAGACCATGGCGCGTAAGTCTTGGCCAGGTTACGATGGAGCCATTTTCAAGGATGTTCATATCCTTGATAATGCCGTTTTCCTTGCGGTTGCGGGGCACATAGCCGATGCCCAGCTTCAGCGCCTGCGGGGTAGATCGAATCGTGACCGGTTTTCCCAAAAGATAGATTTGTCCGTCATATCCGCCAAGATCGCCAAACACCGTGCGGAAGATTTCGCTGCGTCCATCTCCCAGCAGACCTGTTACGCCAAGCACCTCGCCCGCGCGCACCGAAAGGCTGATGTCGCGATAATACGGTTCGAGCGCGAGCTTATCGAGCCGCAGCACCTCGTCGCCAAGCTGCGCGTTTCGGTTAAGCGGCTCCGTTCGCACGTCATGTCCAACCATGTCGCGTGCCAGATCGGAGGTCGTCACGTCCTCGACGCTTCCCTCCGAAACCACTACGCCGTCGCGGAGCACGGTATATCGGTCGCAGATCTTCATCACCTCGCGCAGCTTGTGCGAAATGAATACAATCCCCACCTTTTGCTCCTTGAGCGTGCGCAGGATCGAAAAGACATGGTCGATCTCGGGATCGGTCAGCGAGGTGGTCGGTTCGTCCATAATGATGAGCTGCGCGTTCATCAGAAGCGCGCGGGAAATTTCAACAATCTGTTTATAGGAGGCATCCAGATCACGCACCATCGTACGGGGGTCAAGCGTAAGCGCCATGCGCTCAAAGACCCTGTGTGTCTCCTCGATCATGCGGGCATGATCCAGAAAGCCGTTTTTCTTTTTCAGTTCCCGCCCAATGAACATATTCTCATAGATGGGCAGGTCGTTGACGAGATTCAATTCCTGATGGATAAAAGCAATGCCCGCGTCCAGGGACTGAGCGGGATTCTGAAAGGTATGGGGCTTATCGTCAAGCAAAATCTGCCCCGCGTCCGGCTGAAGCACACCGCCCAGAATGTTCATCAGCGTGCTTTTTCCCGCGCCGTTTTCGCCAAGTAGCGCGCAAATTTCGCCCTCATGGAGCGAAAAATCAACAGATTTCAAAACGTCGTTCGCGCCAAAGGATTTTACGATGCCACGCATGGAAAGGTTCATGTGTTCACATCCGTTCTAACGTGTCCTCATAGGGAGGAAAAGGGCTATGGCACCCGCCACAGCCCTTTCTTCTGTGAAATATGCGATCAATAGATGGTGTTGGAGGGATCGATGTACTCGTCCACGTTGGTGGCATCCACGATCTGAGAGGGGATGACCTTCACGGTCTCGACCTCCTCGCCATTGAGCACGGAGAGAGCCACATCAAAGCAGTCGCGGATCATCAAGGGCGTATAAAGTGCGGAACAAGCGTTAATCTCGTCGGCCTTCTCCTTGATGATGTTGAAGTACTCCTGGCATCCGCCGCCGCCGTCGCCCATCTGAAAAAGGTGATCCAGGCCAGTCACAGGCTGGGCGTGAACCTGGTGACGACCTTTATCGGACGCGACCAGACGAAGTCGGTCGAGGAAAATCTCGAATTGGTGAAGGAGGTCTGGCCGCCCATCATCAAGCTGGCCGAGGAGTTGAACGTCAAAATTGCCATTGAGAACTGTCCGATGCTCTTCGGGCGCGACCAATGGCCCGGCGGACAGAATCTGATGACCACGCCCGCCATTTGGCGCAAGGTTTTTGAAATTCTTCCCTCTCAGAACCTGGGCATCAACTACGATCCCTCCCATTTTGTCTGGCAGATGATGGATTATCTCCAGCCGCTGTATGAATTTAAGAATAAGATCTTCCACGTCCATTACAAGGACATCAAGCTCTATCCCGAAAGGCTCAACCAGGTGGGCATCATGGCCTATCCGCTGGAATATATGAGTCCGAAGCTCCCGGGGCTTGGCGATGTGGATTGGGGCAAATACGTCTCCGCGCTGACCGACATCGGCTATGACGGATGCACCTGTATCGAGGTCGAGGATCGGGCGTTTGAGGGCAGCCGTGAGCGCATTCTGGATTCCCTGCGGCTATCCAAACGGTATATGGACCGGTTTGTGATCTGAGCTTTATCCGGTATGAGGAACGTGGCAGGCCGCCTGTATCCATAAAGTGGGTTCGGTGGCCTTAGTCCCCTGCACTTTGTCGACGATCCGAAATTCGCTCTCAAGCGTTGCTTGGGAGCGAATTTTTATTTCTATTGCACTAAAACCGTGTGTTCAGAGCTGTTCGCGCGACGACCCCTGTCTATCTACGGGGGATCAACAGTCTGTATCTTTTTGTGCGCTCCTTCCAAAATCGGCCTTTCTGCGGTATAATACGACAGATATGTGAGGTGCTTGCCTGTGAAGGATCGCTTTCCTCGATGGTGCGTGGGGGTTTTCTTTACCCTTTTTCTGTTGCTGGGTCTTGTGACAGCCGGTGATTACGGCCCCACCTGGGACGAAATGGACGAGATGGATATCCTGCGCATGAATCTGTGGGAGTACGGTCGCGCGTTTGGATTGGACGAAGGCTCGTTTGAGGCGCGCGCCTCGATGGAGGACAGGCTTACCATCAGCGTGCTCACGCCAATTTCCGAGAGCATCGAGCAGGACCATGGCGTGGCGGCGTTTTATCCGCTGGCCGACGTGGTCATGAGCGATTCTCTGACCGAGGGACAGCGCTCCGTCCTTTGGCACATGGGCTGCTGGGGCGTGTTCGCGCTTGGCGCGTTCGCGCTCTATGCCGTCTGCCGCGAGCTGGGGCTGTCGCGCGGATGGGCGCTGATGGGGCCCATTATGCTTCTTTTATCACCGCGTTTTTTCGCGCAGGGCCATTTCAACAACAAGGACATCGCGCTTATGTCGCTGACGCTGTGCGCGCTGTGGCAGGGGCTTGCGCTCATGAAGCGCCCCACGTTCCCGCGCGGATTGGCCTTTGCCCTTTTTGGCGCACTGGCGGCCAACGCCAAGGTCGCGGGCTTTGCCTTGTGGGGACTGTGCGCGCTGTTTGTGCTGATCCGTCAGCTGACGCGAAAGAGCATGACGGGCCGCTTGTGGGCCGTGGCGGGCGTTACGGCCACCGCGTTTATGGCGTTCTACGTGGCGCTGACTCCCGCGCTTTGGAGCGATCCGACGTCATTCTTCGTTTATCTGCTGAAAAACGCGCTATCATTCCAGCGTTGGCAAAACAGTGTGCTTTTCCGTGGCGCGGTGTTTGATCTGACGTTGCAGCGCCTGCCCTGGTACTATCTGCCCTATATGATCCTGGCCACCACGCCGCTGTGGGCGCTGCTTCTCATCGGCATGGGAACGGCGGGCGCAACCGTATATGCCGCGCGCCGTCCACGTACGGACGAGGGGCTTTCACTCCTGCTGTGCGTCCTGCTCTGGATCGTGCCCATTGTCTTCGCCGTGCTTACCCGCACGAGCGTTTATAACGGCTGGCGTCACTTCTATTTCGTCTACGGGCCGATGCTCGCGGTGGCGGTTTGGGGGCTGAACCGATTGTGGAGGCTCACGCACCGACGCTGGGCACGGCGGGCTCTTGCGGGTCTGCTTTCCCTGTGTATGCTCTTCAGCGCCGTGGGCATCGTCACCCAGCATCCCTATCAATACGCCTATTATCAGCCCCTTGTCCGCCTTCGTGGAACCGACTTTAACGAGCTGGACTATTGGAACATCAGCGCGCGGGACGCGCTTTGCGAACTGGCCGAGGCGGAGGACGGCGAGCTGAGTGTCGCGCCGGCCGATCTTTGGACGCGGGACGCGCTCGAAAAGGCGCTGGTCGTGCTTCCCGAAGAACTGCGTAACCGCTTCAGCGTCTATCCACCGGAGCGGGCGGAGGAGGCGCG
Source organism: uncultured Oscillospiraceae bacterium (assembly GCA_964416065.1). Lineage (GTDB taxonomy): Bacteria > Bacillota > Clostridia > Christensenellales > Aristaeellaceae > Limiplasma. The sequence continues at coordinate 29,923 of CAYQCL010000023.1, read as the reverse complement.
CTTCGTGCTGGTCAACCCGACCTATCTGAATTTCAGCCACGCGGTTACATCTCCGTCACGGACGCGCGTCACGATCCGTTCCTATGGTCAATGTATCTTCTATATTTATGAGAATCCTGGAAAGGGGGTGTCCGCCGAATGAAGATTTTTCAAAGAATTCCCGACGCCTTGGTGGCGCTGCTCTTTCTTGCGTTGCTCCTCATCGGCCTTTCTTCCTGCGCGGACTACGGCCTGCCCTGCGACGAGCCCGCCGAGCAGCTAATCCTCCAGGAAAACATGCATGAGTATGCCATAAAGCTCCTGGGAGAGGCCAGCGGCGCCGCGCGCTGGTACGAGAGCCGCGGGATCGGACGTATCTCGGAGAGCATCGAAAGGGATCATGGCGAATGCGCCTATTACGCCTTTGCCGCGCTGCTTCCCTCCCTGCTCGACCGGCCCGAACGCCTGACCGTCGTCTGGCATGCCTATACATGGCTATGGTTCATGCTGGGTGTGCTCGCCGTCTATGGCTTTTGCCGCGAGACGGGCCTTTCGCGCCCGCTGAGCGCGATGGGCATGCTGCTTCTCTATCTCTGCCCGCGCTTCTTTGCGGAAGGCCATTATAACAACAAGGACATGGTGCTTCTCACGCTGGTGCTGCTTACGCTCTGGCTGGGCGTGCGATTTCTGAAAAGGCCCGTCCTTTTGCGGGGAGCGCTGTTTTCACTCGCGGGTGCGATGGCGACCAATACCAAGATCGCTGGGGCGCTCGCCTGGGGCGTGATGGGCCTGTGCGCCGTTGCGCTGGTTACAGCGGACCGGCGCTGGACGCTTCGCATGGCGGGAGTGGCCCTTTGGACCGTCCTTCTCTATTTCGTCTTTTATGCGCTGCTGACCCCAGCGGTTTGGACGGATCCCATCGGCTATCTTCACTACCTCCTGATAAACGCCTCCGACTTCAGCCGCTGGCCGGGCGTGGTTGTGTTTCGCGGCATGGTGTTTGAGCATTCCGTCAATCCGCTGCCACGATATTACCTGCCGTGGATGATTACTGTCACGCTGCCGATGTATGTGCTGCCTCTGGCGGCGGCCGGTCAGTTTCAGGCGCTGCGCCGCGTATGGCGGCAGAAGGCCATGGCGCTGCGCGATCCGGTCAGCCTTGCGCTTACGGCGGCCAGCCTGTGCTGGTTTCTTCCTCTGTTATACGCGGTCATCGCAAGGCCGCTGGTTTACAACGGCTGGCGTCACTTCTATTTCGTCTACGCGGGCATCGTCGTGCTCGCGGCGCATGGAATTCAGGCGTTTATGACGGTCGGACGCAGATTTGGCGGGGATTATGGGATGCACCGGCTGTTCGCGGCGGGGCTGTGCCTGTTCTTTTTGTGGACGGCGGGCGATATTTCACGCAATCATCCTTATCAATATGGCTATTATAACCGTCTGGCTCATGATAGCGCGGAGGCGGAAATGGAGCTGGATTACTGGGATGTGAGCACCCTGAACGCCATGAAGCGGCTCCTTGAGGCCGATCGCGAGGAGAAGCTGCCTCTCGTGCTCGGTGCGCGCGATGATATGAGCTGGTTTGGCGTCGAAAAGGGCTATGAGGTGCTGGGAGAGGAGGAACGCTCCTCCCTGACGATTGCCAAGGATCGCGACGCGCCCTACCTCTTTTTCAACACCACCTATGCCCGCATCTATGGTGTGGCCCCGCCGGAGGGCTATCACGAGCTGTTCGGGCTCGACAGCTATGGACTGAGGCTTTGTACGGTGTACGAGCTGGATGTGAAGTGAAAGACAAAGGCCATGGTTCCTTACTTGGAATCATGACCTTTCATCTGACGGCGGTTCCTACGCCATCTTGAGCCGATAGCCGCACTTATAGACCGTTTCGATGTAATCGCCGCCGAGCTTCTTGCGAAGGCGCTGCACATGCACGTCCACCGTGCGGGTTTCGCCCATGCTCTGATAGCCCCAGGCGGTTCTCAAAAGCTGCTCGCGGCTGACCGGAATATCCGGCTTTTCCATCAAAGCCAGAAGCAACGCGAACTCCTGGGCCGTCAGCTCTATCCTTCGTCCGTCCAGAAGGGCCACGCGCTCCGTTTCATCCACGGACAGCTCGCCAAGTGTCTCACCCTCGCCCAGCATGGACTTGACCTTGGCGTTGAGCGTTTTATGAGAGAAGGGAAGGGTCAACACCTCGCTTCGGCCAGCGTACAACGCGCGCAGATGCGCGCTCATCTTCCGGTCGTCCGTCACGAAAAGGATGGGACAGCCGCGCTTCAAAAATGCCGCCAGTAGCGGGCGGCAGGCCGTCCATTTCAGCTGGACGTCCAACAAAATCAAGGGAGCTTTCTCGTCCGTTGTTTCAGGAAACACGGTCTCTTCGCAGCGGATTGCGTTGTATTGCTCCTTTTTTAAGGAGTCGCAAAGCTTCTGCGCCAGTGCGTCATTGGATTCATAAATGAAAATCGTTCCCATGCGATCACCTCACATTTATTATGACGAGCCAACGTGTCTTTTTGTTGCATGAATTGTGAACAAACTGTAACGTTTGGAAGAAAAAACGAAAAAGTATCCAGAAAGGGAAAAAGCCGGACGGCATCCTTGGCCCGTTGTAAATGCGTGTCCGTCATGTTACAATGAAAAAGCGAATACGAGAAGGAGCGACAGGCATATGAGATGGGAAGATCAGATAGAACGCTGGCGACATGAGGAGGCGGCAGCGCATATTCACGGGTGGGATTTTTCCCACATTGAAGAACGATACGAGGAAGAGAAGAATCTTCCCTGGAGCTATCGGGAGGCTATCGGCAGGTATCTGAAGCCTGAAATGCGTTTGTTGGATATCGACACCGGAGGCGCGGAATTCCTTCTTTCCCTTCACCATCCCCATAACCGCCTGGTGGCCATGGAGAGCTATCCTCCCAATGTCGAGCTATGCGGACAAAAGCTCGTGCCCTTGGGTGTGGACTTTCGGGCCGCGGACGGGGGTAAGGAGCCGTATCCGTTTGAGGCTCGCGCCTTTGACATGGTTATCAACCGGCACGGTGATTTTCATGAACGGGAAATTGAGAGGGTGTTACGGCCAAACGGCCTTTTCATCACCGAGCAGGTAGGAGCGGAGAACGACAGGGAGCTTGTGGAATTGCTGCTTGATCCGGCTCCGAGGCTTCCCTTTCCGCAGCAGTATCTCTCAATTGTTCGGCGCCGGTTTGAGGACGTCGGCTTTGAGATACTGGAGGCCGCCGAGGCGTTTCGTCCAATCCGCTTTTTGGACGTGGGAGCTCTCGTGTGGTTCGCGCGCGTTATTGAATGGGAATTCCCAGGCTTCAGCGTCAGGGACTGTTTGAAGGGCCTGTGCCGCGCGCAGGAGATCTTGGAGCAAAATGGTGTTATCGAGGGACGGATCCACCGCTTCCTGCTCGTGGCACAAAAGGCGGACGAATAAGTGAGAGACGTATACGCGGGGGAATCGCTGAAAATCGGAAAGGATGCATCTTGCATCCCTGAGCGGCAAAGGCTATAATGATATGACCGCTTTTTTCATGAAAGCGGCATTAAATGCTCCCTTCCATTCGTTGGATGGTTGCGGGGCGCAAAGGGAGACGCCATGCAAAGAAGGAAACAAAAAATGAGCCGCCCCAAGGCGTTTGGCCTGCTGTTTCTGATCCTTGTTTTGATCGCACTGATCGCGTGGGGCGTCGTCGCGCTGCTTTCGGTCAGGCCGGTCACCAATGTCACCGCATCGCTTCTGCCCTGTCCGTATAACGATTCGATCATGCCCTTTGGAAATTACATCCTGTATTACGACGGCGTGAGCATTCATTGTCTCAGCGATACGGGCGCTGTTCGCTGGTCGTTCCAAATCGGCGCGGGAGCCGGGTTTGACTGTAACGATTCCGTGGTCGCCGCGTGGACGGGGAGCACTATCTACATCCTCGACCATAACGGGAATTCCTCCTATAATGATAATTTGGGCGAGGAGATCCAATTTGCGCGGGTGGGCGCGCAGTATGTGGCGGCGGTCATCGGCGATACAACCACCCCAAGGCTTTTGGTCAAGGATCATATGGGCGCGCATATGGACGAGGAGGCCGACGCCTATGCCAATCTGATCCTGCTGGACGTGGGCTTCTACGGCAAAAACGGCGAGTACATGTGGACGCTCGCGCTTGATGTCTTCGGCACCGCCGCCAATACGATCCTTAACACATTCGAGGTTGGAAAGATGAACACTGGCGAGGTTTCGCTGGGCGACTCCATCACGTATGAGGTGGTGTATGAAAACGGTCTGCTTCGCGTCATCAATACCCGCAGGATGCTGACCTTTAACGACCGTGGAACGGAGGATACCTCCGAGAGCATGCTGGTGTATGGCTGGCGGCTGTTGGACAGCGAGGTGCCCGAGCGCGGCGATGCGCTGTTCCTCTTCGCTCCGACCTCGCAGACGGAAAACCTTTTTGACATTCGTGAGCTCCGGCTCATTTCCAGCAGGCAGGACAAGCGATACAGCCTGCCGGACAGCTGCATCGGCGCAACGGTTTGGAATAAGACGGTCTATGCGTTTGCCGCCAGGACATTGTATCGGGTAGGACAAAACGACAGTCGGTTCAGCGCTTACGAGCTGCCGCTTGACCGCGATGTCACAAGCCTGATCGGGACGCTGAGCAACGGGCGCGCGATCGTCGCATGCGGCGACGAGGTGTACGCGCTGACGCTTCCGCAGACGATTACCGCCGTCAAATAAACGCTTCATGTGGACGCATCCGGAAGGGAGGCAGGAAGTGAATATTCTTGATCTTATCGTTATCGCCGTGATTGGCCTGTGTGTGCTTTGGGGACTGTATCGAGGGTTTATCCAGTCGGTTCTCAATCTCGGGGGTGGACTTCTTTCATTTGTCGGCTCGTTTTGGCTCTTTCCCAAGCTGGCCGACGTGCTCAGCTCCAATACAGAGATTACGCGTATGATCGCGACTTACACAGACTCGGCCAATTTTCTGGGCGATCTGGATCTGAGCAGCCAGGCGGTCAGTACCCTCGGCGCCGACGGCGTGGCCGCCGTGGTTGAGCGCGCGGGCCTTCCCGACCCCATCGGCACCCTGCTTAAATACAACCTTACCGAACAGGTCTTCAGCCCTCTGGGCAATCTGGCGACCGATGTGGGCGATTATGTGAATCAGACGATCCTTTCGGTGAGCATCAACGTTCTGTGCTTCCTGCTGTGCTTTGTCATCTGCTTTATCCTGACGACTCTTTTGGTCAATATGCTGCGCGCGGTGTTTCGCTTTCCTGTGCTTAAGCACCTGGATTGGCTGGCAGGCGGCGCATTTGGTCTGTTGCTGGGCGTGCTTTTGTGCTTCGCGTTCTTCACCGTGCTTCCGCTGATGAAAAGTGTGATTTTCATTCCGGAATTTACGGAGCTTCTGGAAGGAAGCGAGCTGGCGAAGGTTTTTGAAAATGGGAATCTGATTATTTCCATTATGAATCGAAAGCTATAAGGGATGGGACATCTTCGACAAGGTGCGGGGCGCGGGGAACTGCATCCCGCACTTTTTCGACGGTGTGGGCCACCGATATCCATAAAGTGGATCCGGCGTCTTTTATCCCTCCCGCACCTTTCCATTTTCCACGCGATAGCGTCGGTCGGCACGTGCCGCCACAAACGGGTCGTGCGTGATCACCACAACGGTATGCCCGCTGTCATGGAGCGTGTCAAAAAGATCAAGGATCTCATCGCGGCTGTCCAGATCGAGCGCACCTGTGGGCTCGTCGCATAAGAGAAGCTTAGGCGAATAGCACAGTGCCCTTGCCATCGCCACGCGTTGCTGCTGTCCTCCGCTGAGCTCACCTGGCCGGCATCCTCCGCGTCCCGAAAGGCCCACACGCTCCAGCGCCTCCGACGCGCAGCGCATGCGTTCGCTCTCGCCCATACCCCGAAGCATGAGCGGGAACGCCACGTTTTCCGCTGCCGTCAGCTTGCTCAGAAGCTGATAGCCCTGAAATACGAAGCCGATTTTTTCTCTGCGAACCATGCACAGCGCCCTGGCGTCCAAGCCGCTCACATCCTCGCCATCCAGGAAGTAGACGCCCGAGGTTGGCGTGTCCAGGCAGCCCAAAATGTGCATAAGCGTGCTCTTGCCTGAGCCGCTGGCCCCCACAAACGCCACATACTCCCCCGGGAAAACGCGAAGCGCCACATCCTTGAGAACTTTCACCGGCGGCTGATTGCCACGCGATGGATAGGTTTTGTCGATGCCCTGCATGCGGATCATGTCCATGCCTCCTTTTCCATCAGTATGTCCAAGAAGACGGAAGAATCTCACAAAGCATTTGCAAACATATGGGAAATCTATTATAATAAGAGCGCGGATTCCTACGAGTCAAAAACATCACAGGGGAGAGGTGCTTACCATGGGCTACCGTGAAAACTATGAGGCGTGGCTTCATGACTTTGCAGACGACGAGGCGACAATTGCTGATCTTCGCGCCATCGAAGGCGACGAGAAGGAAATCGAAGATCGTTTCTATCAAAACCTGAGCTTTGGTACGGCAGGCATGCGTGGCGTTCTGGGTGCTGGCATGAACCGTATGAACATCTATACCGTCCGCCGCGCCACGCAGGGCCTAGCCGACTATCTCGCCCAGAGTGAGGAGAATAAGAAACGCGGCGTCGTCATCGGATACGACAGCCGCCGTATGAGCGCCGAGTTTGCCAGAGAATCCGCGCTGGTTCTTTGCGCCAACGGCATTAAAACCTATCTGTTTGACGCGCTGCGCCCTGTCGCTCTCCTCTCCTATGGCGTGCGGCATCTGGGAGCCGCTGCGGGCATCGTTATTACGGCCAGCCACAATCCTCCGCAGTACAACGGCTACAAGGTCTACGGCGAGGACGGAGCGCAGCTGGGCCCCGAGGCCGCGAGCGCCGTAACCGAGAAGATCAACGCGCTGAGCTTCACGTCGCCCAAGCTGATCGGTGAGGAAGACGCCAAGTCGTCCGGTCTGCTTTCCATCATTGGCGATAAAGAAGTTGACGACGATTATATCGCCCGCGTCAAGACCCTGTCCATCAATCCCGAGGTCGTGGCGGAAACGGGCAGAAATCTGAAAATCGTCTATACTCCCATTCATGGCAGTGGCAACGTGCCGGTTCGCCGCATTCTGCGCGAGATCGGCCTAACCAATGTCAGCGTTGTCAAGGAGCAGGAAGCGCCTGATCCGAATTTCTCTACCGTTCGTGTCCCCAATCCCGAGGATCCCGCCGCCTTCACGCTGGCCATCAAGCTGGCCAACGAGGTCGGCGCGGACGCTATTTTCGGCACGGATCCCGACTGCGACCGTCTGGGTGTGGCTGTGCGTGAAAAGGACGGTTCCTTCCGCCTTTTGACCGGCAACCAAATCGGCTGCCTCATGCTATATTACATCCTAAGCTGCAAAAAGGCGCAGGGCAAGCTGCCTAAAAACGGCGCGGCCGTCAAGAGCATCGTTTCCACCGAGCTCGCGCGCGCCATTTGCAAGGATTTCAATGTCGAGCTTTTTGACACCCTGACGGGCTTCAAGTTCATCGGCGAAAAGATCCAGCAGTTTGAGGATACCGGCAGTCACACCTTCCTCTTCGGCTTTGAGGAAAGCTACGGCTTCCTGTCCGGAACCTTCGTGCGCGACAAGGACGGCGTCAACGCCTCGCTGCTCATCGCGGAGGCCGCCTGCTACTACGCCACACAGGGCAAGACGCTTTGCGACGTGATGACCGAAATCTTTGAAAGGTATGGTTACTATCTGGAGCGCGTGGAGTCGACGACGCTGCCCGGCATCGACGGTCTCAAGGTCATGGCGGAAATCATGTCCCGCGTCCGCGAGAACCCGCCCAAGGAGATCGGCGGCGTGAAGGTCGCCCGCGTTCTGGATATTCTCAAGGGCACTCAGACCGATGTGAAGACCGGCAAGGTCACAAAGCTCGATTATCCCGCCAGCGATGTGCTCTACTTCGCCATGGAGGGCGGGCATTTCGTCTGCGTGCGTCCCAGCGGCACTGAGCCCAAAATCAAGCTCTACGTCAACGCCAACGATCGCGACGAATCCAAGGCCAAGGAGTTGCTCGCGCACCTGTCTGTGGAGGCGCAAAAGCTGCTTCAATAGTTTCCGTTGATGAACGGCGGTTCAAGGGGGCGCGCGTCTTTGCAACACGCGCCCTCTGGGTATCGACAAAGTGCGGGGTGCAGGGGACTCAGTCCCCTGCTGGGGTTTGGGGCAAGGCCCCAAAGCCTTACGCCGCAGCGTTTTCAAGTGAGAGACGCGCCGGCCCACCCGGGCCGGCGCTGCGGCTTCTTGCGTATCTATGGGGGTTGTCGACAGTCTGGGCGCGCGTCTTTGCGACGCACGCCCTCTCGCTATGTGCTGAGGCACGCAAGGGCTCTGTATCAGGCCTCAAAGCCAACAAGAACGGACTGCGGCTCTGCATAGTAGCTGCACAGACCCCTTGTTTCATGAACATAACCGTTAAACTCTCCAAATTCCTCCACAATCGCTTGCCTCAATTCTTCAACAACAGGCTCGTTATGGTTATGGGCAATAATGATTCTGCCGCCCATATAATGGAAATCCTTCATGTGCCGGATCATACACCGTATCGCCTTTCTGTCCCCCCGAACCTTATTGAGCACCTCCAACGTTCCTTCGTCGCTGGCCTTTCCGACGACACGGATGCCCAGTATGCCAATCCCCTTTGCCAAAATCGGATTGACCCGTCCGTTGCGGGCAAAGTTATCCAAGGAGGCCAGAGAGAAGAGAAGATGCGTTCGCTTCATGTAAGCGCGGGCCTCCAGATTGATTTTTTCGCGAGGCAGACCGGACAGCACCAGCTCCTGAAGCTTTTCAATCAGCAGGGCCACCTCGGGACCTGTCGACAGGGAATCCAGCACATATACGGCCCGTCCCGAATGCTCGCTTTCATACATCTGCTTGGCCGTACACGCGGAGGCATAGGAGCCTGACAGACCGCTGGTGATCGTAGTGCAAAACACGGTCTGAGAATCTCCAAAGGCGTTGAGCCAGTCGCTGGGGCTTGGGCAAGAGGTCGATGATTTTCCTTTGCAGATAGAGAGCTCATACTGCATAGCCTCCAGATCAATGTCGGCATCGTCAATAAAATCCTTATTGTTCATAATGATATGCAGAGGAACGGATGAAAAGGGAACCTGGTCGATTTGCAGTATGTTTGCGCAGGAGTCCGTCACGATTTTAAAGCTCATATTCAAATACCTCATGAATCGTTTTTTTAATTTTTATACAAGGTTTTTAAAACCCTATATAAGGGCATTATATATCGTGACATCCGATACGTCAAGAAAATCGCACAAAAAAACGATGGGAATTCACTCCCATCGTGAGGCGTCAAAAAATCATACGTTTAGGACAAAAGCAGGCACAATCATTATTCCCGCTTTTCAATCATACAGAAGCAATGATCCAAATAGATCTTGTGCGTTGCCGCGACAATGACATTCCGGAGAAGAAACTTGGCGTCATCGGTCTCCTCCCCCACATTGTCCATGGAGCTTTTGATTCCGAAAACATATTGCAGCGCGTTTTCAAACTCGCAGCAAAAATAATCGTAGGCAACCTGGCTGTCATAGGTTTGCTTTTGGATATCCAGCAGCAGCTGGATATGATTCAGGGACAACACAGACTTGGCGACGGCGATAAACAGAAGATAGGCCAGCTGTTCACGGCTATACTGCTTATCCCGCGGGTTCGCAACCAGACGTTTCTTTACATAATTTCCAATCATAGCCTCCGTGATATTCATATCGCAGAAGGGCCGCATATAAATGTTCACATATTTCGCGACCTGGTTCAAATAAAGCCCCACCTCGGGAATCTCGTGGTATCTGGGTAGGCTATATGACCGGATGGCATCCAGCACGTCCTGATTCAGCTGAATTTCCATTGAAATTTACTTTCCCCCTAAGCTTATATCGATTTTTGAAGAACCGATTCAGCTTATTGTAGCAGAATTCGGAGAACTAGGCAAGAAGCAAGGTGAGCAAATTTACCACAGCAGCCTTTCATACGACTGACCGGCATTGTCCACGGACGCGGCCAAGTTATCAGCATGGTCGGCGATGCGTTCTAGGTTATTGAGCATGTCCAGGTAGAGCATCCCGTTGCGCGGCGTACATTTCCTGTTCTTTACCCGCTCCACATGATGACCTGCCAGCTGCTCGCTAAGCTCGTCCACCCTGCTTTCCATCTCGAAGACCTCACCGATGACCCCAACATCCGTGATCTGTTCTCTGACAATATGAATGCTCTTTTCCAGCATCGAGCTGACAATCGCGGAAAGCTCCTCAATTTCATGCTCAGCCTTGCCCGAAAATTTGATTTTCTCCTTCTTGCGCGCCGTGCCAATTTCAACGATATTCATGCTGTGATCTCCGATGCGCTCCAGGTCGTTAACCACATGGAACAGCGAGCCGGAGAGATGAATGTCGCGCTGACGCAGGCTCAGGCCCTTCAAATCGATCAAATTTTGTGTGATTTCGGCGTTGAGAAAATCAATGACCTCCTCACGGTTTTCAAACTCATCCAGCGGCAGCTCCTTGGGCGAGAAGTAATACTGCATGGCGAACTGATAGTTGGCAGTCACGATATCGGCCATGCGCAGCACCTCGTGGAACAGCTGCTGCACCGCGACGGGCGGCGTGGAAAACAGGCGCGTATCGAAATAGGTCAGGCGCATCGGCTCGGAAGGCTTGTCCTCCCCGCGCACGATCAGGCACGCGAGCTTTTCCAGCAGGCCGGACAGGGGAAGCAGCACCAGCGTTGTGGTCACATTGAAGACGATATGCGAAAAAGCGATTTGCAAGCGAAGATTATCGCCCGCGAGCGCCTCGATCCAGTCCGCAAGCGGCACAAGCAGCGCCACCGCCACGAAGATCGCCGTTCCGATCATGTTGAACAGGAGATGAACCACGGCCGCGCGCTTGGCGGTATGGTTCGTGCCGACACTGGCCAGAAGCGCCGTCACACAGGTGCCGATGTTTTGACCGAATAGGATGAACAGCGACGTCTGCAGGCTGATCGCGCCCGTTCCCGCCAGCGCCTGAAGAATACCGACGCTGGCTGAGCTACTTTGCAGAAGCGCGGTCACAGCCGCGCCCACCAGCACGCCGACCAGCGGATTGGACGCGAAGGCCATCATATCGCGAAAGCCCTGCCAATCCTTCAGAGGCGCCATGGCGTTGGTCATGGTGTCCATGCCCAGAAACAAAACGCCCAGGCCCATCATGATCTGACCCAAAAGCTTAAAGCTGGAACGATTGCCCGCCAGCATGCAGATCGCGCCGACAGCGGCAAACAGCATGCCAAAATTGAGTTTGACTGACAGCATCAGCGATGTGACCGTGGTGCCGATGTTGGCGCCCATAATCACGCCGACCGCCTTGCCCAGCGGCAAAAGTCCGGCGTTGACGAAGCCGACCACCATGACAGTCGTGGCGCTGCTGGACTGGATCACACCGGTGACCAGCGCACCTATCAAAACAGCCATCAGCTTGTTGCGGGTCAGTGCCTCCAGCAGACGTTTCATCCTGCTTCCAGCCGCCTGCTCCAGGCCCTCGCCCATCGCTTTGATACCAAACAGAAACAGGCCCAATCCGCCTATCAGCGAAACAATTGTCATTCCATCCATGTTTGAACCTCCCGCGCATGCGCGTGCCTTTTCTTTACATGACCCTATTCTTACCCATTATAATATGCTCTCATCTTATCATAGACGCAAATTGGTGTAAAGAAAAAATAGAGGATTTTCGCGCTTTTTGTACACTTTATAAAGCGTAATTCTCCGATTTCTGGACGGATACACCTAAATGGCGCTTGTTTTTTTTGAAACGAGGAGCTATAATGTGTGCGTTGCATTCGGGTCTGTGGTTGAAAGCCGAGGCCAGACGCGGGCAAAGCGGTCCACGTAAGCCGGACAAGGCTCCGGTGAGCATGGCGCGTTCTAGATGTAAGTCCGACCGCCAAGCTGTGGCGAGAGAGGGCGAGTAGGGCGCTGAAGCGATGAGCGGGCCCTCCAGTCGGCGAGTGTGGGGTCAAAGACCAGGTCAGCCGGATGCACAAATCATTGGATCGGAGGCTACCCTATTATGTACGAAGACAAGACGTTGGTGTGCCGCGATTGCGGCGCTGAATTTGTGTTCACCGCCGGTGAGCAGGAGTTTTATGCCGAAAAGGGCTTCCAGAATGAGCCCAGCCGCTGCAAGGAGTGCCGTGCCGCCCGCAAGGCGAATCGCGCCGCCGCTCCCCGTGAGATGTTTGAGACGACCTGCGCTGCCTGCGGCGCCCCCACGACCGTCCCCTTCATCCCCAAGAGCGACCGTCCCATCTATTGCAGCGAGTGCTTCGCCGCTCACCGTCAGGCGTAAGACATGCGACAAAAACGGGCCAGAACGCATTGCGTTCTGGTCCGTTTTTTATAGTCGCCGCACGTGGAAGTCGCGTTAACGTCGCGTGATCATCCATTCGCCTGGGCGGGTGAGAAGGTGCGGAAGTATAAAACCCGCGCTCCCGGCTCCACCTGAAGCGTGACCTCGCAGACGGCCGTTCCCGTCTCGTCATGCAGGATGCCGTCCACCAGACGAACCTGGCCCGCGCGCACGTCCGCCGTGGCGCTGGCGCCGCTCCAGGTCTGCCCTGGCACGAGCGCCGCCATAAACGCGCAGATATACTCGTCCACGCTGTCCGTGAAGGTGCGATGGGTGTAGGTGTTGTCAGTAAAGGAAAGCCCGTCCAGCGTACGCGTGCCGTCATACTCCAGCACATAGCCGTCGCGGGAAAAGCGCAGCACAATGGGAAGCGTGTCCGCCGTCGCGCGCGCCTCCACGCGCCAGCCGTCCGTATCCCCCGCGGCGGTGAAATGATAATTCGTCGTGTTCTCCCCCACAAAGGGGCTTTGCATGAAGCGCATGGCGCAGGCGACCGCTTCCTCCGCGCTGTTCAGCGGAATGACGGAAGCCGTCCATGAGACCTCGGGAACATGCGTCACCGTTGGCAAAGGCTCGCTTTCGCTGGTGGCAAAGGAGATCACCAGCACGATGGCTGCGGCCAGAGATCTCAGGATGACGCCCCACCGGTTTACGCGCACGGACCGAATAATGGATGTAATCCGCTGTCTGAGGTGCTTACCGGTCAGGGAAAAATCCGAGGGACGCCCGCCCGCCCGTTCCGACGCGCTGACGATAACATTGGCATACGCCAGCCGGTCGATGTCCTGTAGCTTGGAGGTCACGCGGTCGTCGCAGGCCATTTCGCAGTCCACCCTGCTCAGATATGCCGCTAACCAAACCAGCGGATTGAACCAATGCAGAATAAGGCACAGACTGCGGATCACGTTCCACAGGGGGGCGTGCGTCCGCTGATGACAGATCTCATGCGCCAAAAGGAGGGTGAGCTGTTCCTCGGGCAGATCGACCGGCACGGCGATAAAGCGCCGGAATACGCCGACCAGCCTGACGTCGGAAAGCTTATCCACATAATAGACCGGAAGCGGCTTCACCCCATAGCGCGCGCAGAGTCCGCGATAGCGTTCAAGCCTCTCGCCCTGAAGCTCACTCACGCGGTCACGCCGCACGCGGCGGAAAAAACGCACGCCACGCGCCAGCATCCATGCGGCGACGCACAAGGCCACGACCGCCCAGCCCATCAGAATCCACTTTCCGGTATTGCCGCTGCTGGTTTGCAGGGCAAAGCTGCGCAAAGGCCCGCTCGCGTTGTCGCCCACCATATCGGACATTTTCAGCCCCGCGTCGATCACGCGCTGGCGAACCTGGTCCGCAACGGGACGCGCCTCCACATCCGTGGAAAGCCCCGGGCGGAACTCGTCCATCGCGGGATTGGGCAGAGACAGCGGCAGGAGCAGCCGCACCGCGACCAGAAACCACGCGGCGTAGATCGCCCGGCTTCCCAGCCGTTCGCGCAGCAGCGCGCGCACGGCGATCACCAACAGGATCAGCACGCTTCCGATGACCGACGCTTCAAGCAAAAAGTTGAATATAGTCATGCTTCGCATGAGGCCATCCTCCTCCTTATCCTGAGCTCCCGTTCTGTTCTACTTATTTAGACGTACATTTTCCCGCTTTGGTTCACGCTTTTTTGTTTTTTTCCTGTCTTTCCTTTTTCGCCCGAGAGAGAACCGCCTGAATTTCCCGAATATCCTCGTCGTCCAATTCGCCCCGCTCCGCCATCTCATTGACCATCAGCGACGCCCGCCCGCAAAACAGGCGATCCAGAAGCGTCCGTGTCTGCTCGCGGGCCACGCGCTCCCTGCTCACTGCGGGCGTATAGGTCTTCACCGGCCCGTCCTCACAGATATGGACGGTTCCCTTCAGATTCATGCGCTTGAGCATGGTAATGACGGTATGCTTGCTCCAGCCCGTTTCCGGCTCAAGCGAGCGTGTCAGTTCCATCATGGTCTGCGGGCTTTTTTCCCATAGACGCAGCATAATCTTCCATTCGGCTTCGGTTAGAGGCACATGATCATGGATCATAAGCGTCACTCCCTTCCTCATTTTACCAGATATATTCTACATTTGTTTACCTGCGTTGTCAAGAAAAAAGAGGTTCACGATAACGCCCCTCAGGGCGTTTATTGCGTCCCGCATGAATGTAACAATCAAAGGAAAAGCCTTTGCCAGCCGAGGGGCAGATGTTATAATATTAAGATATCCCATTCGCGGCAGCCCGATACCAACGCTTTTGATTTCATCGGGGAAACCGCGTAAAAGGAACGGCAAAACAAAGGAGCAGAAGGCATGGGAGAATACGAGGGATTGACAAGCCGCGAAGCCGAGAGGCTTGCGCAGGAGGGCAAGGCAAACGTCATGCCCAAATCACGTGAAAACGGGATTTTAGAGATTCTGCGCCGGAATGTGCTCACGCTGTTTAATCTGCTCAATCTTGGGCTGGCGGCGCTGCTGATGTGGGTGGGAAGCTGTCGAGATATGCTGTTTCTGGGCGTTGTGCTCTCCAATACGCTCATCGGCGTCGTTCAGGAGCTTCGGGCCAAGCGCACCCATGACAAGCTTCAGCTTCTAAGCGAGGGAAGGATCAGCACCATTCGCGATGGAATGGAGGAAAAGCTGCTCCCTCGCGAGCTGGTGTTGGGAGACAGGATCGAGCTTCATCGGGGCGATCAGGTGCCCGCGGACGCCGAGGTTCTTTCCGGAAGGGCCCAGGCGGATGAATCGCTTCTGACGGGAGAGAGCGCCTCTGAGGAAAAGACGGTGGGAGACAGGCTATATTCCGGAAGCTTTTTGGTGAGCGGGCATGTGACGGCACGCCTCACGGCCGTGGGCGCGGAGAGCTACGCGGGGCAGCTGCAAACGGCCGCGCGCAAGGTGCGTCGGGGCAAAAGCGAGCTGATGCGCGATATGCGGCGCATCATCCGTTGGGTGACCGCGATCATTCTGCCGATCGGACTGGCCACGTTTTTGAAGCAATACGCAGGTATCGACCTGAATTTGAAGCGCGCCGTCACAGGCACCGTGGCCTCTGTCCTAGGTATGATTCCCGAGGGGCTCGTGCTTCTGACCAGCGTTTCCCTGACGGCGGGCGTTATCAAGCTAGGTGGGAAAAGGGCGCTGGTTAACGAACTGTACGGCATCGAGACGCTCGCGCGCACCGATGTGGTATGCATGGATAAGACCGGCACGCTGACCAGCGGCGAAATGACGGTGGAGGCGGCCTATCCCCTGGAGGGGACAGACGAGGAAACGGCGGCCCGTTTGATGTCCGCGCTGATCTCGACCTTTGAGGATGACACGCCTACCAACCGCGCCCTGAGGGAGGCCTTTTCCTTTGGTGATCCGCCCCGCGCACTGTGCACGATGTCCTTTTCCAGTGAGCGCAAGTGGTCGGCGGCGTGCTTTGAGACGCTTGGCACGCTGGTGCTGGGCGCGCCGGAACGGCTGCTAGGGAAAGAGACGCTTGAAAGGGCGCGGGCTCTGGCAACAGAAGGACTTCGCGTGATGGCCCTGGCCAGGACGCATAGCCCGCTCAGAGGAGACGAGCTGCCCGAGGGACTGGTACCCGCCGCGCTCATATGCCTGCAGGATACGCTCCGACCGAACGTACGTGAAACCGTTCGCTATTTCGGCGAGCAGGGGGTAACGCTCAAGGTGATTTCCGGCGACAGCCCGCTGACGGTTTCTCACGCCGCTGCGGCGGCGGGCGTTCCGGACGCCGAAAGGTGGGTCGATCTAAGCGGAATAGATGGCGGAAAGGATTATGCGACGCTGGCGCGGGAGTATGCCGTCTTTGGTCGCGTGTCCCCTGAGGACAAGCGTATGCTGATTGAGGCGCTGAAGGCGGAGGGACACGGCGTCGCTATGGTGGGAGACGGCGTAAACGACATTCCGGCACTCAAGGCGGCGGATTGCTCCATCGCCATGGCGGGCGGGAGCGACGCGGCGGGCAGGGTAGCGCAAATCACGCTGCTGGGCGCGGATTTCAACGTGATGCCGGACATCGTCGCCGAGGGCCGCAGAGTGATCAACAACATCACGCGCGCCTCCTCACTGTTCCTGATCAAGAATATATTCAGCCTTCTGCTTTCCATCATTCTCCTGGTGCTTCCCTACGCCTATCCGTTCGCACCTATCCAGCTGACGCTGATCAGTGCCCTGACCATCGGCTTTCCCTCGTTTGTGCTAGCCCTTCAGCCCAGCCGCGACCGTGTACGCGGAAGCTATCTGCGAAACGTCATTGTTCGTGCCTTTCCGGGCGGTATCTGCACAGCGGCGCTCATCATACTGCTGATGGCGTTTTCCAAACGGTTTGGCCTTTCCATGGAGAGTCTCAGCACGCTTAGCACGATCGTCGCGGGATACTCAGGACTGGTGGCGCTGTTTTTGACCTGCCTGCCGCTCAACGCGCTTCGCGGCGGTCTGGTCGCGCTGATGGCGGCCGCGTTTACGCTGGCGGTCACGCTCTTTCCAAAGGTGTTTTACCTGGTTGCGATTTCGGAGCGCCAATGGTGGATGCTGGCGGCGGTCGCCGTACTGGTGCCGCTCATCCAGGTTGGGCTTGGCGCACTTGTCCGAGGCGCGCAGCTGCGTCGAGATACAACAAAAGCACAGCATATGACGTCAAAGGTATGATAGAATAGGGGCAGGCCGATGGGCCGCCCCTGTTTTCAGCTCCATTGAATGACGGTCATGAAAAGAGGAAAGCTATGCTGGCAAATGAGGTTTTAAAATTCATCGAGGAAAATGACGTCAAATTTATCCGCCTGGCCTTTACCGATCTGTTTGGGCAGATGAAGAACATCGCGATTCTGCCCGATCAGCTCGCGACGGCCTTTGATCGGGGCATCGTCATCGACGCGACGGCGGTGGAGGGCTGCGCGGGTGTGGCGGGAGGCGGGCTTTTGCTCAGGCCCGACCCCGATACGCTGTGCATTTTGCCGTGGAGGCCGCAGTCGGGCCGCGTCTGCCGCCTTCTGTGCGGCCTGACGACGCCGCAGGGCGAGCCCTTTCTAGCGGACAGCCGCGCCATCCTGCGCGCCGCGACCGAGCACGCGGCGCAAAACGGTCTGCAGGTGCGTGTCAGTACAGACTGCGAATTTTATCTCTTTGATTTAGACGAGCATGGAAGGCTGACCAGCGAGCCGCATGATCGGGGCGGCTATATGGATGTTGCGCCGATGGATCGCTGTGAGGACGTGCGCCGCGATATCGTGCTGACGCTGGAGCAGCTCAACATCCGTCCCGAGAGCAGCCATCACGAGCGCGGCCCAGGGCAGAATGAGGTCGATTTCCATCGGGCGGAGCCGCTGACCGCCGCCGATCATTATGTGGCGTTCGTCCAGGCGGTGCGTGCGGTGTCGCAGCGCTACGGCGTCCAGGCGACCTTCCTTCCCAAGCCCCTCGCGGACGAGGTGGGGAACGGGCTTCATGTCAACCTTTCCTTCTATCGCGACGGGCGCAACCTCTTCCGCATGGAGGATGGCGCGCTGGGCGATGAGGCGCGCAACGCCATGGCCGGTGTCCTGCACCGCCTGAGGGAGATCACGCTTTTTCTCAACCCGCTGCCCAACAGCTACGACCGCCTGCGCGCGCGGGACGCGTTCCATCGCCTGTGCTGGTCGATGGAGAGGGATCACAGCGCTCTGCGCATTCCGCTGCCGCAGGAGCATTTCGCGCGCATGCAGTTAAGCAGCCCCGACCCCACCATGAACGTCTATCTGGGCTTCGCGCTTCTGATCGAGGCCGCGCTGGAGGGCATGGCCCAGAAGGCCTCTTTGGATGATTTTTTGAAGGGCGACATGCCCGCCGTTCCCTGTCTGCCCCTTTCGATGGAGGAGGCGTTTGTGTGCGCGCGGGACAGCGATTTTGTGCGTTCCGTGCTGCCGGACTTGGTGACAGACAGCTATCTCAGCCGCGCACAGCTCCTGATGGACGAGGCCAAACGTGACGCGGACGCGCAGATCCGTGCACAGATTCTGCGTTTCTGAGCAATGAGACGGGGAAGGGGGCGTGCGCGCGAATGACGGACAACAATGCGCTGCTGGTATGCGCGCACGGCACGGAGAAATTGAAGCAGCTTTTGTCCGAGGGCGGCGTCAAGAACGTCTCGGCCGTGCGCTCCGCCGGCGAGGCGAGGCGTGCGCTGGGTGCGGACGGCTATGCGCTGGTGGTGATTGACGCGCCGCTGCCGGATGAGACGGGCCTGGAGCTGGCGATGGAGCTGACGGACGGAAGCCTGAGCGCCGTTGTCCTCCTGGTGCGTGAGGAGCTGATGAGCGTGGTCAACGGCCCCGCGGCCGACGCGGGCGTATTGGTGGTTGGCAAGCCGCTGATCCCTCAGGTTTTTCAGCAGACATTACAGCTTGCCGCCGCGACGAGGAATCGACTGCTGGCGCTGAGCACGGAGAACGAAAAGCTGCATAAGAAGCTGGAGGAGATCCGGATCATTGATCGGGCCAAATGCCTTTTAATCGAACGACGGCATTTAACCGAGACGGAGGCGCACCGTGCTATTGAGAAACGCGCTATGGATGAACGGCTGCCAAGAATCAGGGTGGCAAAGCAGATTCTTGAGCAGTATGAGCTGTGAAGAGAAGGGCCCGATGGAGACATCATCTCCGCGGGGTTCTTTTTGCATCGCCATATTGCGCCCGACGCGAGCTCAGGCTTAGGCGACACTTGCCAACAGCGCTCCCTCTGGCGGGATGCCTCTGGCGAGCGGGCAGCATGGGAAGCGTTTCGGGAACGGCCTCCGGCATAGCCGACGCGTATTGCTTCCATGGCGCGCCCGTTCGAGGATTCCGCCATATGAAGGGCCGAAGCTCCCCCAGTCCTTCCTTGACAATGTGCGCGTAAGCGCCCTCCTTGCGGTTTCCGTCGTACATGATGTGATGCGGAGGCAGGCAATAGCTCGCGATGGCGACCGCGAGGCGGCGGAAGGAAAAGCGTCTGACAATCGGACGCATCCGCTCCATCAGGTGCGTTTCCTCATCCATGGGATGCCCCGTCAGGGCAAGGTAGCCGTTTTGCGCGTTTTTGATAAAGCGCTCCATCATGTCCATGGCCTTATCGCCCGCCGCGACGATCACGCGATCCACGGCGGGAATGCTCCACTTGCTCGCTACCAGGGCGTTGATGCCCTCCGCTCCCTTTTCCTCGGCAAGACAGCGCAGGAAGGCCGTGCCGTAGGACAGCACGCTCGCGGTATCGGTCATCTCCTTCTGAAAGGGCCTGAGCGCCTCGCGCGCGGCCACGTCGGCGGGGAGGGAGCTCCATTCATAGCAGCGCTCCCTGAGGGTGTCGTCAGCGGGATACTCGAGGCAAAGACCCAGATGCAGCACCGCGCCCATGCGGGGGACCATATCGTCGCTGTTGAGGATGTGATACAGCGGGTAGGCTGCCGGATCATATACAAGCCGCCCCGTCGCGACGGTCGGCGAGGCGAAGCCATAGCCCACGATGTTTTGCGCAAGGACGCCCCAGTCCATCATCAGCCGGTGGCAGAAGACCTGCATCACCGCGCCGCCCTGGCTGTGACCGGCCATCCAGAGGCGGAATCGGCTGCTTAAGGAGGTCATCTCCGCCAGCACCTCGCCCAGCGTGAGCTTCTCCAAGCCCAGCTCGGCCGCCGTGCGCGGGAAGACGATGCTTTCCGCGCCCTCCTCAAAGTAGGCGCAGAGCTGGTGAAAGCCCTTGTGGAAGCCATCCTCGGTCGTGAAGCGGAAGTTGGAGATCCAATCGTAGAAGCGTTTGCCGGTGCCCATGAAGCCAATGGCAAGCAGATACCGTCCGTCAGGGAGAGAATGCATCATACACACAGCCTTGATGGTATCGCTTCGCTCACGCTGACGCAGCGCGCTCATGACCTGCGAAACCGGATTGCGCTCCCGAAGCGCGGCCTTGGAGCGCCGCACCTTCAGCGCACTGATGAGATCCCGCATGCGCTCGCCGTCCGCGCTTGAGCCGCGTGTAATACCGCTTTGAAGCGTATCGTCGATCTGGATCGAAAAATCATTCCAGCCCGCCTCCATCCACGGCTCCAGCTCCAACGTATAGGTCATTTGCGCCAGCTCCATGGACAGTTCCGCCGCCTCGCGTGAGAACGGAGGGCGCAGACGATAGAAGGGATCCTTCGCAAAGGGGCTGACAAGCGACGCGACGTCGCCCAGGTCGCGGCCGGTGATGGGGCCGCATCCGGACGCGCGAGACGCCCGCGCTCCGGCGGCCGCTTCCTCCGCAGCGTTCTCCGGCCTGGAACGGCCCGTTTTCAAGGGAAGCCAGGAAGGAATGTTCATGGATTCACCCTCCGATCGTAAAAGCATACAGGTGTTATTATAACAGCTTTTTCGAGGAAGGGAAATCTTTGCGAAAAAAATGCTTGACATTTTTCCCGCCATACACTATAATAGCTTTCGCCGATGGGGAATTGTGTAATGGCAGCACCTACGACTCTGACTCGTATTGTCTAGGTTCGAATCCTAGTTCCCCAGCCATGGCTCCATGGTCAAGCGGTTAAGACGTCGCCCTCTCAAGGCGAAATCAGGGGTTCGATTCCCCTTGGAGCTACCAGAAAAAACATCCGCCAGCAATGCGCTGGCGGATGTTTTTGATCTTTATTTGAGCGCGATGTCCTCGCTTTCCCGTTCGCCGCTTTCGGAATACTCCGGCCTGAGCCTCAGCCCCTCCGTGCTTTCCGTCCGGTCGTAGCGCACGTTAATGACCAGCTTTCCCTCCTCGTTGATCCAGAAGCTGCCGTCCCTGTTGGGCATCCTTTGGCCGTCCGAGGTGTAGAGCGAATAGCTGATGACATACTCCGTCCCGCTGACGCCCTCCACCCAATCGGTGATATGCTCCTTCCAGGCTTCGGGGCAGTCGATCACAACGTCACCCGAAATATCCACGTCCGAAACCAGAAGCGACGCCCTGGCGCTGTATTCCTCAAACGCGCCCTCGCCCGAAAGGCCGGTGGCCGTGCCGCTCGGGCTGACGGTGAACGGAATGCGCAGGATGCCGCGATTCTCCGGCTGGGCGACATGGGCCCAATAGACGCCCGTGCCGTCCTGATAAAAGACGCTTGTGCCATAGAGCACGCTCAGCTCGATCTCGAGCGTGTCGCCCTCGAAGCCTTCCGGCAGCTCGACCTCCTGATAGCCTCGGATGGTGGTCTCATCCACCTGCTGATCCTCTCTGTCCTGAATGTTGAGCGGGGTTCCGTCGCTGAGGCGCGCGCCGTCGCCAAGGCCGACGCTATCGTAGGCGTACCAGCCGCTTTCGTGGCCGTCGAGCCAGCTGATGATGCTCTCGTCAAGCGTCGGGTCATCGTGGCTCCAGACCTCCTCGTAGCGCTGCCCCGGATTTTCAATGTCCCACTGTTCAAAGCCGGACGGCTTGCCCTCGCCCGTCTCCATTTCCGGCGCGCTGTACTGAAGCGTATAGCTGAAATACAGCTTGCTGCCGTCGCAGTACGCCTGTTCGAGCGTCAGCTCAAAGGAACGGCCATACTGACGGGCAAGGAGCCGGTCGTAGTCCGTCTGAGCCTCGGCAGGCTGCTCCCGGGCCTCGGGCGCGGAGACGCTGACGGCCGCGCCGATTGTCTCTGCCGCCGTGTCCAGCCTTTGCAGACGCTCGCTCCTTTGCTCGTCGGTCGTTCCAAACTGTCCAAACACGCCCAGCGCCGCCGCGATGGCAACGCCCGCTAGCGCGAGGCTTAGAATGACGGCGCATACCAGCGCCAAGGATACCTTTCTCTTCAAAACCCTCTCTCCTCCCATTTGACTGAGCACCTCCCGCTGCCTTTCATCGGGGAAGCTCGCATTGGAGAGGCAGGCTTTCAACGCGCTGCGAAGACGTTCCTCATTCATCGAAATCCCACCCTTCCAGAATCTCCTTAAGCCTTCGCCGAGCCTTTTTGATGCGACGATAGACCGCAGAGGTTGTGATGCCAAGTACTTCAGCCATCTCCTCAACCCGCATGTCCTGATAATAATGAAGCAGAACCGCTTCTTTCAACTTCAAGGGCAGCCGTTCCACAGCCTCAAAAAGCGATTTGTCTGTTTCCGTCGCCTGGACGCTTCGATCCGTAAGCGTCTCGGGCGTTACCCGTCTGTCAACGAAGCGGAACCAGTGCGAACGCTGCTGGTCGCGGCACAGGTTCACCGTGATGCGGCAAAGCCATGCCTTTTCGCTCTGGGCCCTCTCGCCGCGAAAGGCGTCCATCTTGCGGTACGCGCGCAGAAAGGTTTCCTGCACGATATCCTGCGCAAGATGAGAATCGCCCAGCAGGCCCGTCGCCAGGCCGACGAGCAGGCCGCCATACGTCCGCATCATTCGCGCCAGCTCCGCTTCACGAGCCTCACCCGGCACCAAGGTGTTGCTCATTCCGCTCACCTCCTTCACCTATAAGACGAAACAAAACTGATTTTTTCTACCTTTGAAGGGAAAGTTTTTTCCTTAAGGCCGTCGAAAAAGCGCGGACACAGGGACATTATACCCCCTCAGGACATCGGCAAGGTGCGGGGCAGAGTCCCAAAATTCTTACGCCGCAGTGCTTTTAAACGAGAAGCAAGCCGACTCACTGCGTATCTATGGGTTTTATCAACCGTCTCCCGTTTCTTTTTCGTTTTCTCTTGACACCTTTTGCGCAACCATGTACGATGGCTCAGACGCCCTATCCAATTTGAAAGGATGCGAACGAGATGCTTCACTTTGAATGTGACTATTCCTGCGGCGCGGTACAAAAGGTTATGGACGCGCTATGTGCGACGAATTCCGAACAGACCTCCGGCTATGGGGAGGATCCCCACTGCGAACGTGCGCGTGCGTTGATTTTGGAAAAATGCGGATGTCCGAACGCGGCGGTGCATTTTGTGACGGGTGGCACTCAGGCCAACCTACTGGTGATTGCCGCCGGCCTGCGGCCCTTTGAGGGCGTACTTTGCGCCCAAAGCGGCCATATCAACGTCCATGAGACGGGCGCGGTCGAGGCGACCGGCCATAAGGTGCTCGCGCTTGCGGCGCATGACGGGAAGATATCCGCCCGGCAGGTGCGCGACGCCGTGGAGGCGCAGCGCTCCGATGCCTCCTACGAACATATCGTGCGGCCCGCGATGGTCTATATCAGCCATCCCACGGAGATCGGCACGCTCTATACGCGCGGGGAGCTGACGGCGCTGAGCGAAACCTGCCATGAGCTTGGACTCCGTCTCTTTGTGGATGGCGCGCGTCTTGGCTATGGGCTGGCCGCCGAACCGGAGGTCGATTTGCCCTTCCTGGCGAAGACGTGCGACGCCTTTACCATCGGCGGAACCAAGGTCGGCCTTTTATTCGGCGAGGCCATTGTCCTGTGTGATTCTGGGCTTCAGGACTGCTTCCGTTATCACATCAAGCAGCGTGGCGCGATGCTGGCCAAGGGATGGCTGCTTGGCGTCCAGTTTGAGGCCATGCTGGAGGGCGGGGAATATGTGGCGCTGAGCGGATGCGCCAACGCGATGGCACAGGAATTGAAGCGCGCCTTTGTTTTACACGGCTGTCCGCTCCTTGCCGACACAAAGGCCAATCAGATCTTCCCCATTTTGCCTAACGAGGTCATGCGGCGGCTTTCCCAGCGTTATGTCTTCTCCGTTTGGAAGCGGATCGACGAGGCGCATACCGCCGTGCGGTTCTGCACCAGCGTGACCACCGAGCGAAGTGATGTCAACGCACTGCTTGGGGATATCGCGATTGCCTTCAAATCATAAGGCTATTCTTCACACAGTGTTCATTTTATTCAAAACATCGCTATAAAAAGTAAGAAAAAAGCATTGACAGTGTAATGATTTTGTAATATTATGAGCATGATAAGAATATTCTCATCCGTTTGGATGAACGTAGCAACGATCGGCCCAGGCCGTAAAAATACGGAGGTTTCGCCATGAGGAACGACCACAGAATCGAAGGGACATCCGCCACGGCGCCGCGCTCGCTTTTGGCGCTTATATTGGCCATATGCCTGCTTTTTTCCGCGCTCTCTGCCGCCTTCGCGGCTTCCTCCTCAGGCTCTTCGTCCTCCAGCCTGACGCCGAACTCCACGAAGGTCTATGTAAAGATCAGCAAGTCTGTCTATTTTTTCACAGGCGAGACCTATGCGAACGGTTCCCTTGTGATTCCCGCGATCGGCTCGGTCTGTCAGCTTTACACGGATGACTACTATACCGCCTCCGACGAGCTTGAATATTATAGCGTATATTATAATAACACGCGCTACAACGCTCTGCGCAGCGATATTCAGGCCGACATCATGAGCGAAAGCGACCTAGAGACATACATCACCGATACGCTGTGGAAGCAGACCACCTACACGACGCTCAAAAAGGCGTTAGGCCTGGTGGGCGACGTCCGCGTCCATGCGTTGCAGCTCGCACTGACTAAGCTGGGCTATTACACCGGCGCGCTGGACGGCGAGTACGGTGACAAGACGGTGGAGGCCGTCAAGCAATTTCAGCGTGCCAACGGCCTGACGGCTGACGGCGCGGCGGGCGTGCTGACTCAGCCCGTGATTTATGCGCTGGCCTCCGGTTCTTCCGTCGTCGGATCCACCACGACCACTGATACGACAACCACCACAACGACATCCTCAAGCGTTCCCACCAGCGGCACGCTCACGACCACGTCGAGTGTAAATCTGCGCAAGAGTGCCTCCACCTCCAGCGCCCGCCTGGCCATCGTTCCTAAGGGCTTAAGTCTGAATTATAGCAACACTTCCACCGTCAAGGGAATCATCTGGTATAAAGTGCAGTACAACAGCCTTTCTGGCTGGCTAATGGGCACCTACGTCAGCGCGTCCGGCAACGCGAGCAGCCCTGTGATAGGCACTGTAACCATTACCAAGGCGGGCACCCGCGTGCGCAAGACGGCCAACGGCGACAAGACCGGCACCGTTCTCGCCAAGGGCACGACTGTTTCCTTGATTGCGCAGCCTACCACCGTTGGCGGCTACACTTGGTATAACATCCGCACCAGCAGCGGCCTCGTCGGCTTCGTGCGCGGCGACTGTGCCACAGCGAGTGTCGGCACAACGACGACGGACGGTACTGCCACAACCATTCCCTCCGGTACGCTGTCCTTTATTCGTCTGCCCGCTAACACAATGCTCTTTACGACGACCACGAAGCCGTCCTCCGGCGGCATAACGGTAAGTGCTGGTACGGTGCTCCAGCTTGTGGGCACCTACACCTCCAACAGCGATGAATACTGTACATTGTACTATAACAACAATAAGTACAATGCCGTATATAGCGAGGTAAAGGCCGGAGTTATGACCAGCGATGAACTGGCCGCCTACGTCAAAACGCTTTGGAGCAGCACACTGAGCAGTTCTCTCAAGCGTGAGCTGAATCTGATCGGTGATGTGCGCGTCTATGCCCTGCAGGTCGGATTGAGTACGCTGGGCTACTACACCGGAACGCTGGACGGTACTTATGGCAGCGGTACGCAAAGCGCTGTGCGCAATTTCCAGCGCAGCGCCAAGATCACGGTTGACGGCGCATGCGGAAGCGAGACTTGGAGCGCTCTGACCGCTCAATTGACCGGTGCCAGCGGAGGAAGTAGCAGCACGGATACCGATTCAAGTGTAACAGTAACCGATTTCGGTACTGTCAACAGCGTCGTGAAGGCATCCTGGAACTACGGCGACAACGGCGGAAGTCTCTTCCCCAAAGGTAGCTACGCGACCGTCATGGACGTCGCCACCGGCAAGGTGTTCCGCGTCTATCGCTGGTCTGGCGGAAGCCATGCCGACTGCGTACCCGCAACCGCCGATGATACCAAGACCATGTGCGAGATCGTCGGCTTCCCCTACAACAGCAACCATCCCAGCAGCAGCCAGCTTGCCAAAATCAAGGCCGACGGCAACAGCTCTATTGTCACCTACACCTGGCCGGACTTCAAGAACGCCTTCGGCGGAGCGACCAACATCGGCAGCGCTTGGGATCGTCGTCCTGCTCTGCTCAACGTCAACGGCACGGTCTACTGCGTCAGCATCTACGGCTTCCCGCATGGCTTTACCGGAACCGACAGCTTCTCCAAGTCCAGCTTTCCCAACGGACAGCTCTTCTACGCCACCAACAACTATTATGGCATGATGTGCATTCACTTTGTAGGTAGCACGACCCACTCCAGCACCACGCCCGATGCTAACCATCAGGCGGCGATCGAAACGGCCTATAGCTACGCAAAGAAACTCTGGCCCACGCTGGTGAAGTAAACAGATACTGAAGAATGCCCTGACTGTTCGGTCAGGGCATTTTCTTCGCGCCATAGGTTTGCGATGGAGCTTTTATGCATATCCTTCTTTTGCAGCATCGATATAAAGGAGGAATTTTTTATGCAGTCCCCGCATTATTTTGCCGGCGGAAACACCGCCATCGGTTTCTTTTCATGCTTTGAAGACATTCTTCCACGCCCTGATCGCAAGCGCGTGTTTTACATTAAGGGAGGCCCGGGCGTTGGAAAAAGCACGTTCATGCGGCGTATCGGCGAGGCGGCCGAACGAGCAGGACTTGATGTTGAGTATTTCCATTGCTCCTCGGATCCTGACAGTTTGGACGGCATCGCCATTCCGTGCCGCGGTGTTGCCATGATGGACGGCACCGCTCCGCATGTCTACGATCCGGTCATTCCTGGGGCGTGCGATACGCTTCTGTCATTGGGAGATTTTCTTGATGAAAAAGCGCTTCGTCCAAACGCACAGGAAATTGCACGCATCCAGACGGATATCTCTTCCCGTTTTTCGCGCTGCTACCGCTATCTGGCGGCGGCCGAGCAGGTTTTCCGGGCGGCTCAGCCAGGCATCCAGAGTCATAAAAAAGCCCTGAAGCTGGCTCAGGAATGGGCCAAGACGCTTCCGCTGCGCGGAGGCACGGGCACCATTCGCCGCCTCTTCGCGTCGGCCTACACGCCCAAGGGATTCATAGACGCGCTCAAGGACATGGGCAGGGAACGGCGCATTCTGCTGGACTGTCCCTTTGGTCTGGACGCCACCCTTCTGATGAACCTGGTCGCCGAGTCCGCCTCCTCACGCGGCCTGCATGTCGTTGAACTGCTCAATCCCCTCTCTCCCGCCGCGATCGACCATGTGATCATTCCCACTCATGGCATCGCCTTCTGCACGGGGCGGCGCGCTCCGAACGATGTTGGAGAATGGATCGAGGCGGAACGTGCGTTTGACCTGTCTGAGACCAGCGCGAAGGAAGAAAGCTTCGACCGAAACGCCTATGAGCTGCTTCTTCAGCGCGCCTCTGAGCAGCTGTGCAGGGCAAAGGAGCTTCATGATGAATTGGAGCGCTTCTATGTGGGCAACATGGACTTTTTAAAATGGCAGAGCCTGCTTGACCGCATTCTTGATGAGCTTGAGCTTCCCAAGGCGTAAAGGGCAGCGCCGGAGCCCGCGACAGGCTCCGGCGCTCAGGCTGTTGATGAAATCTGTGGCTACGTAGGGAGGTCTCTCAGGCTTATTTCCCTCCGCGACCCCGCAGAAGGTCCGCGTAGCTCGTGACGATCTTGAGCGACCGGCCCACCGTGCTCTCCTTTGAGACCGAACGCCACAGGCCGAGGTAGGCATGGTACCAGCTTTCCAGCTCACCGGCCAACTGCGTGCCGTCGCGATGCTCAACGCCTCTTCCCTCCGCCTCGCCCGCGACCCAGCAGGCGATGTCGTTCCAAAGCCTTACGCCACGGCCGGCCAGGGAAAGTGCGTGAAGGATATCGCGCTTTTGCGGCTCCATCGAAGAAGCGGTTTCGGCCAGCTCGTCCAGCGCGCGGTCAACAGCCGCGTTCGCCTCGGGCACACGCGTTACGTCTACGTTTGCGAAAATCTCACGCCGCTTCTCTTCATCCCGCTCCTCAATCCATTGCACGACCCAGACCCACTCAAAGGCCTCGTTGCCGGACAGATCAGCGAATGCCCTCATAAAGCGTCCTTCCCCGTCTCCATATTCCAGGAAGGAGACCGCCCGATTGATCTCATCAAAGTCGATTGCGTCCGCGTTCCAAGCGAAGGCCGCGCCATAGAGAATTCCAGGAACGGAAAACCATGGGTGACAGATATGTCCATAATCGCCCCAATCGGTATTCAGCAGGCCAATCGCTCCATACCTGCGTCCATGGCCGCACATTAGACGAATGTTGTCATAGGAATTGCGAAGCATGGGAACCCAGCGGTTCCATGTGCAAACCCCTGGACATACGTACTGCACCGCGCCTATCTCGGCAAGCATCCTGACCTCATCCTCCCGCTGGTTGGGCAAATATCCCCAGTTGAGACAGACTGTGCCCTCGGGAATCTGCGCGTAGGCCTCCGGCTTACGCCACATGATGTCGCCCCAGAACATGGGCGTGCGACCTCTTTCAAGCAGGAAACGGCACAGCTCCGAAACATGCGCCATGTATAGCTCATGCTCCCCCTTTTCCTGGGCAAGCGCCTGGCTGCGCCCCTTGCCCAGATCAAAGGTCTCATCACAGCAGATGTTGAATTTGCGGGAGGTAAACAGCTCCATATACTCGCTGATCAGCGACTTCACAAGCTCCATGGAGCGCGGCTGAGAAACGTTGAGCGTATGGTGCATACCGGAATAGGTATAGCTGAACGGGATTTTCTCGGAATCTGACAGCTCGCACAGATCGCAATATGTCTTTGTGCTTAAAATCTTATACATGTGACCGAAGCTCGACAGCGACGGGATCATCTCGATGTGCCGTGCTCGGCAGTACGCGTCCAGCTCCATGATTTCTTCTGCGGTCAGAGGCGTATCATCCCGCCACGCCTCGCTCAGCCCGTGAAAGAGATAGGTGTGCTCAATATAGAGCTGCCACTCGTTGATTTTGTAGCGACACAGCAGATCCGCGTAGCGCTTGAGCGTCTCCAGGGTCGGGATTCGACCGCGCGAGCAGTCCAAATAATAGCCTCGGGATTTGAGATCCGGCCTGTCCTCGATCTCGATGGCGGGCAGACGTGCGCTATGGCGATGAATCCATTGGCTGAGCGTCGTCACGCCATGGAGCACGCTTTCATCACCACCTCCGAGGATCAACGCCCGTTTCCCCGTTACGCTGATACGATAGGTGTCTTCAGGAAGGGAGGGCTCCAGGCGCAAAACGATATCGCCCTCCTCCGCCATGCCTCGCAAAATGCTCAATTCCAGCCCCGTGTCATGACGAATATCGTCACGCAGCATCCGCGCGTACAGATAGGCCGTTGGCTCCGTGTTCTCCAGAACGATGCGTGTATCAAAGTGAATCGGAAATATGTCCGTTCCATAATACTAGGTAGTGTTTCCCCAAGAACAAGCCAAAACAGCGAGTCAAATAGCAATGCAACGGATATGAACAGCAGTCAAGAAAGACGAGGTGTTCTTGGCATAGCGGGTAGCCATTCCCCTCCATCGTTT
>CAYQCL010000022.1:0-40878 GCA_964416065.1 uncultured Oscillospiraceae bacterium | reverse complement strand
ACCGGCTATCGCGCCCAGGCCGACGGCGGCAAGAAGCTGACCATCAACATCGGCTTCTCTCATCCCGTTGTGCTTGACGCGCCGGAGAACATCACCTTTGAAACGCCCGAGCAGACGAAGATCGTCGTTAAGGGCATTTCCAAGCAGCAGGTTGGAAACCTTGCCGCCGATATCCGCGCCATCCGTAAGCCTGAACCCTATCTGGGCAAGGGCATCAAGTACGAGGACGAGGTTATCCGCCGCAAGGAAGGCAAGACCGGTAAGTAATCGAAAGGGGAGTGAACGCAAATGTTTAAGACGCGAGACCGCAATACGGACCGCAAGATCCGTCATGCCCGTGTTCGTAAGAAAATCAGCGGCACCCCGGAGATGCCGCGTCTGTGCGTATATCGCAGCCTGAACAACATCTATGCTCAGATCATCGACGACACCAAGGGCGTGACCCTGGCCGCCTGCTCCACGCAGGAGAAGGCCGTTATGGCTGAGATCAAAGACACCGACAAAAAGGGCGCTGCCAAGATCGTTGGCAAGCTGATCGCCGAGCGTGCGTCCGAAGCGGGCATTAAGCAGGTCGTGTTCGACCGCGGCGGCTATGTGTACACCGGTCGCGTGGCCGAGCTGGCCAACGGCGCCCGTGAAGCCGGACTTGAATTCTAAGTAAGGAGGACGAACGCATGCAACGCATGGAACAGGTCAGCGAATTCAAAGAGAAGCTCGTTGCCGTCAACCGCGTTACCAAGGTCGTCAAGGGCGGCCGCAACTTCCGCTTCGCCGCGTTGGTTGTGGTCGGCGATGAAAAAGGCCGTGTGGGCGCGGGCATGGGCAAGGCCGCTGAAATTTCCGAGGCGATCCGCAAGGGCACGGAGGATGCCAAGAAGCATCTTATCACTGTGCCGTTGGTGGGCACCTCCATCCCCCACGAGACCATTGGCCGCTTCGGCACGGGCAAGGTTGTGCTCCTTCCCGCCCCCGAAGGTACTGGTGTGATCGCGGGCGGCGCCGCCCGTGCGGTTCTGGAGCTTGCTGGTGTGAAGGATATTCGAACCAAGAGCTATGGCACCAACAACAAGATTAACATGGTCAAGGCGACGCTGGAAGGCCTCAAGCAGCTCCGCAGCGCCGAAGAGGTCGCGAAGCTTC
This sequence comes from uncultured Oscillospiraceae bacterium, assembly GCA_964416065.1. Taxonomy (GTDB): domain Bacteria; phylum Bacillota; class Clostridia; order Christensenellales; family Aristaeellaceae; genus Limiplasma. The sequence goes on along the minus strand of CAYQCL010000022.1, from coordinate 39,738 downwards.
GCGGCAAGACCGTCGAAGAAATTCTGGGCTGAGGAGGTAGACGACAATGAAACTGCAAATTACGCTTAAGAAGTCGCCGATCTCCAGCCTCCAGGTGCATAAGGACACCGTGGCCGCGCTGGGCCTGCGCAAGGTGGGTCAGACCGTGGTCAGGGAAGACAATCCCTGCGTTCGAGGGCAGATCTTCCGTGTCAAGCACATGATCGACGTGCAAGAAATCAAGGACTGAGGAGGGAACCCAAATGAAACTGCACGAGCTTAAACCTGCCGCGGGTTCCACCACCGCGCCGAAGCGTCTCGGTCGAGGCGTCGGCTCCGGTCTGGGTAAGACCTCCGGTAAGGGTCACAAGGGCGCCAAGGCCCGCTCTGGCGGCGGCAAGCGTCCGGGCTTTGAGGGCGGCCAGATGCCCTTGTACCGCCGCGTTCCGAAGAGTGGCTTTACCAACATCTTCCGCACCGAGTACGCGACCGTGAATGTCGGTCAGCTGGAAGTGTTTGAGAATGGCACCATCGTGACCGCCGATTTGCTCAAGGAAGCCAAGATCATCAAGAAAACGCTGGATGGGGTGAAGATTCTGGGCTCCGGCGAGCTGACTAAAAAGCTCACCGTGGAAGCCGCTAAGTTCACCGAATCGGCCAAGGAGAAGATCGAGGCCCTCGGCGGGAAAGCCGAGGTGAAGTAAGATGGCCAGAAACCCCAATAAGGTCGGGATTTGGCAATCCCTTCGCAATACATGGAAGGTCGAGGACATCCGTAAGAAGCTGATCTACACCTTCTTCATGCTGGTGGTTTTCCGTCTGGTCGGCGTCATTCCTGCGCCGGGCGTTGATTACGCCCTCGTGCAGTCGTCGATGGGGTCGCAGGATCTTCCACTGTTTGATCTGGTCAACATGATGACTGGATCAAACTTCCAGAACATGACCATCATGGCCATGGGTATTACCCCATATATCAACTCATCTATTATCATGCAGCTTCTGACTATCGCGATCCCCGCTCTTGAGCGTTTGCAGAAGAGCGGGCCTGACGGACAAAAGAAGATTGCGCAGATCACCCGTTATGTGACGGTCGGCCTGGCCGTCATCCAGGCGATCGGCCTGGTGGCCGGTCTGGGCTACATTAAGTCCGGCTGGTATAACACGGTTCTGGTTGGCGTGAGCATGGCCGCCGGTACCGCGCTGGCCATGTGGATCGGCGAACGCATCACAGAGAAGGGCATTGGCAACGGCATCTCGCTGCTCATCTTCGCGGGTATCGTTTCCAACCTCTTCAACGGCTATGTCCAGCTGATCGGCAACGCCTTCACGGCAACCTCGCTGACGCCTTGGCTGACGCTGCTGGCCGTGATTCTCGTGACGCTGTTCATGATCGTGGTCGTTACCTTTGTTGATATGGGCGTTCGCCGCATTAACGTCCACTTCGCCAAGCGGGTGAGCGGCCGCAAGATGTACGGCGGACAGAACAGCGTGATCCCGATGAAGGTTGTCAGCGTGGGCGTGCTTCCGCTGATCTTCGCTTACTCGTTCATGGCGTTCCCCGGCACCATCATTCAGATGGTGAGCGGAACCAATGGAAACGCCACCATCTGGTGGTCCAGGTACATGAGCTCCGGAAGCCCGCTGTACCTCATCATCACGGCGCTTCTGATCATCGCATTCACCTACTTCTACACATCCATCTCCTTCCAGCCGGATGAGATGGCGAAGAATATTCAGCAGCAGGGCGGTGCGATCCCGTCCGTGCGTCCCGGTAAGCCCACTGCGGATTACCTGCGCCGGATCAACAACCGTCTGACCCTGTTCGCCGCGTTGTTCTTGGCTGTGCTGGCTACCGTGCCTACGCTCTTCACGCTGGGTCTGCAAACGCAGATTCCCTTCGCGGCAAGCAGCATTCTGATCGCCGTGAGCGTTGTGCTGGAGACGAAGCGTCAGCTTGATGACCTGCTTGTCAGCCGCAACTACGAAACCATTTCCTGATCCCGTAGGCGCGGAAATGAACGAATGATGCGCCGCTAAGGCGCGGCACGTGCACATTTATCGCTTTTGTGGTATACTGTAAGAGTGCCGTGCATTAGCGGCCTTCATCCGTAAGGGAGTCGGCGACAGAGCTTTGTAAAGGAGGAAGCGGTATGAACATCATTTTCCTTGGACCTCCGGGTGCGGGCAAGGGTACACAGGCGCAGATCGTCTGCCGCAAGCTGGGGATTCCCCAGGTTTCAACGGGAGATATGCTGCGCGCGGCGATTGCCGTTAAGACCCCGACCGGCCTGAAAGCAAAGGAATACATGGACAAGGGCCAGCTTGTGCCCGACGACGTTGTGATCAGCATCGTCAGGGAACGTCTGGCTGAGGACGACTGCAAAAAGGGATATATCCTCGATGGCTTCCCCCGCACGGTAGAGCAGGCCAAAGCGCTTGCCGCCTTTGCCAAGATTGATGCTGTCATCGATCTTGAAGTACCTGACGAGGTGCTCGTCAAGCGTCTGAGCGGACGCCGCGTGTGTCCGGTATGCGGCGCGCCTTATCATGTGGATCGCCTCAATGGCGAGACCACCTGCAAGGCGGACGGCGCGACGCTGATCCAGCGCGACGACGACAGGGCCGAGACGGTTCTCAATCGGCTTCAGGTCTATCATCAGAAGACTGCGCCGCTGATTGACCACTATCGGGCAGAAGGACTGCTGAAAACCATTGGCGGCGCCCTGAGCCTGGAGGAGATCAGCGAGGAAATCTTCAAAACCCTTGAGGCGATCTCATGATTTATCTCAAAAACGCACAGCAACTGGATTTGATGCGCAAATCCGGAGCGCTTCTTTATGAGGTGCTCTGCCGCCTGAAGGAAGCGATTAAGCCGGGGATGAGCACAACGGAGCTTGACGTGTATGCCGAACAGCTCATCCGCAAGCACAAAGCGATTCCGTCCTTTTTGGACTATCAGGGATATCCGGCCAGCATCTGCGCCTCGGTTAACGACGAGGTTGTGCATGGCATTCCCTCGGATGATACCATCCTCAAGGAGGGCGATGTGCTCTCCATCGACTGTGGGCTGATCCTTGACGGCTGGCATTCTGACAGCGCCTTTACCGTGGGCGTTGGAGAAATTTCTCCGGAAAACCGTAAGCTGATTGACGCGACGGAGGAAAGCTTCTTCAAGGGGGCCAGAAAGGCCATCGTGGGCAATCATCTGGGCGATATCGGCCACGCGGTGCAGACCTACGCCGAAAGCTTTGGCTATGGCGTTGTGCGCGACCTCACGGGCCACGGCATCGGCCGAAGCATGCACGAGGAGCCGAGCGTTCCCAATTTCGGAAAGCCCGGTCACGGCACGCGGCTTCGTCCCGGTATGACGCTCGCCATCGAGCCGATGATCGCCATGGGCGATTATCATGTCGCCGAGCTGGAGGACGGATGGACGATCGTTACCGAGGATGGCAGCGTGTGCTCGCACTACGAGCACACCGTCGCCATTAACGAGCATGGTTTGCCCGAGCTTCTGACCTACCCGGGCTATGTCCTGACGGAGGAAGCCGAGTGAAAGCGAAGCCGACCGAGCCAGGGCGCGTGGTAATCTCTACGCGGGGACATGACGCGGGTCGCTGGTACGCTATTATGGACGTACAGGACGAGCGCTATGTCCTTCTCTGTGATGGAGAGACGCGCAGGCTGGCAAAGCCAAAAAAGAAGCAGACAAAGCACCTGCGGACACTGCCCCTGATGATCCCCGTGTCGGGCAGAGGGGAGAGCGGCGGTTCAATCGCCGACAGCGATATCCGCAAGGCATTGAGGGCGGCAAGAGAGGCCTACGAGACCAAAACCGATTTCGCGCGCAAGCCCGCGCGAGAGAAGAAGGAGAAGGAGGAATGCGCGTTTGTCCAAGAGTGATGTCATCGAAATGGAAGGCACGGTCATCGAGGCGCTTCCCAACGCGAACTTTAAAGTGGAGCTCCCCGGCGGCCACCGGATCATGGCACAGATTTCGGGTAAAATGCGCATGAACTTCATCCGCATCTATCCCGGGGATAAGGTGACGGTCGAGCTTTCGCCTTACGACCTCACCCGTGGCCGCATTACGTGGCGCAGCAAGAACTAAAGCAAGCGAGATTCTACGGTCGGCTTGCGGCCGTCTAATGAAGGAGGAAACCAGCATGAAGGTACGTCCCTCGGTCAAGCCCATGTGTGAAAAGTGCAAGATCATCAAGCGCAAGGGCCGCGTGATGGTGATTTGCGAGAATCCCAAGCACAAGCAGAAGCAGGGCTGATAAGAGTCTGAAAAAGCCGTGTGATGAAACTTACACGGCTTCAGACTGTCGACAAACCCCATAGATACGCAAAGAGCCGCAGCGCCGACCCAGATGGGTCGGCGCATCTCTCGCTTGAAAGCGCTGCGGCGTAAGGTTTCTGGGACTCTGGCCCAGATCCTGGCAGGGGACTAAGTCCCCTGCACCCTGGTACTTTGTCGATACCCTGAGCCGTGTGATGAAACTCACATGGCTTTTTTACGTCTCCTGAAAAACCCCAATCGAAAATTCTCTCAGGGCAGCTGTTCGAACAGTACCTTCATCAGATCGGTTCCGTCCATCAGCACAGGCTCGCACATCATCTCTTCCTCGCAGAATTTGCGCATGGGAAGCCTTCTGCCCGCCTTCAACGCGGCGTCGACGGTACGGCTATCGTATACGGCGTAGGGTACGGGACTGCCGTCATGCGTGCGTGTGGTGAGAAGGGTAGGATGATCGCTTAGAAGCAGCAGACGGAAATCCTCGCCGCGTGCGGTCAATTCGTCAAGAATAGGCGCGACGACGCGGCTCTCGACGTTCTGGATCGCCTCAAGCTTGCGTCCAAGGTCGCCCGCGTGGGCCATCTCATCCGGCGCCTCGATGTGAACGGCGGCAAAATCATCTCCGGAGGCCAAAGCGTCCAACGCGCATTGCACCTTGCCCTCATAGTTGGTGTCGAGATCGCCATTGGCTCCCTCGACATGGGGGGTCTTGAGGCCGGCAAGCCCCGCGATTCCCCAAACCAGCGGAACGGCGCTGATGACGGAGCCATAATGCCCGTATTTTTCCCGGAAGGGCGGAAGCTTGACGGCCGTCGCGGCGCCCCAGGGCCAGATCATGTCGGCGGGGAGCTTTCCCTCGCTGACACGGCGCTGGTTAATGGGGTGATCCTTAAGCACCTCATAGCTGCGCAGCATCAATGCGCGAATGTCATCGCACATCTTCTTGGCAGCAGCATCCTCCGTTGCTCGCTCCATGTGCGGCAGATGAGGCTCGACAGGCTGCTCCAGCACGTTATGCGGCTCAGTCAGACGCACGGCGGAGAGATCCGTCACGTCGGACATCATGACGCCGACATGGCGGAATGTATCGGTAACGGTGATCACAAGCCCCGCACGCTTCATCAGCGCGTCGAAGGCCGCGTCGGAAAGCAGGTCGTTCATGAGCGTAACCGCTTCCTCGCCGTGGATATTGCCGCCGTTATGACTGTGGATGACAAGCCGACCGTCGTCATCCGGCGTGACAGCGCAGAGATTGACGCGGAAGCTGATCGCCCCTTCCGGCAGCGTCACGCCCATGCCGGCGGCCTCCAGGACGCTTCGACCGGTATAATAGTTGCGCGGAGAATAGCCGAAAATGCTCAGAATGGCGGTATCGCTTCCGGCAGGCATCCCATGGGGCACAGTCAGCGCGCGGCCGCAAAAGCAGCCCGCGCAGCGGTCAAAGGCGGGAAGCGCAAGCGCCTCCAAGGGGGTCTTTCCCGCAAGCTGGGGCAGATGGGTATCGGCCATGCCATCGCCGATCACAAGAACGTATTTCATCAAAGTCGCATCCTTTCCGAATTTATTCGGCCCAAACGATATCGTCGCGCAAACGGTAGAGCGTCGCGCCGTACTTCTTTCGACAGAAAGCATCCACAAACCAATCGATCTCCTTGACGGCGTCAAACTGCACGTACCCGTAACGAAGACCGTCGATTGTGGCGCCGCGCATGTTGCTGTCACACCAATGGACGCTGTCGGCATCGGGATCATAGTCCGCGATGAAGATCATGCTGTGCGCGCCAACGCCATAATAATACTTGGCGGCCATCTGGAAGTAGTCGCCGCGCTGAACCTGCTTAAGGAATTCCCGCGCAAGCTCACGGTTTTCCTCATCGCTCAGACTTGTGTCATAGCGGAAGGAGGCCGCGACATAGAAGGGATTCCCCTCCGAGGCGGCGACATCCTTCCATTCCACGCCGTAGACATAGTCGGTACATTCATCCCGCGGCTTATTGTCAGGAATGACAAGGGGAACGTCGGGATATTCGGCCATACGGAAGCTTTCCGCGTTTTGGCGGAAGAGATAAACAGTAAAGTTTTTACATACGTAAATATCGCTGCTGTAATAGGCCCGCTGAGGCCGACCATTGGCCGCGTCGAACTTTTCCTCGGCCAGATTGATGATGCCGTCGATGAACGCCTCACGCGCGCTCCCGTCAGGGACGGCGGGATCGGCTGACGGCGTCATCTCCTCGACGGTGCTGCCGTCGCTGTCCGTTATGGTGATCGTTACCTCAGCGAACGCGCAGGAAAAGAGGAAAAGAGAAAGCGATAGCACGCAAAAAGCGAATGGAAGCTTCCTTGTCATGAGCAGGCCCTCCTATATGGAAATACACCAACAAATATTGTACACAATCCTAAGGAAAAAGTAAACATACAGAAACATTGATCAAACCCACAACAATATGGTATGCTAAAAAGCGCGGGCAAGGGGATCCCGAACCGCGGGCCGCGTTGTGGCCAAAATTAAGGGAAAGAGGAGGAGACTTCATGAAAAAAGGACTGCTATGGCTCATGGTGCTGGCGATTGCGCTCTGCGCGCCGGCGATGGCGCTCGGCGTAACGCTGGAGACTGTGCTCACGGATGTGTATGACATTGAATATGTGGACGAGACGGATTATCTGATCGTACAGAGCAATGACACAAGGCTCTACGGCCTTTACAATACGGTGGGCGAGGAGCTGATTCCCTGCGAGTACGGCTTCCTTGATCACGCGGACTATGGCTTTTTCGAAGTCATCAACGAGCAGGGCCTGAACAATCACGCGCTTCTGGACGCCAACGGCAATGTGGTTATCGACTACAAGTACGCGGCGTTTGAAATGTTCAGCGCGAAGTGGTGTGCGGCCGTGATCTTGGAGGAGACGGATAGCGACGATTACGATTACTCCGGCGGCTTCTTCGGCGGCGGCACGCATTATATCGTCACCAGCTATGACATCTATGACCTGACGGACGGGCGCCTGGCCGGTTCGCTTACGCGCGACCAGTATGAACGCTGCACGCCCTATGGGGACTACCTCTTCATCGAGGACCGCAATGACAAAATCACGGTCTACGACGCGAATCTGAACGCCCTGGACGCCGAGGTGGAATATCTGTTCAACGGCTATGAGGTCGTGGACGGCAACGCTGTGTTCCTGGCCGACGGCAAGGTGCTTTGCGAGGGCTGCTCAAACGTGAGCGTCGATACCAATAACGGCTATATCAAGGTCTGGGCGAGGGTCGGCGGCGTCGGCCTGTACGATAGCGACGGCAACGAGCTGATTCCCTGTGAATACGAGTCCATCGGCTCGATCTATGACGGCTACGCGCCCGTTGAGCTCAACGGACTGACCGGCCTGTATGATATTCAGGGCGGCAAGCTCGTGGTTCCCTGTGAGTATGACGATGTGAAGTGGTTCGGGCTTGGTACCATCACCCGCTATGTAAACAACGGCTACGCCTGTGTCGAAAAGGACGGCAAGGTGGGCTTTGTGGACATGGAGGGCAATGTGACCTGCGAGGTTAAGTATCTCAGCAGCGGCGTGACCGAGCACGGATGCAGCCTCACGCTTCCCGATATCGACGGATCGCTCTACATCATCGCGGCGGACGGTCTCCTGACCAAGACCGATTTTGACGAGATCAGCGAGTACTCTGGCGGCGACGGCAGCCTGCTCGTTGTCAAGAAAGGCGATAGCTACGGACTGGTCGACTGGCATGGCGAGGAAGTGCTTCCCGCCGAATACAACAGCTACGACATCGAGATTACCGACAACGCAAACGCGGTGATCGTCGATGACACGCTGATGGCTGTAAAGTAAGCGTCACACGCTCAGCAACCGGATGCTCCGGCGCGCACGCCGAAAGGCCATAAGCGCGCCGGAATATAGCCAGAGCGTTGGCAGAGCGCGGGGCGGACTCAGTCCCCCGCCGGGGGGTGTCGGAAGGGCCTGGCGCAGAAGGGCACAAAAAGAAAGGGCGCGTTGCAAAAGGCCCTCCCACAAAAAATATGCACAAAAATCCGCTTTCAAACAATGTTTGAGAGCGGATTTTTGATGCATCAGATCGGTGTATTCAAGACGGTCTCCGCAACCGTTTCCCTTGGCTCTGTCGCACGAAAACCGTCTATTCAACAGGTTCTCCTTTTCAAAGAAAGCCTACACCGAGCGGCTACATCAGCCCCGCGAACAGGGGAGCCACGATCACCGTCGTAAGTCCCGCCGCCACAAGGGCCAGGCTGCTCATTGCGCCCTCAACCTCGCCCAGCTCCATCGCCTTGCTGGTGCCCACGGCATGCGAGGCCGTGCCAAGGCCAAGGCCCCGCGCGACCGGCTCGTGGATGCGCAGCAGGCGAAATACCTGCTCGCCCACGATGCTGCCGAAGGTGCCGGTGATCATGATCGCGGCGACCGTCATCGGAACGCTGCCGCCCAGCTCCTCGGAGACGCCCATACCGATCGCTGTCGTGATGCTCTTGGGCAGAAGCGTCACGTACATTTCGTGAGAAAGCCCAAAGAGCATGCTCATGAGAAGAATCGAAAGCGCGCTGGTGACGACGCCCGCCAGCAGGCCGGCAGCCACAGCCTTCCAATGCTTTTTCAGCAGCGAAAGCTGCTCATAAAGCGGTATGGCGAGGCAGACCGTGGTAGGCGTCAAAAACCAGGAGATGACGCTCGCCCCCTGATTGTACGTATCATACTCGATATCGCTGACGCTCAGGACCCCTATGATGCAAAACGTGGCAATCAGAATGGGATTGAGCACCGCAAGCTTGAAGCGCTTCTTCAAAAGCAGTCCAACGGTGTAGAACAAAGTGGTCAAGAGGGCTCCGAAAAAGAGGGAGCCGCGCAGAAAATCATACATCGCCGTTCTTCCTTTCATGCCGGATTATCGCTTGGGTTACGTGGCCTGTCGCGCCCATCACCGCGATTGTGCTTAAAAGACAAATCAGCACAAAGGGGATCAGGACGGGCAGAAGCTGGTCAAATACCTCGATCAGGCCCACACAGGAGGGGACGAACATGATCGGCATGATTTCAACCAGATAGCCAGATGTAGGCTTGAGCTGAGAAGGCTTGAGCACGCCTGTGACCAAAAGCAGCAGCATCAGGCACAGGCCGTAGACGCTCGCGGGAACGGGGAGAGGCAAAAGCGCGTGCAGGATTTCCGCGGCAAAGGAAACGCCAAGGATGATTCCAAGCTGCATAAGATAAAGCATGATGAAGCTCCTTCCGTTTAGGGATCAGCTTCATTATAGTAGGCGCGGGAAAGGAACGTCAAGAGGCCCTGACACATCATCAGGGCCTCTTGAGGCGGCGTGGCGTTTTGAACCGCGTATTCTTTTTAAGGCTTCGTCGTCTGTTTCAATGACGAAACGACGTTCTTCAGGCGGACACGCCCGCTCACGTCGCGCCCCGCGAGCAAATCCTCCTCCGTACAGGCCGAAAGCAGGATCTCTCCCGCGCCCGGGCGGTCATGGTCATAGGCGATCAGAATCAATCCGTCCTCCAGCTGAATCGCGTCGGGATACGAAACGCCCATCCGCTCATCCAGCTGGATGCCCGGCTTGAAGCTGACACAGTCATCCTCGGAAAGAAGGGCCCAAAGATGATTACGGCCGTCATACTGATGCGTCTTGAGCATAAATTCATAGTGATTGACCAACAGCGCCTTGCCAGACCTTAGGCGCGTCAGCGCCACGCGCGAGGAGGGGCTGGGAATGCCGGAGGGCTCGCCAAACGACCAGGTGCGCCCGCCGTCCGCGGAATAGGATTTTCCGATGCCGTAGACGGTTCTGACAAGCATCATAAGCCTGCCGTCCTGAAGCTCGATCAGGTTGTGCTCGTCAAAAAGCCTTCCGGGGACATCCGCCTTTCCCAGCTTGTAAAACGTCTTCCCCTCATCGTCCGAGGCATAGACATTGGAAAAGCGCTCCTGCGGATAGCAATGGTATTCCGACTCGAAATACTGAAACAGGTTGCAAGGCAGGAGCCAGCGGCCCCCGCGCGCTACGATCGGCTTGGTCATCATCATGCCATGGCAGATGCGACGCGGCTTGCCGAAGCGGGGACGGCGCGCGTCGGACGTCTGCAAAACCGCCGCCCATACGCCGCCGCGCCCGTCATACCAGCCAAACGTCTGATACCAGAAGATCCACAGCCGGTCCTGGGGATCGACCCAAAGCATGCTGTCAGTTACGCGGAGGTTTTCCAGATCGATAATCAAGTCCTCCTGACACCAGGTACGGCCCAAATCGTCGCTGTATTTCACAACGATATAGTTGTCAACCGATTCCGCGCCGATACCCGCGTTCCATGAAATCCAGAGCCTTCCGCGATGCATGGCAATGCTGGGCGTCGCCTGCCAGCGCCGCGCTTCCAACCGGTGCGCCGCGTCCGGCTCCCAGCACATCTGCGCCGACTGGAGCGCCAAATCGGGATCGAGCTGCTTCCAAGCCTCTTCCATACTGTTTTCCTCCCTTGTTGATCTGGTGAAACGGGGATCTGCGGCCCGCTCCGCAGACCGTTGATACCCTCTATTGACGAAAGGAGCCGCAGCGCCGGCCCAAATGAGTCGGCGTGCTCTCATTTGGAAAGCACTGTGGCGTAAGGCTTCTGAGACTCTGTTCCAGACTCTGGCAGGGACATACTGCCCCTGCCCATCCTTTGTGGCCTCGATTACCGACCGTTCCAGCGGTCCAGCGCAGTCTGATAAATCTCGTTGCGGGCCTGAAGACCCATCGCGTCGAGCGTGCTGAGATAGCTCTCCCACGAGCTGTCCGTCAGAGGCTCCTCACCGGTAATGAACTTTGCGCTCATCTGGTCGGCGTAGCTGTCGAGCATGACATAGATCGCCAGGGTGTCGTTCTCCTCGGCGTCAAACGCGGCGTTAGGATACCCCAGCCTAAGCGCGCCATAGCAGCCGCTGTCGATGGATTCCTGATGCGAACGGGCGCGGTCAGGATCGGCGCCGATGACCAGCTCATTGAGCTCATCGGTGTAGACATGCGGCACCGTCCACAGACCGTTGAACAGACGGAAGGTGTAGAAACTGGCGAACTTCTCATGATCGAAATTCTGCTTGTAGGTGACGGTTCCGTCCTCGGAAACCAGCTTCTCATAGCCGCTGTCGGGATCGTCCGCCATTTCCCCAAGCTTCGGGCCGCCCTTGACCTCAAAGCTTCCCTCCTCGCTGTACCAGTAATCCAGAAGCTTCATCACAAGCTCGGGATTTTCACACTTGTCGGTGATGGCAAGCATCGCGTCCGTGCGCTCCACGGAATACTTCGGCCAGCAAAGGATGTCGTTGTATTCGCTGATCAGCGGAGAAACCATGGAATATTGAAGCTTAAGATCGAGATCGGTGGTGTAGTCCGTCGCGTAGGTAATACCGGAGCCCACGATGCCGGCGGCCACCTTGGCCTGAAGCTCCTCCGCGGTCTGGGTGAAATAGTCGCTGTCCAGAAGACCCTCGGTGTAGAGCTTGTTCATGTACTCCAGATAATGGCGATAATTCTCCTGAGCGGGTACATAGACATACTGTCCGTCCAGCACGTCGTGGCGCAGGTTGACATAGCCAAAGGCGGACAGGATCCACTCAAAGGCCTCGCCATTGAATACGTTCGTGTAGGGAATTTCATCGTTGGGATCGCCGTTCCCGTTCGCGTCCTGCTCCTTGAAGGCCTTAAGGACCTCATAGAGCTCGTCCAGGTTTGTGGGCATGTCCATTCCGACGTTTTTCAGCCAGGTGGTGTTGATGGTCTTGCGGTTGTCATTGTTAATGACCTCGCGGGCAGGCGTGGACCAGGTGGGCAGCACGTAGATATGGCCGTTCATGGTCAGCGTCTTGGCGGATTCGGGGTATGTCTCCAGGAGCGTCTTGACATTGGGGGCGTATTCCTCAATCAAGTCCTCCAGCGGCTGGAAAATACCCTGCTCGCCATAGATCAGCGCGTCGTTCCAGGTCAGGCCGCCCATGAAGATTTCCGAGTAATCGCCGGAGGCAAGGACCAGATTTTTCTTTTCTGTCCAGCCGGCCTCTTCAACAGGCGTGATCTCGAGCCGAATTCCGGTTTTTTCAGCCAGATGGTTGATGTACCAGTTGTCGTTGAGGTCGCCGTGCCCGAGCATCTTCGGGAAGAGAACCGATACGGTCACCGGCGTGTCGGTCAGCGGCATCTCATAGTTTACGGGCAGAATGAGCGTGTCTGGATTGGCGTGAGGTTCGGTTGTTGTATCGGCCATGGCGGACGCGGCCATCGTGGTCGTGAGCGCAAGACACAATACGAGGCACCAGATTCGTTTCATTGTGTTTCCCTCCGTTTTTTGTTTTTTTGAATGGGCGACGCCCATTGGTTACCCCTTGATGGCGCCGATCATGACGCCCTTGACAAAGAATTTTTGAAGGAACGGATAAAGAAGCATAACCGGAACCGTGGAAAGGACGATGATGCCAAACTTCATCGACTCCTTCATCTGCAAAAGCCGCATCATTTCCTGACGGGCCTCCGGATCGCTGTCCATCATGTCGAACATCTGATCCAGCAAAAGAATGTTGCGCAGGATAAGCTGAAGCGGATAGATGTCCTCGTTGCTCAGATAGATCAGAGCGTTGAAGTATTCGTTCCAATGCCCGACGGCATAGTAGAGAAGCAGCACGGCAATGATGGGCTGGGACAGGGGAAGAATGATATAAAGGAATAGCTTGACGTTTGAGCATCCGTCGATGGTTGCCGCTTCCTCCAGCCCCGCCGGAATGGAATTTTGAAAGTAGGTTCGGGCGATGATCATATTCCACACGGACATGGCGGTTGGCAGGAGCAGGGACCAGACGGTATTAAGCATGCCCAGCTCCTTGATGACCAGATAGGTCGGGATCAGGCCTCCGGAAAAAAACATAGTGAAGGCAAAGAAGATCGACAGCGCGTTTCGGCCCACCAGATCCTTCCTTGACAGCGCGTAGGCGCAGGGCAGCGTGATCAGCATATTGATGATCGTTCCGCCAACGGTGTAGAAAATGGTATTGCGATAGCCGACCCAGATGGGGCCGTATTTGAAGATCGTTGCGTATCCGTCCAGCGTGGGCTTGACCGGCAGAAGCACGACCTCACCCAGCGTTACGCTTCCTGGATCGGAAAAGGAGGCGCTGACGACGTAAATCAGGGGGTATAGCGTAATCAGCAGCACCACGCCGCCTAAAATACACGCGACGGCGTCTATGACACGGGAATTGCGATCCATTTTGCGGCTGGAAAGCTCCATAGGGCTCCTCCTTTCCTTACCACAGGCTGGTGTCGCCCAGCCTCTTGGCCAGCAGATTGACGGTGAGCAGCAGAATCAGGTTGATGACGGAATTAAACAGACCGATCGCCGTGGAAAAGCTGTATTGCGCGCTTTGCAGGCCCGCCTTGTACACGAAGGTGGAAATGATCTCCGAATGACTGGTGTTGAGCGCGTTCTGCATAAGGTACACCTTTTCATAGCCCACGGACATGATTTTGCCGCATGCGAGAATCAGCATAATGGTGATGGTGGGCAAAATACAGGGGATGTTGATATGAATGATGCGCTTGAGGCGCGTCGCCCCGTCGATCATCGCCGCCTCGTGCAGCTCCATGTCCACACCGGAGAGCGCGGCAATATAGATGATTGCGTCCCACCCCAGGTTTTGCCAGATGTTTGAGAACACGTAAATCCACGCGAACCATGAGCCCTTGGTCATGAAGTCATAGGGACCGGCGCCGAACACACCGATGATTTTGTTGACGATTCCGTAGTTCTTATTCAGGAAGATCGTCAGCATGCTGACCATAACGACGGTCGATATGAAGTGGGGCGCATAGGAAACCGTCTGGATCAGCTTACGGTATCTGGAAAAGCGGATTTCATTGACCAGCAGCGCGAACAGAATCGGAATCGGGAAGCCGATGAGCAGCGTCATCAGGCTGATACGCAGCGTGTTGGTCATCAGCGTCGTAAAGGAGGCTGTCGTGACAAAGCGCTCGAAATGCTTAAGCCCTACCCATGGGCTTTGGCTAATACCCAAATTGGCCCTGAAATCCCGAAAAGCGATCTGCACGCCATACATTGGATAATAGGAAAACAAGAGGAAGACCGCCACGGCGGGCAGAAGGAAAAGATAGAGCTGATAGTTTCGCGTTATTCGCCGCAGCTTTCGCCTGAACGGAGTCTGAATCTTTGAAGTCCGCGTCATTCAAATCGCCTCCATTGCGTGTAGAACCATCATACCTCTTCCAACAGCTTATCCAAAACCAGTCTCTCCGCCTCCGTAAGCGGACGCAGTGGGGAACGAACGGTGTTGCAACGGATAATGCCCATGCGTTTGAGCATATACTTGATCGCGGGAATTTCGGGAATTCCGGCCATGCGGTTCATCACCCGCGCGATCTCCTCCTGCGTCTGGCCGGCGGAGCGCATATCGCCTTGCGTTATCTGCGTATACAGACGGACAAACGGGCTGGCGAAAACCGCCCCGGGGCCGGATACCCATCCAACGCCGCCGCATGCCATGCAACAATACGCCAGCGAATCGCAGCCGATCAGCACATCGGCCCTCCGCGTCTTCGCACAATGAATATACGATTGGAGACGCCGCAAATCAGGCATGCTGTATTTGATTCCCATAAGCGAGGGATAGGTATCCATCAGCCGACCCAGCATACGAGGGGAGACGTCGTTGCCGGTTCGAGGGGGAATGTTATAGACATAGAGCGGAAAGTCCCGCGTCTCCTTAAGAATCTCGGCATAGTACCGTTCCATGGCCGCCTCGTCCAGCGGGAAAAAGACGGGCGTCATCAGGCTGGCTCCGTCCGCGCCGATCGTTCTGGCGTGAAGGACATGCCGATAGCTCTCTCTGACCGTTGCCGCGCCGCATTGAATATAGACCGGCATCCGGCCGCCTACCTCTTGAACGGCCGCCTCAGCCAGGGCCTCGCGCTCCCCTGACGTCAGCGAGACACTCTCGCCGTTCGTGCCGTTTGGATAGAGACAATGAACGCCCTTCCCCGCCAGATAGCGATACAAAGACCTTGCGCTGTCAAGATCAATCTCCCCGTTGGCGCCCATGGGTGTAATCGTTGCACAGACAACGCCATAGAGTCTGTTCATACTCGCTTCCCCTTTTGTTTGTTGCATTTATTATAGGGGATGGCTGGAGACGAATCAATTTCACAGGAAGACAAAATAATATCAAAATCGGACATACGGAAGATTGACAGCCGCAACCCGCAAGCGTATAGTGAAGGCGACGCGTGAGGAGAGGATCAATGGAAGAGAGGGGGACGGGAATGAGTCCCAAAATGGGTTTTCTTGAAAACAAGACCAACTATCATCTGCTTTCACGGCTTGTGCTCATGCATACCAGCGATTTTTGGAACTTTCACGCGGCCTGGTTCCGATTTGTTGACGGCAGTGTGGAGAGCCTTTCGCAAAGGAGCCACAAGCATATGCTATACGAGCTTCATTATGTTCTTTCCGGACGGCTCTCCATTCAGCTTCCGCACGGACAGCGCTTTACGCTTAACAGCGGCGATTTTATGATGATCCCGCCCCATATGATGCATCAAATCGTGGACGAGCAGCCTCCCTCGTCCAAGCTTGTTTCCGGCTTTGACATCCAGACGGAAAACACCCAGGTGCTTCGCAGCCTTCAGATGATTCAGGGCGGCAGGCTCTGTCATGAATCCAAAACGCTCCGTCAGCTCGTCGTCGCTCTGCAAACCAAAATGGAAACCTCCACCCTGTCCGCGTCCTCCCTTTCTCCCTTTTTGGTGCAGAGCATCATTCTGGAAATGCTGGAAATTATTCATCCGGCCTATCAAATGGACGTGAAGCTGAAAACCTCGATTAACGACGAGCGCGTGGAGGCGGCGAAAAAGCTGATTCAGGATCAGCTTCATTCCAATATTACCGGCGGGGAGGTCGCCTCCAGACT
Organism: uncultured Oscillospiraceae bacterium; assembly: GCA_964416065.1. GTDB lineage: Bacteria > Bacillota > Clostridia > Christensenellales > Aristaeellaceae > Limiplasma. The sequence goes on along the minus strand of CAYQCL010000022.1, from coordinate 23,479 downwards.
TGGAATCAGCCTGAGACATCTTAACCGGCTTTGCAACGCCAGCTGTGGCTGCTCCATTCACCGGCTGATTCTCGAGGAGAAAATTCACAGGGCTCGCATCCTGCTGGAATCCACCTCGCTGAGCCTGACGGATATTTCGGAAATCACCGGCTATTCGAGCGTCTATGCTTTCATCAGGGCGTTTAAGACCGTCACCGGCATCTCGCCCGGAAAATATCAGAAGGATCCCAGTCGGCGCGGCTAGTCCGTCGGGCCGATTGGCACGAGCCCCGTTCTGTGTTACAATTGGTATGCGCCAAGGCGCATGGAAGGCAGGTGTGCTATGAGAATTCTGACCCATTATGAGCATCACACAGGCAAGCTGAAGAACCCTCTTGACCTGATGGTCGTCAGTGACCTGCACGATGAGCCTTATGAAGAGCTTCTTCCGATGCTCGAGGGTGCGGACGCGCTGCTTGTCCCAGGCGATGTGAGCGACCGCTATCGCCAGAGCGCGGGCCGCGGCGTCCTGTTTTTACGGGAGGCGGCAAAGCGGCTGCCGGTCTTTTTTTCCGTGGGAAATCACGAAACGCGGCAGAAAAACTATCGGCAGGTCATCGGGCAGATCGAGTCGACCGGCGCGGAGGTGCTGATAAACTGCTATGTCCGCTTTGGGGAGATCTGGATCGGCGGTTGGTACAGGCCGGAGATTGTCAATGTCCCAGATATCCTCGACACGTTTGAGCGGCTCGATGGGCCGAAGGTGCTTTTATGCCATAAGCCGGAGGATTATGTCCGATATATGCAGGGCCGCGATATTGATCTGATCGTGGCCGGCCACGCGCATGGCGGCCAGATCAGGATCGGGGACAGGGGGCTTTATTCCCCTGGACAGGGATTGCTTCCCCGCTACACGCGCGGCGTCGTGGATGGCAGAATGATCATTTCCGCTGGAGCCGGGAATCCCGTTCGCCTGCCGCGATGGGGCAATCCCTGCGAGATACTCAGAATTACGCTGGATTAGGCTACGAAAGGAGAAGCCATACCATGGAGGAATGTCGGGAAATCCCGTTTGAGGCGATCGTCGAAACGGTCGCGCGTCTTTGCGTCGAAGCCAATACCCTTCTGCCGGGACAGGTGGAGAGGCTTTTATGTGGCGCCTGCGAATCGGAGCCCTTCGCCCCCGCGAGGGAAACGCTTGAACTGATTCGCCGCAACACCGAAATCGCGAGAACCCAGCATATGCCCATCTGTCAGGATACGGGTATGGCCGTGATCTATGCCGATGTCGGGCAGGACGCGCACATCACCGGCGGGCTGCTGGAGGACGCGGTCAACGAGGGCGTCAGGCGGGGCTATACGGACGGCTATCTGCGCAAGTCCATCGTGCGGGATCCCATTCGGCGTGGCAACACGGGGGACAACACGCCGGCGGTTGTGCATGTGAGAATGGTCGCCGGAAACGCGATCAGGCTCACCGTTTCCCCCAAGGGCTTCGGAAGCGAGAATATGAGCCGCCTTGCCATGCTCACTCCCGCGCAGGGGCTCAAGGGCGTGAAGGATTTTGTGATTGAGACGGCGCGGCTCGCGGGCGCGAATCCCTGCCCGCCCATGATTTTGGGCGTGGGCATCGGAGGCACGTTTGAGCGCGTGGCCGAGCTGGCCAAGGAAGCGCTTGTCGGACTGCGTGAGGGCCCGCACCCCGACCCCTATTATGACGCGCTGGAGCGGGAGCTGACGGAGAAAGTCAACGCGCTGGGGATCGGCCCGCAGGGCTTCGGCGGACGGACAACGGCGTTGAGCGTGCGCGTCAAGGCATATCCCACACACATTGCGGGTCTGCCCGTGGCGGTCAACGTGGGCTGCCATGTAACCCGTCACGCCAGTGCGACGCTTTGAGCACAAAGGAGGAAAGGAAGATGAGCATCATTCGTTTGACCGCCCCCCTTGGGCACGAGGCGCTTGAGGGGCTGAACGCGGGCGACAGCGTGCTTCTCAGCGGCGTGATCTATACCGCGCGCGACGCGGCGCACGCCCGTTTTTGCGCGGCGCTTGAGCGCGGCGAGGAGTTGCCGGTGGATTTGCGCGGACAGACCATTTTCTACGCCGGTCCCACGCCTACTCCGCCGGGACGGCCCTGCGGCGCGATCGGCCCCACCACCAGCGTCCGCATGGACGCCTTCACACCCATGCTGCTTCGCTACGGCGTCAACGCCATGATCGGCAAGGGCGGGCGCGGCGAGACTGTCAAGCGGGCCATTCAGGAAAACGGCGCGGTCTACTTTGCCGCCGTTGGCGGATGCGCGGCTTATATGTCGGCATGCATTGAGAGACTGGATGTGGTGGCCTATGACGACCTGGGCACGGAAAGCGTCAAGAGGCTTGTGGTCAGGGAGCTGCCGCTGACCGTGGCGATCGATAGCCGGGGGCGCGATGCCTACGAGATGGGGATCAAAATGTATCGAAATACATGCGCGAACGCATAATATTCGAGATAAATGCATATATGAGCGGGATATTTTCAAAATAAATGAATTTTTATTCAAAAAGTGCTTGACAGCATGCATATAGGGGTGTATACTATGCACGTTCCCAAACGAAAAGCATGAACGAATGGAGGCACCATTTATGAAAAAGATGATTGCTCTGATTCTGACTCTCGCCCTGACGCTGACCGCGACGCTGGCTTTCGCGGAAACCCTGACCATGGTCACCAACGTTTCCTTCCCGCCGTACGAGTATTATGACGGCGAGGAGGCCGTCGGCATTGACATTGAAATTGCCAAGGCGATCTGCGAAAAGCTGGGCTATGAGTTCGCCCTGCAGGATATCGACTTCGGCGCCTGCATCGCCGCTGTACAGAGCGGCAAGGCGGACTTCTGCATGGCCGGCCTGACCGTGACCGAGGAGCGCAAGCAGATGATCAACTTCACCGACAGCTACGCCACCGGCATCCAGTCCGTCATCGTCAAGGAGGACTCCCCGATCACCAGCGTGGATGATCTGTTCGCCGAGGGCGCGAATCACAAGATCGGTGTGCAGCAGGATACCACCGGCGATATCTACACCACCGGCGACATCGAGGATGCGGGCCTTGGCACCGTCAATCGCTATCAGACCGGCAACGACGCCGTCATGGCGCTCGTCAGCGGCAAGGTAGACTGCGTGGTGATCGACAACGCGCCCGCCAAGGCTTTCGTAGAGGCAAATGAGGGCCTGAAGGTGCTGGATACCGAGTACGCGGTCGAGGAGTACGCCGCCTGCATCGCCAAGGAAAACACCGAGTTGCTTGAGAAGTTCAACGCCGCGCTGGTGGAGCTGATCGAGGACGGTACTGTCCAGGCGATCATCGAAAAGTATATTCCCGTCGAATAAAGCCTGAATGTGCAACGAGGGTGCGGCGCGCCGCACCCCTTTGCGCGTTTCTTAGGGGAGGAGGAACCCATCGGTGCTGGAAGGGCTTCAAACATGGTTTGATGGGCTGAAGGCTGAATTCATCCTGAATTTTATTGAAAAAAATCGCTGGAAGATGCTTTTGACGGGCCTTGAAAACACGCTGATCATCACGTTCTTCGCGCTCCTGATCGGTGTGGCGCTGGGAAGCGTTATCGCCCTGGTCCGCACGACCTGGAACCAGACGCGCTCCAGCATGCACGGCGGCGTGGGTCGCGTGCTTCTGAAGATCGCGGATGCGTTCTGCCGCGTCTATACCACCGTTATTCGCGGTACGCCTGTGGTGGTGCAGCTGATGATTATGTATTTTATCATCTTCGCCTCATCCGATAATGGCGTCATGATCGCGGTCGTCGCGTTTGGCCTCAACTCCGCCGCCTATGTATCAGAGATTTTCCGCGGCGGTATCCTGGCCGTGGATAAGGGCCAGAATGAGGCGGGACGCAGCCTGGGCCTGAGCTACTGGCAGACCATGGTGCATATCATCGCCCCGCAGGTGCTCAAAAACGTGCTGCCCACGCTGGCGAACGAATTTATCGTGCTGATCAAAGAAACGTCCGTGGCGGGCTATGTGGCGGTGATGGATCTGACGTTTGCGGGGAACCGCATTCGCGGCGCGACCTTTTCGGCGTTTATGCCGCTGTTCGCCGTCGCGCTGGTGTATCTGATCCTCGTTATGTTCTTTACATGGCTTGTTGGAAAGCTGGAAAGGAGGCTGCGTCAGGGTGATCTCCGTTAAGGGACTAACCAAATCCTTCGGGGACCTGCAGGTTCTCAAGGGCATCGATCAGCATATCGCCCCCGGCGAAAAGGTTGTTGTCATCGGGCCAAGCGGTTCGGGCAAGAGCACCTTCCTGCGCTGCCTGAATCTTCTGGAGCAGCCCACCGGCGGACAGATTCTTTTCGAGGGAACCGATATCACCGATTCCAAATGCGATATCAACCTGATTCGCCGTCGCATGGGTATGGTGTTTCAGCAGTTCAATCTCTTTCCGCATCTCAACGTCATGCAGAACCTGATCCTCGCGCCGGTGCAGACCAGGCAGATGACCAAGGCGGAGGCGACCGACAAGGCGACAAAGCTTTTGGCGCGCGTGGGCTTGCTTGAGAAGGCGGAAAGCTTCCCCAAGCAGCTTTCCGGCGGGCAGCAGCAGAGAATCGCCATTGTGCGGGCGCTGTGTATGAATCCCGATGTGATGCTCTTCGACGAGCCGACCAGCGCGCTTGATCCTGAAATGGTGGGCGAGGTGTTGGACGTGATGAAAAACCTCGCGCGCGAGGGCATGACAATGGTCATCGTCACCCATGAGATGGGCTTCGCCCGTGAGGTGGCCGACCGCGTTCTCTTTATGGACGAGGGCATGATTTTGGAGGAGGGCACCCCAAAGGAGGTTTTTGGAAACCCCAAGAACGCAAGGACGCAGGATTTTCTGCGCAAGGTGCTCTCTTGAGGAAAGAACTGGGGACGTCAGAAGCAGAAAAAAGCACGCCGCGCGATCTTTTTTGGAGAGCTCACCTACGGCGCGGCCGGTGAAACCCGCGAGGAAATCGCGCAAGTGCTCCGGAGGGTCTGCTGCAGAAAGATATAATCATCAAAATCCGCTCTCAAGCGTTGCTTGAAAGCGGATTTTTGTCGCCGCATTCAAATCGTGTATTCAAAAACCGTTCCCATCCATCGGCCAGCGCCGCCGCGATGATGGATCGTATCCACCATCCCTTGGAAGCCGACAATCTGAAATTTGTCATGCAAAGGCGGTGCGGAGGGTTTGACATTGCGACGTGAAAACGGTATCATGGGAAAAACATGATTGGGGGGAGCAGAATGCCGGCCGAATGGGAAGACGACAATGGCGCGCGGGAACCGGATGAGTCCTATAATCCCTTTGCGCCGATTGACTACGCCGCGCGTCTCAAGTCGGCTCCCAGGCATGAGGGCGGCTCCGCGTCTCGGCTTCCGCCGCGCCCCGGCCAGCTCTATGGGACGGATCGCTGGCTCAGCCCGCCCAAGCCGCTTGTGCCGTCCGTGGAATCGGATCCGTGGAGCGGGAGGTTTGAAAGCAATTTTGCCCCTGCGCGGCCAGCGAGCGCCCCGCCTGCGGCTCCCCAAATTTCGCCTTATTTAAAGCGCACGGCGCTTTCACACGACGCGCCGGTGGAGCCTCAACCCGTTGCGCCGCAATCGCCTGCGTGGGAACGGAAAATCGAAAGCCCTTTCCCGGAGACGTTCATGCCGCCGCCCGTGCCGGAAGCGCCCGTATGGGACGAGCCCACGCCGCCCGCATCCAGGGCGGAAAAGAAGGATCCTGAGACGGCTTCCGCCGCGCCCACTTTGGAGAAGCCTGCGCGCCGCCGTCGGCGTAGCGAACGCTTCCGAGACGCGATTTCCTCCGAGGGAGCCGAGGCACCCGTGAAAGAACGGCTGCCTGATTCGCTCGGTGGGACGGAGCCCGAAACGACGGATGCGTTTCGGGGCGAGTTCAACCCTTACGTGGAGATGGAGCGGGAACCGTCCACCGCGAATTCGGCGCTTTTCCCGTCGATTGGCGAGCCGGGATCGCCCTATCCCGCCTTTTTCCCCACGGAGGTCAAGCCCGTGGAAACCGTAGAGACGCCGGAACCGCCGACGCAGCCGTTTGACGAGATTGCCGCTTTCTTTTCCTCGGACACCGAGGAGGAAACGGATGAGGATGCCGAGGCCGCGAAGGCGTTTGATGAGGCCGTCAAGGAAATCGAGCTTCCGCCAATTCCGCCGAGGCCTGAGCCGGTATGGCGCGATCCTTTTGAGCCCGCCGCGCCAAAGGAAGAGCCTTATACGCCGCCTCCTTTTTCCGTGGAGCCTCAGCGCGAGCCGTCCGCTCAGACATGGACAGAGCCCGCCGCGAAGACGCCACCGAAGGAGCAAAGGCCTGCCGAAAAGGCGACGGAGCCTCAGCAGGCTGCCCCTCAGCCCGAACGCCCACCCATCCGCGTGTGGCGCGTGGCAGCGCTCATTTCCGCCGCGGCTATGCTGATTTTCTGCGCGATCGTAGGCGGTCGGATCCTCCTCAAGCTCTCCTCCAATGAGCGGGAAATGAAGGCGGTCAGGGAGGAATGGCAGAGCGTGATGGGGACGGATCCGCGAAGCGACGCCTCGCGGGTGGAACTGCTGCCCGCCGGGCAGACCTATGAGCCGATCGCGTCGCCGACGCCGACCGCCGTTATCGAGACGCCGACGCCAACGCCTGTGATCCCGATCAACGAGGCGGCGATTCAGAGCCTGAACAAGCGCGGAACGGGCAATGTGCAGGAAACGCCCGAGCCCACGCCCACACCGGTGCTTAGAACCAAAATCGTCGATTATCCCGACAATCCGCTGCGCAACGAGATGGAATCGCTTCGTGAGCTGCGCGAGGAGAACGGCGAGGTGGTCGGACGGCTGGTGATAGAGGGTGTGCTGGATGAGGTCGTCGTCCAGCGCAATAACACATACTATCTTACTCATAATTATCGCGGGGTATCCTCCAATGCGGGAGCGGTCTTCATCGACGAGAGCTGTTCGCTGCGCAACCCGCCGGAGAACCTGCTTCTCCGAGGACAGGGAGGCGTGTCGGGAAAGAGCTTCGAGCCGCTGTGGCAGTACAAGACGGGTGGGCAGGCGTTTGCTGCGCTTCACCCGAGCCTCTCGCTGACCACGTTGTATGAGGAAGCCGATTACCTGCTCATCGCCGTTATCGTCGCGGACAGCGATCCCACGAGCAGCGGCTATTTCAATTACGCCAGCCACCCCACCTTCCCCACCGACGAGGAAATGCTCAGCTATGTGGAAAGCGCCCGGGCGCACAGCCTTTACCAATTCAACGTGGATGTGCAGGCGAGCGACCGGCTGCTTACGCTGGCCACGGTGGATACGTCGGGCAGCTCGCTGGTGCTTGTGCTTCGCATGACGCGCGAGGATGGACGATAGGACACGCAAGGAGGAAAAGCCCATGACCGGCAAGCAGCGCTGCTTTTATCCAGGGGAATTGCTCATCCCTGCCGATCCCGCCCGCTTTGAAAGCTGGGCGTGCGTCGCGTGCGACCAGTTCACCTCCCAGCCAGAGTACTGGGAACAGGCGGACTCGCTCGTGGGCCAGGCCCCTTCCGCTCTTCGCCTGATTCTGCCGGAGTGCTATCTTGGCGAGGCGGATGCGCGCATAGGTTCCATTCATGAGCGCATGCTCGAATATCTGCGCGAGGGCACGCTTTCGCCCGCCGTCCGGAACGGCTTTGTGCTGGTGGAGCGGGAAACCTCGGGCGGCAGACGGCTGGGCCTGGTCGGCCTTCTGGATCTGGAAAGCTATGATTATCATAAGGGCGCGCGCAGCCTTGTCCGCGCCACGGAGGAAACCATTGAAAGCCGCATCCCGCCCCGCCTGGCGGTGCGTCGGGGCGCGGCGATGGAGCTGAGCCATGTGCTCATGCTTCTGGATGATCCCGCGCATGGCGTGATCGAGCCCTTGTATGAGCGGCGCGGACAGCTGAGGAAGGTTTATGACTTTTCGCTGATGCTGGGCGGCGGGCGGATTGTCGGCTATGCCGTAACCGATCAGACGGACATAGACGCCATTTCCGCCGCGCTTGACAGACTCCTTGAGCACATGGATGGGGACGATCCGCTGCTCTTTGCCGTGGGTGACGGCAACCATAGCCTGGCGACCGCCAAGGCGTATTGGAACAAACTCAGGCGCGGCCTCTCTCCCGAAGCGGCGCGGGAGCATCCCGCGCGCTATGCCATGGTGGAGCTGGAAAATATCCATGACGCTGCGCTGCGCTTTGAGCCCATTCACCGCGTCGTCTTTGGATGCGACGGGGACGCGCTGCTGAGGGACTTCGCTGTCTTTCTTGGGGAGAAGGGCGCGTCGCTTGACGCGGATGCGGAACAGAGGATCGTATGCGTTTATGGCGGGCGGGAAAGGCACCTTGACATCAGCAGCTCGCCCTACAGGCTGGCCGTGGGCACGCTTCAGGCGTTTTTGGACGAATGGCTCAAGGTGCATGCCGACGCGCGGCTGGACTATGTGCATGGCGAGAACGCCGTGCGCGCGCTGGTAGCGGAGAAAGGCGCGGTGGGCCTCCTTCTGCCCACGCCTGAAAAGGACGCTTTGTTTGAAACCGTCCAAAGGGAGGGCGCGCTGCCCAGGAAGACCTTCTCCATGGGCGAGGCGAATGAAAAGCGATATTATATGGAGGCCAGGAGGCTATGAAAAGAGAGGCAGGCGTCTGTCCGCGTTTCGCGGGCGGACGCCTTTGACATACGCCCCTTATTTTATTCTCACGGCCTGAGGAGCGTGTTCCAACGGGCTTCCCGTCACCAGCGGCTGACGGATTACAAACGGATAGACGTGGCGGATCGGCACGCGCGCCCTAAAAAGCTACACTTGTATCAATCCCTTCCGCTGTCTTGTTAGGTTCTCCCAATCTGTGGTATAATACAAAGAAGAACAAACGCGGCGGACGTCCATGGCGTCCCATTTTGGAGGTTTCATGAGCGAGACAAGCAAACCCAACGTCCTGCTGGTGGACGGATACAGCCTGATTTTCCGGGGGTTCCATGCCCTTCCGCTTTTGACCGCGCCGGACGGCACCTACACCAACGCCGTGCATGGCTTTTTCAGCATGCTTCTCAAGGCGCTGAGCGATTATCGGCCCGATTATCTCTGCGTGATGATGGACATGCACGCGCCCACCTTCCGCCACGCCATGTACGAGGCGTATAAGGGCACGCGCAAGCCCATGCCGGAGGAGCTTCGCCCTCAGCTTCCGCTGATGCGCGAGCTGCTTCACGCCATGCGCATCCGCATCTGTGAAATGGAGGGCTATGAGGCGGACGACCTGCTGGGGACTGCCGCGCGCATGGCGAACGAGCGGGGAATCCACGCCTATGTGCTCACGGGCGACCGCGACAGCCTTCAGCTTGTGGGCGGGGATACGCAGGTGATCCTGACCCGAAAGGGCATTACAGAAAGCCTGCTTCTAGATGAAAACGGCGTTTTGGAGAACTACGGCTTTACACCCGCGCAGGTGCCGGACATGAAGGGCCTCATGGGCGACAGCAGCGACAATATTCCCGGCATCGCGGGAGTGGGGGAAAAGACCGCGCTCAAGCTCCTTCACGAATACGGCTCGTTGGACGAGGTGCTCTCCCATGCGGGAGAGGTCAAGGGCAAGCTGGGCGAAAAGCTCCGCGCGGGGCGCGAGCAGGCGCTTTTGAGCCGCGACCTGGGCACTATCCGCCGCGGCGCGCCGCTCGAGCTTTCCTTTGAGGAATGCCGCTGGGACAGCATGATGCTGGGCGTGCCGATGCTGGAAAAGTATGAGCTCAAGAGCATTGCCCGTGGCGTGAAGACCCTGATGGGAAAGGCGGAGGCGACGGCCCCCGTGGAGGCACGGGGAACTGCGGCGAGCCGACGCGCCGCGGGCAAGGACGCTAAGCCCGCGCCCGTACCCACCGTGATGGCCACGGAGCCGGAAAGCTCGATGCCCGTCCCCGCGCCGCTTCAGGGGGAGGCAACCTTCATTTTCCAGGACGCCATTCGTAAGGCCGTACAGGCGATGCTTTCCTCCGAGCCCGAATGGCTCGCACTATGCCATACGGAGAGCGAGATCACGCTCATGACGCCCGATATGCGGCTTTGGCATATGCCCATCATGCGCGACCTGACCGGCGCAGGCCTGTATGACGATCAGATTTACACCGCTCTTTCCGACGCGCTGGCCAGGGTGCCCGTGATCGTCCATGGAGCCAAGGCGTTGCTTACGCTACTGGATCGCTGCCGTCTGCCGCTGCCTGAGATCAGGCGGGATACGATGATCGCGGCGTGGCTTCTGCACACCGCGCAGCGGGGATATACGCTGGACACCTCCCTCGCGGCCGAATACGGACCGGACACGCCCCAGTCGCCCACGGCCTATGACGTATACGCGCTTTCCCTCAGGCAGGAGGCGCGTTTGAAGGCGCGTGGCCTCATGCCTTTGATCGAGGATATGGAGCAGCCGCTGACGCGTGTCTTGTTCAACATGGAGCGCGAAGGCTTTTTGGTGGACGGAAAGGTGCTTGACGAGCTGGGCGCGTGGTTCAGCCGCGAGGTGGAGGAATGCAGAGAGGCCGTTTACCGCCTGACCGGCGTTCCGGACTTCAATCTCAACAGCCCCAAGCAGCTGGGCGAGGTGCTTTTTGACAAGCTCGGCCTGCCCGCACCGCAGAAAAAGAGCCAGCGTGGCTATTCCACCTCGGCAGAGGTGCTGGAGAACCTGATTCCTTATCATCCCGCTATCGAGCCGCTTTTGCGTTATCGCAAAATGTCCAAGCTGCAGAGCACCTATATCGAGGGCCTTCAAAAGCTGTGCGGGCGCGACGGACGCGTCCATACGACCTTTGACCAGACCGCCACCGTGACCGGCCGCATCTCCAGCCTCGAACCCAACCTGCAGAACATCCCCATCCGTACCGAGGAGGGACGCGAAATTCGCCGTGCCTTCGTGGCCAAGGAGGGTTGTGTGCTGCTTGACGCGGATTATAGCCAGATCGAGCTGCGCGTGTTGGCCCATCTCAGCGGAGATCCCGCCATGTGCGACGGCTTTTTGAAGGGACAGGACGTGCATACCCGCACCGCCGCCGAGATCCACGGCATCTCCATCGAGGAGGTCACGCCCCAGATGCGTCGGGCCGCGAAGGCCATCAACTTCGGCATCGTGTACGGCATCAGCGGCTTTGGACTTGCGCGCAATACCGGCATCACGCGCAAGGAGGCCGACCATTTCATCAAGACGTATTTTGAGCGCTATCCAGGGGTGCGCGCCTTCATGGACGAATGCGTGCGTCGTGGACACGAGCTGGGCTATGCGGAGACGCTCTTTGGCCGCCGCCGCGAGCTGTATGAGCTGGCCAGCCCCAACCGCAATGTGCGCAGCTTCGGCGAGCGCGCCGCCATGAACACGCCCGTGCAGGGCACGGCGGCGGATATCATCAAGCTGGCGATGGTGCGCGTGGCCCGGCGACTCAGAGAGGGCGGCTATCGCGCACGGCTGATTTTGCAGGTGCATGACGAGCTGGTTGTTGAGGCTCCGCTGGAGGAGGCGGATGAGGTGAGCCGTCTTTTGCGGGATACGATGGAGAGCGTGGTCGCGCTCAAGGTGCCGCTCGTGGCGGAGGTATCGCGCGGAAGGGACTGGGAACAGGCACATTGACGCGGAACGGAAGAAAGGCGGTACAGATGAGGATTATCGGGCTGACTGGCGGCATCGCTTGCGGCAAGTCCACGATCGCGAAAATGTTCAGGGAGCTGGGCGCGTCCGTTGTGGACGCGGACGCCGTCAGCGCGCGGCTGACCGGCCCCGGCGGCGCGGCGCTTGGAGGAATCCGCGAGGCGTTTGGGAAGGCTGTGTTTTTTCCGGACGGCACGCTCGACCGCGCGGCGCTCGGCGCGATCGTCTTCTCGGACGCGGCGCGGCTTGAGGCGCTCAACGCGGTCACGCACCCCCTCATCCGCGAAGGGATGCTTGAGGAGATCGAGAGCTGCCGCAAAAGCGGCGCGTCGATCGTTCTATTGGATGTGCCTCTGCTCTTCGAGGCGGGCTTTGACGATCTTGCGGAGGTGACCCTGTGCGCGTCCGCACCCGAGGAAAGGCAGATTGAACGGCTCAAGGCCCGAAACGGGCTGAACCGCCGCGAGGCGCTTGAACGGATACGAAGCCAGTGGCCGCTTGAGGAAAAGGAATGCCGCTGCGATATCGTCATTTCTACCGACATACCCATGAAGGAGCTGCGGGACAAGGTGCGTAAGCTATATCTTGCGTTAAGCGGCCCTGATTTCACTTTATGAGAGGAACGGCTATGATTTTGAAGCTCCGGTTCATGCGTGATCTTGATGACGACTCCGCGCCGGTGGATTATACCTGCGTATCCTCAGTCAGCGAGGGCGTGCGGATTCAGCGGGCGCGGAATATTCACGATGAGGAGCGAAAAAGCCCCAGCGTGCCCGTCGTGCGCCATCGCGCCGACCCCGACGCGCGGCCCACGGTGGACGTCTATGGCACGCGCGCGCGTCATAGCGTGGCGGAGGTTTCCGACAAACGGGTAATGAAGGGGCTGTCCTCGGCGCAGGACGGCTCCCCGCCTGCGCGAAGCATCGCGTATCCCGAGAATTACGGGATTCCCGACGATCCGTTTTCCCCGCCGCCGGAGACGCAGATGCCCGCCCGTCGCACCCGCGCGTCCAGAAACGCGGCGGCCGAGGGACGACGGGAGGACGTTTCATCGCGGGCCGCCGAGGGGCAGTCCGACGCGCGGAAGCCATCGCCCTCCTTCGCTCCGGCTGCTCAGGCCGCCAGGCCTGACCCGCGTGGGGAGGACGCCCAGACGCGGCGGTCCGGGACGGGGGCACGTGTTGCCGTGCCCTCCGACAGGCCCGTTATTACGCGCGAGGACGGATCGCAGTTTGAGCCGCCGGTTCGGCCCGAGATGCCGGACTGGCTGCGCGTGGCGCAGCAGAACAACATGCCCCTCAAAAGACCGGAGGCTCCGCGCGTACAGGCGGCGCCATCCGTCAGGGAGCAGACGGATCTCCTAGAACGCCCGCTGAGAAACCGCACGTCCGTTGCCGTGGCGAGTGGCACTGCCCCACCTGATCCGCGATTGGTTGACGCCTATCGTGAGGCGGGCTATCCGGCAGAGCTGCTTGAGCAGCAGGAGCGTCTGGAGCGGGAGCTGGCCGCTCAGCCCGTGTGGCGGCGTCACGGCGCGCAGTTCGCGGTGAATCAGTATCAGGAAGCAGCGCCTCAGTCCGCAGCCCAGCCCGCGCCCTCTTATGCTTCTTATCCGCCCAGCCGCGAGGCGTATGAGCGCGGCCTCCGACAGCGTCCGACTCAGGCACCGGTCGACACGCGGCCCATATTGCAGGAGTCTCCCGTTGATGCCGCTCTTGATTTCGTCCCCATCCAGGGGCGCGGACAGGCGTATGCCGCCTCCGTTCCAATGGAGCGGAGCTATACGCATCCCGTGCGGATTCCAGCGGATTACGATGGGACGGATACGCCCCTCGCATCGGAGGAGAAAACGCGGCCCAAGAGGGTGAGAATTCCATGGCTGGCGGTTGCGGCGTTCGTGACGGCGATGATCGCCGTGGCGCTGTGGCTGATGCAGACGAGCTTTTTGAATCAGACGGAACGGGTGCTTGAGGAACGTAGGGCCGCGCAGGAGGCCATCGAGGAAGGGCATCCGCTATATTTTAAAGAGCTGATCGCCGAAAAGGCGAATAAGTACAACCTTTCGCCCGCGTTCGTGGCGGCGATTATGCTCAACGAGAGCTCCTTTCGTACGGACGCGACCAGTTCCGTCAACGCGCGGGGGCTTATGCAGCTGATGGAGGATACCGCAAGCTGGATTCATGACAAGATGCATCTGACAGGCGCCTATAGCTTTGACGATCTCTACGACGCCGAGACGAACGTTGAGTATGGCTGCTGGTATTTGAACTACCTCAGCAGCAGTTTTCTGGGGGATCCCGTGCTGGTGGCCGCGAGCTTTCACGCGGGACAGAACGAGGTGAGAAACTGGCTTAACGATTCGCATTACAGCTCGGACGGCGTGACCATCGCGCTGGAAAACCTGCCGGACGGCCCGACCAAGCAATATGTGACCCGCGTAATTGACGATTTCGCGGCCTATAAGCGCCTGTATTATGAAAACACGGAGGATGACGCATGAGAAAACGCATCAAGTGCCTGTGCTGCCTGCTTTTGTGCCTGACGCTTCTGCCCGTGTGGGCGCTTTCGGAAAATGTAGGGGACTCGATCATCATCGGCATGGTCTCCACCCGTACCACCGAGCTACGTCCGCTCATCCCGCAGGAGCGCGACATCATCTCCCTCTACGGCGTGATCTACGAAAGCCTCGTGACTATTGACGACAACGGCATGCCTCAGCCGCTTCTGGCGGAAACCTGGAACACGACGGACGGCGGCAATACATGGACGTTCACCCTTCGTGAAAACATCGTCTTTTCCGACGGGACGCCCCTGACGGCGCAGGACGTGGTGGAAAGCGGAAAGTACATCCTTGATTTGGCGAACAACAAGGAGGTCACCGACAACGGCTTCTACGCCAACATCCGCTATCTCGTCAAATCCTTCAGGGCGACAGACGAGCGCACGGTGGAGGTCAAGGCCGCGCGCGATTACTACGGTCTCCTTTACAGCATGACCTTCCCTGTGGTGCCGGCCTCGCAGGTGGAGATGGCCAACCCCGTGGGCACCGGTCCCTATGTCGTCACGTCGTTTTTGGCGGGCGAGGCGGGGCAGGCGGCGGAATATATGCTTTTGGATGCCAACCCGCTGTGGTGGCAGACCCAGCCTCAGGTGCAGCAGATCACCGTCACCTTTTACACCAACAACAAGGACATGATCACCGCCTATGAGTACGGCCGCGTGGACACGGTCTTTACCCGCTCGGTTGCAGCAGCGCAGTACAAAAGCGGCATCAGCTCGCTCTCCATCAAGTATTCCACCAGACAGCTCGAGGTGCTGATGATCAACCACCGCACGCGCTCCTTCCCGCTGGACAGCCTGAAGGTTCGTCAGGCGATCCGCTACGCCATCAATAAGGATCTGATTGTGCAGAACGTGTACATGGGCATGACGATAGATGCGGACACGCCCATTCCCTCGGACAGCTGGTTGTATTACGATCAGGAGAGCACCTTTGTCTACAATCCGGATAAAGCGCGGGAACTTCTGGCCGAGGACGGCTGGAGCGACCTGGATAACAACGGCATTCTGGACAAGCCAGTGGAGGGCGCGGAGGAGCCCAAGCACCTGGTTCTCAGCCTATATGTATACGAGGATCCCGAAAACGACGTGCGCTTTGAAACCGCCAACATGATTGCCGACATGCTCGCCAATGTGGGCATTTCCATCCATGTGGAGACGGTGAGCTATGAAGAGGGCAAGCAGGTGCTGGAAAACGGGTCGTTTGACCTGTTCCTATGCGCCTTCCAGATGGACGTTGTGCCGGACGTCGGCTTTTTCCTGCGCAAGGGAAACACTCAAAACTATGGCAATTATAGCTCTAGCGAGATGACATCGCTGATCGATGCGCTCCGCAAGCAAGAGGATCCGTCGGATTTTGCCTACACCACCCAGGCCATCCAGCAGCAATTTGCGGCGGATGTGCCCTTTATCTGCCTGTTCTACCGTGCGGGCGCGGTTCTGACGCGCAAGATGTTCACCACCGTGCGCTCCATCCGCGAGTTTGAGCTCCTGCGCGGCATCGAGTCCTTTGGACGTTAGGAGGGAAGGCCGATGAAGCACTTTTTGGCGGCGGCGTGCGCCGCCTGGCTGATGTTTCTTCCCATCGCGTGCGCCGAGGAGACCGCGCGGCCGGTGGAAACGATCAAGGCGGCTGAGACCACGCCGGAGCCGCCTGAAATGGTTTACGCTATTTCAGATGTGAGCTCGGAACTCGGCGAGGCAGGTGAGACGCGCATTGAGGAAGGGGAGCGCCCTGATTTTGTGGAGGCACTTCTGGATGTCGCGCGCGGTGAACTGGGATATACGGAGGGCACGAACAACTTCACCAAATACGGCGTGTGGAGCGGCGACCCCAACGCGGCGTGGTGCGCGGAGTTTGTGTGCTGGTGCGTGGATCAGGTGGACCAGCGCTACGGAACGGAGCTGCTCGACGTCGTTTATCCTAATTACAGCGGGCAAAACACAGGCAGGGACTGGTTCATCAAGCGGGGACGCTTCGTCTATCGCAAGGGTAACTGCCCCAACTGGGGCTACCAATGGCTGCGCGGCAGCGATCACCTCATGACCAAGAACGAATACATTCCCCGATCGGGCGATTTGGTATTCTTCAGCTATAATGACGCCGGAGACACCGAGCATGTGGCACTGGTGGAATACTGCTCCTATGATGACGAGGGAAATGTCATTATTCACGTCATCGAGGGCAACAACCCTTCCGCCGTGCAAAGGAATCGCTATTTCCTGAACAATAGCCAGGTGCTGGGTTTCGGTACCTGTGAGAACGTGGCGGACACGACCATGCGCTCGGGAAACAGCGGCGACAAGGTGCTTTGGCTCCAGGAGGCGTTATGCGCTCTGGGGCTTTTGGAGGAGCGCCATCTGACCGGCTCCTACGGCGGCAACACAAAGCAGGCGGTCGCCGATTTCCAGAAGGAATATATGGAGGGCAAGGCCGTCAGCGGCATCGCCGACCGCGAGACGCAGCAGCTGATTGAGGCGATGCTTAACGAGATTCAATACAACGACCCGGACAACTGGCTGGTGGAGGAATAGTCTGCCTCTATACGAAAAGAAGAAAAAGGTGTACAATAATCCTCGTGTCAAACGCCGCGCGAGGGGAGGAAGATGCCGATGTGGAGAATGCGGATTGGCGCGCTCATCTGCGCCGCGCTGGTTTGGCTTTCCGCCGCGCCGACCCATGCCTCCGACACGCTCTCCGTCGGCGAGGCGGAGACGATCATCGAAAAGCAGAATCGGACGGAGCGCGCGCTTTTGATCGGCGTGGATTGGTTCGTATCCAAGCCGGATACCTACCCCGTCTCCACCAACAACGTCTATGCTATTCAGGAGATGCTTCAGGGCGCACTCAGACCGCTGAAAAGCATCATCGTGCCGTCGGAGCCGGTCGCCACTGTCAGTGAGCTGACAGCGCTAATTCAAGAGACGTTTGGCGACGCGGAGGAGGGGGATGTGAGCTATCTCTATCTTTCCACCCATGGCGTCTACGAGGACGGCGGGGAGCCGATGCTTCTGCTCAGCGACGGTACGGTGGAGGAGGGCGTTACTCCGGTGCAGCTGGAAAGCGCGTTTCAAGGCATCTCCGGCACAAAGATGCTGATTCTGGACGCTTGCAACTCCGGCGCGTTCATCGGCAAGGGCATGGTAAGTCAGCCCGAAGAGATGTATTTTCAAGGAGAGGATTTCAAGGTGCTCACCTCCAGCGGTGCGATGGAGGAGAGCTGGTATTGGAGCATTGAGGTCGGGGAGGACTCCACGCAAGGGGGAGAGGTCAGGCAGGGTTCGTTTTATTTTACGCAGGCGCTGAGCCAGAGTCTGAGCGCATACGGAGGCTATCCCGCCGATCTTAACCGCGACGGCAGCGTTACCCTTACGGAATTATACGATTATCTTCTCCTGAACCATGCCGTCTCCACACCCCAGGTCTATCCGCAGACGGATGATTTCGTGGTGTTCTGCTACGATGTAAACGCGCCGCAGCCGGTGGGGATGGAGCGTTCGCCGGTGATGGATATCACCTTCTCCGGCACGATGCTCAGCCAGTCCTCGCGCGAGATCACAATGGAGTTTATTGTGACGCGGCCTGTCAGTGTTGCGTATCAGATCGTCTACCAGCGTGATGGCAAATGGCAGTTCGACAAGGCGCAGCTCATCTACGACCAGGCCGAGCTGTTCACCGCGTTCGGCGACCAGGCGGGCGCGGTATCCGCCGGACGAAAGGTGCGTTCACTTACCATCGGGGAGCTGCCGGATGAGAGCTACGGCTACGTGCTGGTGCAGCTGCTGACCATCGACCGAGGCGAGCTGACGGTGCAGGCGGGACGTGTTTTGTGCGTGCCGCCGTCCACGGGGGAGGTGGAGCTGACCGCCTCGGTCTCAGATGTTTTTTCCCCGGGCGGCGGACGGGAGATGAGCGTGTTTATCGGGCATAACTATCCGTGTGCGCTGAGCGTCGCCGTTGTGGATGAGGAGGAACGGGTTGTCTATCGCCTGTGCCATCGCAGGAGCACTCGTCCGATGCAGATGGAGCCGGCGGGCAGCGTGTTCTACTGGGACGGAAGGCTCAAGGACGGCACCTACGCCGAACCTGGGGATTATCGCGTGCGCGCTCAGGCAACCATAAATGACACGACTGTAACGGTGTTTTCATCCGTGTTTACCGTGCAATGAAGGAGGAGTGAAACGTGGCGGACAGGTTGATGGTCGTCATTCCCTGCTATAATGAAGAGGAGGTTCTGCCCGAAACCTCGCGCAGGCTGAAGGAAAAAATGGCCTCGCTCGTTGAAAAGGAACTGATTTCCGAGGACAGCCGCGTGCTTCTGGTCGACGACGGAAGCCGCGACCGCACCTGGGAGCTGATCCGCTCGCTTCATAAGGAGAACCCGCTCTTTGAGGGTGTGAAATTAAGCCGCAACCGAGGACATCAAAATGCGCTGCTGGCGGGCCTGATGACGGCGCGTGGCCGCTGCGACGTGAGCATTTCCATGGACGCGGATCTTCAGGACGATATGGACGCGATGGACCGCTTTCTCGAAAAATACCGCGAGGGCTGCGAGGTGGTCTATGGCGTGCGCAACAAGCGGGATACCGATACCGCCTTTAAACGCGAGACGGCGCTGATGTTCTATCGCCTCATGAAGGGCCTGGGTGTGGATATCACCTACAATCACGCCGATTACCGGCTGATGAGCAGCCGCGCGCTCGACGCGCTCAGCGAGTTTGAGGAGGTCAACCTCTTCCTGCGCGGACTGGCTCCGCTGGTAGGCTTTCAAAGCGATGTGGTCACCTATGACCGATCGGAACGCTTCGCGGGTGAGAGCAAGTATCCGTTTAAGAAAATGCTTGCCTTCGCCATTGACGGCATCACCAGCTTTTCCGTCAAGCCGCTCAGGCTGATCACGACGGTGGGCCTGGTGATCTTTGTCATCTCTCTGTTCATGCTGCTCTACGCACTGGTTTCGTGGATCATGGGGCATACCGTGACCGGCTGGACGAGCCTGTTGGCCTCCATCTGGATGATCGGTGGCATCCAGCTCCTTTCCCTGGGCGTCATCGGGGAGTACACCGGCAAAATCTATAACGAAACCAAGAGACGGCCGCGCTTTATCATTGAACGATACCTCAACGAACGCGGGGACGCCCCCGTGGTGGACAAGCGCTGAGACCCTAGAGAGCCGGCTTCCGAATTCTTTCCGGTGGTCGACGAAGCCGCTTCTCATTGATGAAGAGAGTGCAAAAGGGTCAGACTGTATCGGGAACGGTTTTAAAAAGTTGGCAACTTTTTTGAAAAAGCTGCATGAAACGGGAAGGCAGATTCGTTGGATGGATGAGCACAGTAGACCCGAGGAGGAGCGCGTCGGGTAAGAGCGGAGGCTCCAGGATGCTGAACTACGAGGAACTCTACGAGAAATACGCCAATGACGTCCTGCGCGTAAGCTACTTTTATCTGGGTGACAGGCAACGCGCGGAGGACGTGACGCAGGACGTATTTGTGCGGCTGATGACCAACGAGCCCGACCTGGAGGAAGGACGGGAAAAGGCATGGCTGCTCAAGGTGGCGCTGAACCGGTGCCGCGACCTGTGGCGCGGCGCGTGGGTCAAGCGTGTGGTGCTGGGAAGCCCCTCCTTTGAGCTGATTCCGGCGCCGGACGACACGGAGCGGCGGGATGACGAGGAGGCCATGATGAAGGCCATTCATCAGCTTCCGGCTTCCTTTCGCGAATCCATTTTGTTGTATTATTATCAGGGGTATGGCATCGGGGAAATCGCCGAAATGCTGAACCTGCCCGAGGGCACCATCTCCAGCCGACTTTCCCGCGCAAGAAAGAAGCTGGAGACGATCTTGAAGAATGAAGGAGGGGATGCGCAATGAAGCGTCTTAAGGATTTGCCGGAGATTGCCGCCCGACAGCTGGGCGGTCTTGAGGCGACCCCAAAGATTCTCGCCAAGGCGAAGCTGCAGGCGGCGGAAATGCACGCTCCACACCAGAGGAGCGCCGCGCTGAAGCCGGTACTCGCAATTTGCACGGCGCTGGTTCTGTGTGTCGGCGCGGCCATGTGGACGTTGAACAACACAAGGACGCCGGACGGCGGCTCCGACGTTACGCAGAGCATGCTGGACAGCCGCGCTGCGGGTGACGCGACCGTGCCCACCGAGGCACCGCGCACTTCGGGTGACGTGCCCGTGGGCAGCATTTCCATGAGCGTCGGAGGACAAAGCGTAACGGAAACGCTGTTTGCGCAGGGCGCGGGCGGCAGCTTCCCGCTGATTACGATGAACGGGGCGACGTATCGCATGCTGCAAAGCCCCAGCGGTATTTCCAGCGGGCTGTTGGGAGATACGCTTGGAGAGATCAGCGAATTTAATGTCGAACCGGCGCTGGGTTCCAGCGGGATTGTGAGCAATGTGGCGGCGCTTGGAGAGACGGTGTACGCGGTTTCCGGCATGAACGGCGCGCTTGTGGCCGCCAACGTGGAGGGAACGACGCGCGTGTTCCAGCGCGTGAGCTATGCCGGCACGGCGATCATCGGCAGCGAGTCGCTCAGGGATACGCTGTGCGATCCCGTCGATGTGGAGTGGATCGAGCTTTCCGGCTATGGCCGCCTTACCGACACGGCCACGGCCCAGAGCCTGATCGGAACGCTTCTGGACGGCGCGGACTATCTCAGCACCGGCATGAGCGGCTCCGGCTCGCTGCAAATCGGGCTGAAAAATGGGCTGACGCTCCAGCTGCTGGTGGGGGACGAGACGGTAAGCGCCTGTGGAACATGGAGCTGTCCGGACTTCTTTGAAGCCGTGGCGGACGCGGAGTGGAATTGAAAATGCGGTTAGACCGGCAGGTGTGCCGGTCTAACCGTTTCATAGAAGCAAACGAGGCATACAAAGAGCCTTCTGCGCAATGAGCAGGACAGGCGATACAGCGGCTGGGTTCAGAAGGATTATGTGCTTGTCAATCCCAGCTATTTTCACCCCGAGGGGGAAACGCCGGTTTACGCCGCTCCCTCCGTTGATTCTAAGCGCATAGGACTGATCAGTGAAGGGGCAAGCTATCCGATCATTGGGGAATACAACGGATTTCTGGTCATCAGTCTGCGCGGTGCGAGCGGATTTGTCTCACCCCCTAAACGACGTTTTTTTCGCCCAAAAAAGGAAGAGGAACCTCCCATGAAGAATGCAATATAGGATAACTCGCCGTGCATATCGCGCGCCCGTTCCGTACATACTCACCGCAGGAGGCAGACGCATGTTGACCATATCCGATCTCTATGACCTCAAGCATACCCTGGCAAAAGACTATCTCGCCCAGTTTCACTATCCGTGGGAGGCACTGGACGGCATCAAGGAAATGATCCTCTCTTTGGGCAGGGAGCTCGATCCAGCAGAATACGACGAGGTATCCGATAAGGTCTGGGTACATCGCACTGCTATCGTGGCCCCCACGGCCTTTCTTGGCGCACCCTGCATCCTCGGCGTGGGTACGGAGGTGCGCCATTGCGCGTTCATTCGCGGCTCCGCGCTGGTGGGTGAAAACTGCGTGGTGGGCAATTCGGTGGAATTGAAAAACGTGATTTTGTTCGATAACGTGCAGACCCCGCACTACAATTATGTCGGAGACAGCATTCTGGGCTACAGGTCGCATATGGGCGCGGGCTCAATCACCTCCAATGTCAAGAGCGACAAGACGACGGTCAAGGTGAGGATCGAGGACGAGACCATCGAAACGGGCCTGAAAAAATTCGGCGCAATGCTGGGCGACTTCGTGGAGGTCGGCTGCAACAGCGTGCTCAACCCCGGAACGGTGATCGGTCGGGAGAGCAACGTTTACCCACTCTCCTGCGTGCGCGGCGTAGTGCCCGCGCATTCCATCTTCAAAACCGGCGGGGTGATTGTGGAAAAACGGTGAAAACACCTTCCAAACAGACTGCTTGCGCTTGGAATGTGTTTTTTGTTTCTTGTCAGTTAATGAGGAGTAGGACTTTGTATTGCCGCTTTTACGCTCTTATGGAGCACAGTAACTGCCCTCTTGCTCTGATGAGCAGAGGAATAGCACGAGTAATATAATTCACTTCACCAAAGTACATCAATTCCGCAATACTATCAGAGGAAGGCGGTACAATGCGAAATCTGCTGGAAGTATGCTGCGGGCTTGACGTGCACAAGGAGGTACTTGTTGCTTGTATGCTCAAGGGCGGCATAGACGAGGAGTCGGTCACGAAGAAATTTTCAACCCTTCTCTCCGGGTTGGATGAATTCAAGGGATGGATGATTGAAAATGGCTGCTGGGATGTAGCTATGGAGAGCACAGGTGTATATTGGTTTCCAATTTACAATGTACTGGAATCCATTTTTAAGAAGATTACCATGTCCTTTCAAAACGGGAGGAACCGGCTTTTGCGCCGATTCCTCCCGTTTTATGCCGTTTCTCTCAGGACAGACCGGCCTCTTATAGGCTTCCGTCCCATGTGCTCACTTCACTTTTTTTCTTTTCTTCTTCGTCAAACCAGCGTGTAGTGACACATTTGGAATCCGTATAAAATCGGAACGCATCCTTGCCATGGCAATGCAAGTCGCCGAAGAAGGACTGCTTGTGCCCGCTGAACGGGAACGCCCCCATGGGCACCGGAATCCCCACATTGACGCCCACCATGCCGCCATCCGTGTATTTGGCAAAATCACGCGCGTAATGGCCGTTTTGCGTAAAGATCACGGAGCCGTTGGCAAAGGGATTGCGGTTCATCAGCGCCAGCCCTTCCTCAAAGTTTTTGACGCGTTTGATGCACAGCACAGGGCCGAAGATTTCCCGCGTGCCCACGGTCATCTCATCCGTCACATAGTCGAGAATCGTATGGCCCACGTAGAATCCTTTCTCGTAGCCATCCACGTGCACGCCGCGACCGTCCAGCACGACCTTTGCGCCTTCCTGCACGCCTCTGTCAATCCAGTTTACGATGGCGTCCCTGTGCTCGCGAGAGACCACCGGCCCCAGTTGTGTGGCAGGATCATAGGCCGGCCCCATCTTCTGCGCTCTGCATTGGCGCACGATCTCAGCTACGAGCTCATCCGCGATTGCTTCCTCCGCCACCACAACGGGCAGCGCCATGCACCGCTCACCCGCGCAGCCGAAGGCGCTGTTCATGATGCCCGCGGCCGTGCGGACAATCGGAGCGTCTCGGAGCACCAGTGCGTGATTCTTGGCCTCGCACAGCGCCTGAACGCGCTTGCCGTTTGCCGCAGCCGTCGCGTAAATGTGCGCGCCGACCTTTGT
>CAYQCL010000021.1:22824-42720 GCA_964416065.1 uncultured Oscillospiraceae bacterium | reverse complement strand
ACAGGAGATTCTGCGTCTCTGCGACCCCTTCGCGGATGTTCTCGCGCTCCTTCGCGGGGCTATGTCTTGCGTGATGATGCTCTCGCTCTCACTCTGTCTTGATGCTTCTTTCGGTTTTTTCGCCATCTTTCTGATGGCTTATTTGCTATCCCGTGTTTCCCTTATCTTCCTGCTTGGATTGTTTCAAACTTTTGCCTCCTTTGGTTGTGAATCCGTCTGAACAAGCCATGCCGCGAGAATTCTTCCCGCGTCATACGGCAGAGCCTGTCCCGTCCGAAGCCGTTTGGCTGCGTCCGAATGAAAGGCGGGAAGTATGCGAAAAAGCGCGTCCTCTGTGCCCTGCGTCGCCTTGGCCATTTGACATAGGCGCTCCATCGGCTGTTCTTCAAGCGGTACGGGATGACAAAGTAGCAGACGGCAGAGCGCATAGGCAGGATGCAGCTTCTCCACCAAGGGAAGGGATGGCGGGAGCTTGGGCAGAGAAGCGAGCACGCGCTTCCAGCCCGCGAGCGTCCAGCTCAGCCGCCAAAGGCCGGACGTCTCGTCCAGAGCGCACTCGATATCCATCATCCGAAGCGTCGCCTCTACCCCTGCCGTATTCTCCTGCCTCCTGGGAAAATCGGTCACCCAAAGCGAGCGTTCATCCCTGCTGAGACGCAGAAAGCAGCTCTTTGCGCCGTCCGCGCGAAGCGCCCCATAGATCGCCTCCTGCGTCCTTTTCATTTCAAGCATCGCCTTGACGGAGCAGATGCAGCTCCATATTATGCATCGTCGCGAATTTGCCGTTCAGATCAAGCTGGTAGCTGAGAAGCAGCTCGCCGCCATCCTCGCCCAGATCGTATTTCAGGCGCGTGCAGTAGATGGCCAGCTCCATATCGCCAAAAGGCGTGTGATACTGCCCCTCATAGCGGCAGCCCATCCGAAATACCATATTGGTCGCATATTCGCCGCCACGGTTCATCGTCACCGCCTCATCCGAAATCAGCACCTCCACCTGCTGAGGCGGGACGCTCTCATCCAGCGTCTCCTCATAGCGGATGACGGCTCCCTGCTCGTCCAATTCGAGCGTCCCTGACGTCAGCATCGAAAGCGTCTCATCCTCTGAGAGCCCGTCGCGATGCGCGTTGGAATTGATTGAAATCAGCACAGGAATCGTCTGCATTGAAGCGTTTCCCCCTTAACGTCTTCCCAAAAAGCTGGTATACTGAGTTTACTATACCACAAAGAAAGGTTGCGTTGCAATGCTTTGTCTGAAAGCCCCCGCCAAGATCAATTGGACGCTGGACATCCTGGGAAGACGCGCGGATGGTTATCACCTGATGGATATGCTGATGCAAACCGTTGAGATGAGCGACACGCTCTGGTTGGATATGGCGGATACGCTGACGTTGGAAGGAATTCAAAGTGACGCCTTGGCTGATGATTTCTCCGGCGACAGCTTTTCCGCCCCCGCCGTCGTCTATGATGAAAGCAACCTTGTCTTCCAGGCGGCCCTCCGGCTTCAGGAACGCTATAAAATCCGGTTTGGCGCGCGCATGCGTCTGGAAAAGCGGATTCCCTCCGGCGCGGGCATGGGCGGCGGCAGCGCGGACGCGGCGGCGGCGCTCGTCGGTCTCAACGAATTGTGGGGGCTAGGACTCACGCGAGATGAGCTTCTCCGCGTCGGTCTTACGCTCGGCGCGGACGTGCCATTCATGCTGACCGGTGGCCTGGCGCGTGTAGGCGGTATCGGCGAAGTGATCTCGCCCCTTTTCCCCGCGCCGGAGATCTGGCTGGTACTCATCAAACCATGCGGTGGCCTGAGCACGCGGGAAATTTTCCATGCCTTCGACGCTCAGGACGCAGGTACGCTTACGCGCCCCCGCACGGCGGAGGCCCAAAAAGCGCTGCTGTCGCGCGATCCGCACGCGATCGGGTGCGCAATGGGGAACGTCCTGGAGGAGGTCAGTATGCATTCGCGTCCGGCGATTAAGGACGCGATGCTCCATCTCACTGTCCACGGCGCGCTGCGCGCCATGATGACGGGCAGCGGCTCCGTCGTCTATGGTGTGTTCGAGACGCCCAAAAAGGCTGAAGTGGCTTACCGCGCGCTATCTCAAATGGCTCAGGCAAGCGGCTGGGAGGGCGTCTGGCTGACCCAAACGCAAAAAAGCGTTTGCATTCGGCATACAAACAGATTATAATAGTTTTGCTTATTTTTCAGAAAGGAAACGCTGCCATGGTCCCCACCTCTGCTTCGCCCTCACGTCAAAAGCCGCGCTTTGAAATTCAGATGGCGAACGGCGATGTGATTCGCGGAGAGTTATATCCCAAGGCCGCGCCCGAAACTGTCGGAAATTTCGTTTCTCTTTCTCAAAGCGGCTTTTATGACGGACTCACCTTTCACCGCTGCGTGCGCGGGTTTATCGCGCAGGCCGGCAAGCCGCAGGGAGAAGCGCTTTCTTATAGCATCTATGGGGAGTTTGAATTCAACGGCTGTACCTATAATCGGCTTTCCCCCGAAACCGGAAGCCTCTGTATGTCGCGCGGCGCGCATTATGATTCGGCCTCTTCGGAATTTTTCATTGTGGCGACAGAGGACGCTCGCGAGCTGAGCTATCTCGACGGCGCGTATGCCGTGTTTGGCAAGGTGTTGCAGGGAATGCCCGTGATCCGTTTGCTCGTCAGCATGCCCGTCGAGGCTGAAACAAACGAGCCCGTCATACCCCAGATTATCCGTTCGATCCAGGTGGAGACCTTTGGCGAAAGCTATCCCTTTACCCCACTCGACGTTCCAGACTCTTCCCTGAACCGGCCGCGTCGGTGGCCGCGCGGCCGGGCTAGGCATTATCCCCCGCAGAAAGCAGAGTAAGAAAGAAGGATGTATTTATGGCAAATCCCATCTTTACCATCACCATGAAGGACGGCGGCGTGATGACTGGCGAGCTTTATCCCGACATTGCCCCGCAAAGCGTAGGCAACTTTATATCTCTCGCCAACGGCGGCTTCTACGACGGGCTTATTTTTCACCGTTGCATTCCCGGCTTCATGATCCAGGGCGGATGTCCTGACGGAACGGGCATGGGCGGTCCCGGATATCGTATCAAGGGCGAGTTTGCGCAAAATGGCGTCCCCAATCCGCTGAAGCATACCTATGGCGTGCTCTCCATGGCTCGCAGCATGATGAAGGACAGCGCCGGTTCTCAGTTTTTCATCATGACCAGCGACAGCCCGCATCTCGACGGCTCCTATGCCTCCTTCGGCAAGATCACAAAGGGCATGGAGGTGGCTGACGGCATCGTGGCCCAAAAAACAGATCGCGCCGACAGGCCGCTTACGCCTCAGGTGATTGCCTCCATCCGCGTGGAGACCTTCGGTGAGGAATACCCCTTTACCAAGCTATGACGGATATGGGCGGCGCACGGGTTTTCTTTCCCTGCGCCGCGCTTTTTTACCAAATTGAAAGCGAGCGATTCCATGCCCTTTCCTTTACCTGAGCTTCTTTGCCCCGCGGGCGATGAGGCCGCCATGCGCGCCGCCGTGGATCATGGTGCGGACGCGGTATATCTGGGCTACAAGGCCTTCGGCGCGCGCGCAAGCGCCGTGAATTTTGATGAAGCGGCGCTTGAGGACGCGGTACGCTACGCGCATTTGTACCATACCCGTGTTTACGTAACCGTCAACACGTTGATTAAGCCTGACGAAATACCGGCGGTTCGCGAGGCGCTTCGCGCGATCGCCAATGCCGGAGCGGACGCGGTCATCGTCCAGGATTTGGGCGTAGCAAGACTCGCTCGGGAGGAATTTCCCGGGCTATGGCTTCATGCCAGCACGCAAATGGCGATTTGCAACGCTTCCGGAGCGGACGCGGCGCGCAGGCTCGGCTTCGATCGCGTCGTGCTGGCCCGCGAGTGCTCCCTTGAGGACATTCGTCGCGTAGTCGGAACTGGCATTGAGACGGAGGTCTTCGTTCACGGCGCGTTGTGTACGGCCGTGAGCGGACGATGCCTGATGAGCAGCATGTCCGGCGGACGGAGCGGAAATCGTGGGCGCTGCGCGCAGCCCTGCCGCCAGTGCTTCCGTTTGGGAGCTCAAAACGGGCCGCTGCTTTCACAGCGCGATCTGTGCCTGGTGGATGATCTGCCCTCTCTGTGCGAGGCGGGTGTCTCTTCCCTCAAGCTGGAGGGAAGGCTCAAAAGTCCGGAATATGTTTCGGTCGTCGTTTCCATCTACCGACAGGCGCTGGACGATATCGCCAAAGGCCGTTTTCAGGCGGGAAACAAGGAGCTGCGGGACAGGCTCTTGCAGATTTATAATCGAGGCGGCTTTACCCGTGGACATTCCATGGGAGCCGAGGACTCGGCCCTGATTACGCCGGGACGCGTCAGTCACGATGGGCTGCCCATTGGCGAGATCGTTTCTGTGCGGCGTGGTCTCGCAACGCTGCGCCTCAAGCGTGACCTCCACGATGGGGACAGCCTTCAGCTTCGGGGAAAGACGGATATCGACCTTCGCTATTCCGGACATGATGTCCCCGAGGGCGAAATGGCGACGCTCCGTTTGCGTCCGGATACTCATGCCGAGGCGGGGATGGAGGTTATCCGCCTGGGCGACGCCAGGCAGCTTGAAAGTGCCCGCGCGCATCATCCCAGGCCGATACAGGTTGAAATGCGAGCCAGCTTCCGCCTCGGTGAAAGGATGCGTCTTTCCTTAAGCGACGGTGAGATCTCCGTAACGGCAGAGGGTCCGGCTGTCGAACCGGCCAGGTCGCGCGCGACAGCCACTGAGGAGGTTCGGCGTCAGCTTGAAAGGCTGGGCAATACGCCCTTTACGCTGCGAGGCGGCAGAAATTCCTCCTCCCTCCAAATGGATCTGGACGAGGGTGTCTTTCTCGCAGCGGGAGCGTTGAACGCCTTGCGCCGTTTGGCCGTTGAGCGGCTCATCAAAGCAAGGGGCGCGGCGTTTGTCGCCGGAAAGGCCCGGAAGGTCTCGCATGCTTTTCAGCCTCTATGCGCCACGGCGGTGCCAGAAGCGCCGCCGTGCATTGGGTCGGATACGCTCGCCGTTATCTTCTCCGACGTGGAAAATGCGGACGCCCTTCGTAAGGCGGGAGCGACGCTGCTCATCTTCGCGCCGCGGAGCTTTCTTCCCGACGCGCTTGCAACCGCGTTAGCCTCCCTTCCGGATCAAGCGTGGCTCCGCCTGCCCCCGCAGCTGACGCAGTCGACCCTGGCCAGCACTCTTAACGTCATTCGGACCCACGGCGTCCGAATGGGAGGGATTATGGCCGAGAGTGTCGGTCAGCTGTCTCTCTCTCTTCCGTTTCCGGTGCTGGCGGGCGAGGGCATACCGGTAACCAACCGTGAGGCCATGGAAGAGTTGCTTTCATCAGGGGTATGCGGCTTTTCGCTCTGGCCCGAATGGACCTTTGCCGAGCATCGCGGACTTTTGCCGCTTAAGCTTCCGGCGCTTAGCAAGGTTTATGGTCGTGAGACGCTGATGCTGCTGAATCATTGCCCCGAGCGAGTAAGACTCGGCCTTTCGCACGGCCGCGCGCATTGTACGTTTTGTACCCGAGACGATATGGTCTGCGGGCAGGCCGCGCCCATCATGGTTGACCGCAAGGGCTACCGCTTCCCGCTCACGCGTACACGATTTCCGGAGGGCTGCGAATTGAGCGTGCTGGGCGCGCTTCCAACCGACCTGCGCGCCTTTGACGCCGATCGCCGGACGTTAGGCGCGGGTATGCTCCTGCATTTCACCACGGAGCCCCTTGACAGGCAGCTTCGGCTTATCGAGGGCTTTTCGGCTCTCCTGCATGAAAGGGCGCCTTTCCCATCCGACGTTCAAGCCACATCCGGTCATTGGATGCGCGGCGTGGAATAAGCACAACAGCCCCGAAAGGAAGGGTTATTATGGAACAGGATCGCGCGTTGCGCGTGCTGGAATTTACGAAAATTCGACAACGACTGGCCGTTCATGCCCTGACGGATCCAGGCAAGGAAAGATGCCTTGCTCTTCAACCTTACGATGACTTCTCGGATGTCCGTCACGCGCTGGATGAGACCGAAGAGGCCTGCGTATTATTAAGCTATCTTGGCAGCTCACCGCTTGTGGGCTTTCCGAATGTGCGCGAGCAGATTGTACTGGCGCAGAAGGGCGCCTGTCTAAGCCCGCGCGCCCTTTTGGATGTCGCTGCATGTCTGCGAGCCGTCCGTGCCGCCCGAGCGTCGCTTGTGCGCGACCGCGAGGATACGCCTATCCTTACCGGGCTTGCCAGCCGTCTGACTCCGCTGGACAGTATTGAAAACGACATTTCCGCCGCCATCATGAGCGAGGAGGAAATCGCCGACCGCGCGTCCAGCGAGCTCAATCAGATCCGGCGTCAGATCAGAAGCGCAAATGAGCGCATGCGCGAAAAGCTGAATCAGATGATTCACAGTTCTTCGTTTGCTAAGAACCTTCAGGACAGCATCATTACCATGCGCGGTGACCGCTACTGTATTCCCGTCAAGGCGGAGTGCCGCGCCAACGTTCCGGGCCTTGTTCACGATCAGAGCGCGACGGGCGCGACGCTTTTCATTGAGCCGATGTTCCTGGTCGAGCTCGGCAACGATTTAAAGCAGCTCCGCGCCAAGGAGCAACAAGAGATTGCCCGCATTCTTCAGGCGTTGAGCGATCAGCTCGCGCCGCACGCGGAAAGCCTCTTTATGAACCTCGAGGTACTCACGCACCTGGATTTCGCGTTTGCCAAGGGCCTGCTTGCCAAGGAAATGCACGCCTGCCTGCCCAAGATGAACACAAAGGGCTATCTCAGGATCGTACGTGGACGGCACCCGCTGATCGACCCCGATAAGGTGGTTCCAAGCGACCTCTGGCTGGGTGATGACTTCAGCACCCTCATCATCACCGGCCCCAACACCGGCGGCAAAACGGTCACCCTGAAAACCGTTGGTCTTTTTACGCTCATGGCCCAAAGCGGGCTGCATGTTCCCGCCGAGCTGGGAACGGAATTGAGCGTCTTTGGCCGCGTATTTGCCGATATCGGTGACGAGCAGAGCATCGAGCAGTCGCTCTCCACCTTTTCCTCCCATATGACCAACATCGTCGAAATCGTATCGAGTGTGCGCGATAATGACCTGGTGCTCTTTGACGAGCTGGGCGCGGGCACCGATCCCACCGAGGGCGCGGCGCTGGCGCAAAGTATCCTTCAAAGCCTGCTTGATCGCGGTATCCGCACCATGGCCACCACGCATTATAGTGAGCTGAAGGCGTTCGCTTTGAGCACGAAAGGTGTGGAAAACGCCAGCGTGGAGTTTGACGTGGAATCGCTTCGTCCCACCTATCGACTTTCCATAGGAATTCCGGGTAAGAGCAACGCCTTTGAAATTTCACGCAAGCTCGGTCTGCCAGAGCGTCTGATCGATGGGGCGAAGGCTCTGCTTTCCAAGGAGGATATTCGTTTTGAGGACGTTATCGCCAACGCGGAATATCATCGTCAGATTGCCGAGCGTGAGCGGGAAATTGCTCAGGAAACGCGCAAGGAAACCGTCAGGCTGCGCGATGAGGCCGAGCAGCTTCGCCGCGAGATTGAGCAGAGCCGTGACAAGAGCATGAAGAAAGCAAAGGATGAGGCCCGCCGTGTGATGGAGAACGCCCGCCGCGAGGCCGACGGCATCATCCGAGAGCTAAAGTCCATGAAGAAGCAGGCGCAGACGCCGGAGCATGAGGTACAGCGTCTAAAAAAGCGCATGGAGGACGGAATCGATGCCTTAAGCGAAGGCTTGAGCGAAAAAAGCGCGTCAAATTTTACTCCGCCCAAGAGCGTCCGTGCGGGAGATACCGTGGAAATCGTACATTTGGGAACGAAGGGCACCGTTCTCGCCCCTGCCGATCGAAACGGCGAGGTGCAAATCCAGGCGGGCATCATCAAGATGAAGGCGCATTTAAGCCAGCTGCGACTTGTCGAGTCCGAAAAACCCAAGCAGAGCCGCGTGATCAACAAGACCTCCGCCGCCCGTCCGGCCGTTCCCATGGAGGTTGACGTGCGGGGCATGAACCTCGAAGAGGCCATAGGCGCAGTGGATACCTACCTGGCCGAGGCCACCCTGGCAGGATTGGGCGAGGTCAGCATCATCCACGGCAAGGGTACGGGTGTGCTGCGCACCGGTATTCAGCGTCATTTGAAAACGCATATGAATGTGAAAAAGTATCGCGATGGCATGTACGGCGAGGGCGAGCAGGGTGTGACCATCGTTACCCTGAAATAAGGAAAGGAGCGAACAAACATGTCCGAAAAGCAGCGCATTTTGCTCGTGGACGACGATCTCAACATCAGTCATTTGGTGCGCTTGTATCTGGAGAAGGAAGGCTTCGATGTGACCGAGGCCGCGCGTGGAGACGAAGCGCTTGAGAGCTTTCGGCAAAACCCTCCCGCACTGGTTCTCCTGGACGTTATGCTGCCCGTCATGGACGGCTTGCAGGTGCTTAAGGAAATCCGTAAATTCAGCAAAATTCCCGTCATCATGCTGACCGCGCGCGATGAGACCTTCGACAAGGTGCTGGGCCTTGAGTTGGGCGCGGACGACTATATTACCAAGCCCTTTGAAAGCAAGGAGCTGGTGGCGCGCGTCAAGGCCGTGCTTCGCCGCGCCCCAAGCGCGGAGGAAGAGGCGGCGGATTCGGAGGACGATACGCTACGTTTTCCTCAGCTCACCATAAGCCTCGCGCGCTATGAGGTTACCTACGAGGGGCACGAGCTTGAAATGCCGCCCAAGGAGCTGGAGGTCTTGTATTACCTCGCTTCCCATCCCAACATGGTCTTTACCCGAGAGCAGCTTTTGGAGCGCGTATGGGGCTTTGACTTTTTTGGCGATAGCCGCACGGTAGACGTACATATCAAGCGTCTGCGTGAAAAGCTGCCCGAATGTGAAAAATACGGCTGGGAGATCCACACCGTCTGGCGCGTTGGTTACAAATTCGAATACAAGGCCTGATTGGGCTCGCGAAAGGATGATCTCATGTTTCAAAGCATGTTTGACCGACTCCTGGCGCTGTTCATGGTCGTCATTCTGCTGGTCGCTGTGATTGGCGGAGCGTTCTCCATGCTTTCCATTCGATCCTCCATGATCGAGAGCCGCATGGAAAGCCTGCTTCAGCAGGCCCGTGAGATCGCCTTTCTGGCCAGCCGAATCGGGACCAACACGCTCAGCGATTATCTCAGCTTGGAAACCTCCACCATGACCTATTTGCAATGGAAGGCGCGCAATGTCTATGAGGATTACGGCGCATACATTTTGATTATGGATCGAAACGGCCACGTGATGGACAACATGCAGTCCGCTATTGAGGGCAGCGTGGAGGCCTTGCAAACGCTGGATGCCGACTCCGTATCCGAGGCGCTCATGCAGGTATTGAACGGTCAGGAGGTGCAATCGCTCATTACCCATACCTCGCAGGGGCCGATCTTTACCGTCGCCGTTCCCTGGGTGCAGGATGACACCGTATTGGGCGCCGTGTTTATTCATACCAGCTCCCAGATCATCGAGGCGGAATACCATGGCCTGCTTGTGCAGATCGGCATCGGCTTTGCCTTCGCGGCGCTGGCGGCTATTCTCGGCACAGCGTTCTATGCCAGGGGAATTGTGCGGCCGCTCACGGTCATTACCGCCGCCGCCGAGGATATGAGTCGTGGGAAGCTGAGTACCCGTGCCGAGGTTACCGGCGTAAACGAGGTGCGCCAGCTCGCCGGGGCCTTCAACGTGATGGCGGAGAAGCTGGAACAGATGGAAGAGAGCCGGCGTGAATTCGTGGCGAACGTAAGCCACGAGCTGCGTTCCCCCGTCACCAGCATCCACGGCTTCGTGGAGGGGATGCTGGACGGCACCATTCCCGTGGAGGAATATCCCCGCTATCTTCAGATCGTTTTTGACGAAACGAACCGCATGAAGCGCCTGATTGCCGATCTTCTTCAACTGAGCCGTATGGACAAGGGCGTGGACAAGCTGGAATGGAGCGACTTTGACTTTAACGAGCTTGCGCGCCGCGTGTTGATCTCCCATATGAGCGATATCGAAAAAAAGGCGATAAAAATCCATCTTGATTTTTTTCAGGATCCTTGTCTCACGCACGCCGACAGCGACCGAATTTCGCAGGTTGTACACAACATTGTCGATAACGCGCTCAAATATTTGGGGGATAATGGGAGCTTGACAATTCGTACGTCCTTGTTGCATGATAATAGGGTGGCGGTTGAAATTCTGAACGACGGCGAGCCTATCGCTCCGGAGCACCGCGGGCATGTGTTTGAACGCTTTTACAAGGCTGAGAAAGCACATACCTCGGGCAAAGGAACCGGCCTTGGGTTGAGCATCTGCAAGCAGATTATGGAGATGCACGGTCAGACGATCGAGGTGCTTCCGCTCGAAGCGGGGGCCGGCTTCCGTTTCACCTTGCAGCTTGCCCGTCGGCAGGAGCTGCCGAAGCTCGAGGCCCATTAGGGACGCAACGCACAAAGGAGGACTGGAGATGGAGAGACACATCTTTCTGATCGGCATGCCGGGAAGTGGCAAGAGCGCGCTTGGGCGTCGCGTGGCGCAAAAGCTGCAAATCCCCTATCTGGATACAGATGTCTATCTTGCCGAGACTACGGGGATGAATACGGCTCAGCTCTATACCGCCTTTGGCGAACAGGCCTTTCGCGATGGGGAAACAAGGCTGCTGCAGCAGCTTGTCAACGCTACTCCCGGTATCATATCGACGGGAGGAGGGCTATGCCTGCGTGAGCAAAACCGAAGGCTTATGCACAATCATGGCGT
The DNA here is from genome assembly GCA_964416065.1 of uncultured Oscillospiraceae bacterium. Lineage (GTDB taxonomy): Bacteria > Bacillota > Clostridia > Christensenellales > Aristaeellaceae > Limiplasma. The sequence continues at coordinate 31,924 of CAYQCL010000021.1, read as the reverse complement.
AATCGTGCTGATCGACCGTCCTATTGATGATATCATGCAGGATATTCGCGCGGAGAAGCGTCCCTTTTTGGCTCAAAAGGGACGTGATGAAATCGAGCGGATCTATCAAGAACGCATGCCCATTTACAAAGGCGCAGCGGATGTGGTGATGGATAACAGCAACGGCTTTCATAACGGACTTGCGTCGCTGGAAGACATTGTGCGCAGATATGCTTGATGACTTGCTTTTTCTCATACAGCGGCTTTGTCCGCTGCTTTTTTCATTGACAAAATAAAACTGTTTTTTTATAATGGGATGAATGTTTGCGGCTGGTAGAAAAATCCATTCAACCGGCCTAGGAGGAGTTTACTGCATGACCGCCCTGCTGATTCTGATTTATATCGCGTTTATCAGCCTTGGTATTCCTGATTCCCTGTTAGGCGCCGCTTGGCCCGCCATGCACCTTGACTTTGGCGTTTCACTATCGCTGGCCGGACTTCTCAGCGCCATCGTGAGCACGGGAACCGTGATCAGTGGTCTTTCAAGCGCGCGCCTGATTTCCCGCTACGGCACCGCGCGGGTAACGACGGTCAGTGTCCTGATGACGGCGCTTGCCCTTCTAGGCATCGCGCTAAACCGTTCCTTTGTTCTCATGGCGTTGTTATGTATCCCGCTCGGGCTGGGCGGCGGCACTATTGACGCCGCGCTGAACAACTTTGTCGCGCTTCATTATCACGCGCGCCATATGAATTGGCTGCACTGCTTCTGGGGAATTGGCGCCACCATTGGGCCGGCGCTCATCGGTGCGCTCCTCAGCCGCACCGGTCAGTGGCGCAGCGGCTATTGGGCGATGGCTGTCGTCCAATGCGTGCTCACGCTTGTTATGTTCCTATCCATGCCTCTCTGGCGCAAGGCGAACGAGCAGGAGGGCGTTATCACGGAGGAAGAGATCACGCCGATGAAGCTTCGGGACGTCGTCAGGCTTCCGTTCGCATTGCCGGTACTGATTTCCCTTCTGTGCTATTGCGGCGCGGAAAGCACCATGAGCCTTTGGGGCGCGAGCTATCTGGTAGGCGCGCGTGGCATCGGCGCGGAGGTCGCCGCCTCCTGGGTCTCCCTCTTTTTTCTGGGCGTGACCGGCGGTCGGCTTTTATCAGGCTTTCTGGCGCAAAGGCTGCGTTCCGATCAGCTCGTCCGCTACGGCGCGGTCTGCTCGGCCATAGGCGCGCTTATGCTCCTGCTTCCGCTGGGCAACGCGCTCCTGCCCGTCGGCTTCTTCTGCGTCGGCCTTGGCTTTGCGCCGATATATCCCTCTATGCTGCACCAGACGCCTCGCATCTTTGGCGAAAAGGTAAGTCAAAGCGTCATGGGAATTCAAATGGCGTTTGCCTACGTAGGCAGCACCTTGTTGCCTCCCCTGCTCGGCGCTCTGACACATGTGCTGGGAATGAGTATTATGCCTATCTATGTTCTGATTCTCATCTGTGTTTTGCTTCTCTGTACCAGCTATGTTTTCTCACACAAGCGTCTCAAATAAGATTTTTGAAAAAGCCGACGCGTTTCTCAGTCTGAGAATGCGGCGGCTTTTTTGTTTACTCAAATCCCTCGAACCGTCTACACCAAACATATTTGGAAATAGCGCTGTTTTGGGCGCTGTGCACATGCATACAGAGAATATCCCGAATGTAAGGCGGCAAGACGCGGTTAAACTTGACCTCCAAGATCATTTCATCGTTGTCAAAGGGTGAAATGGTCGGTACATAGGGATTGAAAATATCAATTGACTGGAGCCCCGTATGCAGCTGCTTATCAAACGTGATGCGCACCTCTTCAGCCGTGTGGATATAAGCCTCTCGCACGTAATCCACGATAACCACGGGATGCAGGCCGTTGAGCGCCATTTCGCGATAGGCATCCCGAAGGAGACCGTTTCGCGTACGCTCTAGGCCTGTTGGATCCCCCGCGATCAGCTGCTCTGCAAGGAGCTTAGGAATCGAGACAGAACGCTTTGAAATCAACTGTCCAACCTTGGTTTTACATTCCATACGGATAAATTTATCCGAAAAGTTGTAGATGCGTATGCGATACTTATCGCGATCCTTCACGCCGTTCAGCTTGTCCAGCAGCGCGTCGTTGAAGCGCGTATCGAAATACAGCGAACGAATATGGTACTCATTGTTTTCATCTCCATTGGGATCGCGCTGGAGTGTGCGATCCAGCACACGTCTGAGCACCTCATATTCCAACGGGTTGATAAAAAACTTGAGTTCATGCCTCAGCGGCACAGAAATCGCCATGGCACGGCCTCCTCGATCATGGATTACGCTCCGACCTCGCTCTGACAGGCGACCAGCGTAGCATCATGCACGCCTTCAATATCCAGCATGCGTGTCACAACCTCGGTACGCTCACTCAGGCGAACCTCATATGTCATTTCAGCGCCCGCACGGGTAAGCGTCTTGGAACGTAGCTTGCTGCTCTTGACACTTCGGCGCAGCTCGGTCTGTATCGCGGCCTCGCAGTATTCGTCGTAATGAACCACAAGCAAATAGGCATTGGGGGTGGTCAGCTTGATGAAGTTAAGCAGGAACATAAGCACGGCGATGCACAGCACCACAATCAGCGCAATGACATAAAGCCCCGCGCCCAGCAGGATGCCCATCGTCAGCGCCCAGAACATATAAGCGGTATCGAGCGGATCCTTAACGGCCGTGCGGAAGCGCACGATGCTCAGCGCGCCGACCATGCCCATGGACAGCGCAATATCGCTGCGAATACCCATTGTAACAGGCGTGGTGATGAGGGTGAGCATAATGAGCGTTATGGTAAACGACGGACTATACAGCACGCCGCGATATGTCTTGCGATAGACCACGGCGATGATGATTCCAATAAGAAACGCCAGACCAAGAGCGATAAACAGGTCGCTTGGCACGATCGACTTGAATTGAGCCGCGAGTCCGGACGCCTGTACAATGGAGCTGGCGCTGGTGGATAGAAAAAGAGAGCTGGGATTCATGATGGAAGCCTCCTTCGTGGAATAATGATATCATAATGGAATTCCCATACTTTGTCAACAACGGTATTGGATTAACCCCATTTCACGCCTTCGGTCACCGTCGCGTCCTCCGGCAGCTCCGGCTTCTCGCCAAAGTACAAAAACATCTGCTCATTCGTCAGTTCAAAACGCTCCTGAACCATCTCATAGAAGTATGTTGGGCGTTTTTTGAGCACATTGCGCGTGTAGTCCAGACGGGTATACCAGTAGCGCATTGCTCCCTCCGGCGTCGTAGGCGAATCACTGTTGATATTCTTGTCATTTTCCTCGGCCCAGCGGTTAAAATGCATGCTCATCTCCGGCTCAAGGGTTGCAGCCATTTCATTAAACAGCTCCGTCATGAAATCGGTAGTGAATACCTGATAAATCTCTCCCAAGCGCGTCAGGAACTTATGGCGCATCTCATCGTTCTCCAAAAGCTTACGAATCAGCGTATTGTCGATGTTCTGCTGGCCGGCGCCGCTTTCCTTCAGATAGCTTGTCGGGCTGTCGAAGCCGGAGCGGAACAGGCCGTAATCCGCGTCGTAGAAAATCCATTTCCACTTCGCGCCCTCCTGATTCAGCTTATAGAAACGAATATTGCCGGGGTCAGAGTTGCCAAAGAACATCTCAAAGGCCATATAGTCGAAATAGTTGTCCACATCAATGTTGTCCAGGATATACTGAAGGTCTTCCTCATTGGTTCCGGGAGAAGAATTTTTCACCTTCTCTATCATGGCCTTATATTCCTTGTTGCTTCCATAGTTGACCGTCCCGCTCGCCTCAAGGATGTCCATATTGTCCGCTTCCTCAAGCGAAAGTCCCTCATGCTGGGCGACAAAATAGCGGTCAACGCGCTCGCGCATATTGTAATGTCCCCAATAGACGCCATTGAGGTAAACGACGACCGGATTCCACTCCTGATAGAGCACATCCGAAGGGTTGTCGCTGACCTCGTTAAAGCGCTTAATGAGCTGGCTTTGGAAAGCGTCGTTGAAGCGCGTCCAGACGCAGTCGTTTCCCCCCATGCGCAGAACAAAGCTCTTATACTGTGTGTAGGGCAGATCATCAAAAAGCGCGGCATTAAAATACTTTTCTCCATATTTCGCCTTCGCGCGCACCTTAAATGTCTTCTGCGGCATGTCCAGACTGTATTGACCCTGCAAACCAAACTCGCAGTCCTGATCGAGCAGAGTCGTACCATCTTTGGCATAATATTCGACATGCCCCGGACGAGCGATCTTGCCAACGGAACGATAGAGCGGATACTCGCCCGTCGAGAGCTTGAACGGAATCTTTCCAGGCTCCTTCACCAACTCTCCACCGATTGCGAGCATACCGTTTTCCTCGTTCCATAGCTCATAGGGATCCATCACAAGGCTCACAATGGGGAAGGTATGATAGAGATTCATCAAATAGGTATTGGTGACGACCTCGCTGGGCTGAAGCATGCCGCTTTGGTCAAAGGCACGCGCGCGCAGCACCGTCACACGGTTGATTTCGATGGTCCCGCCCGAATAGCGAATGCCTGCCTCCTCCGTGGGAATCGAACCGTCTGTCGTGTAATACACAACCGTGTTCTCGGGAACCGTGATCGTCAATTCAAGGCTGCCTTTATATTCGCCGCCAGGCTCGGAAAAATCAGGGACTTTGGCATAGCCGTAATATCCCGTACCGTTCGCCGCGCCGGGCGTGGGAGCGTCATAGTAATAAAAGCCGCTGTAGCCAAGCGTGCGGCCATAGCTGTGATCGGTAGGAATCAAACTCAAGGGGATGCGGTCAAGCACGCGGCCCGTCGGGTCGCAAAAGGAGATCGTCTCGCCGCCCGCGCGGCGAAGCTTAAAATTGGTATGAAGCTCGCTGGTTGTTGAAAGCTCGGGTTTTCCGTCTAAATACACAATCATATACTCGCCCGCCGCGATGACAGTCCCCTCTGGAAACTGCCACCGGCGTGGACGCTTGAGGTGATCGCTCAGACCGTAATAGGAGAGGTCGACGGCCTCGCCGGAGGAATTGTATAGCTCGACATAGTCTGTCGTCGCTCCCGCCGCGCCCAGCGCGACGGTATCGTTGCTGGCGAGAACCTCGCTGATGATGACCCCCGTGGGGTTATAGGCGCGGAACAGCTCGTCCGCCCGCGCCTGTCCGCCCGCATTGTTGGGCTGCCCAGGGGTGCTCAGCTCAAACAGCCGCCAGTCCCCTACGTCGCTGCGGCCATAGGAGTAATCCTCCGGCACGTTTTCGATGCTCACACGATCGACCAGCCGGCCATAGCTGTCGCTCAGGACGATGGTCTCCCGCTCTGCCGAGATGGAAAAGCTTGTGTGGGGGATACCGTTGGCCTGCAGCTTGTCCTTGCCGGAGCAATACACCAGATAATACCCGCCCGCCGGAATCGTCGCACCCTCGGGGAAGGCCCACTTCATGGGCTTGTTTTCCTTATCGCTCAGATAATAGCCATACAGGGAGATGGCCTCGTCGGTGTTATTCCTCAGCTCCACCCAGTCCACGATCTCCCCGTCCTCGTCGGGAATGCCGATCTTGGGATCAGGGCAGACCTCGTTGATAACTAGGTTGCCGCTTTCGATCTCGTTCGCCGAGCGGTACGCGATGAAGCCTTCCTCGGTATTTTCATACCCTGGGCTGTAATACGATGTCGTCTCGTAATGACGCACGCCGTCCTCGTCGATGCCGGTCAGGGCATAGCTGGTGTCCGCTGTCAGCGTGGGCGTCGCCAGCTCGTCAATCAGGTACATGTCCGGATCATAGAGATAGAGATGGTCGCCCGCCGAAGAGATTTTAAACTTCCCATGAAAGGGAAGCGACGGGTTGAGCTGATAGCTCCCGCTGGCGAAGACGATCACTCGTTCGCCCGCCTTGAGGATATAGCTGGGAAACGGGAAGGTGATGCGATCGGTACGGTTGGTGAGCATCACGCCCTCCATGTCCAGGTCGTGACCCGTTCCGTTATACAATTCCAGCCAATCACTGAAATCGCCGTTTTCGTCCGGCACGGCGGACGAGTTTGCGGCCATGACCTCGCTGATGACTAGCCCGTCATACGCGCTCGCGCCGACGTGACGCCCCGCCTCCTTGGGAAAGATGATATACATGATGACCAGGAGCGCGATGAACAAAAGCATAAGCGGAAGAACATTCCGCGCCTGGCTCTTTCGTTTTTTGGGCGCGTAGTCCTTGCGCGGCCTGCGAACACTTGGCGTGGCCGCGTCGCTCCGCGTCGGCCTCTCCTGCTGCGGCATGTTGGATTGCATCTGACTTTTCTCCCTCCTTTCCTAGTTTCCATTTCCATCGTCCCGCAAAGTCTCGGGATGCGGATGCATGCCTATTATAGCATAAACCTGGATGCTTTCAAACGTCCAATTTGTATCAGTTTGCGCTTTATCAGACCACACGCTTGGCAAGCCATTTCGATCCCCTGTAACGCGCTGCGAAGAAGACCGTCCGGACGATCCAGTCGATGAACATCGCGCCCCACACGCCAAAAAGGCCCATGCCGAAGGAATAAACCAAGAGATAGCAGGCGCCAATGCGAAAGATCCACATTGAAAAAATCGAGACGCCCATGGTAAACCTCGCGTCCCCCGCCGCGCGCAGGGCGTTAGGCAGCGTGAAGCTCGAGGGCCAGAAAACGGTCGCGACAACGGCGTACCATTTGAGTATCTCGTCAGCCGCGTCGAGTCCCTCCGAACTCAGATGGAAAACGGCCGCGATATCCCGCGCAAAGAAAAACATGATGACATTCATCACGGCCATTAACGCGTAGACGAGCAAGAGCAGCTTGCGCGCATAATAGCGCGCCTGCTTCGGATCCCCCGCTCCTATGCATTGTCCCACCACCGTGACAATGGCCAGACCGATTGCCGTTCCCGGAAGATTGAACGTTGAGGCGACAGTGTTGGAAACGGCGTTCGCCGCAATAATCACCTCGCCAAACATGCTCACCACGCCCGCGACCATCAGCTTGCCGATCTGAAACATGCTGTTTTCCAGGCCGTTGGGAATTCCCTGTCCGAAGATTCGCTTTATCATGCCCCAGTTAGGCTCCGGATGGGTCGGTCGAATCAAATGAATGACGGACGCGGGATGAAGCAGCATCTTCACCATCACAGCCGCGCCCAGAGTGCGCGAAACCAGCGAGGCGGCTGCCGCTCCCGCGACCTCCAGCCTCAATCCATAGATCAGAAGGGCGTTTCCCGCCACATTGACCACGTTCATCATCAAGGAGGTATACATGCTGGCCTTGCTGTTATTCATAGCGCGCAAAAGCGCCGCGCCGCCGTTATACAGTGCGAGAGCGGGATAGCTGAGAGCGGAAAGGACAAGATAGGTATGACAATAAGCCATGGTGCCGTCGGCAAGGCTGCCAAAGCATAGTCGCAGGATGGGATCGGCAAACACAATCGCGGCTGCGGCGATTACCGTCGCCAAAAGCAGCGACACATACAGAAGCTGTTTGGCCGCGTCACAGGCGCTTCCGGCGTCCCTTTTGCCCAAATACTGGGCCGCGACCACCGCGCCGCCCGTCGCCATGGCGGAAAAGAGCTGGATCAACAGGATGTTGATACTGTCGACCAGGGAGACCGCGCTGACCGCGCTTTCGGAAATGCTGCTGACCATCACCGTATCCATCATGCCAATCAGAAGCGCCAGAAACTGCTCGATGATCAACGGAACGATAAGGTGCAGGAGATCCCTGTTGGAAAATAGTCGTTCGTTAGCGGAAATGTTCGTCTAAAATAACCTCCTATTTCTTTTGAACCTTGCTCTTCCTGAGTCCAAGAAGGTTTTCTGCCGTCGTCAGCACAGCACCCGCAAGAATGCTCATATAGTAGGTGGAAAAGCGCCAAATGATCAAAGCGACAAAAAGCTGCGCGTCCGGAAAGATGCCCCGAAACAGCACCGCGAAGCCGCCCTCCTGCGCGCCGCTTGCCCCGGGCAGCGGCATGTAGCTTGCGCCGATATAGAGCAGGACGCCCATTGTAATCAGTTCGCCTGTGCTGATCCCCTTGAGTCCAAAGGCCTGATAGATCGCCAGAATTGTCAGCATCAGCGCCATAAGCTGTCCCAACGCAATCAGGCATTGAATCAGAACATCCTTTGGATGCCGGACGATAAGCTGAACGCTGCTTAAGAAGCTCTGACAATGATTTTCCCACTTTTTTCGGGAAGCCTCAGGGTTTTTGCAAACGCGCAGCCGTACGCCGATACGGATGCATCGCTCAATGACCCAGCGGACAGCGCGCTGACTGATAGCCATGAGCGCGACCATGCCGATGGAAAAGGAATTGACTGCGTATCCCAGCAGGATAAACCACTTTGTTCCCTGCGTATGCGCATCCACGAAGTCCATGTGGCTAAGCCACATCACCGCGCCGGTCAACAACAACACGGTCTGGAACACGATAAACTTGACTGCCATACCCGATCCGCTTTTGCCAATCGATACGCCATATTTGCTCAGGCAATACATTTCCATAGGCTGGCCGCCGGTCGCACCTGGAGTGATATTGCTGTAATAGATGCCCGTCATCGCCGCATGAAGGCTCTGCCACAACCTGATGGACTGTCCCTGCATGCGCAGAAAATGGTGAATCGCCAACGCGTTCATCAGTACATACAACGCCCAGCTCAGCAGGCAAATGAGCAGGAAAACCGGGCTGAACGCTCCAAGCGCCTCGCCCAGCGTCTCCATGTCATTTCCGCTGAAACCTATATAGAGCACAACTCCCAGCGTCACCAGCAGAAAAAGAAAGCTCAGGAGCCGTTCAAGGTTCGGTTTTTTGCTCATTCTTCCGCTCCTGTTCATAAAATCAGCGGAGCATTCTCCGCCTCGTGTAGTATAACACAGTTTGTTTCTTAAGGCAATGAAGTACTTTGATAACAGCTGAACCTCATTTTTTCTCCCATCAACGACGCTGCCATACTCTTCCCTTCTCGAAGAAGTCGAGGTCCATGGTTTATCCAGCGGCTTCCAGCTATATGATCGGTTTCTCAACAGGAGACGCATGGAAGGCCTGCCCGCTGCGCCGACAAAAGCGGGCAAACGCCCGAAGCGTTTGCCC
>CAYQCL010000021.1:0-22724 GCA_964416065.1 uncultured Oscillospiraceae bacterium | reverse complement strand
CGACAGCAGCATCACCATGAAAGCTTTTCGAAACATATGCTTACCCCCCCCCACACACTAAAAATTGATATATTTTAGCTCTCCAATTCATTGATGTCAACAAAAAAATTTACAATTTATCAAAAATAATTTTCTATTTTTTTAAAAATAGTACAATTCTTGTTCCTTTTTCAAGCATTGCCTCACATCAGTGAAAACATGTAAAAGCCGAACGCATTAAAAACATGCAGAAGCCGGACGCAAGTCTTGCTTTTTTCAAAATTGTCATGTAAAATAGGAAAGCCGAGTGTACGATGACGGTTGAGTCCTGTGCGATTTCAACGCGTGAACCCTGTCAGGTCCGGAAGGAAGCAGCAGTAAGCGCAGTTTGAGATGTGCTGCGGGGCCGCTCAGCCTGAGTGCTCTCGGTTTTTATCTTTAGGAAAAGAAAAAAGGGGGAGCCGCAATGAATTACAGACATTTGATCGAGACGGATCCGGAACTGTTCACGGCAATCGCGGATGAGGTGGAACGTCAGAGGGAGCATATCGAACTGATTGCCTCGGAGAATTTCGTTTCACCCGCCGTTATGGAGGCCATGGGTTCTCCCCTTACCAACAAATATGCAGAGGGCTATCCCTCCAAGCGTTACTATGGCGGCTGCCAGTATGTCGATGTGGCGGAAAATCTCGCGCGTGACCGCGCAAAGCAGCTATTTGGAGCCGAGCATGCCAATGTGCAGCCGCACAGCGGCGCGCAGGCAAACACCGCCGTCTATTTTGCCATGCTTTCCCCAGGGGATACGGTGCTTGGCATGAACCTCTCGCATGGCGGCCATCTCACGCACGGAAGCCCTGTTAACATCAGCGGAAAATATTTTTCGTTTGTTCCCTATGGCGTGGATGAGTCCACAGGACGTATTGATTATGACGCTTTGCGCTCGCTGGCCAAGGAGCATAAGCCCAAGATGATTGTCGCGGGCGCGTCCGCCTATCCGCGCGCCATTCAATTTGCCCCCCTGCGCGAGATCGCCGATGAGGTCGGCGCACTGCTCATGGTGGATATGGCACACATCGCGGGTCTTGTGGCGGCGGGCGAGCATGAAAGTCCCGTCCCTTATGCCGATTTTGTAACCACCACGACGCATAAGACCCTGCGTGGCCCGCGGGGCGGCCTGATTCTTTGCAGGGAGCAATATGCTAAGGCCATTGACAAGGCCATTTTTCCGGGCACGCAAGGCGGTCCGCTCATGCACGTGATCGCCGCTAAGGCCGTTTGCTTTCTGGAAGCGCTTAAGCCTGAATTCAAGGCTTATCAGCATCAGATTATCCTCAACGCCAAGGCGCTGGAAAACGCTTTCCGCGAGAATGATATCAAGATGGTATCCGACGGTACCGACAATCATCTCATCCTGATGGATCTGACCAATACTGAGCGCACCGGCAAGGAGATGGAAACGCTGCTGGGCGAGTGCAACATCACCGTCAACAAGAATACCATCCCCGGTGAGCAGCGCAGCCCAATGGTAACGAGCGGCGTTCGCGTCGGCACTCCCGCCGTGACCACGCGCGGAATGACAGAAAGCGACATGACGCTTATCGCCGGCTTTATAAAGCGTGTGCTTAACGGCGGCGAGGACGTCTGCCCAAGCGTCAAGGCGGATGTTGTTGAAATGATGAAGCGTTTCCCGCTTTACGAGGGCTTCCCAAATGATTGATAAGCCGCTTCCGCCCTATGCCAGCGGCGTTATTGGTGAAATGACCGCGTGCAACGCGCTTATCCAGAGGGGAATGGAACCGCTTTTTCGGCGGTTTCGTTCCCCTTTTGGCGAGACCGATCTCATCATGCTGGATCATGACACGCTGGTTTTCGTCGAGGTAAAGACACGCGCAAACGGGACCAGTGCCGACGGACAATATGCCGTTACACCGAAAAAGAGACAGCGCTTGATTCAAACAGCCAGATACTTTTTAGGAGAATATCCGGAGCATGCTGGTCGGATGCTCCGCTTTGATGTCGTCATTATCGCCTCAGATGGCGTGCATCATTTCATAAACGCCTTTGAAGGCAGCGAGTGGGAGAGAGATTGAGTCCCCTGCTTTTGCGTTTCTGACAGCGGAACGCAAAGAGACGGCTTGCGCTCACCTCAAGCCGTGCCTATGCTTAGCGTTTCGCTGCCTTGAAGCTCCGACCCAATTCCTCACCCGTTCTGCGGAAGGCCTGCCCGCTGCGCCGACAAAAGCGGGCAAACGCCCGAAGCGTTTGCCCGCCAAATTGATTGAAAATCCGCATATTGCCGATCATCTATCGCGCCTGTCACCGCAATACCGTTTCCTGGAGAGCAGGAACAGAACGATCAGTCCGCCGCAGGACAATCCCATCAAGCCAATCCAGAGGGCAAGACGGCTAGTATCTCCTGTGTTCGGAACCTCCGTTTCGGTCTCATCCGTATCCGCTGCCTTCTTTTCATTCACATAATCAAGCCGAATACTGCTCCCTTCCTCTCTGATGATGCCGCTTGCGATGCCATCCGCGCTGTCCGTCCCATTGATCGTGATGTGATAGTTTTCTCTTTCTCCTTCTGCCACCATATATGAAGTGCCAACCGGTATTCCGACAATGGTAATGGATTGGCCGCTCGTCAGCGGCATTATGGAAACCAGCTGATCTGCTGTGGTGTCACCGCTCACACCGGATGTTTCAAGCTGAATGTAGGTAGTCGTTCGATCCGGATTTGTCACGACAGCAAAATAGCTCAGCGTTCCGTTTGCACGTTTGGAAATCATGATGGAGCGGATGCTTCCTTCCATCTCCGTAAAGTCGCAGATTCTCTCTGCTCCGCCGATGCTCGATTTGTTCGTCGCACTGATCAAACCGTTCGATCCGTCGCTGTCCGACAGGAGCCTGTAATAGCTTTCATTCCCATCGATGTCAACAAAAACAAGGATGAGTTCATTTGTTCCGCTGCCTGTTTTCTCATATACATAAGCAAGCTCTGCGGCTACGCTTCTCAGGTTCACCTTGGACTGATAGTCCGAGTCCATATCCGTCACAAATTCGAGATCAGAAACCGTACCGTCAGCATCTGTCAGGTAGTAGGAAAAGGCGTAATCCCCGTTCCACTGCTCATTCTTGAGCTTGATATAAAAATCAAACTCCTGTGAAGCATCCGCCTGATAGGTCTTGCTGATGGTCAGTTTGCTGGTGTTATTGCCGGTATAGGTGTTGATCAGCGTTCCCACCCAGTAATAGTCAAACTTGGGATCCTCGGCTTTGCTCTTCACAAACGATGATGTATATCCCGGCACGTTCGCCTCCACGACCGTCCAGTCCTGCGTCGTTCCGAGAGCCTTCCACGTGTAGCTCCAATTATTGTCCGCATCCAAAACCTGAACGGCGTCGGCCATTGTGCTTTCGCTGATCTTGAATACGGTTGCATTGCCCTCGCTGTCGTAGTTGTTATAAGCCAGCTGTACAACCACGGAGTCTTTCTCATGAGCGGCCTTTTCTTCCTCCGACATTACGCCGTCTCCGTCATCGTCCCAAACCTTGACGACGGACAGGGTCGCCATCTCGGTTCCGAAGGTCAGCGTGCCGTTCGTGGCGATGGCTGATCCGCCATAGTCGCTTTCGTTATACTGCATGATCACGCCGTCTCTCGCGGCGGTCGAAGCCGCAAGCGTCTTTGTCTGATCGGAAGCGATAGACTCTACAGACAAGGTGTCATAAGTATATTGATAGTAGTCCGGATCCGCCTCTGGCTGGTCTTCCGTTTCGACGCCCTGTATCCAGTCCATGACCGTGATCTTTCCGCCGCCGGGAGCTATGTCAGAAAGATAGGAAAGTCCTATGCCTTGCGTGCCGTCTGAGATCACAGCGAAATCCGCCGCCTCCCCGTACCCGCCGCTATAATAGTTATCCACGAATAAGGCGCCATCCTCGTCGTACACCGCGACCGCGCCCGTAGGACAACTGATAACAGCTGCGCTGGCTTCTACCCTATAATAAGCCGTTCCACTCTCCGGCTTTTCTATCGTAGCTCCGTCCTCTGTTGAATAGTAAACGGTTCCGTCATTGTGGCTCTTATTGTACGTACCATATACATTCTTCATATGCAGCGTGGCGTTATGCGAAACATAGATGCCTCCGCCGCGGTAGAAGGACGCAAATTTCTCGTTATAGTAGCCACAACCGATGTCCAGAATCGACTCTGAACAGGCGGAGTTGTGGGAGATGGTGGCGCTGTAAATGAAGGATTCAGTTCCGCCATTCTTTGCGGCAGTGTCATTGCACGCCAGGTATATGCCACCGCCGACCAGCGCTTTGTTGTAGGTCACGGTCGTGTTGCCGGTTTCCATTTTCAGAGAGCGGCTGGCGCAGTAAATGCCGCCTCCGTGCCATGCAGCCGTATTGCCGGTAATTGTGCCGCCGGTAAATTCAAGGGCGGAGCAGGAATCATCCCCGTTGCCGGTTGCGTAGATCCCGCCGCCATAGTAGGAACAGTAATTGTTCTGTACCGTTCCGCCCGACATCTTAAAGGTGGGGGCGGGGATACCGAGTGTGGTTATCGCGCTAATAAAGATTCCGCCGCCAAAAGAATTTTTTGTGTTATAGTTCCCGTTGTTCTCTATCACCGTGCTGTCGGTTATCTCAAGGTTTCCCGCTTTGATATAGATTGCAGCGCCGTAAGCCTTGATTTGAATCGTCCCGTCTGCATCCTTCCATCCGCCGTTGATATGGGCATCCGACAGAGTTACAGCGGCATCCTTGTCATCGATCAGGAACATCGTCCCGTTTGCTCCGGAACCGGCGACATTTGACCCCGTAAAGCCGCTGGCACGGGTCCAGGTGATGTTTGCGTTGTTGAGGTAGCCGTAATAATTGGCGTCCGATTCGTCGCTGCTCAACGTAATCAAAGCGCTGACGTAGACGACTGCATTTGTGTCCTGTGCATTCGTTACAGCCTCCGACACACTTTGCAGATCATTATATGAGACTCCATTATACGTCAACCCTCCCCCTTCCGCAGCCATCGCCGCAGGCGTCGCCATGGCAAGGAGAAGCCAAGCCGACAGCAGCATCACCATGAAAGCTTTTCGAAACATATGCTTACCCCCCCCCACATGCACTTCCTCTCATTGCTATTTTCCCCTGAGTTTGTATGCAATTTAACGCATCCGATCACAGTAATTTCCCCCCTGATTTTGTATTCATACTAAAGCATACGATGATGCCTAATATCCTTACTGATAGGTATACGCCATCACAACGCCGTCCATATTGTCCAGGCTCGCCTGATAATCCGAGGCGGGATTGGGCAGCGGCAGCTGGAAGGTGGTCATATCCCCCGCGCCGCCGATACGCACGACCTCATATTTAAGGGCGCCGTCCTGATAGATGCAGATATGCGGATGATCCATGAGAAATTCAATGTACTCTTCCAGGCACAGGCCCAGAATGCGCATGGCCGCAGCGTGCGCCTTGCCAACATAGCGGTACAGATTCAGCTGTACAGAAACGCCCGTCTTATAGCTCTTGTCTTCCCAGCTGGAATTGGGGAAATCCTTCGTTGGGAAACGGAAGATAATGCCGTATTTCCAGCAATTCTCCGTCAGCCACGCGCCCTGCTCGGATTCCGCCTGGAATTTCAGCTTGTTCAGCTCGGCGTTTCCGCGCTGGTATACGCCCATGCGGAAGGACATGCCCGTATGATAATCGCTGGTGCCAGGATAATTGACATTCTTTTTGGTTTCTTCGATCAAAAGCGTACCGGAATAGCGGGAGCTAAGGGACTCCATTTCCTTGTTGAAAAGCGTTTCCTGCTCGGAAACAGAGCGATACCCCTCCATGACGATGTAATATTCCAGCCCAGCCTCTTCCTTGGCTGCGGTCAGCGCGTCGGAAAGCGCATCATAGGCTGGCTGAAACAGACGAACGGAGTTGTCCTGAACCTGAATGTTGAAGCTGCTGGTCGTGCCAACGCTTATCAGGCCGTCTTCGGAAAAGTCGCTCGGGAGCGAATGCCAGGCATTCACCAGAAGCAGCCCGCCATTGATCAAAGAAGCGCGCTCCAGCGTGATCGTGCTGGTATTCTCCAAGCCGTTCTTGCCCTCATCCTCAATGCGCCACAGCGAGTCTCCCAGCGTACTCTCCCAATACTGCATATCGCCGGAATTAGCGGTCGTATTTGTTTCGGCCGTGGCATTGTTAAGGTTTCGAAGCTCATTCATCTGCTCGTTGAAGGCTATCTCGCCCTCCGCGTTCTCCTGCTCAATGCGGTTTCTGGTTGCGATATAATCATTGGTAATCGCCCTCGCGCACAGATAGACCACACCGATGCCTACGACCACAACGATCGCAAGGATTCCCGCAGTCCGCAGCAGCGTCTTGTACGGATCACGCTTCATCTTATGGACCTTCTTGTTGGAATTGATACGCATACGATACCACCTTTTCTACGCGGTAGGGCGTTCAGCCAATCAGGCGGCCGATCACCTCATATAGATGCTCCAATTCATCCTCGCTGCTATAAGACAGCGTGATTTTCCCCTTTTTCTCCGTCCCCACAAGCGTCGTTCTCAGCCCCAGGGCTTCGCGCAGACTGTTTTGCAGCATGCTCAGCTCCGGTGTAAGCGCTTTGGGCATGGAAGACACGCGGCCTGCAGGCTTGGCCTTCGCGGCCTCCTCGAGCTTGCGCACGCTATATCCATACAGAATACATTGATGCGCCAGCTCCAGCTGACGCGTCGCGGGTTCAACGCCCGCCAGCACACGGGCATGTCCTGCGGAAAGCTCTCCTCCAATCACCATGTCAGAGATCTCCTTTGGCAGATTTAAAAGCCGCAGCGAATTGGCGATCGCGGGGCGGCTTTTCCCAAGCTTCTGCGCCGCCTGTTCCTGTGTATAGCCGCATTCCTGCATCAGGCTCCTGATCGCGTTCGCCTCTTCAATGGGATTGAGATCCTCGCGCTGAAGGTTTTCAATCAGCGCGGCCTCCATCTGCTGCTCCGTCGTCAGACTGCGCACGATGCAGGGAACGCTGCTCAAGCCGACCAAACGGGAGGCGCGATAGCGGCGCTCACCCGCAACAATACGATAGCGCATTCCGTCCTCGACCACGAGGAGCGGCGAAAGCACGCCCGCCTGACGGATGCTCTCCGCCAGCTGCTCCAGCGCCTCCTTGTCAAAATCCTTGCGGGGCTGACCCGCATTGGGGTCGATATCGTCGATGGCTATGTCGCGCACAACCGTTTCCAAAAGGTCGTCGCTTTGAGGCAAAAGCACATCCAATCCCCTGCCAAGTCCGCCGCGTTTCATTTGCACCTACTCCTTACGTGTATTGAAACGAATGAGCAACGCTATCTGTTGCGCTGCAAAATTTCCTGTGCCAGTCTGCGATAGCTGTCCGTGCCGATGCTGCGCGGATCGTACATATGGATCGGAATCCCATGGCTGGGTGCCTCGCCCAAGCGGACGTTGCGGGGAATTGCCGTAGAAAACACGCGGCCCTTGAAGTGCTTCTTGACGGAATCCACCACCTGAATGCTCAGGTTCGTGCGTCCGTCAAACATGGTCAGAAGCACTCCTTCGATGTCCAGCCCAGGATTGAAGGTATGCTTCACACGGTTGATCGTGTTCATCAGGCTGGAAACGCCTTCCAAAGCATAATACTCGCATTGGATTGGAATCAGCACGCGCTGGGCCGCTGTCAGGGCGTTAAGCGTAAGCAGCCCCAGAGAAGGGGGGCAATCAATAAACAGGAAATCATACTCCCGTTCAATCGTCTTAAGCAGATATTTCAAGCGGTATTCGCGCTGCTCCAGCCCCACAAGCTCCAGCTCCGCGCCCGCCAAACGGATATCAGCAGGGATGAGGCACAGTCCCTCCACAACCGTTCTCTGCATACACGCGTTCACGGGCTCGCGTTCCATCAAGGCCTCGTAGATCGAGCTGGAATCGGCTCTTCCGCCTACGCCGCTGGTGCTATTCCCCTGAGGATCGAGATCCACGAGCAGCACTTTCTTCCCTGTCTCAGCCAAACAAGCAGAAAGGTTAATGGCAGTCGTTGTCTTTCCCACGCCGCCCTTCTGATTGGTTATGGCAATCGTCTTGCTCATCCTTCTGCCCTCTCTGCTCCCATTTGTACGGTGAATCCACCCACCTATTGTACCTTTTTTGCCATGAAAAGTAAAGCATCTGAGCCTTCAACACTGATTAAAAGATCATGGATATCTCAGCGTCGCCATCCGCACCGTATTCGTCCAGCACAAAGGTCTGCGGCGGAGCGTTCAGAAATTGATCCTCATATGCCAGCTGCTGCTCCAAATCCCCGCCGCGGGCCTCAAAGTCCTCGACCGCCTTCTTCGCGGCCTCGGTGAATTCCTCCAGCGTAATGCCGCTGTCCATAATATACTCGGCAGCCTCCTTGCCGACATAACGGAAATGCCACGGCTCAAACTTGATTCCCGTCACGCTTTCCTTGTCCTCGAGGAAACGGAGGATGAAGCCGTATTGCGCACAGTTTTCCTTCAGCCACTGAGCCTCGGCCGTCCATTTAAAATCCTGCGTCATGGTAGGACGCGAGGCATAGTCCGAATTCAGAATATCGGCGCATAGACCGGACTGATGCTCGCTTCCGCCGGGCTTGGCAACATATCCGTCGTCATTGTTGTTATTTCGGGCTAAATAATTGGCATAGACCGTGGCCTGCTGCCCATAGCTCCGATAGCCGCTCTTGAGATAGAGAACCATGCCGTTGGAATACTTGACCGTCTTGGTTTTCCCACTTTCGAGCGTATAGGTATACTCCAAAACCTGCAGCGCACCCTCAAACATTTCGGTCAGCGCTCTGGCTGCGGTTTCCTGCAGATAAACTGCCGAAGACGTCGCACGCTTTACGCCTGTCACCTTCACCAGAGGATCCGGTTCAAAGTCACTGTCCAGCAGGTTATCCGCGTTGACAAGCATAGCATAATCAGAGGTAAGCGCCGTCAGAGAAACAGGAAATGTCCACTCGACCATTTCAAGCGGATTGAAAGTGCCCTGCTCCGTCTCGGACAGTGAGCCGTCAGAAGTTGCCATGTCGTCCTCTTCCCCATCGGTATAGGCTTCGTCATACATTTCCTCCTCTGGGAAAGCCTCCTCTGCCAAAGCGGGCATGTTAAACAGGCAAAGAACCAGACTCAGGACACCACATACGAGCTTCTTCATGGGAGCACCTCATTCATTCGTAGCTTGATAAACCAGGAAATCATACACTTCGAGCTTATAGTCCGTCATGTAGGTTTCCATGGGAACGCCGGATTCATAAATCGCCTCGGCATGCTCCTTGCCAACATAGCGTACATGCCACGGCTCATAATTATAACCCGTTATCTCCTCGTAGCCCTCCAGATACCGCACGATGAAGCCAAAACGATGGGCGTTGGCATAAACCCATTGCCCTTCCTCGGTTTTTCCGAAGTTGCTGTTGAGCTGCGAGCTTCCCTTTCTCGCCAGGTCCATAGCTAAGCCAAGCTGATGCTCGCTGGTACCGGGGCGCGCCACATATTCGTCCGCCTTTTCGACGCTGCCTGTCGTGGCTTTTTTTCGAGCGTAGATCGTTGACTGTTTGCTGTAGCTGCGGTAGCCGGATACGATGGCGAGTGAGTAGCCCTCTTCCTTTGCCGCCGCGAACATTTCCTCCAGCGCCGTGGCCGCGTCATCCCGCATTGTCTGGGACATTCCAGGGCCTATGACCTTACGCGTCTGCGGGACAAAATACTCGTTCACCGAATGCTGACGATTGACCAGAAAAACCGTCCCATCTATATTTTTATCAGGGAGCGCGGTTTTCATACTGCCATTCATCAATGTGGCTGAAAGAGCTACAATCGAAAGCACCTTTTCCAGCAGCAAGCCTCATCACGACCTTTCGCTTCATTGTATCATTTTTTGTAATACTTTAGCAACTATTTCTTTGCCTCATCCAACACTTTTGCGCCTTCCCGGCAAATAAAGCTGACATCCTGCGGCTTGATTCGCATCACGACGGTCACGCCCTCGTCTCCATGCTCCTGGGAAAGCACACTTCCCATCGCGTGAAGGCGGCTGAGAAGCCCATAATTGCTGAACGGAATAAGCAGACGTACCTCCTGCGTGCCGACATCCAGCTCCCGTTCGATGCGAAGCAGCAGCTCGTCGATGTTTTGCCCCGTCGCGGCGCTGATGCGCAGCGCGCCCGGCATGCGATCCGCGTTATCGTCAAACAGATCGCATTTGTTGAGCACTTCAACACGCGGGGCCTCCGTCGCTCCGAGGCTGTTGAGAACCTCCTCCACCGTCCTACGGCGCGCTTCCAGCTCTGAATCGGCGCCGTCGCAGACCACAACCAGCACGTCGGCCAGCTTTGCTTCCTCAAGCGTGGCGCGGAACGCCTGAACAAGCTCATGAGGCAGCTTTCGGATAAATCCGACGGTATCCACCAGCAGCACATTCGCTCCATGCGGAAGCGTAACGGGACGGCTCACGCTATCCAGCGTCGCAAAGAGCTGATCCATAACATAGACGTCCGAGCCGGTCAAAAGGTTGAACAAAGTTGATTTTCCCGCATTGGTATAGCCGACCAGCGCCACGATGGGCACGCCGTTTTTTTCACGGTTCTGCCGTCTCAGCCCGCGCTGACGTTCGATTTGCTCCAATTCCCGCCGAAGATCGGTCAGACGCTCGCGGATTCGGCGGCGGCTGACCTCCAGCTTGCTCTCGCCAGGGCCGCGCGTGCCGATGCCGCCCGCGAGACGGCTTAATACCAGGCCCTGCCCAAGTAGGCGCTGGCTGCGGTACTGAAGCTGGGCCATTTCCACCTGTAGCTTGCCCTCGCGCGTCCTGGCCCTGCCCGCGAAGATATCAAGGATCAGCGCCGTACGGTCAATCACCTTGACGCGCAAAAGCTCTTCAAGATTCTTTTGCATCACGCCGGAAAGCTCTTCGTCGAAGATTACCAAATCGGCCTGCGCGGCTTGGCAGCGAAGGCTCAGCTCTTCGGCCTTGCCCCGTCCGATGCAAAACGCCGTGTCCGGCTTGGGCCGCTTCTGCAAAACCCGAAGCACCGTCTCCGCGCCCGCGGTCTTCGCCAGTTCCTCAAGCTCATCCAATGAGGTCTCGCTTTCAATGCCGACCAGCACCGCGCGCTCGCGTTCCTTCCGTGTCCTCGGCGTACTGGCGACATAGGTCGCGTCCGTCTCCTCTATATGTCTGAGCCATTCCTCCTGAGGGATGCGCCGCGCGTTGACAAGCTCGGTTTGGACGGCCTCCCCCTCACGCGCAAAGTCCAAAAAGGCGCATTGCGCGCTTGTGGGACGGCCGTCGCGGCTCACACCCACCGCGCACATCGCGTCAAAGCGCATGCTCAAAAGAGCGCTGATATCCACATCGCTCAGCTCACCCGAACCGTTTGGATGAGTGTGGACGCATCGGATCATGCTCAGGCGGCGTTCGCTTCGACGCAGGCGCAGGTCAGGCAGGTCGATGCTGTCCGCTCGGCCGATCAATATGTCCGCAATCTCCCCATAGCGCGTGATATACATCGCGAGCTCGCGGTTCATAGACGCAGAATAGCCGCAGAGACTCTCCAGCAAGTCCTGCGGCATAAAAGTATCGGGTTCGAGCTGAACGTCATAAAGTCCGTTCAGCTCGTCCAATACGCTTTTGCGGATTCCTTCAATATTGCCGTGAATATCAGGCATAGGCCATCCTTTCAAGTCGGCTCATTTCTCAGCCAGCTTTTTCTGATAATCCTCCACTGCGGCATGGATCGCCTGCTCGGCCAAAAGGGAGCAATGCATCTTAACGGGAGGCAGACCGTCCAGCGCCTCAGCAACCGCCTTGTTGGTCAGCGCGAGCGCCTCGTCCACCGTCTTGCCCTTCACCATCTCGGTCGCCATGCTGCTGGTCGCGATCGCGGCGCAACAGCCAAAGGTCTTGAATTTCACGTCGGTGATCACATTGTCCTCGACCTTGATATCCATCTTCATGATATCGCCGCACTTCGGGTTGCCGACTGTGCCGCTGCCGGACGCATCCGGAATTTCGCCCACATTGCGGGGATGTTCGAAATGCTCCATCACTTTTTCGCTATACATTTGAGATTTTCCTCCTTATGAAGCCGATTGGTTTGGATCAAAATTGAAATCCGTTCGCGGGATTGAGCGGGCTCATCGCGCGCAGTGTTTCCACGACACGGGGCAGGGTCTCCAGAACGTAGTCGACATCCGCCTCGGTATTTTCCGTACCGAGGGACAGGCGCAGACTGCCATGCGCGATCTCATGCGGCAATCCAATCGCGAGCAGCACATGAGACGGGTCGAGGCTGCCGCTGGTGCAGGCAGAGCCACTGGAGGCCTCGATACCCGCAAGATCAAGCCGCATCAGAAGTCCCTCGCCCTCTACATACCGGACGGAGACATTGACATTGGCCGGAAGGCGCTCGGTACGATGGCCGTTAAGACGCGTATCGGGAACAGAGGCGAGAATGCCGTCGATCAGCTTGTCGCGCAGAAAGGTCATTTTCTGGGTATATTCTGGCAGCTCCTGAACGGCCAGCTCAATCGCGCACCCCAGGCCCACGATGCCGGGCAGATTCTCAGTGCCCGCGCGCAGCCCGCGCTCCTGCGCGCCGCCAAAGATCAGGTTGGAAATCTTGACGCCCTTGCGGATATAAAGCGCGCCGATGCCCTTGGGACCGTGGAATTTATGAGCGGACAGGCTCAACATGTCCACATTCCAGTCGTTTACGTCGATGGGCACCGCGCCGACGGCCTGTACCGCGTCGGTATGGAACAGGACGCCCGCTTCGTGCGCGATTTTGCCAATCTCACGGATGGGCTGCAACGTACCGATTTCATTGTTTGCCGCCATAATGGTAATCAACACCGTGTCGGGGCGGATGGCGTTCCTGACCTCTTCCACGCTCACGCGGCCAAACTCGTCCACAGGCAGGTAGGTTACCTCATAGCCCTGCTTCTCCATGTACTCGCAGGTGTGCAGCACGGCATGATGCTCAATCTTACTGGTGATGATGTGCTTGCCTTTTTTTTCGAGCGCCTTGGCCGCGCATCGAATGGCCCAGTTGTCGCTCTCGCTGCCGCCTGCCGTAAAGTAAATTTCACGCGGCTCCGCGCCCAGCGCGGCGGCAACCTGTTTGCGTGCCTTTTCCACAGCACGGCGCGCGTCGCGTCCGACGCCATGAATGGAGCTGGGGTTGCCGTAATGCTCGGTGAAGTAAGGAAGCATGGCCTCGACGACCTCGGGTCTGGTGGCGGTCGTTGCGGCGTTATCCATATAGATGATGTGATCCGTCATGAATGTTTTGCCTCGCTTTCGCATGTTTGGGTGAGCATATCGCCAAGATGGATTTTATTCAGCTCGGCGTTAATGGAATCGGTGACACGCTGCCACACCCATCGGACAGGACAGGTGCCGGAGCGGTCGCAGCAGGCGTCGGAGGAAGCGCATTCGCTTAGCTCAATCGGGCCCTCCACCGCGTCAATGATGTCCCGAAGCGTAATTTCCTGCGGTGCTCTCGCAATCTGGTAGCCGCCCTGCGCTCCGCGAACCGTGCTTACAAGCCCCGCACGGCGAAGGTTGCCCAAAAGCTGCTCCAAATATTGCCGAGGAACGCCGACTGTGGAAATACTGGCAAGCGTCTGCGGCCCTGCGCCCGCGTGGACAGCCAGGTAATACATGGCGTACAGGCCGTATTTTCCACGTGTAGATAGCTTCATTTCCACTCCTTCCGGAATCCCGACTTTTTTCATCGGGTTTCCGACTGAAAGAATACCATGTTCCTCATGGGATGTCAATGGGTTCAGGCATTTTTTCTTAACTTTTCAAAAACGCGGGAACCTTTTTTCCCTCTCTGCGTCTAACTATTGGTCGACCACGAAACACAAAGGAGGTTGCCAAGCATGATGGACGACGCGTTCGCCGAACGCATCATCGGCATGACGCAGACGCTGTACCGCATCGCCTTCTCACAGCTTTCTCAGGGCAGCGACCGCGAGGACGCTGTGCAGGAGACGCTTCGCAAGGCATGGGAAAAACGCGCGCGGCTGCGTGACGAACGCTATCTGCAAACATGGCTTGTGCGCATTTTGATCAACGAGTGTCACAACATTCAGCGCAGAAGGGGTCGTTTCATTCCCATAGAGGAGCCTTTGCCAAATCAACCCGCATCCGAGAACTCGGACAACGCGTCGCTCCGCCGCGCGCTGCTCGCACTTGAGGAACGCTATCGCATGCCTGTTCTGCTTCACTACATCGAGGGCTATCCTCTCGAGGAGGTCGCGGCGATCCTGCGCCTTCCGATGGGAACGGTGAAGTCCCGCATGTCGCGCGGACGAAAACGACTTCGCGAGATGCTTTCAGAGGAGGTGTTCGAGGAATGAAGACCCGTGATGATTTCAAGCGTGCCATCGGCCCCGCCGACGATCGCTTTGTCTTGAGCATCCATCAGACGCTCGCGCAACTCAATAAGGAGGAACAACCCGTGAAAAAGATTTCAACCGGATTGATCGTTGCTGTAGCCATTCTTTTGATTGCCGCAGTAGCCATTGCCGCTACTGCTCAGTGGGGAATCCTTGACTTTTTTAATCTTCGTGGAGACGGTGCTTCCGTTTCACCTGAGGCCAACCAGATCATTCAAAAACAGATTGCCCAAGAGGGCGGGGAAACGGAATACGCGTCGTTTTCTCTGCGTGAGGGTGTGTTTGACGGCCATGACACCTACCTTGTCGTGGCTGTAAAGCCAGCCAGCGATAAGATCCTGCTCATGGGGCCGGATCTTCTGCCGGAGGATCCGATGGAAAATCTCGGTCCCCTATTTGATGGAAGCAGTCTAACCGTCGCGGACTGGGCCGCGCAAAACGGCAAGGAGCAGCTCGTTCAGATCAGTATCCTGGATCAGGCGACGAGGCTGGGGCTGGAGGGCGTCGTAAGCTCTTTGGACTATATCATGGAGGAGGATGGGACCCTCGTATTCATGGCTCACGGAAGCCATTCCTATGCCGAGCAGCTTCCCATCGAGCTGGTGTGCCATGCCAAGCTTCTCGGCGACCTTTCCGAAGCGGATGGCTCAGAATCAAGCGTCTCTTCCCTCTCTTTCACGCTATATACCGTGACTGATAGGGACAAGAGCGTGACCAGCACTCAAGGCGCCCTTTTCGCCGACTGCGGCGTGGAGGTCACTTCCGTCACCCTGACCGCGACGCCCCTGGCCACCTACACGCGAATCGAGTTCACCGTGGTGGACGAGGATGCCTATGCCAACACCGACGATGGGCTGTGGTTTGAGTTTCTTGATGAAAACGGCGAACGCCTCCCTGACAGCGTATCGGGCGGCGGAAGCAGCGGACCCGCTGAGGAGGGGGACAGCACGCACTATGTGCAGCTGAGCTCCATCGCAGCCACGGAGGAGCTTCCGAAAACCATTACCCTGCGCGGCTTTAACTGTTGGGAAAAGAACCGCTACGAAACGCATAGTTTTGAGATGGAATGATGCTCTTTGCAGAAAATGGGATTGAGCTAACCGGCTCAATCCCATTTCTGCATCATGACCCGCACGCCGCCATTGTCCTCCACACGGATATCCGCGAAGGCGACGGCCCCTTTATGACGCTCACACACCGCGCCCGGGTTCACCAAATACATGCCGCGCTCCAAATCGATCCCCGCCCGGTGCGTATGCCCATAAAGCGCCACCTGCGCCTCGCATTCCCGCGCGGCATACCACAGCCGATCAAGGCCATATTTGACGTGCCATTCATGACCATGGCAGGCATAAAAGCGGACCCCATTCACCAGAAAGCACACATCTCTGGGCTCGGCGCGCGTCCAGTCGTTGTTGCCGCGCACCGCGTGGCATAGCGCGCCGTTTGCTTGCAGATGCGGAAGCACCGAATCGAAGTCCGAAAGTCCGTCGCCCAGAAAAACGACCGTATCCACCGCTCCCATGCGAAACGCCAGTTCCAACGCCTCGCGAAGCCCGTCCGCGTCTCCATGCGAATCCGAGACCGCTATCACCCGCTTCATGCTCACAGCACCTCTCTAAGCACCGAAAGCATCTTTCCAGCGGCCACGGCGCGGTGACTGACGGCGTTCTTCTCCTTCTCCTCCATTTCCGCGAAGGTCTTGCCCTTCTTATAAAGAAACAACGGATCATAGCCAAAACCGCCCTGACCGGCGCGCTCCGTAAGCAGCTTTCCCACGCACTCGCCGCGCACGACGCGCGTTTCTTCCCCCGGCAGCGCCAGTGCTATGGCGCAGACAAACCGACAAGTTCTATCCTCGATCCCCCGCATGTTTTGAAGCAGCAGATCGTTGTTGGCCTGATCATCCCCATGTCCGCCCGCGTAGCGCGCGCTATATACTCCCGGCGCTCCACCCAGCGCATCCACGCTCAGGCCGCTGTCGTCCGCGAGCGTCGGCAGGCCCGTCGCGCGGGAGACCGCCTCGGCCTTGATTCGGGCGTTTTCCTCAAACGTTTCCTCGTCCTCAACGATATCGTCCTTGAAGCCGACTTCCTTCATGCCGACGATTTCAAATCCGCCGCCCAGGATTTCCCGAAGCTCCTTGAGCTTGTGCGCGTTGCCGCTGGCGACCACCAGCCTTCTGGGCGGAAGTAGCCATTCTCCCCTGCCCTTCAGCGCTCCGCGCTGTGCCCGCATCAGGGAACGCACGCCCGCGCGGCCCATGTTCAAAAGCGCGTTCAGTTCCAGATTGGTAAATGCGCGTCCCTCTCCGGTACCTTGCAGCTCGATAAATTCGCCGCGCTGGTTCATGACAAAATTCATATCTGTCTGGGCGTTGCTGTCCTCAAGATAGCATAAATCAAGCATCGGACGATCGTCCACCACGCCCGCGCTTACTGCGGCCACCTGCCCGATGATGGGGTTTTGATCGATCAGTCCATTTTTCATCAGCTTGTCCACTGCCATCACCAACGCCACATACGCACCGGTAATGGACGCGGTGCGTGTGCCGCCGTCCGCCTGAAGCACGTCGCAGTCCAGCGTGATCGTGCGCTCTCCCAGCTTTTCCATGTCCACCGCCTGACGCAGGGATCTGCCGATCAGCCGCTGAATCTCCACGCTTCTCCCATCCCTTTTGATGCCGTCGCGCGCCTTGCGCTTGCCCGTGGAGGCCGGCAGCATAGCATATTCGGCGGTTACCCAGCCGCGGCCCGAGTTGCGCAGGAAGGGCGGCACGCCCTCCTCCACGCTCGCGGTGCAAATCACGCGGGTTTTGCCCGTCGAAATCAGACAGCTTCCGTCCGCCGTCTCCACAAAGCCGGGCTGAATGGTACAAAGTCGTGTCTCATGGTCCTTGCGTTGGTCGATACGCTGCATGGCGAATGCTCCTTTTATCGGCAAAATGGGGATGCAAAGATCGTATTGCATCCCCACGATTATACCGCCGCTTTTCGCCATTGTCCAGCTTCAGTCCAGCTCCACTACGCCGGGATATTGCGCGATGACCTCCTCCTCCATATTGATAAAGGTCGATTCCGCTTCCGGCTGTGCCTCGATCTTTTCGCCCTCCACCTCTACCTCCACTCTCTTCACGCCCGGAAACTGAGAGCAGGTGAATAGAATCGCCCGCACGGCCTGTTGACCTCCGTCGCTGCCCTCCAGCGCCTGCTTGAATTCCTGGGAGAAGTTAATCGTAACCACGCCGTCCTTCATCGTCACGCTCTTCACGCCGCAGTCCTCGGGCAGGGCGCGCTCAAGCCCGCTGTCGTCCTGCGGGCCCTTAGCAAGCTCCAGAACGGCTGTGGTGGGATCCGCGTCGCTGAACACCGCGCGGGTGACAGGCACGAGAAGGCGGCCCGTCTGTGAGGGAAAATACAATTGAACAAGGCCCGCGTCATCCGAAAAGGTTTCCACGCTCTCCAGATTCAAATTCCCGCCGGTAAACACGCCACTTACATCGGTGCCATAGGTGAGCTTGCTGCGCTTCTGGCCGTCAAACTCCAGCGTGACCTCCTCCACGGTGGAAAAACAGGTCATGGTATTGGTGATGGCGTCCACCATCAGCGCCTCCTGCTCTGCGCTAAGGCAGTTGAGCGCCTCCTTGCTGACATTGACATTGGCGCGGCCGTCGTTGATATCAATGTCAAAGGTCGTGCCCTCCGGAATCACTGTGCGAAGCCCCAGGCGCGCGGCCTGCATGTCGTTTTGGCTGTCCTTGACCATCAGGCTCAGCGTCGCCTTAGCGATACCGTCCGTCTTGGCGACCTGCCGTGTCACGGGCACAAGGTATCCCTCGCCATCCTCGTAGAATACGACGGTGGAGACCGTTTCAGTATCAGCCATGGTCTGTTCAATAGGGATGGTCGTCTGCTCCACCAGCACCTGCGAGGTCGTCTGGTCGTTTCCGCGCAGCGCGAGCACCACCACCAGCGCAGCCGCGCATAAAATGAGAATACGCTCGATATCAGCCCGTTTGATCTTCATTCTTTCTTTCACTCCTCAGCATTCGGTTGTATTCAAAAGCTATGCTCGTCTCTTCGTTTCCATGACGATTCTGGGAAGAGAGCTTTTTTCCTTCGAGCGAACCGTCGACGCGACCCTGCGTTGTCGATTGCGCTTTTTTCCATCTTGTGTTATCATGAAACAGTGTATTTTCCGGCTTTTGCGAAGGAGGCGTCCTGTCATGCCGATGGACGGCTTTACCCTTTCCTTTATGCAACGCGAGCTGCGCAAACTGCTCGTTGGCGGACGCGTGGATAAGGTCAATCAGCCCGAGCGCGACGCGCTTGTGCTGCTCATCCGCTCCGGCGGAAATCATAAGCTGCTTTTAAGCGCGAATGCCAACCAGGCTCGCGCGCAGATCACGCGGCAGACCTATGAAAATCCCGTCGAGCCGCCTATGTTCTGCATGCTTATGCGCAAGCACCTTTTAGGAGCGCGCGTCACGGAAATTGCTCAGGTTTCCGGAGACCGCATCCTCACCATTTCGTTTGACTGTCTGGACGAGCTGGGCGATCATGTGCAAAAGACGCTTTATCTTGAGATCATGGGCCGACATAGCAATCTGACGCTGGTTGACGCGGATGGCGTTATCATCGACGCCATCCGCCATGTCAACAGCGAGATGAGCCGCGTGCGAACGGTGCTTCCTGGGGGAAGCTATCACCTGCCTCCCCAGCCGGACAAGCTGTCTCCCGAAACGCTTTCTGCCGAAGCGCTCAAAGACCGTCTTGCCCCCTTGGGGACTTCTCTGGCCAAGGGACTGATGGAGAGCGTCGCGGGTATGGCAAGCGTCTGCTCCAAAGAGGTGTGCGCGCAGATCGGCGTGGAGGCCACCACTCCGATTTCCGATCTGAAGCTGGATGTGGTGGCTCCAAAGCTGGAAGCTTTTTATCGCAGCGCGCCCTTTGAACCCGTCACTTTGTACGACGAGGCGGGACTGGCCGTCGATTTCTTCCCGTTTCCTTATCGAACCTTTACGCTCGAAAATCAGAAGGCCATGCCCAGTCTGAGCGAGGCCATGGACGCGTTTTATCTGGGCCGCGACCTGCGCATGCGCATGCAGCAAAAGAGCGCGGGCCTTCAAAGGCATGTGAAGAGCGCTATTGAAAGGACAGAAAAGAAAAAGGCGATCATGCTGGAAACGCTGCGTCAAAGCGATCAGACGGAGCAGAACCGCGTCTTCGGCGATCTTCTCACCGCCAATCTGCACCTGATCACCAAGGGTGCGCGGAGCGTGACCGTTGAAAACTATTATGATGAAAACGCCCGCGATGTAACGATTCCGCTTTCGAACCGCCTGACCCCCGCGCAGAACGCACAAAGCTATTATAAAAAATACCGCAAGGCCAAGGTTGCTGAGCAGT
The DNA here is from genome assembly GCA_964416065.1 of uncultured Oscillospiraceae bacterium. Taxonomy (GTDB): domain Bacteria; phylum Bacillota; class Clostridia; order Christensenellales; family Aristaeellaceae; genus Limiplasma. The sequence goes on along the minus strand of CAYQCL010000021.1, from coordinate 2,875 downwards.
ACGCCAAGGAGCAGCTCGTTACCCTCGAGCGGGATTTGCTGCTTTTGGAAAGCGCTTTGGATGATCTGGACAAGTGTGAAACAACCACCGACCTGGCCGAAATTCGCTATGTGCTTACCGAAAACGGCTTCATCAGGCCAGACGCCCCGCTCAAGCGCGGCAAGCCAAGGCGTTTGCAGGAGGGAAGGCCCTACCGCTTCACCTCTCCCGACGGGACGGTGATCGAGGTCGGAAAAAACGCCTTGCAGAATGATCGTCTCACGCTGCACGCGCGCGTCGGCGAAACATGGCTGCACGCACAAGGAATTCCAGGCTCTCATGTCCTCATTCGCACTGAGGACGACCCCTCGGACGAGACGCTTCTCTTCGCCGCGAAGCTTGCCGCCTATTACAGCAAGGGCCGCAATCATCCCCAGCAGGCGATCGACTACACCAGGCGAAAGTATGTAAAGAAGGGCGCGGGAGCTCCCGCCGGGCTGGTGATTTATACGAATTTTAAAACGCTTATCATCGGTCTCACGCCCGAGGATATGGCCCAAATTCTCAAGCAGGCGGGAGCGTAAGGAGGCGCCTTTATGAAAGCTCATCTCCGTATAGCCTCTTCGGACGACGCGCGCGTCATTCATGACATCTATGATTATTATATCACCCATACAGTCGCGACCTATAATGAATTCAACCAGTCCGTGGAGGCGCGCGCGCAGGAAATCACGAGGCTTTTGAAGGACTATCCCTTTCTTGTGGCCGAGGATGAGCACGGAACGTTCCTCGGCTTTGCCAACGCCGAGCCGTCACGGCCACAGAGCGGCTATCGTTATTCGGTGGAGCTGACGATTTATCTTCATCCCGATACGCCGCGCCATTCCGGCGTGGGCTCGCTTTTGTATGAGGCCCTGCTGGATTGCCTCAGGAAGCAGGGCTATCGTACCGCGTACGCCGTCATTGACAGCGGAAACGAAGAAAGCCAGGCGCTGCACAGGCGCTTTGGCTTCGAGACGCTGACGACGTTTCCCAATAGTGCCTACAAGCATGGCAGATGGCTCAGCGCCGTCTGGATGTGGAAAGCGCTCAATCCCTTTGACGCGCGGCCCGCGTTGCCGATTCCCTTTGAGACATTCAGAAGGACGTGGCAGCCTTGAGGAAAACGCATGACGCTATACGGCTGCATGTGCCGGCGCTTCAGGAGCTATGGTATCGTGAACGGCTGATGAGCGATCCGGCCACCATGTCGTATAACCGTGGCTATGATCTTCCCTTTGAGGGCTACGATCCTCAAACCGGTTGCCTCCTGTTTCCCAGGACGCAATGGTCGGATTGGTATGCCTATTTTATCGGCCAGGAGCCAGAGCGATACTATGCCTATATCGTAAGGGAGACCGACGGCGCGTTTTTGGGCGAGGTCAACCTGCACAAAAGCGCGATACATGACTGGCATGAGATGGGAATCGCGCTGGAGGCACGCTACCGCGGCATGGGCTATTCAACGCGTGCGCTGCGTCTGCTGCTTGCGCGGGCCTTCGACGTCATAGGGGCTCGCGCCGTACATAACGACTTTGAGAACAGCCGAGCGGCGGCGGCACGTGCCCATCTTTCCGTCGGCTTTTCCGTGCTTCGGGATGCCGACGGCTTCATCGAGCTACTGATGACCCGCGAGCAATATTCGCGTTTGCGGCAGGAGAATAAATTGTATGAGGAAGACAGGCCTTGAATACGCAGGATGAAGTGAGAGCGTTTTCTCTGTTGGAGACGCTTTCGCGTCAATATCGCGCCATTTTGGGAGACAGGCTCACGGGACTTTATCTGCACGGTTCGCTCGCCTTTGGGTGCTTTCGTTGGGAAACAAGCGATATTGATTTTCTCGTTGTGACCGAAGACCTGCCCGCTCTTGATGAGAAGGTTCGGCTGATGCGCGCGTTGCTCGCGCTTGCTCCGTCCGCGCCGCCCAAGGGCCTGGAAATGAGCGTGGTGCTTCGGCAGGAATGCCTGCGCTTTCGCTACCCCACGCCCTTCGAGCTTCATTATTCCAACGCCCATTTCACACGCTGTCAGGCTGATCTTGCCGCCTACTGCGTCGGTATGCACGGCGTCGATCCTGATCTGGCCGCGCACTTTACCATCGTCCGTGCCGTTGGACGCGTCCTCTATGGCAAGCCAATCTCCTCTATTTTTGGCGAGGTTCCCCGCGAGGCATACCTTCAAAGCATCCTGGCGGACGTCGAGGACGCGCCCATCTCCATCGCTCAGGAACCGGTCTATATCATTCTGAATCTATGCCGGATTCTGGCCTATGCGCGGGAAGGATGCTTCCTGTCCAAAGCGCAGGGCGGATGCTGGGCAAGCGGACATCTGCCGCAGATTTATGCTCAAACGGTTTCCGCCGCGCTTTTGAATTACGAGAAGGGCGTTCCTTTTGCCGCAAGCCTCGAGTCTCTTCAGTCATTCGCCTCTTTCATGCTTGAACGCATACGGCTGCTGGTGTGATGGCTTTACAAAGAGAGTAGAATGTTATTGCCCTATAAAGCCCTTATCCTCATCAGGGACTCCCATTTCATCTGAGACATAACGCTCCACCTTCATATGCAAATCATATTTTTCCCGAAGCTCTATGATCTTTGCCATCATAGGAGAAGCATGGTGCAGGTCAATGGAACGCTGATCCTTCCAGCTATCGATTAAAAGCACGGTTTCCGGGTCATTTATGGGAAAGAAGTAATCGTATCTCAGATTTCCGGTTTCCATGCGAATGTCGCTTACAACGCCGCTTGATACTAATTTTTGATTAAACAGTTTAAAAAAGTGTTCGAAATATGGTATAATGTATCTGGGTGATGAAAAATGTCTAGCAGATACAAATTCGGAGAAGAAGAAGTCAATA
>CAYQCL010000020.1:0-43614 GCA_964416065.1 uncultured Oscillospiraceae bacterium | reverse complement strand
ACATGAACAAAGTCAACGCCGAGATCGGCACCGACTACAAGCTGTTCAACTACTACGGCGCTCCCGACGCGGAGGAAGTTATTGTAGCGATGGGTTCCGTCTGCGACACCATTGAGGAGACCATCGACTATCTGGCAAAGCAGGGACGCAAGGTCGGTCTCGTTAAGGTCAGACTGTACAGACCGTTCGTATCTTCCGCGTTCGCGGAGGCTATCCCGTCCACGGTGAAGAAGATCAGCGTTCTCGACAGAACCAAGGAGCCGGGATCTCTCGGCGAACCTCTCTACCTCGACGTTGTAGCTGCTCTCAAGAAGGAGAACAAGTTCCAGGACGTTCCCGTATTCACCGGGCGCTACGGTCTCGGCTCGAAGGACTGCAACCCCGCGCAGATCATCGCGGTCTACAACAACAAGGACAAGAATGTCTTCACCATCGGTATCGAGGACGACGTTACCAACCTCTCCCTGCCGATCGTTGAGAACCCGAACACTACTCCCGAGGGTACTACCTGCTGCAAATTCTGGGGACTCGGCTCCGACGGTACAGTCGGCGCGAACAAGAACTCCATCAAGATCATCGGCGACCACACCGATATGTACGCGCAGGGCTATTTCAGCTATGACTCCAAGAAGTCCGGCGGCATCACCGTCAGCCACCTGCGCTTCGGCAAGACGCCCATCCAGTCCACCTACCTGATCGACGCGGCTGACTTCGTGGCCTGCCACAACCCCAGCTACGTCACCAAGTACGACATGGTCACCTCCCTCAAGGACGGCGGCGTGTTCCTGCTCAACAGCCCCTGGAGCGCCGAGGAGATGGACAAGCAGCTGCCCGCCTCCATGAAGCAGCTCCTGGCCAAGAAGCATGCCCGCTTCTACAACATCAACGCCACCGATCTGGCGCTGAAGGTCGGCATGGGCAATCGCATCAACACCATCATGCAGGCCGCGTTCTTCAAGCTGGCCGAGGTTATCCCCTACGAGCAGGCGGACGAATACATGAAGGCGTACGCCAAGAAGGCCTATGGTAAGAAGGGCGACGCCATCGTCAAGAAGAATTGGGACGCCATCGACATCGCCATCTCCGGCCTGGTCAAGATCGACGTGCCCGAAAGCTGGGCCACCGCCACCACCGGCGCCGAGCCTGTGAAGGTGCAGTCCACCGAGTACTTCCAGACCTTCGTTGAGCCCATCCTCGCGCAGGAAGGCGACAGCCTGCCCGTCAGCGCGTTTGATCCGGCCGGCACCGTGCCCACCGGCACCACCAAGTTCGAGAAGCGCGGCATCGCCGTCACCGTTCCCGAATGGCAGATCGACAACTGTATCCAGTGCGGCCAGTGCTCGCTGGTTTGCCCGCATGCCTGCATCCGTCCGATCTATGCCTCCGAGGAGGTCATGAAGAACGCGCCCGAGGGTTACGCGACCAAGAACGCGACTGGCAAGGAATTCGTGGGCATGCAGTACCGCATGCAGGTCAGCCCGCTGGACTGCACCGGCTGCGGAAACTGCGTGCAGGTCTGCCCCGCCAAGGAGAAAGCGCTCGTTATGAAGCCGCTGACCTCTCAGGTGGCCGAGGAGAAGAATTGGGAGTTCGCCATGACCGTTCCCGAGGTCAAGACCATCGAGAACGTCGCCAGCGTGAAGAACAGCCAGGCGCTCAAGCCGCTGTTTGAGTTCTCCGGCGCCTGCGCCGGCTGCGGTGAAACCCCGTATGTGAAGCTTGTTACCCAGCTGTTCGGCGACCGCATGATCATCGCTAACGCTACGGGTTGCTCCTCCATCTACGGCGGCTCCGCTCCCACCTGCCCCTACACCACCAACGAGGAAGGCCACGGCCCTGCCTGGGCGAACAGCCTCTTCGAGGATAACGCCGAGTTTGGCTTCGGCATGAACCTGGCCATCACCCAGCGTCGCGCCAAGCTGGCGGATAATGTCCGCGCGCTGATCGCGGTTGACTATTGCTGGGACGAGATCAAGAAGGCCGGTCAGGAATGGCTGGACAGCATGGACGACGGTAAGGCCTCCAAGGTCGCCGGTCAGAAGTTGCTCGCGCTGTGCAAGGAGGGCATCAACCCCGACTTGACCGGTACCGAGTGGGAGGCCGAGTGGGTCAAGAACGGAAAGGTCTGCCATTGTGAGGCCTGCACGCTGGCCCGCAAGGTCATCGAGGATGCCGACCTGCTCACCAAGAAGTCCTTCTGGATCTTCGGCGGCGACGGCTGGGCCTATGACATCGGATACGGCGGACTGGATCACGTGCTGGCGCAGAACCAGGATGTCAACGTCCTTGTTCTGGACACCGAGGTCTATTCCAACACCGGCGGACAGTCCTCCAAGTCCACCCCGACCGGATCCATCGCGAAGTTCGCTGCCAGCGGCAAGCGTACCAAGAAGAAGGATCTGGGCATGATGGCCATGAGCTATGGCTATGTGTACGTGGCCTGTGTGGCTATGAGCAATCCCGCTCAGGTCGTCAAGGCTATGGTCGAGGCGGAAGCCTATCACGGCCCGTCCCTCATCATCGCCTACGCGCCCTGCATCAACCATGGTATCAACATGGGTCTGGCACAGGCCGAGATCAAGAAGGCCGTGGACTGCGGCTATTGGACGCTGTATCGCTTCAATCCCGAGCTGGCCGAGCAGGGCAAGAACCCGCTCATTCTCGACTCCAAGGAGCCGCAGGGCGGCTATCAGGACTTCATCAAGGGCGAGGTGCGCTACGCTTCTCTGGCTAAGATGTTCCCCGACGTTGCCCAGGGCCTGTTCGATAAGAACGAGGCGGACGCGATGGCCAAGTACGCCAAGTATAAGAGCCTCGCGGAGTAATCCCCATTCCTTCATGCCGGAGCGGTTCGCCGCTCCGGCATTTTCTGTCCGCGCGACTTTGGGAAAAACAGACGAAAGGACATAGGCAAAGCCGTACGGAGTGTGATATAATGGTGATAGTGAAAAAAAGGAAGGGGCGTGGCGATGGTGAGCGTACAGGAAAGCGGCGCGCTGCTTCGGCCCATACCTTCTGATGTGCTGAGCGCCTCCCGCCGTTCCCAGCCCGCGTCGAATTGCGTTCATCCGCGCAGAACACGGACGGAAACACCTGACGAGCCTCTTGTCAGACACGACACGGGCGCTTCGCTGATGCATCCCATGGAGCGTTTCCCTCTTATGAGAGAGACGTCAGGAATGTCCTCGGGTGAGTCCTCGACATCCGCCGCGCGCGCGGCCGGTACGCCCGTTCAAGAGCCGCGATCCGACGGTCGGCTGCCGGATCCCATGGAAGGACTGGAGGAGCTTGTTCCGGAGCTGCTGACGGAGGAGGATGACGAGTGGATGGACGACGTTCAGGCGGACGCCGTGCCGACATCCGCCATGCCGGTTCCCGTGAGCGTGCCTCTCTACGACCTTTCAACGCCGGAACGGCCGCGCGGAATCGGACGCTGGATTACGTTGGGATTTATCGTCGTGCTGGGAGCGGCCTTCGTTTTGTGCTGGAAAATGGGGCTTTTGCCATGGCTATGAAGCCAGCTGCCGTTCGGAGACGGATAACGTTGTCAAAAGCACAAAAAGGGATGGACAAATATAAGCTAATACGATATAATGGCGGATGCAAGGAAATCAAGCTTTCAGCGGAAATACATATTACGGAAATGCATTAGGAGGCTGGACAAATGGAAAACATGAAGGTAATCGCACCCCTTGATAAGGCATTTGAGCCGATTTACCGTGGATTGGCCGCCTTTGGCGATCGCACCAAGAACGGCCCCGAACTCCGTATCGCTCTGGAGCGCAACGACGGTTTGGTCGCGACGCAGGATATGCGCATTCTGCCCGAGGGAGAGGATGACGCGCTCAACCTGCGTATGGTGGAGCGCATGGTGAAGAGCATGCTGTGGGTCTACGGAGGCTTCCGCGTGACCATCGCCGGTTCCAGGAAGGTTTACGAGGGTGTGAAGGAGCAGTATCGCGTCGGCGGCGCCCGCGAGTTTGACGCCAACTTCATGGCCCATGTGTACGAGCATGACTTTGAGGTGCTTTACGCGACGACTCCTGACGAGGCCCCTGCCCGCAAAGAGGCCTCCGCTCCGGTCGGCCGTCACCTGGACGGCTGCCGCATCGGCTTTGACGCGGGCGGAAGCGACCGTAAGGTCAGTGCTGTGGTCAATGGCGAGAGCGTGTATAGCGAGGAGGTCGTTTGGTTTCCCAAAACCAATTCCGACCCGCAGTACCATTTTGACGGCATTGTGAGCGCGATGAAGACCGCCGCCTCCAAGATGCCGCGCGTGGATGCCATCGGGGTGAGCTCCGCTGGCGTATATATCAACAACCACACCATGAACGCCTCGCTCTTCCTTAAGGTAGGCCCGGAGGACTATGAGAAGTATGTCAAGGATATTTATATCCGCGCGGCTAAGGAAATCGGAGACGTTCCCCTGACGGTCTGCAATGACGGCGATGTGACCGCTCTGGCGGGCGCCATGAGCCTTAATGAGGACGGCATCCTCGGCATCGCTATGGGCACCAGCGAGGCGGGCGGCTATGTGGACATGAACGGCAACATCACCGGCTGGCTCAACGAGCTCGCCTTCGTCCCCTGCGATCTGGCCCAAAGCGCGATGGTGGATGAGTGGAGCGGCGACATTGGTTGCGGCGTCAAATATTTCTCCCAGGACGCGGTCATCAAGCTGGCTCCGGCGGCCGGAATCGAGCTGGATGAGAGCCTGAGCCCCGCCGAAAAGCTCAAGGTTGTGCAGGGCAAGATGGAGGAGGGCCACGAGGGCGCAAAGGCCATTTATGAGACCATCGGCGTATACCTGGGCTATACGCTCGCGTTCTATGCCATGTTCTATGATATCAGCCATGTGCTTCTGATGGGCCGTGTGACCAGCGGTAAGGGTGGCGACCTGGTGCTCAGCAAAGCGCAGGAGGTTCTTAACGCCGAGTACCCGCAGCTCAAAATGCAGGTCAACCTGCCGGATGAGAAGAGCCGCCGCGTCGGTCAAAGCGTGGCCGCTGCCAGCCTGCCCGAAATCAGCTGAGAATGATCGAGCAAACGGGTTCCCTCGCTCTTTGAGGAGTGCGGGGGAACCCTTTTTTGATCGCGCGAAGGAGCAGGGAAACACTTGTAGGAGGCCACCGAAAGACGATCCATGGGAAAATTTCGGGGAGACTATTGACAGAAGGGTGTATCAATGCTATTATTGTATCACGTTATCGCACTAAAGTGATAATGAGGAGGAGCGAAGAAGAATGAAAAAACTGTTTGCCGCTATGCTGGTTTTGATGCTTGCCGTGACGGGCCTTGCGTGCGCCGAGGGAACGGATGCCTCGGTCGAGAACATCCTTGAAAAGGGAACCTTTATTCTGGGCCTGGATGACAGCTTCCCGCCCATGGGCTATCGTGATGAGAACAACGATATCGTCGGCTTTGACATTGACGTGGCCGCTGCGGTCGCCAAGGAGCTTGGCGTGGAGTTCGTCGCGCAGCCCATCGCCTGGGATTCCAAGGAGCTGGAGCTATCCTCCGGCAACATCGACTGCATCTGGAACGGCATGTCCATCACGCCAGAGCGTGAGGAGAGCATGGCGATGACGTTCGCCTATCTGAACAATCAGATGATCTTCTACACCCGTGCGGACGCGGGGATTGCGACGCTTGAAGACCTGGCGGGCAAGGCCGTGGCGGTGCAGAACGGCTCCTATGCCGAGGAGCTTTTGGAGGGCGAGTTTGCCGATCTGGCGGGAAGCTTTGCCGAGGTGCTGGGCTTTGACGAATACCTGACCGCGCTGATGGATCTGCAAAACGGCGGCGTCGACGCGGTGCTGATGGATCTGGTCGTGGGAGACTACAAGATCAACGGCATGGGCGCGGACGACATCGTGGCGGCGGTTTCCCTGACCGACGACAACTATGGCATCGGCTTCCGCAAGGAAGACATCGCGCTGCGCGACAAGGTCGAGGAAATCCTCGTCGAAATGAAGAAGGACGGCACTCTGGGCGAGATTTCAACCAAGTGGTTTGGCAGCGATATCACCGTCGTTCCGGCGGAATAAGCGATTAACGTCAGCAGGGCTTCGCCGCGCGCGGCGAAGCCCTGCTCTGTCTCCACGTCCGAAAGGAACGAATCTATGACCATAAAATTCTTTAACGATCCCCAGCGTCTGTGGAATCTGGTGCTGCTTATGCTGGACGGCGCGGGCGTCACGCTCAGCATATTCGTTTTAACGCTCGTCTTCGCCGTGCCGCTGGGGATGCTGGTGGCGCAGGGGCGTATGAGCAGAAGGCGGCTTGTGCGCGCGCCGGTGTCGCTGTATATCTATATCATGCGCTCGACGCCGCTCATGCTGCAAATCATGTTTATCTATTTTCTTCTGCCGCAGGTTCTGCCGTTTAAGGTAGATCGCTTCTGGGCGGTCATTTTTTCATTTGTCATCAACTACGCGGCGTATTTCGCGGAAATCTTCCGATCGGGGATTCAGTCCATCCCCGTCGGGCAGCATGAGGCGGCCAAGGTATTGGGCTATACGAAGTCGCAGACCTTCTTTCACATCATTCTGCCGCAGGTTTTCAAGCGCGTGCTCCTGCCCGTGACCAACGAGATCATCACGCTCATCAAAGACACGGCGCTGGCCTCCACCGTGGCGGTGGTTGATCTGATGACCGTCGCCAAGAAGCAGGTGTCCGGCTCGTCCTCCATTGAGCCATATCTGGTCGCCATCATCCTGTATCTGATTTTAAACGGCGTGGCCGAGCAGCTGTGCAAGCTGGCGGAACGCAGGCTCGACTATTACCGCTGAGAGGTGAAGCGTATGCTGACGGCAACGGATATCCACAAGAGCTTTGACGAGCTGAGGGTTTTGCGCGGCATCTCCCTGACGGTGAACAGGGGCGAGGTGGTGGCGCTGATCGGCCCCAGCGGCTCGGGCAAGAGCACGTTTCTAAGGTGCCTGAACCAGCTTGAGCTGGTTGACGGCGGATCGATCACGCTGGACGATATGACCATGTGCAAAATGAAGGACGGAAGGCTCGTTTACGCGGACGCGGCGACGCTGCGGCGGATCACTTTGCGCATGGGGATGGTGTTTCAATCCTTCAACCTCTTCCCGCACCGAAGCGTGCTGCAAAACCTGACCGACGCGCCCATGCGGGTCAAAAGAATTTCCAAGGCGGAGGCGATGGAAAGGGCGCGGGAGCTGCTTGACAAGGTCGGCCTGTCCGACAAGGCCGATCAATATCCCTACCAGCTTTCGGGCGGACAGCAGCAGCGCGTCGCCATCGCCCGCGCGCTGTGCATGGAGCCTGAAATCATGTGCTTCGACGAACCGACCAGCTCCCTTGATCCGGAGCTTACGCAGGAGGTGCTCTCGGTCATGCGCGATCTTGCGCGGGAGAAGATGACCATGCTCGTGGTCACGCACGAGATGAGCTTCGCCCGCGACGTGGCCGACCGCGTCGTCTTTATGGAGGGCGGCGTGATCGTCGAGGAGGGCCCGCCCAAGCAGATTTTTCGTTCGGAAAATCTAAGAACGCGACAGTTTATCGGAGAGGTATAATCAGAGGCGCCGGGGCGAAGGCTCGCGGCGCTTTTTCTTTCCTTTCCGCAAAAGAAAGGAAAGAAATTTTGCTTCCCTTTGATATTTGTCTTTTCGGAAGCGTCATATAGGTGTCATTGCAATGGCGAAACCATATCAGAAAGCGGGAGGAACCATGGACGAACAAGCCTTTGAGGAAGCCGTTCGCCGTCTGGAGCCGCGCATGTACCGCACGGCCATGGCCGTCCTGTGGAACGATGCCGACGCGGCGGATGCTATGCAGGAGTGCATCCTGCGCGCCTGGAGCAAGCGGCAGACGCTTAGAGATGAATCCAGACTGGACAGCTGGATGCTTCGGATTCTTATCAACGAATGCCGGAATATCCAGCGGCGCGGTCACCGTCAGCCTCTGCCTCTCAAGGAGGCGGAGGAGATGCCGGCCGTTCAGCCCTTGGATACAGGTCTGAGGGACGCGCTTAAGGCGCTGCCGGAGAAATACCGCCAGCTGCTTCTTTTGCACCATCTGGACGGCTATCCGCTTGCGGAGGTGGCGTATATCCTGCGTTTGGCGGAATCCACCGTGCGGGGCAGGGTGTTTCAGGCGGGCAAACGGCTCATGGCTTTGCTTCGAGAGGAGGCGAAAGAATGAAACAAATTCGTTTGGAGGATGCGTTTGCACCCGTGCCTCCCATGGTGCATGCCCGCGTGGAGCAATCGCTTGAGGAGGTTCGTGCAATGAACATGAAGCATAAAAAGCCCGTACTGGCCATTGTGCTGGCGGCGATTCTGATGCTGGCGCTGATGTGCGCGGCGGTGGCCGCCACACAGGGGGTGTGCTGAGCTATCTCTTCGGAAACTGGCAGGAGGAGCCGGATGAACGGCAGAAACAGATGGTACAGGATGTCGGACAGGCAGGGCAGACGGACGGATTTTCCGTCGCCGCCACGGACGCGCTGTTTGACGGACGCAAGCTGGATGTCGGCCTTTTATATACCGTGGAGAGGGAGACCTTTGTAATGCTGGAGGGCGTGTGGTTCAACGGCGTGCTGGTCGAGGACGATGCGGTCGGCGAAATGAACCGCTGGCTGACGCCCCAGGAGGACGCGATTGCCGGCGGCGTCAGCGTCATCGGAGACACCCGTCTGTCCGGCGAGGTTGAGGTAAGGCTGCGGCTGATGGCTCTCACTCCCAACAAGGGCCTTCAAAAGATCGCGTTTGACTCAATGAGCGAGGATGACTGCGACGCCGCGTTTTATGCCGCCGTTCAGGAGGGAAATACGCCGGTGGAGAGCGAGCGGATGAACCTCTATCTGCCCATGGATGCCTATGCGAGACAGAAGGTGAAGCAGGAGGAGAGCGGCGAAAACGGCTTCCGTTATTTCCTGGCATGGGCGGAGGAGGCCAATATGACGGCCCGTGAGGTGAATCTGGTCTTCAACGTGGAAAGCTCTGTCAAAGAAGAGAACGGGATCGTCAGGCTGTACCATCGGGAAACGGAGGAAGCGCCTTGGGAAATCGTCGTGGAAACGGCGGAGCTGACGCCCACCTCCAGCCACTTCGTGATCGACATCTATCCGCGCGACGGCGGCATGAGCTGGGAGCAGGTCAGAACGTTCTTCCTGAACCATCTCTATGACTTCTATGATGAGGATGGAACGAAAATTGCCTTTCAGAACGCCGGAAGCCACTATGGACAGGGCGATGCCTGCGAGGGGCCGGACGGACGCTGGTACTGGCGCATAGATCAGGAGAAGCCCGCGCTTATCGACATGCGGGACACGATCTGCCTGGTACCGGAGACGGCGGAGGGGGAGGCGTGCTGGGAGTACGCCATCTATCTGGATGCTCTTTCAGAGGAGGAAAGGAACGGATAGAGAGCAGACGAGGGGGCTTGAGAAATTCAGGCCCCCTCTGTTTGCAAAAGCGTGCGTTTCAAGGTATACTGAAGCAAGGTCACAGGGAAGAGGCGACGGCATTATGAGACGGTATAACTGGGAATTTGACTTCGATCCATACTTTCCTGCGCATTTGTTTGAGTATGTCGTTGTGGGAAAGCGCGATGTCATGCATTGGCATCGCTATTTTGAGATCGGGCTGTGCTTGGAGGGCGAGGGAACCTTTCAGTATGAGTACAAGCAATACCCTGTTCAGGAGGGCGACATCTTCATCAACAACAATTATGAAAACCATGTCGCCATCACCGAGGATGGGCAGGAAAACCGCTTTATCTTTCTAATCCTGATGCCCTCCTTCATTTCCGATTCCAGCAACCATCGCGCCAATCGGCAATATATTGAGACGTTCCATTATAATCCGCCGGATTTTGTCAACCGTATCGCGCATGACACGGATACGGCGATCAAGATTGCCGGATTGATTCGACGGGGATTTGAGGTCTATCAAACCAAGCAAGAAAAGTGGGAGATGGAAGTCGATATCATTGTGCGCAACATCCTTTTGGAACTGACACGGCATTATTCAGGGGAGAACCATGATGAAAATCCACGAAAAAATCTTAACGCCAAGATCGTTGCGGCGCAGCGCTATATGAACCAGAACTATAACCAGCCGTTGACATTGAATACGGTCGCAAACGCCGTTGGCCTCAATACGACTTATTTCCGTCATCTGTTTAAAAAGGAGACATGCATCTCCTTCAAGGAATACATCACACATCTCCGCCTTTCCAACGCCCGCATGCTCCTGGCGGATTCCGATATGAGCATCAACCGCGTCATTGAGGAGGTTGGATACACAAATATCAGCCAATTTTATCGTATCTTCCGTCAGCATTACCATATGACGCCCGCAGAATATCGCAGGCTACAGCAGGGCTTTCGGCAAACCGAGTCGTATGAGAAATAAAAACATGGGCCGCTCATTGATAGCGGCCCATGTTTGTTGGTTCTCTTCAGCGTGTCAGCGGAAGCTTCACAACCTCGCCGGTTTGAGCGCTCAGGTCGGCAGCAAAGACGATTTCCTGCGTCTTGACCGCGTCGCTCATGGGGCAGTCCGTCTCCTTATCGTTGACAATGCAGTCCATGAAGTGCGCCACCTCTTCGGGGAAGGGATGATGCTTTACATCGCCGCTGTTAGGGGTGAGTACGGGCAGCTTCATGTAGTCGCGCTGCTCGGGAATCATGCTGGGGGACCAGAGCTGATCGTTCCACAAGGTGCCCTTGTCTCCGCACAGATGGAGGTTAAATACATAGGGGCTGATAAAGTCATAGCTGGAACCGATCTTGGCTACGGCGCCGTTTTTGAATTTCAGCAGGATGGCGATGGTGCCGTCAAATTCGAGATCGGTGCGCATCTTGCTGCTCTGGGCGTATACGCTGACGACCTCGTCCTGCATGAACCAGCGCATCGCGTCCACCGCGTGGCAGCCTCCGGCCAGCAGGGAGCTTCCGCCGACGGATTTCTTGCACGTCCACTCATAGCAGGGAATGTCGTTCATGACGCGGTGGAAATAATCCGTCTCCGCATAGGTCAGCCTTCCGATAAAATCCTTTTGCAGCTTCTTGGCCGCCATAAACAGTGGATTGTAATGCAGGACGTATCCCACCAGCGTCTTAACACCCGCCTCGCGCACGGCCTGATCCATGCGCAGGGTATCCTCCCAGCTGAGCGCCACGGGCTTTTCGATCAAAATGTGCTTGTGCGCCTCGGCGGCCTTGATGGTCTGCTCGCAATGCATGTCGTTGGGGGTGCAGATCACGACGATGTCCACATTGGGATCCTTCAGGCCCTCGTCATAGTCGGTATAAATCTTGCAGCGCTCGCCCAGATGATACTCGTCCGCCTTGGCGCGGCCCTTTTCATAGCTTCGGGAGACGATCGCGACCACCTGCGCGTTTTCGTTCATCTCAAAGGCCCGAATATGCTCTCCCGAAACCCAGCCCGTGCCTACGATCATTACACCATACTTTTTCATCCCAATAATCCCCTTTCAATTATCTCTGGATCAGGGTTTTTAAGGTCTCCCGTGCGTATATAAGCGTGCTTTCCACCAGATGCCGCGAAGGCGGCACCAGTTCGACCACCAGGTCTCCGTCGTAGTCGGTTTCGCGGATGGCCGAGATGACCTCAGGCCAATTTACATCGCCGTCCAGCAGGTTGGTAAAGCCGTTGATGGTATCCACTGACAGGCGGTAATCCTTGCAATGAAACTTGCGGATGCGTTTGCCGAGGGTTAAAATCCATTGTTCGGGCCAGCCGAAACGGCGGGCGTTGGCGATATCGAAGTAGACCCCGACGTTCTTCCGGCCGGTCTCGTCCACAAAACGGCTCATTTCCAGCGGGCTGTACAGCATGCCGTTCCAGACGTTCTCGATGGCCAGCTGGATGTCGGGCGCGTAGTCGGCCAGCTCGGCCACGCGGCGCTGCGCCAGGTCATAGGCGGCTTCGTATCGCATGTCGGCGGTGAGCATCCCGGGAATCACCAGAACCGTATCCGCGCCCAGCACGCGGGCCGCGTCCAGCATCTTTTTGACCGCGTCCATGCTCTTTTGGGCGACGGCGGCGTCGGTGGATGTGAGCGGGAAGATGGAGAAGCTCACGATGCCGCCGACGCTGGAGACGCGCATGCCGCTGTCGTCCGCGATGGCGCGAAGCTCCTTCAAGTCCTTCATCGTGGAATGCGTGTTGAGCAGATGGTTGTGGTAGCCGCTGATATCCAGCGCGTCGGTCACGCCGCCGCCCGAACGCGCGCTGTCCGCCGCCGTAAAGCACAGCTCGATGCTGTCAAAGCCAAGCCGCTTCACGGACGTGATGGCCTCCCGCACATCATAGGACATGGGAAAACAGAATTGATTGACACCGATTTTCAAAAGCTCGCCTCCTTACTCCTTCTTGACCGTGCTTTGGATGGCCACGACGGTGAAGATCACCGCGCCCTGCACGATCAGCTTTCCAACCTCTCCGATGCCGACCATGGTGAGAATCGCCATTAAAAGCGTCATGAAGAAAGCGCCTAGCACCACGCCCCAAACGCCGCCGCGCCCGCCCTCGATGGCGTTGCCGCCGATCAATACCGCCGCCAGCGAATTGTTCACATAGTCTCCGCCGACCGTGAGGGAGGTGATGTTGAGATAGCCCGACATGATGACGCCCGCAACCATGGCCATGAGGGCGGAGAAAATGTAGGCGGTCGCGGCGACGGCCTTGTTGCTGATGCCCGAGAGGCGGGAGGCACGGGCGTTCCCTCCGACGGCGTAGATCTTGCGGCCAAAGGTGGTAAACCTGAGCACGATCCACATCAGAAGCGCCAGCACGAGCCAGATGACCGTGGAATAGGGGACGGGGCCGATGTAGCCGCTGCCCAGCGTGTGAACGGTGGGAGCGGCGCTTCCCGTGGGCGCGCCCTGCGTGTATACATAGCACACGCCCTCCAGAATGGTCATGGTGCACAGCGTCATGACAAAGGGCGCGATGTTGAGCACCAAGACGCCTATGGCGTTCGCCGCGCCGATCAAAAGAGCGATCAGCAGACAGGCCGCCAGCCCGCCGAGCAGGAATTGATCCGAGCCGCGCATCAGCGCGATGCAGAACACGTTGGTAATCATGACGATGGAGCCGACGCTTAAATCAATCCCCCCAACGAGGATGACCGCCGCCTGGCCCAGGGCGATGATGCCCAGTGCGGAAGCCTGACGGGACACCAACATGAGCTGGCTGCCGGTTACGGAGCCCGGGACGAGAATCGCCTGCATGGCGATCATCACCGCGATGATGCCCAGCAGAAACAGCGGCTGTAACGAAGCGTCCGTCCTGTGCCGAAGATCATTTCCTTTCATGACGCTTCACCTCCAGCAGATTGGAAATCGAGTACACGATCATGGCCCCGACCAGCAGGCCGCCCTTGAGCACGTATTGGTAAAACTGGTTGACGGCGAGGTTGTTCATGATGTTGGACAGCATGCCGATCAAAAACGCTCCGGCGATGGTGCCCGATAGCAGTCCCATGCCTCCGGCCATCGACGTTCCGCCGACCACTGCGGCGGTGATGGAGTCCATCGAATAGGCCGCGCCGCAGGTGGGGTCGCCCACGCGCATGCGGCAGGCGAGCAGAAGGCCGGTCAGTCCCGCACAGAAGCCGCACAGGACATAGGCCTTGACGCTGGTGCGGCGCGCGTTCACGCCCATGGTGGCGGCGATGCGCCTGTCGCGCCCGATGGCATAGATGTCAACGCCTGTCCGTGTGTGATAGAGCACATGGCGCATCACCAAAAACAGGATCAGCATGATGACAAGCGGCATGGAGACGATCGTCCACTTCTGATAGACAAACCTGGCAAAATCGCGGTTAATCTTTCCGCCCGCTATGGGCAGAATCCACAGCGCCACGCCGCTGAGAGCGGTGCTTGTACATAGCGTGGTGATCAATGGGGGAACCTTGAGAGCATTGACGCCGATCCCGTTGAAGGCTCCAACCAGCACGCCGGTTCCAAGCACGGCCAGAGCGCCCAAGGTGATCTGGAAGGGGCTGTCGGTGTCCAGCAGCTTGGCGGCCACGGCCGTGCATACGCTGATCGTGGAGCCGACGCTCAGGTCGATGCCGCCGGAGATGATCACCAGCGTCTGGCCCATGGCCACGCAGGCCAGCGGGACGCACTGCGTCACCAGATTGGTGATGTTGTAGAGCGAACGGAACGACTCCGAGCAAAAGCACATCACCATGAACACGAGAAGCAGCAGGAGATAGATGGTCAGAACGCCCCTGATCTGCGGATTCAGCTTTTTTCTTTTCATTTCAAGCACCTCACTCCTCCGGCATGCTGCTGGCCAGGCGCATGATGCGTTCCTCCGTCGCTTCGCCGCGCCTGAGCTCGCCCGAAATGCGGCCCTCATAGAACACAAGCACGCGGTCGCTCAGCCCGATCAGCTCCATCATGTCGCTTGTCAGCATGACGATCCCGATCCCCTCGCGGGTCAGCCGGTCGATGATCTGGTAGACGGACATGCGCGCCCCGACGTCCACGCCCTTGGTCGGCTCGTCGATGATGAGCACGCGGGGGCTGGTCATCAGCCAGCGGGCCAGCATCACCTTCTGCTGATTGCCGCCCGAAAGGGTGGAGACCTTCTGCTCCATGCCGGACGCCTTGATCTGCATACGCTCCGCGTTTTTGGAAACCTCGGCCTTTTCGGCGGAAGCCCTGACAAAGCCAAGGCGGCTGCGCTTGTACAGCGACGCCAGGGCGCTATTCTTGCGGATGGACTGATTGAGCACCAGCCCCTCGCCCCTTCTGTCGTGCGTCACATAGCCGACGCCGCCGCGGATCCTGCGGCGAATCCCACGGCTTTTGAGTTCGAGGCCATTCGCGGTGATTTTCCCCTCGGCAAAGGGAATGTCGCCGAAGATGGCGCGCACCGTATCTTGCTGACCCTGCCCCTCCAATCCGCCAAGGCCCACGATTTCGCCCGCCCGCACCCGAAAGCTCACATCATGAAGTCTGTTAGGAATGCCGAGGCTTTCCACATCCAGCAGCGTTTCGCCAAAGACGGCGTCATCCCGCCGTGGATAGATGTCCTCCAGCACGCGGCCCACCATCATGGTGATTACATCGTCCTTGGTGATATCCCTGACCTCCCGCACTCCGACGATCTTCCCGTCCTTGAGAACGGTGATTCTGTCGGCCAGCTGGAAGATCTCATCCAGCCTGTGGGAGATATAGATGATTGCGACGCCCTCTGAGCGCAGATGCCGGACGATATCGAACAGCCGCGCGACCTCGCTGTCGTCCAGCGCGGCGGTGGGCTCGTCCAGAATGAGGATGCGCGGCTCGCACAGCAGGGCGCGCGTGATCTCCACGCATTGCTGCTCGGAAAGGCGCAGCCTGCCGACCTGCGCGTCGGGATCGAGATGATAGCCCAGGCGTTCGTTGACGCGCAGGATTTCCTTTCGCATGGAGGAGCGATCCAGAGAGCCATGCCGTAGCTTCTCACGCGCGAGGAATACATTTTCCAAAACCGTCAAATTGGACAGCAGATTGGATTCCTGATGCACAAACCCGATGCCGAGTTTGAGCGACTCGATGGGGCTTGTGATCGAGACGGGCCTTCCGTCCAGCTCGATCGCGCCGCCGTCCGGCTTTAAATTCCCGCCCAGCATGTTCATCAGCGTCGATTTTCCCGCTCCGTTTTCGCCGACCAGCGCGTGAACCTCGCCCTTGCGCAGGCCAAAATCCACACCGTCCAGTGCGACCACACCCGGGAAACGCTTGGTGATTCCGCTCATTTTCAGATACTCTTCCTGCATGGTGCTCCCTCCCCTCCAGGATGGAAGAAAGGTGAGAAGCCGGGCTTCCCACCTTTCCAAGTGTTTGTCGAATCCCTGCATGGGGTGGCGGTTTTAGTGATCAGACGCGGCGCCGCTGCCGGTAACGCCCTGAGAACCATCGTTACCGTTGCCATAGAGCGCGACGATCTGCTCCTCGCTCATGTGGGTCTGCCCCCAGAAGCTGTCGGAGAGATCCTCGCGGACGAAGTCGTCCACTTCATCGTTGCCGAAGGTGGGAATCTCGACGATGACGTCCTTCTCGCCGGTGTACGTGCCATTGAGAATCTCAAGACCCAACTCCGCGCCGTAGGCAAAGAGCCAGGTAGGCAGGGAAACCGCGATGCAGCTCAAGCCTTCGCTCTTGTACTTGCTCCACAGCTTGAGGAAGCCGTTGCAGTCCTCGCCCATCATGGGAACCCAGTCGCGTCCGGCCTCGGCCCACGCCTCGATCGCCGCGCGGGTCATATCGCCGCCGGAGGACCATACCGCGTCAATATCGTCATAGGTAGCGAGCATGTTCTCCACAATCGGCTTCGCGGTCGCGTAATCCCAGTTCGCATATTCGCTGGCGATGATTTTCACGTTGGGGTACTCCTCAAGTGCGGCCTGAGCACCCTCCATACGAAGCACCGCGCTGGAAAGACCAGCCATGCCGTCCAGGCAGATCACGTTGCCTTCGCCGCCGATCTGCTCGCACAGCCACTTCATGCCGGTGTAGCCAAAGTCATAATCTTTGGCAACGACGGATACGTTGTACGCGTCCGTGGCGTCAGCCAGGGGAGAGGTGCAGTCCACGACCACGATGCCCGCGTCATAGGCCTCCTCAACCACCGCAGCCACAGACTCCGCAGAGATCGGCTGAAGAATCAGCATATCGATGCCCTTAGCGATCAGATCCTCAATATCGGAAATCTGCTTGTTTACATCGTTGTCAGCGTTGTAGATATAATACTTTTCTACCTGGGGATTGTCCTTGAGGAAGGCTTCCAGCTCGTTGACGCCCTGAATGCCGTAGGTGTTGCCGACCCACACATTGGAGAAGCCGATCGTGTACTTCTTCTCCGATTCGGCGCCGGCGCCGATACACATGGAAAGCGCGAGAACCATTACCAGGAATAAAGCCACCAGTTTCTTCATTGCGATACCTCCTTGATATCCTGTTGTGCGATCCGAAATTCCCGTTGAATTTCGGAATTGAGAAGCTCTCAATCAATGGCCCAAGTATATCATGCGATTTTGACATAGGCAATCCTATTATGGGTTTAATTTATAACAAAAACGGTACTTTTATCATGACAGAGAGACAAGGACAGGAGAGGATTCCCGCCCTTGATCAGAACGTTTGAGGACAATCAAAAACGGCAGGATCTAATCCTGCCGTTCAGGGTATCGATAAACGATGGGGTGCAGGGGACTTAGACCGCAACCTCAATCATCGCGAAGGGCACTGGCCGTGCCCTCCGCTCATTTCGGTTGATATTCTTCGGGCGCTTTGCCCCTTTAGGGCAAGACCGTAGCGGTTCTGCTTCCTTCCGTCAACTCCTGTCAGGGTCTAGAGCAGAGTCCCAGAAGCCTTACGCCGCAGCGCTTTCAAGCAAGAGACGCGTCGCTCCATCTGGGTCGGCCCTGCGGCTCTTCGCGTAAATAAGGGGTTTGTCGACGGTCTGAGCGGCGCGTTCATCGCGCCGCCCCGTTTTTTCCGATTCTTTTTCTTAACCGTTCATTCCTCGCGTTCTTGATCTTCATAGGGCGTTCTGCCCTTGATTTCATTGAATGGCAGGCATCTATACTGCGATCGGATTCCATATGCGGCGGCGGCGCTCAATAGAAAGCTCAGAATGGGAATCAGATAATCAAGGCAGTCTCCCGTCAGCAGCCCCGTCTGAAACCATAGGAACAGGGCAGCAACCGCAGCCAGCAACGCGCCGGCTGCGGCTGCAGGCGTGCCGTTGCCCACTTCCTCGCAATATCTTTTATAAGAATACTTTGTCATGTGTCCCCGACTGAACAGCAGGCGCACAATTCCAACCAGTGAATAGGCACCCGCAATCAATGAAACCGCATAAGGCAGCATTGCCAGGGTACTTGTGTTGACAGGGCTTCTCCGCGTTCCCCCAAGCAGCATAAAAAGGAAAAACACCAAAATTAAAATCGTGATTCGCAATTTGATCCGATTCAGGCGGGTATTCCCCCCTGTCGGCTCATATGCGTCGCTCACATACACGCGGACGGTGTGCCATCCTTTCCCGTTTTTCTTTGGCAGGGACTGCTCTTCATAGCCATCAAAATATTTCGCGGCAAATATACGTCGATCCGCTTCCGGCGAGTTGACCCGCTTTTTTTCGTGTTCGATGCCGGACATAGGGAGGCCCTCCTAAGTGCGCAGGGATTCGGCGCTAAGCGCGAATCCCCCCCCCGCAAAATTTATTTTTTATGCTTTGGTTCCGCATGTGGCGGACGGAAGCCGAAAAAGTTTCTGCCCAGCCGCAGCATTTCGCGTGGCGTACGCTGCCCGTCCCAGAAGCTGGGCACAAGCGCTGTCGTGTACTCACCGCTCATGTACTGGCGCGCTAAGGCGATGATGTTCGGCAGACTATCCTTTCCCAACGGTTCGCCCAGCGCACGGAAATCATGGTGCCCGTTGTACAGATCGTCATACTGATCTGACATCGCCTGAAGCCGCTCAAGATATTCGATGCATTCCGGAAGCGGAACGGCCGCCATGGTCGTGTTGTAATTGACCGCATCGCAGCTGAACAGCGTGCGGGTATACGCATCAAGGAAAACCATTTCATCAATGGCATGGCCCGGACAATAATACGCCTTTACCACGCGCCCGCCGCCAAGATCAAATTCCATACCATCGGTCATCGGATGATAATGGGGCTTTGGCTCGTCCTCGGTGTGCTCATGCATGTCGTCAATATCATAGCCGTACAGATTGAACATGGAATAGGCGTAACCTATGTGACCCTTTTGACGGCTGGCAATCAGACGAATGTCATCCTTGCGTGCGGCGTTGATCTGTTCCAGAGTCTTATTTTGCTCCTGCATGGGTTTTTCTCCGGTAATCAACGGGCTTTTTGCATAAACCCACGCGTCCTCCCACTGCCATGCCCCTCCATAATGATCGCCATGGGAATGGGAAATCACCAGCGTCACAGGCTTATCCGTCAGCATTTCGACCGCTCCGCGCAGATCGCCGATGCCAAAGCCGGAGTCAATCAGCAGCGCACGCTCCGATCCGATCAGGAGAAAGCAGCTTGCACAGTCAAATTCGTCGATTTCCCATGTATCCTTTTTAAACTGAACCATGGGATAGAGTCGCGTTAATTGGGATGCCATCTTTCTTTCCTCCCGTTATTTTTTCATGTCCGGCATGCTGAACGGACGATAGCCGAGAAAGTTGCGATATTTCTGAACCATTCTGCGATTCGGACGGCCGGAGGACGGTCCCCAAAAGCTGGGAACCTCGATGATGTTGCAGGTACCATCCCG
The DNA here is from genome assembly GCA_964416065.1 of uncultured Oscillospiraceae bacterium. GTDB lineage: Bacteria > Bacillota > Clostridia > Christensenellales > Aristaeellaceae > Limiplasma. Next base: position 24,312 of record CAYQCL010000020.1, on the reverse strand, counting down.
AATCTGCCGAGCAAGCGCCAGCGTATTCGGCAGACAATCATCGCCCAGAGGCGCACCCTGCGCGCGGAAATCATGATGGCCGTTATAGATCCCATCGTACTGATCACTCAGGTTCTGCATTTTCTCCAGATATGCAATGGTTTCCTCAATTGGCACTGCGCCCACACCGAGGTTGTAATTCAGCGCGTCGCCGCAGAACAGGCTGCGGGACCAAGGATCAAGGAACATCATCTGCCCTGGAGTGTGACCGGGACAGCGGTATGCCGTGACAACGCGACCCCCGCCAAGATCGAAGGTCATACCATCGGTGATTTCGTTGATCTTGGGCATCGGGTTGTCGGGAATAATCAAATCACGGTCGAGATCATAGGCGTAGAGGGGATACGTGTTGTACATGCCGCCGCATATGCCGCCATGCTGACGCAGCGCAACGCTGATGATATCGGTGCGGCGCCGTTCATAATCTCCGGGAATCGGATCTCCCAAATCGTCAGGACTCATCCAAATTTCATCAAACTGGCGCGCGTTTCCGGTATGATCAAGATGATTGTGGGTGATGACGACGATCAGCGGCTTATCCGTGAGCATCTCTACCGCGCCGCGCAGGTTTCCAATCCCCATGCCGCAATCGATCAGCATCGCCCTTTTGGCGCCTACCAATAGGTACATGCTGGCGACGTCAAACTCGTCAATTTCCCATGTATCCTTTTTAAATTGTACCAGAGGAAAGCGTTTGGTACGATTATCGGGTTTTCTACTCATGGTCATATCTCCCCTTTCCGGTTTCGTTACCAAGCAGCTTCTTTGTCTTCCACCTGCCGCTGAGGAAATACGCGAGACAGATGAACCCAGGCACTACCTGACATAGCGCCGTACCCCAGAAGAAGCTATAGATGCCCATGTTCAGCACGTACTTGCAGAACAGGCTGATGCCAATGCGGAACACCACCGCATCAAGAATCCCTACCACAAATCCCAATATGACCTCACCTGCACCGCTGAGGATGGATTTCAGCGAGCCCGCGAAGGCGGCGGCAAGCAGGTTGACCACCATGATGCGCAGGTAAATCACGCCGAAGTCCACAACGGCCTCATCGTTGGTAAAGATGCGGAACAGCGGCTTGGGAATCAGCAGGTATAGCGCGGAGCCAATGACTGCCACAACCATACAGCTGATCACCGTGTAAATCAGCGTCCGCTTGACGCGTTCATGCTCACGCGCGCCGAGATTTTGGGCAATCATCGCGCCGCTGCCGGTTTCCGTACCCTGCATGAAGGCGTTGATGAACTTCTCCAGCTTATTGCCAACGCTGTTGGTAGCGGATACGACCAGGCCAAAGGAGTTGATGCTGGCTTTGACCCAGAGCATCGAAAACTGTACGCAGGTGAAGCGAATCAGATTTGGTATGGACAGCTTCAAAATCACCTGCAACGGGTGCTTTCGAACACAGAAGAACGAGGGCTTCAGTTCAAAGCCAATCTGCTCTCTTGACTTGTACATGAACAGGAACGACGCGATGAACGCGCCCATTTGGGAACCGGCGGTGGCGATAGCCGTTCCGGCGGCACCCAGCGGAATCACCACGACTAGCAGCAGATCCAACACGATGTTGACCACTGCGGCCACAAGAATGAAGAAGAGCGGGCGTTTGGCCTCACCCATACCGCGGAGAACGCCACACACGGCGTTATACCCGAATATAAACGGCATGCCGACGGCGGTAACGATCATGTAGCGGGTCGCCTCGTCAAACGCCTCGGCCGGACAGTTGAGCCAGCGAAGAATCGTGGCGTTGCCACAGAGCGTCAATATCATAAACACAACGGATACAACCATCATCAAAGAGACCAGCGTGCCAATGGCCTCTTTGGCCTTCTCCGTATCCCGTGCCCCCATCAGCTGGGCAATGTAGATCTGCCCGGCAGTGGCAAACGCAGATGCGATCGGCGTCATTAAATCGGAGACCTCTCCGCCTGTGGATACGGCGACCGTTCCTATGCTGCTCATGAAATGGCCGATCACGATCAGATCAACCATCGAATAGAGCTGTTGAATCAGGTTTGTCAGGATGATGGGAACGGCAAAGGTCAGAAGCATCTTAAGGACAGGCCCCTGCGTCAAGTCCCGTCCGATTTCTCTTTTCTTTACTGCTTGCATGCTATCCAGTTTCTCCATTCGTATTTTCAAATCAATGCTTCCACTTCACGCCGCAGCGCTTCATTGCAGCGGAGCCAGTCGTCCAGCGGATTTTCGGTTGGATGATATCCGAAGGCCCTGCCATAGCGCTCAGGATACGTCTTTCCGAAGCGAATGGCGGCCTGCGCGCCCGTGCCTCTGCCAAACAGCAGCTGATCGTCGCGTTTATCGGAGATGGCGGGGAAAAGCTCATGCACATAATTCCAGAGTCCCTTCACAAAAAAGGTTTCCCAAGTGCAGCCAGGCTCCGCGTCACGGTAGGATGCCAGACGTCCCATGGAGGGCGCAATGACAGCTACGCCATATCGATTGGCGATCAGCTCCACCTGCGCGTTTAGAAGCCACGTATCCGATGCTTCCTCCGCGTCGTGAAGCAGCCACGCCGCCTTACCGTTCCTCTTCTTTTTCTCCGCCCAGGCGTCCGGCAGCAAAATATCCAACGTCACACTCGTGCCGCCGATGATATTGGAAATGTGCATATCCGCATCTCTCCTTCAATATTCGCTTTGCCCTCCGCTGGCCGGAGGGCGAAGCTTTGCGGTGTCAGACTTTCGGCTGACGCGCGTCCTCTCTCCCCGCATATACCGGACAGCCTGTCAACGGCAACCAATCCAGGAATTTGCGCAAGGCCGTGTTCCAAAAGTCGAAATTGTGTATCCCGGGGAATTCGATCCATTCGGTGTTCAACTGCAGCGCTTGAAACGCCCGTCTCGCAGAGGTATTGTACTCCCATGTGAAGTCCTCTGTGCCACAGGCCTGAAACATCTCCGGAAGCTCCGCTCCCTGCTCGACCGCTTTACGGACGAGGTATAACACGTCGCGATCTGTTCCCTCCACCTCATCGGGGCTCGGGAAGCCATACTGGTTCATGTGCTTTTCACGAATGTCCGATAAAACATTGATCGGGCTGGAGAGGCTTCCGACGTGGCTGAACGTTTCGCAATGGGTCAGCGCAATTCGATAGGCCAGGTACCCGCCGTAGGAGAGACCGCAAATGAAGTTGTCATCGCGTGACTCGGAGATCGGCAGGATGTTACGCAGCTTTTGCGGCAGTTCCTCGGACACATATCGAAAGAAGTTGCCCAGATCCGGCTGACCATCAACAAAGTCCTGTACAGTAGGCATGATCACGGCAAGCTGCTGCCTCTCGCAGACCTCCATGACCATGGAATATAGCGGCCAATGGCTGAAATTGCCGCCGCTGCCATGCAAAAGCCATAGGGTCTGGTACTTTTCTCCTTCGCTAAGCCTGTTGACACGCTTCGGCTTCGCTCCTGGATGTCCATGCTTTGCCTCCGCCGTCGGCGGCTGGCTCGGAAAAAATACGGCGACGTTTGTTCGCCCTACATTTTGGGAATTCAGGTCAATCCTCATGTACGACATAGGGCCATCCTCCGTCCATTACAGATTGTTGAGCTCCTTGGCGCGGCAACAGGCCACGAAATGGTTGGGGGCCAACTCCTCCAGCTGTTGCGGCTCGCGGCATTGGTCGCAGGCGAATTTACAACGGTTGGCAAAACGGCAGCCTGGCTTGGGATTGATGGGCGACGTAAGCTCTCCCTCCAATGAAATGCGATCCATCGGCTTACGGAAGTCCGTCGTGGGAATGGCGGACAGCAGCGCCTTGGTGTAGGGGTGAAGCGGCATGGTAAACAGATCGCGCGTCGCGCTGGTTTCCACCAGCTGCCCCAGATACATGACGGAGATGTTGTGTGAAATATGGCGCACGACGGACATGTTATGCGTAATGAACATATAGGTCAGGCCGTACTTTTCCTGAAGCTCCATCAACAGGTTCAAAATCTGCGCCTGGATAGACACGTCCAACGCGGATACAGGCTCGTCGCAGACGATGAATTTCGGGTTATAGGCCAGCGCGCGGCCGATGCCAACACGCTGCCGACGCCCGCCATCCAACTCATGGGGATACGCGAGGCGGATGCGCTCGTCGATGCCGACCAGCTCCATCAGGCGCTGCGTCTCTTCCTTAATTTGCTGCTTGGTGTACTTTTTGGAGAGAATCAGCGGCTCCTTCAGCGTATCCTCCACGGTCATGCGTGGGTTTAAAGAAGAATACGGATCCTGGAAGATCAGCTGTGCTTTCTTGTGCAATTCTCGCAAATCCTTCTTTTTGGAGACATCGGTGATATCCTCGCCGTCAAACCAAATGCGGCCGTCCGTGCTGGGCAGCAGACGAAGAATCGTGCGACCCAGCGTAGATTTCCCGCAGCCGGATTCACCGACGACGCCCATCGTCTCTCCGGCTTTGATCGACATAGTCACGTCGTCTACGGCATGCAGCATGCCCCTGGGTGTTTCAAAAAACTTTTTGAGGTTTTTGACCTCGATCAGTTCAGACATGCGTGGGTTCCTCCTTCAAGGCGTTTGCGCGGCCACAGCTACACAGATGACCGTCAGGGGTCTCCGTCAGGCCGAATTTCACGCGGTGACATTTCTCGGTGGCATAGGGGCAGCGCGGCGAAAAGCAACATCCCTTGGGCAGATCGGACGGATTCGGCGGCATACCCTCGATGTTCGTCAGGCGACGGGTTTCCTTCTCCAAATCAGGAATTGCGCCGAACAGGCCTTGGGTATATGGATGGGAGGGATGATCGTAGAATTTCTCTTTTGGGCCATACTCTACGATTTCCCCTGCATAGACCACGGCTACGTCGTCGGCAACGTTGGCAACGACGCCCAAATCGTGGGTGACCAGGATCATAGAGGTGTTGTAGCTCCTGCGCAGATCTCCAATCATCTCCAGAATCTGCGCCTGAATCGTTACATCCAACGCGGTTGTGGGCTCGTCGGCCAGAAGCAGGTCCGGCGTGCAGGCCAACGCCATGGCAATCACCACACGCTGCTTCATACCTCCAGAAAATTGATGCGGATATTCATAGTATCTCTCCGGCGTGATGCCCACCATGGTCATCATGTCCATTGCGCGCTTTTCCGCTTCTCTTCGGGAAATATCATTGTGCAGCCGAATGGCCTCGGCGATCTGGTTGCCAACCTTCATGACGGGATTCAGCGCGGTCATGGGATCCTGAAACACCATGGAAATCCTCTGACCACGGATCTTGCGCATCTGTATCTCGGGCAGTGTCATCAATTCCTGACCATCCAGCATCACCGATCCGCCGTTAATCCTGGCGGCACGGTCGGGCAGAATGCGCAAAATGGTCTTGCATATCGTTGTTTTGCCCGCGCCGGTCTCACCGACCAGCGCCAGCGTCCTTCCCTTGTCCAGGTGGAAGGATACGCCGTTCACGGCATGGATGACCTCGCCGCCGGACGTATATTGAACGTTGAGATCCTTCACTTCTAGAAAATGGCTCATATGACACGTCCTCCGTTAGTCCTTCAGTTTGGGATCCATCGCATCGCGCAGACCGTCACCAAACATATTCAGGCTCAGCACGGTAATGGCAATGAACAGGCCAGGGAAAATCAGCATATAGGGATAGTCCCGGATGAATTTTTTCGCGGCGGATAGCATCGCGCCCCATTCGGGCGTAGGCGGCTGAATCCCCAGGCCGATATAACTCAACGACGCGGTGGTCAGAATGGTGCTGGCGATGCCCATGGTGGCGGAGACCAGCAGAGGAGCGAAGCTGTTTGGCAGGACGTATTTCACGATCTGACGGAAGGTGCTGCATCCGATGACGCCCGCGGCTTCCACGTATTCCTCATTGCGCGTCTGCATGACAGACGCACGCAGAGTTCGTGCCATTCCAGGGATCCTGCTGACCGATAGCGCCAGTATCGTTTTATCGAATCCCGTACCCAGCGCGGCCGATACGCAGATCGTCAGCAGCAGGCCGGGGATGGACTGCACCACGTCCAGCAGACGCATGATCAGGTTATCCACCCAGCCTCCGAAGAAGCCCGCGACCGCGCCCAACACAATCCCAGCCACCATGCTTGAAAGCGTGGCGATCAGGCCGATTGTCAGAGAAAACCGTCCGCCATACATAATGCGGCTGAAAATATCGCGGCCAAGCTCGTCTGTGCCGAAGAAGTGCCTAAGAGACGGACCCTGACAGCGATCCGCGACATTCATCTCCGCGTAATTATAGGGATTGATGATCGGGGAAAGAATCGCCAATGCAAGGAGTACGAGAAAGATGCCCAAGCCAATCATAGCGGTTTTGTTTTTGCGAAGGCGTCGCATCGAAGCGCCGAATTCGCTGACCTGTTTCTGCTTTTTGACCATCTGGGCGGTTGCCGTTATTTGTGTCATGATGCTCACCTCTTCTTCTTCCGGGCGCCTTGCGCGGCGTACTTCGCCTTGATGCGCGGATCGACGAACGCGTATGCGATATCAATCAGCAGCATTACCAGGCAAAAGATAAACGCAAGGAACAATACGGAGGCCTCCACAACGGGATAGTCCCTGTTGCTGACGGCGTTGACCATGTATTGCCCGATACCGGGAATGGAGAAAACGTTCTCTATAACCACCGAGCCGCCAAACAACACGGCCAGATGCATACCCGCTACAGTAATGATGGGCAGCAGGGCATTTGGAAGGGCATGCTTCCAGACGACCGCGCGCTCCGACGCGCCCTTGGCGCGGGCCGTGGTCACGTAATCAGAGCGAATGACCTCCAGCATGCTGGATCGGGATTGTCTCGCCAGACCCGCCATGCCGGCAAAGGCGCTGGAAACGATAGGCAGAATGTAGGACTGCCAGCTGTCCATACCCGAAGCGGGCAACCAGCCCAAGTTAACGGAAAACAACACCACCAGCAGCAAGGCCAGCCAGAAGGTCGGCACGGAGACGCCCGCCAGCGCGATAATCATACAGAGTCGATCGCCAAAGCCGTTTTGATGAACGGCGGCCATGATGCCCAGCGGGATCCCGACCACAAAGGTAATCAGCATGGAGATAAATCCAATGACTACCGTGCGCGGAAGCCGCTCCCAGATTTCATCGGCAATAGAATTGCCGGTTCGATAGGATTCGCCGAAGTCAAATCGCAGGAAGATGTTTTTCAGGTAGCGAAGCAGCTGTATAATGAACGGATCATTCAAGCCGAGCTGTTCGCGTTTGGCCTCCAGCTCGGCGACCGTGGCGTCGGAACCGAGGATCAGGCTGGCCGGATCGCCTGGCACAAAATACATGATTACAAAAACGAGTACTGCCACTCCGACGAGCACCGGGATCATCCATAGCAGTCGTTTTACAAGATACTTACCCATGCTCTATTCCATCCTTTTGTCATTTGGATTCACGGCACTTCAACCTGAACGGGCCGTTCTGAGTTTTGTGGTAAAAGGAGGGAAGGCGGCGCCTGCGCTTTCGTTTCGGCACCGCCTTGCCCAAAGGAAGAACAAGCGATTGATCAGTTATTCCATACGTAGGTGCAGGAATTAGGAACGAGGAAGCCGGTCATCTCGTAGTAGTCGTCCACGACCACAGGCGTTCCGATGGTAAAGTTCATGGCGTTGTACAGAGAACGGGCGCACGCCATTTCTTTGAGCATCACGTGGAACTGGTCGGTTACCTCGTCATTGACGGTAGACTCATCAATGCACAGCATCAGGGTATCGAGCAGCTCGCCCGACTTGATGAAGTTTGCACCGCCCTGACCCTCCGCAAAGTTGTTCGGATCAAATTTGCGGCGCCACAGGTTCTGAAGCGGGCCTCCGACGGAGGTGTTATCCACCATGACATCCCATTCCTTGGCATCGTTCTTATATGTGTTGAACAGCGCACCGTCGTAGGGAAGAATTTCGGACATGACGCCCAGCTGCAGCCAATAGGCCTGCACCATCTGCGCGATGGTCTGATGCAGATCGCTGGTGGAGCACATGATGCGCAGGGTGGAGCCGTCGTAATTGGAGGCGGCCAGTTCTTCCTTCGCAAACTCAGGATCATAGTCGAAATAGGACTCATCATTCCACTTGGGCAGATAACCGGTGGCAAGCACATTGCAGCCGAAGGTCTTGGAAGGAATGCCATAGCCGTTGGAGGCGGCCTCGATGATGCCGTTGACATCAATGCTGTACATCAGAGCGTTGCGCAGATGCGCGTCGGCGGCAAAGATGTTGGTCTCATCCATGTTCAGGTAGAGCATTTGACTCAGCGCATTCTCATATGTGAACACATTGTACTGTCCCGCGTATTCTCCGCCCTCCATAAAGCGGGCGGCCGTCATGGAATCCAGCGCCTCGATCAGATCAACCTTGCCGGTCTCAAGCGCGATGGACAGCTGCGCCGCGTCGGATATAACCGTGTATTCGATTACATCCACGTTCTGCTTCTGGACGGAAGCCGCCAATTCAGGCTTCTGCCAATAATCATCGCGGGCCTCCAGCGTCACGGAGGATCCAACCACATAATTGGTCACCTTATATGCGCCGGTGAAGACAGGAGCCATGGAGAAATTTTCCGCATTCTCGTATCCGGCCTGCGTACACAGCGGCAGCTTGGAGACGCCCTGCCACACGCCGATCTGAGAGCTGTTGAGGTGAATGGTCAGGGTATAATCGTCTATGATATCGATGCTTTCGATATACGAGGAGGACTGAATGACGTTCTCCTTGCTCTTTTCCAGGCACCACTTTACGTCAGCCGAGGTCATATGGTTGCCCTCAGAATCGTAGATGTTTTCGTAAAGCTTGACGGTGTAATCCAGCGCGTCCTCGGAGACCTCGTAGCTTTCCGCCAGCTGTCCCTTGAGTTCCAATGTCTCAGGATCCACATAGAACAGTCCCTCGCGAACGGCGGTCATAATTTCGGTAATCGCGTTCGTATAGCCGGTGTCGAAGAGGTCAAACGTGCCCGGATCGCCGGTCAGCGCTACGCGTATAATGGTACGACCATCATCCAACAGATTCTTGGAAGTGTCGACCTCCTCCGCCGAGGCGCTGATCCCCATGGTCAGCAGCATGGAGACGGACAGGATCAATGTGAGGAGCTTTCTGAGCTTTTTCATGAAAAAACCATCCTTTCTTTTTTCGGCCACTGCCGGGCGATGTACGGATATGTCGAAACGACTCGAACATCGCGATTTGTTACTCTCATTTTAACGTGACATTTTTTTTTAATCAATTCGGAGTCGGAATGCAAAAAGATTCGTGGTTGGAATTAGTGGGTTGATTTTTGCCAAAAATAACATTATACTGTTCCTCAATGGGGTGATAAAATGGACATTGATACGTTCAGACTGTTTATGAGAATCGCGGAGGGAAACACGCTTTCCTCCGTGGCCGAGGACGCAAACCTTTCCCAGTCTTCGCTTTCGAAGTCCATCATCCGCCTAGAAAACGAGCTGGACGTGCAGCTCCTGGATCGTACCCGTCGAAATGCCGCACTGACTCCTGCTGGAAAGGAACTGTATCGCAGGCTGGCCGAGCTTGCTCCGAAGTTTACCGAGACATTGCTGGAATTGAAATTATTTTCCTCCGGCCACGTGATCACGCTTTGTGTGCTTCCGGTACCGCATATGTATGAACTCAATGAACATATTGCGGCTTTCACACGTGAACATCCGGATATAGACGTTGATTTAGCTGGACACACGGACATCGATCTGACCTTCCGCAGGATGGGACAGGGAGTCGTTGATCTGATCATCACGCATCTGCCGCTGGTAGACACGGATCGTTTCAATTATATCTATCTGCACGATGACGCGCTGTTGGCCGCGATGGCGCCGACGCATCCTTTATCCGACCGTGAGAGCGTCACATTTGACGATCTCATCGTAAGCAAATGTGTCATACGGTATTCCATTCAGCAATTGCTCCGCTATCTTCGCGTATCCGCCTCTGTGATGTCCCGGATGGAAACGCGTGATAACGCAGATTTTGATCGTCTACGCCGAATCTCTGCCATCCGCTTTGGCAATTTTACCAGCATCTTTTACGCCAGCGACCTTCTGCCTTTGCGTCTAAGAGGCATAAAGCTGCTTCCCATACGCGACTGTGAGAATTTGCCGCTGGTAGTCGCCTACTCAAGAAATCGTCCGTTGACCACCCAGCAGCGCACGCTCATTCGCTATCTGCAAGACGCTCTGTCTTCGGAAAACTATACCTTGTAAATTCCCGACCGCCTGTTTTTTTGCCGGGGGATGGGAAAAGGTTTGCGCTCTTTGCTTGACAGCTTTTAACCAAACAAAAAAACACTCAGCTTTTCAGCTGAGTGAAATATGGTGGGATTAGTAGGGCTCGAACCTATGACCTCCACGATGTCAACGTGGCGCTCTAGCCAACTGAGCTATAATCCCATCTCGCCGCTCCAGACGTTTTGCACACAGCAATCTCCTTCACAGCGAAAAGAATCATACCACACTTTTGAGAAAAAAGCAATACCTATGCGAAAAAAAACGAAGCTACCGCTCACCGCCGATACCGAGCCGGCCAGCGAGCCCCTGAAGGAGGGAGCGGACATTGTCACCGCCCGCGTCGGCAAGAAGCCTGAGAACTTCCTGAACCACCTGACGCTGCTCCTCGGGTACGGCGCGCAGGGCGGAACGAACCTCGTCCAGATGTGTGGCGATTCCGCGGGGAATGTCCTTAAGGCGGGTCGCGCCGCTGGCGGCAAGAACGCTGAAAAGTGTATCCACAAGGATGCGCCGCTGCTCGGCGGTGCAGCTGTCAAGAAAGTCGTGCAGCGTTTGATTGGCGAATTGGCTGGACAGAGTCGTGTCTGAGGCGGTCACAAAGGTCGGCCCAAGCACGTGCCAATAGTAGGGATTGTGCTGCAAAAGGCTCACGCTGTCGCTGGCCACGACGGTATAGGCTTCATGATAGCCCATCAAAAGCCCGATGACGGAGGATTCCGGAATATAGGAATGAATGCGCCCGCTGACAGCCCGATAGCCATCGCTTTGGAGCGTGCGCGCGTCAAGCCCGGGGCCGTCAAAGCTATAAACGCCGCGGATGTGCTCCCGCGTTCCACAAGAGCACATGGACGACGCGTACAACGCCAGATTGCCGCCCTTGGAATGACCGCAGAGGTAGAGCGCGCCGACGCGCCTAGCCGCCTCCTCCAAAAAGGCTACGGCCTCCGCCTGGGAAGGAACGGGGCTTTCAAAGGACATGTTGAAGTCCTCCTTCCAGCCGACAAGCGTCGCGTCCGTGCCCCGGAAGGCCACGACACCCGAGCCGTCATCCAGAAGGAACAGCGCGCCCGCGAACTGCTTCTCCCTTTCCGGCTCAAAGTGGGACAGAAAGCGCTCCATCACCGCGCCGCCGAAGCGGTCGCCCGTCTCCATGGCGCGCCACAGCTCATAGCGGGAATGAATCAGCGCATTTTCATTCTTGGAGGGGGAGTCGGGATAAACGCAGCAGGTCAGATCTCGAAGCGACTGCCCCTCTCCCGCGCCGGCCAGACGCTCCAGCGGCGCGTGAACAAGCTGGGAAAACACGAGAAAATCCACCGCGCAGGGCGGCACCTGCGAAAAGCGAAGATCGCCGCGCCAGAGCGCATAGTCGATGATATGATTCATGGATCCTCCTCCCTTATATTCTGTATTCGCCTCAATCATCCGGATTCCTGCCGCTCGCTTGCCTACGCGGATAAGAGCGGGTATAATGAAAGATGGGAGGTGCGCTATGTATCGAATCTTGATCGTGGAGGATGATCCCGTGATCACCGGCGAGCTTGCGCGGCATATGGCGCGCTGGGGGCTTGAGGCGCGCGGCGTCGAGGATTTCAGCGTGGTACTCAAGGAATTCCTTTCGTTTGACCCGCAGTTGGTGCTGCTGGATATCACGCTTCCGTTTTTTGACGGCTATCATTGGTGTACCGAAATCCGCAAGGTGAGCACCGTGCCGGTTCTGTTCCTGTCGTCGGCGGGGGAGAAGATGAACATTTTGATGGCGCTGGGCGCGGGAGCGGACGACTTCATCGTCAAGCCGTTTGACATGCCGGTGCTCATGGCTAAGGTACAGGCGCTTTTGCGTCGCGCCTATGATTTCATCGCGCCGACCGCCGTGCTTTCCCATGGGGACGTGCTTCTCAACGTCTCCGACGGCACCGTGACATGCCTGGGCGAAAAGGCCGAGCTCACGCGCAACGAATGCCGGATCCTTACGGTGCTGATGGAAAACAAGGGAAAGATCGTCAGCCGCGACACACTGATGACGCGTCTGTGGGAAACGGACGCCTTTGTGGACGAAAACACATTGAGTGTGAACGTGACCAGGCTTCGCCGGAAGCTCGCGTCAGTGGGCGCCGACGAGCTGATTAAAACCCGCAAGGGTATGGGGTATGTGATCGAATGAAAACGTCGGCCTTGCTGCTTCGCTTCGCCCGCGACCGCCTGCCGCTTCTGGCGCTGCCGCCCGTCTGTGCGGGTCTGTTTTCGCTCGTCTGCTATCTGATGGACGCGCCGCTTGAGGGTGTTATGTACGCCTCTCTCCTGTTCCTGGCGGTGGCTATGGTTTACCTTCTGGCGGATTTCTCGCGCTATGCCAGGCGCCATAGGATGCTGGAACGCCTGATGAGGGGAAAGCTGACGGACATTGGTCTGCTCGGCGCGCCGCGTGGGCTGATCGAGGAGGATTTGCATGCACTTCTTGCGCAAAGCCTCCGTCAAAGCGCGGATGCGGCGGCCCTGGCGGAACGAAAGCGGCGGGAAAACGAATCGTACGCCGCCATGTGGACGCATCAGATCAAAACGCCTATCGCGGCGATGCGTCTGCTTTTGCGGGCAGAGACGAGCGCGTCGGGCACGGCGCTTCTGGCCGAGCTGATCAAGCTCGAGCAGTATGTGGAGATGTCTCTGGGGTATACCCGAATCGACGGCCCGTCGACGGATTTCGTATTCCGCATGTGCGATCTGGATGGTCTCATGCGCAGAACCGCCCGCCGCTTTGCGCCCCTGTTTATCCAGAAGAAGCTGAGGCTGAACTGCCCCATGACGTCTCTTCGGGCCCTGACGGACGAAAAGTGGCTTTCCTTTGTGTTGGAGCAGCTTTTGAGCAACGCGGTCAAATATACCGCTCACGGCGGCGTCACCCTGCGGGCGGACGAGGAGAACGTGGCCCTGATCGTGGAGGACAGCGGCATCGGAATCGCCAGTGAGGATCTGCCTCGCGTGTTCGATCACGGCTTTACCGGCCTCAACGGCCGCTGGGATAAACGCGCCACGGGGCTTGGCCTGTATCTGAGCAAACGGATTCTGGACAAGCTGGGGCACCGCATTTCGATCGAATCCGAGCCGGGCCACGGGACGCGGGTCACGCTTTTCCTTGCCACGGACGCAATCCGACCCGAATAGCCTTACGGAAATGTAAGATTCTCTCGCTGAATCGTAAGCCAAAGAAATAGCGTGTCGCCTTCAGGCATGGTATCCTTTTTTCGTACTTTTCAGAAGGGAGGCATGCCGGCATGGCGATGCTAGAGGTTGACCATCTACAAAAAATCTATACGACCCGCTTTGGCGGCCAGCAGGTACAGGCGCTGAGCGATGTGAATTTCTCGGTGGAAAAGGGAGAGTTTGTCGCGATCATGGGTGAAAGCGGCAGCGGCAAAACCACGTTGTTAAACATTCTTGCGGCGCTGGATAAACCCACGCGCGGCGAGGTGCGTCTGAACGGGAAGCTGCTCTCCGCCGTAGGTGAGAAGGAGCTGTCGGCCTTCCGCAGGGACAATCTGGGCTTTGTGTTTCAGGACTTTAATCTCTTGGACACCTTCTCCATCCGCGATAACATCTTCCTGCCCCTGGTGCTGGCGGGCAAGGCATACCGCGAGATGGAGGAATGCCTCAATCCCATCGCGCTGAGGTTGGGTATCGGCGGAATTCTGTCCAAATTTCCCTATGAGGTCTCCGGCGGACAGAAGCAGCGCGCGGCGGTTGCCCGCGCCCTGATTGCCAATCCCCAGCTTATTCTGGCGGACGAGCCCACCGGCGCGCTGGACAGCCGCGCCTCGGACGACCTGCTCCGCCTCTTTGGCGAGATCAACGCGGACGGTCAGACCTTGCTCATGGTTACGCATTCGGTCAAGGCGGCCAGCCACGCAGGGCGCGTTTTATTCATCAAGGACGGCGAGGTGTTCCACCAGCTCTATCGCGGGACGGGCGGCTCCGAGGAGCTGTATCAGCGCATCAGTGACACGCTGAGCATGCTGTCCACGGGAGGCGCCCATCATGCGTAAAGGCTTTTTCGCACGGCTGGCGCTCAGCGGGATCCGGAAGAACCGAAAGATCTACTATCCCTATTTGCTGACTGCGATCCTTACCACGGCCATGATGTACATCATTGGCTCCTTACAGAAGAGCGCTGGGATTGATCATGAGATGCTGGGCTTTTCCCTTCAGCTGGGCACGGTCGTGACCTCGTTTTTCAGCGTTATTTTCCTCTTCTACACCAACAGCTTTCTGATGAAGCAGCGCAAGAAGGAGTTTGGCCTCTACAACGTTCTGGGCATGGAAAAGAAGCATCTCTCCCGCGTGCTTTTATGGGAGACAGTCGTCCTGCTGGTTGTAAGCCTCGTGATCGGGATTGCCGCAGGGCTTCTTCTGGGCAAGCTTCTCCATATGGCGCTGGAGAGGCTCATCGGCCAAAGGGCGACGCTCACCTTTTCCGTGTCCTATGATTCCATCGTCTACACGGTCTGTCTGCTTGGCGGCACCTTCCTGATGATCCTTCTTAACTCCGTCCGTCAGGTTTATGTTGCCAAGCCCGTGGAGCTTCTGCGCAGCGGCGAGGTTGGCGAGAAGGAGCCGCAGACCAAATGGCTGCTTACGCTGCTGGGGATTCTTACCCTAGGCGCGGGCTACTATCTGTCCGTGACGATCAAGGATCCCGCCGTCATGATTGTTTTCTTCTTTGTGGCCGTTATGCTGGTCATCGTGGGAACCTACCTGCTCTTTACCTCCGGCAGCATTACGCTTATCAAGGGACTTCGCAGGAACAAGCGCTTTTACTACAAGCCGGATCATTTCATCAGCGTTTCGGGCATGCTCTATCGAATGAAGCAAAACGCCATCGGGCTGGGTAATGTATGCATCCTGTCCACCATGGTGCTGGTGATGATGTTTTCGACCATATCACTCTGGTTTGGCATGGAGGATATTGTCAGGACGAGGGTTCCCCTGGATGTCCAGCTTGAAAGCCGCGAGACGGATTTGAACGCTCTTTTGCAGGCGGTGGACGAAACCATCAGCGAGCAGGGCCTTTTTAGTGAAAACAGGCAAGCGTATCGTTATCTCGCCTTTGCCTGCCTGCGCAGGGATGATCAATTTCTTCTCGTGGATGAAGCGGACGACGTGATGGACATGCTTACTGACAGCCCGTCCACTCTCTGTGTTGTGCCGTTGGAGGATTACAACCGCGCGTTTGGTTATGACTTCACCCTTGCGCCGGACGAGATTGTGATGGAGTGCGGCCGGAGCGGATATACGGAAGCCTCTCTGACCGTGCTGGACCGAACCTTTCGCGTCCAAACGGTTGTGAACGGGACGCTCAGTCACGGCTTTGCGATGGCAAGCATATACGATTCTTACTTCCTTATAGTGAACGGCATGGATACGCTGAACGATCTCGCCCGAATGCAGGCGGAGCGATATGGCAGGAACGCCTCCAGCATTCTCTCCAGCGTCTCCTTTGACGTGAGCGGGACGGATAGCGAGGAGACCGCCTTTGCCGCCGTGCTTAAAGACCGCCTCCAGGAAGTGGGCGGCGTAAAAACGATCGAAAACCAGGCACAGCTTCGGGTCGAGATCCGCCAGCTCTTTGGAGGCCTCCTGTTCGTGGGCTTGTTCCTAAGCGCGCTGTTTTTGATGGCGATGGTGCTCATCATTTACTACAAGCAGATTTCCGAGGGCTATGATGACCGCAACCGATATCGCATTATGCGCAAGGTGGGACTCAGCCGTGTGGAGATCAAGCGATCAATCTCTTCCCAGATATTGATCGTGTTCTTCCTGCCGCTTCTGACCGCCGGACTGCATATTGTCTTTGCCTTTCCGGCAATCACCAATATGTTTAAGGCCTTCAGCATGACCAACGTAACGCTCATAGCCCTATGCGCGATTGGCAGCTTCCTCGTCTTCGGCCTGATCTACGGAGCGGTTTATATTCTGACGGCAAAGGTCTATTATCGGATCGTAAGCGAATGAGGGATGCTATGAATGGTTGGGAACGCCTGAGACAGGCACTTGGAAACGTTCTGTTCTGGCTGGCCTTCGCTCTGTGCTGCGTTCTGCTTGTGCCGGTCTGCCTCCTGCTCGTGGCCGCGTCCGGCCTGTTCACGGCGGCGGAGTGGTGCTCCAGAAGACTGGCAGGCAGTGGAATGAAGGATCAGTAACGCCTTGGCCCCCGTCGCTGGCTTTCACCGGCGACGGGGGCCCTCTTTGTTAATCGCTCCAGAAGATGGAACGCTGATTTTCGGTCATGCTTTCAACCGCCTCGCTTTCCTGAGAGCTTCGGCCGAAAAAGTCCTTGACGCTTTGCCACAGACCGCCGGAAAGGTTCGCCTGCGCTACCTGGACGGCCTGTACGCCCTCCAGCAGGACGCCATTGTTCAAAAGCTCCGCGTGGACGGGAATTACACGATAGGTGTAGACCACGTCGGCCTTTGCCGTGGTATCGGTATAGTACAGGGTCTCGCCCGCGCCGCCATATAGCTCGGTGAGAACAAAGCTTTCGCCGTAGGTGTCGCGCTGAATGCGATAGACGGCCGTGTCGGCGGGCTGGATCATCAATACCGGATAGCCGCTGTCGTTGTGACCGACGGTGAAGCTGTTGGGTGAACGCGGTGGCGTCCATACGTCGCTCTTCTTGGTGGGATAGTTGTCCGAGGTAAAATACTCCGTGTAGCGATAGGCCGACGGGGTCAGATCGACCGCCAGCATCGGCTCGCCGCGCCACTTGATCGCCTGCTTATCGATCTCCAGGGCGATGATGCCGTCGGGACGCGTAAATTTGGGCTTGTCACGGTTCTGATAGACAGCCTTGAAAAAGTCGCGCGCCATCGCGGCCGTGTTGTCGCCGCCGCTGACCCATCCCTGTAGCTTGTGAGAGCTGTCCGGCGCGTCAAAGCCCATCCAAAACGCGCAGGAGATTTCGGAATTATACGCGGCCATCCAGATATCACGGTTTCCGCCGCCGGTCATATTGACCGTACCGGTTTTGCCCGCCACGGGCGTGCCCGCCGCGGACAGCTTTGCGCCCGTACCCGAGGAGGTGACGGATTGCAGGAGACTGGTCATCAGATAGGCTGACTGCTCCGAAAGCACACGGGTTCCCGTGTTACGGCTCTGGTAGAGCACGCGGCCGGTGGGGTCGGTGATCCTGCGGATGAAGTGCGGGCTTTGGAACGTGCCGCCGTTGCCAAAGGGAGCATAGGCGGCCGCAAGCTGCACCGGAGAGACGCCGTAGGTCATTGCGCCGAGAGCGAGGGCCAGGTTGGCGTCACGCTCGTCCAGCGGAATCCCGACCTTTTGAAGATAGGCGCGCCCCGCCTGCACACCGATCTGATTGAGAAGGGAGACCGTCGCGACGTTTAAGCTGCTTTGCAGCGCCGAGCGGATGCTGACGTTTCCATAGTAGGTGTAACCGGCGTTGCGAGGCTTATAGCCGTTGAAATTGGTCGGCTCGTCCTTGAGTACGCTCGCGGTCGTATATCCATATTGGTCGATGGCGGGCGCGTAGACCGCCAGGGGCTTCAGAGAGGAACCCGGCTGGCGGCGAAGCTGAGTCGCCCGGTTGAAGCCGCGCCGTACGTCATAGCTGCGTCCGCCGACAATCGCCATCACCTCGCCGGTTTGCGTATTCACACACGCCGCAGCGCCCTGTACGGGTGTGCCGTCGCTGGCGTTCGCTGGGAACAGATCCTTGGTAAACAGCTGATCGAGAATGTCCTGATGCGTGCGGCTCAGCGCCGTGTCGATGATGTAGCCGCCGGTTAGTACCTCATCACTCGTAAGCCCCAAGAGAGCTTCGGCCTCATCCAGAACCGCGTCTACATACCAGCCGTAGGGGAGCTCCTCAGGCGGATGCTCCACAATCGCCAGGGCCTCAGCCACGGCCGCGTCGTGCTCGCTTTGAGCGATCATTCCCTCTTCCAGCATGGTATCGAGGATGTAGTCGCGGCGGGCAATGTTGTGCTTTTCGCTTACATGCGGGGCGTAGTAGCTGGGAGCCTTGATGCTCGCGGCCAGCGACGCCGCCTGGGCCAGCGTCAGATCCCGCGCGTCGACGCCGAAATACGTCTGCGCGGCGGCCTGAATCCCATATGCGCCGTTGCCGAAATAGATATAATTGAGATACATTTCCAATATTTCATCCTTGCTCATCCGACGTTCAAGATTGACAGCCAGCCACATCTCTTCCAACTTGCGCGAGATTGTCTTCTGCGTGCTTAGATGGCTCTGTCGGATAAGCTGCATGGTGATGGTGCTCGCGCCCTGCACGAAGCCGCCCTCCCGGATGTTGGCCGCCAACGCGCCGAACAGGCGCACGAAATCAATGCCATGGTGCTGATAAAAACGCAGATCCTCGGCGGCCAGAAACGCTTGCCGGATATGCGGCGGAAGATCATCCAGCGAGATGACCACGCGGTTTTCCGAGCCGCGTATCTTGGTGATGAGCTCACCCTCGCTGTCATACATAAGGCCGGTCTGGGGTGCGGCGGTGATCTTGCCAATGTCCAGGGGCTGCCAGTTTGGTACGTCGAAGGCAAAATAGGCCCCGACAAAGGCGATCACCGCGAAGCTGAACAGGACGGCCAGCGTTGTTCTGACCACATGGCGCCGGTGAGGCACGCCGGTTTGATGGATGTCGGGCGTTTCCAAAGCCCTTGCGGCACGGCGGCGTTCCTTGGCCAGGCAGAGCGCCTTGCGGCCGGAAAGATCGCTTTTCCGCGAAAAAAGCGCCTTTTTCCGCGCACGGGCACTTTGTTTTTCCGCCTTCTTCTCCGCCTTCGCGCGTACCTTTTGCGCTTTTTTTTTCGCTCTTTCGGCCTCCTTCTGTACCTTCAACGGGTCGAGGGGCTCCGGAGCGTCCTGATGGACATCCTGCTCGCCTGGCGGAGCGTTTGCGTCTTCCTCGTCCGACTCCTCATTTTCTTCCTCAGGCGTTACACCCGTTCCTTCCGCGTCGAGGGCGGCAGGGTCGCCGATACGCGCCGCGTCCTCGCTGCGTGCGGCCTCCCTCGCCGTCTCAGAATCCGCGGATGCCGATTTTTCAGTATCTCCTTGGGACGCATTTGTGTAGGTTTGCTTTTCTTCCCGCGATACAGGCCGCTTTTGACCGCGCCTTGACTTTTTCATCCAAAATCCCCCCAAACCAGCTTCGGCGGAGAGCGCTTCAAACGAGCCGCCGCAAGCCATGCGCGCTTACTATGTGCCGATTTGACGGACAAAAACCGTGGAAATACCAACAAGAAGTACCATTTACACAAACACGCCGCATCCTGTATACTCATATCACCCAAGCAACGGAGGTGCGGGAATTGGAAAATCAAAATTTTACATATGCATTGCTGATGGCCGTGCTGATCGCGCTTCTGGCGCTATATCGCCGCAGACAATTCCAGCGCGAGGCGGCCGGAGGCGGAACCCGTTTTGCCGCCTGTGAAACGCCCTCCGTCCGTTTCTCCGACGTCGCGGCCAATGAAGAGGCCATGGAGAGCCTTCGTGATGTGCTGGGGTTCATCCGCTCACCGGAAAAGTATAGCCGATTTGGCGCTCGTGTGCCGCGAGGCGTGCTGCTCTACGGTATGCCGGGCACGGGTAAAACCCTTATGGCCAAGGCACTCGCGGGCGAGGCGGGCGTGCCCTTCTTCGCGGTTAACGGTGCGGATTTTGTGGAGATGTATGTTGGCGTGGGAGCAAGCCGCATCCGTCAGCTCTTTCAGAAGGCCCGTAAGGCGGGGCGCGCGGTGATCTTCTTTGACGAGATCGACGCCATTGGCAAGAAGCGCGATAATCGAAGCGACGAACGCGAGCAGACGCTCAACGCGCTTTTGTCCGAAATGAGCGGCTTTGGCGAGAAGGACGGCGTTGTGGTTTTAGCAGCGACGAATCGTGTGGATACATTGGATGACGCGCTGCTTCGCGCGGGACGGTTTGACCGACAAATTGAGGTTCCGCTCCCGGGCGTCGAGGAACGACTGCGCATCCTCGAGGTACATACCAAGGGCAAGCCGTTGGCGGAGGACGTCTCTCTGTCCGCGCTGGCACGAGAGACCGCGCTCTTTTCCGGCGCGAAGCTGGAGGGTGTGCTCAATGAGGCGGCGATTCTCGCGGCGAAACGCGATGCGGATGCCATCTGCAATCAGGATATCCGCGCAGCTATGGATATGACCCTGTTCGGTCTTGAACGGAGCGGAGCAAACACGCTTTCACACGAAAGGGAGGTTACCGCCGCGCATGAGGCCGGTCATGCGATTGTAACGGCCATACTGCTGCCGGAAAGCGACATCCGCAAGGTATCTATCATCCCGACGGGACGCGGCGCGGCGGGATATAGCATGGCGATTCCGCCTGAAAAGCTGTTCCACGAAAAGCAGGAGCTTATGCATCACATTGCCGTGGCGCTGGCGGGTCGGGAGGCCGAAGCGCTTCTTTTGGGTTCGGATCGCGTGAGCACCGGCGCGGCGAACGACATTGAAAAGGCCGCGGCCATTGCTCGACGCATGGTATGTGAGTGGGGCATGCTGCCTCAAAACGATGATATTTATCTTTTTAATCAGCAGCAACGTGACATGGCGGCCCAGCAATGGCTGAGTCAGGCGAGACAGCTTGCGGCGGGCGTCCTGAACAGCTATCGTCCGGCATGGGAGAAACTCACACGGCGTCTTGTTCGCGAAGAAACGGTGGATGGCTCGGCTGTACGCGCCTGCCTGGACAGATGAGCCCGGGCGTTGGGTGAAGTGCGGGGTGCAGGAGCCTAATCGTCGCGGAGGGCACTGGCTGGTGGAGGGCAAATTTTTGATTTGAGATGCACGATTTTCGCCTCTGGCGAAAACGGGCTATCCATGTTCGCACGGATAGCATCAGCCTGTCGATAACCTCCTATTTCCGCAAAGAGCCACAGCGCCGACCCAGACGGGCCGGCGTCGTGGTTCTTGCCGGTTTCATCGCGGGTGGTCATGACCACAAAAAGCCTTGTCGGAATAATGGATCAAATCGCCGCTCTGTGTCTTGCGGACGGACGGGCGGCCGCGTCAGATAAATTGGTGATGGATAAAAAGAGCGTTTGCTTGTGCCGCGTCTTGACGATACGAATCTTGGTGTCGGGCTGAAACAGCAGATGAAAAGACACGGTCTTCACATGTGCCTCTGAATCGCCATCATCCGCAAGCGTGAGCATAAACCGTTGACAATCCTTCGGAGCAATGAGCAAACCGAACGCAGATAAAAGCCCTTTATATCCATCCAGCGGCAGATCGTCCGCTCAGATATATTTCACTTCCTTTGTGCATACGTTATAGGTGTTCGTGTCGTTTAAGACGGTCAGGGTAACGGCGCAGCTTTTGATGCACGCGGACAATATTTCGGCAGAGTCATATAGTATCTGATTCATTCTTTTGTCCTTCCTCTGATGCTTAGCCATGTGGACTTCTGATCCATGACGGTATGCTCTTTTTCTTGGATGACATTTGGAATTTCATCCGCTTTTGTTGGACCGCAGCCCCTTCGGAAGAGGACCATGATGGTGCGTAATGTGACGATTTTCCCCAGTTTCTGGAAGATAGTATAGATACTATCTTCTAAAGCGAAAGCACCGATTACAAAGCACCCTTCATACCCATTTCTTTCCAGACATGAGTTTATCATAAGTGGTTCCTATTGTCTAGACTACGCGCCATTTTTTACGAATTCATACAGACTCGACAGAACAATTATGCTTCGTCTACCCAGCGCAGAAAAGTTTTATGGGTAACGTACAGCCGACGGGAGGCTTCCCTTGCGGATATCGTGCCCTTCCGCCTGCCGGACAGGCAAAGCTCAAAATTGTCCGGCTTCGCTTTGCAGGGAGGGCCGAAGCGAACGCCGTGTGCCCGTGCGGCCGCGATGCCTTCCGCCTGCCGCTGATGAATGAACTTCCTTTCCGTTTTCGCCACATAGGAAAGAAGCTGCAGGACGATATCGGCGATCAAGGCGCCCGTCAGATTGCGGTTCTGTCTCGTATCCAGCAGAGGCATATCCAGAACGACGATGGGCGCCTTTTTCTGCTTTGTAATGATCCGCCATTGCTCAAAAATGTCCTCGTAGTTTCTTCCTAAGCGGTCTATGCTCTTAATCACTAGCGTGTCGTTCTCACGAATGCGGGACAAAAGCTTTTGATAATATGGACGGTTAAAGTCCTTTCCGGATTGCTTGTCCAAAAAAATGTTCTTTTTCTGTGCTCCAAATTTCTCCATTGCGATCATCTGCCTGTCTTCATTTTGATCCTTTGTAGATACGCGCACATATTCATAGATTATCTCTCCCATTTTGGTCTTCTCCTGTTATGATGAGTTTTTTCCCCATTATGCAGAAAGTGCCCAATGCCCTTATTCATCCCCTTATTTTTTAATCGCCTCCGTTCTCTGCTGATTATGATTTATATAAACATAAACTGTATTGATAGAAACAAGTATAAAAATGTCCATGCATCGACAACTACGAGATCGCAGAGGCCGTTCTTCCAATCATCGCAGACATCCCGGATGCTCGCGTGGAAAGCTGCGAAGTCACCGACGAACGGATGTACATCAAGGTTGTCAATCCCCGCCTTGAAACAGAGGTCGTCCCCGGAGACGTGGTTCAGTCCGGCATCCTGATTACCAACTCCGAGGTCGGCATGGGCAGCATGGCGATCCAGCCCTTGGTCTACCGCCTTGTATGCACCAATGGAATGGTTGTCAACGATGCAGCGACCCGCCGCTACCACATCGGACGAGGGAACGAGGCAGCGGAGGATTACACCCTTTATTCCAACGACACGCTGGCAGCCGACGACAAGACGCTGATGCTCAAGGTCAGAGATACCGTCAAAGCGGTTGTCGATCAGACCCGCTTCGAGAAAGTTGTCTAGATGATGAGGGCGGCAAAGGAAGCACAGATCGTCACCGGCGACATTCCGCAGATGATCGAGCTGGCTTCCAGCGACTACGGATTTACCAAGAAGGAAGGAAGCGGCATCCTCGACCACCTCATCCGTGACGGTGAACTGAGCCTCTACGGGCTGGCGAATGCTGTCACCCGCACGGCGCAAGATGTCGAGAGCTACGACCGCTCGACCGCAATGGAGAGCATCGGTTACACCATCCTTGGCATGAGCCGTGAAAAGTGGAACAGGCTGCACGCGGTGGCAGCAGCGTAATCCCATTTCCAAGACGGCAGGAATGCACTTCTTGCCGCCGCATTTCCCTGTTGACAATATATCAAAAAAGGAATATAATACAAGTGTCGGGGATGAGGAAATTGTTCGAGATAGAATCCTACAGGCTGGAGAACGGAAAATCGCCGGTAGAGGATTTTATCAGAGGTTTGGACAAGAAAATGCAAGCCCAAGCCCTTGCTCCAATTGACATCCTATCTGAGTTTGGCAACCAGCTTCGCGAGCCTTACTCTAAGCCGATAGGTGATGGACTATTTGAATTGCGCATCAAGTTTTCAAGCGACATCTCGCGCATATTCTATTTCTTCGTCGTTGACAATAAGATCATCCTGACGAATGGCTTTGTCAAAAAGGCGATGAAGCCCCCAAGGTGGAAATAGAGCTGGCGCGGAAGTATAAGAAAGATTATGAGAGGAGGATGCTGAATGAGTGATTTTCGGAAGTTCAAGGAAGAACTGCTGAAAGACCCGGAAGTCAGGGCAGAGTACGATGCGCTTAAGCCTGAATACGAGGTGATTCGGGCGCTGGTCGGCGCTCGCATTGAGCAGAACCTCACACAGGAGCAGCTTGCCCAGCGCACCGGAATCCGGCAGTCGAACATCAGCCGCATCGAGAGCGGAGCCTGCAGCCCGACCGTCGCAACACTCCAACAGCTTGCGAATGGCATGGGAAAGAAGCTCCACATCAAATTTCTCTGATCTCGGAAAACGGAAAACACATCAAAGGAGCAGCCGCGAAAAGTGGGGCATAATAGGGATTTGATAAGAGCCTATCCCAAAGATTGTGTCAACCTCCGTCAAGGTGTAGAATAGTGACACCAG
>CAYQCL010000019.1:0-44270 GCA_964416065.1 uncultured Oscillospiraceae bacterium | reverse complement strand
TCTTGCGTGATGATGCTCCCGCTCTCACTCTGTCCTGATGCTTCTTTCTGTTTTTCGCCATCTCTCTAATGACTTATTTGCTATCCCGTGTTTCCCTTATCTTCCTGTTTGGATTGTTTCAAACTTTCATCTCCTTTGCTTTGATGGGAAACAAATAGTATTATATTCATAAAAACAAAGTTGCCAATATTGTTGACGTAATAATAGAATCAAATTTCTTATGGAAATTATACGGACACTATGCTATACGGAAGAAGCTAGCGGAAATGGATATGAATACATGCATTATGTAGAGGTAAAGGACATATTGTCCAACGGCAATGGAATGAATCTGTATCGCGGATGTACGCATGGCTGCATCTATTGCGATTCCAGAAGCAAATGCTACCATATGGAGCATGCCTTTGAGGATATCGAGGTCAAAGCAAACGCGATCGAATTATTGGAAAGCGCACTTAGACGCAAGAGAAAAAAATGCATGATTGGAATGGGCTCGATGACGGATCCCTACCTTCTCCTGGAGATGGAGATCGGGAATGTACGCAGAGCCCTGACTGTAATCGAGAAATACGGCTTTGGCTTTACCGTTATCACGAAATCCGATCGTATTTTGAGGGATTTGGATCTTTTGCAGAGAATCCATAAAAAAGCAAAATGTGTCGTGCAAATGACGCTGACAACCTATGACGACGCTCTCTGTGAGAAGCTTGAGCCGAATGTCTGTACAACCAGGGAGCGCTTCCAAGCCCTTATCAGGCTACGTGACGCGGGAATTCCCACCGTCGTATGGCTGTCCCCGATCCTGCCCTTTATCAACGACACAGAGGAAAATATCGCTGGGATTTTGGATATGTGTGTCGAGGCGGGGGTTTATGGGATCGTCTGCTTCGGTATGGGGCTGACGCTGCGGGAGGGCAATCGGGAGTATTTTTATCAGCAGCTTGACCGTCTGTTTCCTCACATAAAGGAAAAATATATTCGGCGCTATGGAAACCAATATATGGTCGGTAGCCCTCAAAACGAACGTTTGATGCGGCTTTTCCACCAGACCTGTGAACGCAACGGCATCGTTCATGACAACGAGAGAATCTTCCATTATCTTCAGACCCTCGAGCCGAAGCAGGAACAGCTAAATATGTGGGACTTTGATTGGAAATAACGGTTTTTATCAAAAAGTGAATACCAGGGCGCATCCATCAGAAAAGCTGGATGCGCAAAAAATGCGGTTTTATGGGATTTTCTTTTGTATTTTTACTTGTCTAGGTTTTTTAAGCGTGTTATGATAGATCGGTTGAGGTGCAAGGAGGAAAGCCGCGATGCGTATCGGATTTGACCATGACCGCTATACAGCCATGCAATCGGAACACATTCGGGAACGAATCGCTCAATTTGGGGGAAAGCTTTATCTGGAGCTGGGAGGCAAGCTATTCGATGATTACCATGCCTCCCGTGTACTGCCTGGGTTTCGGCCGGACAGCAAAATGCATATGCTGCTTCATCTGAAGGAGCAGGCGGAGCTGGTTATCGCCATCAACGCGGATGACATTGAAAAAAGCAAGGTGCGCAGCGATCTCGGCATTACATATGACGCGGACGTTCTCCGGCTGATCGACGCTTTCCGCGATATCGGACTATATGTGGGCAGCGTGGTAATGACACGGTGGAAAAATCAGTATTCCGCGATACTTTTTAAGCAGCGCTTGGAGAGTCTGGGCGTGCGCGTATTTCGTCATTTTCCCATTGAGGGGTATCCTTATAACGTGGAGGGAATCGTAAGCGACGCGGGCTTTGGCGGCAACGAGTATGTTGAGACCACACGCCCGCTGGTGCTGGTGACGGCTCCTGGCCCGGGAAGCGGCAAAATGGCGGTATGTCTGAGCCAGCTATATCAGGAGCATCAGCGTGGGATACGCGCGGGCTATGCCAAGTTTGAAACCTTTCCCATTTGGAATCTCCCGCTCAACCATCCCGTCAACATCGCCTATGAGGCCGCAACCGCCGACCTGGAGGATGTCAACATGCTCGATCCCTTCCATCTGGAGGCCTACGGGATCACCACGGTTAATTACAATCGGGACATTGAGATATTCCCTGTCGTGAAGGCCGTTTTCGAGCATATTTATGGTACGTCGCCCTACAAGTCGCCCACGGATATGGGCGTTAATATGGCCGGAAACTGCATCGTTGATGATCAGGTCTGCTGTGAGGCGGCCAAGCAGGAAGTCATTCGACGCTATTACGCGGCGCGCTGCATGCTGGTTCAGGGCCGCACGGAGCAGACGGAGGTGGACAAGCTGCAAATGCTCCTGCAAAAGCTGGGAATCACCTCCGAAATGCGGCCTGTGATTGGCGCGGCGAGGGCACGCGAGGAGGAGACGGACGCGCCCGCGCTGGCCATGGAGTTGGCCGACGGGCGGATCGTGACGGGCAAAACAACGGATCTCCTTGGTCCGTCCGCCGCGCTGATTCTCAATGCTCTCAAGGCGCTGGGAGGGATTGATCAGAAGGCAGACCTGATTTCACCGACGATCATCGAACCGATTCAGTCGCTCAAATGCGATTATCTGGGCAATCACAACCCAAGGCTGCACAGCGACGAGGTGTTGGTGGCGCTTTCGATCTGCGCGGCCACGGATCGAGTCGCGGCGCATGCCATGCGTCAGCTACCGCTGCTCGCGGGCTGCGAGGCGCATTCCACGGTGATTCTTCCACAGGTAGACGACAACATCTTCCGGCGGCTGAAGGTCAATTTGACCTGCGATCCCAAGTATCAGAGCCATAAGCTGTATCATAAATGACGGCTGGCAAGCGGTGAAGCAGAAAGGTGGAGGGCTTATGAACACAAAATTCATTTTCGTTACCGGCGGCGTCGTATCCTCGCTTGGCAAGGGCATTACTGCGGCCTCCTTGGGACGGCTGCTCAAGTGCAGAGGACTCAAGGTGTCGATTCAGAAATTCGACCCTTACATCAACGTTGACCCGGGCACCATGAACCCCTACCAGCATGGCGAGGTTTTTGTGACGGACGACGGCGCGGAAACCGATCTTGATCTGGGACATTATGAACGCTTCATCGACGAAAGCCTGACGCAGGCCAGCAATGTGACGAGCGGACGCGTTTACAAGACGGTCATTGACCGCGAGCGCCGCGGCGAATACCTTGGCGCCACGATTCAGGTGATCCCGCATATCACGAACGAGATCAAAAAGAATATCCTTGCTACCTCCCGCTCGGAGGACGCGCCGGACGTGGTCATCACCGAGATCGGCGGCACGGTGGGCGATATCGAGAGCCTTCCCTTTTTGGAGGCCATTCGACAGATGCGCGCGGAGGTCGGGCGCGAGAATTGCCTGTATATCCATGTGACGCTGGTGCCGTACCTCAACGCCGCCGGCGAACTGAAGACCAAGCCGACGCAGCACAGCGTTCGGGAGCTTTGCAGCATTGGCATCGCGCCGGATATCCTTATCTGCCGCGCGGATCATGAGCTGCCCTATGAGATTCGCGCCAAGATTGGCATGTTCTGCAACCTGCCGGTGGAGCGCGTTTTCCAAAACCTGAACGCGCGCAGCCTGTACGAGGTGCCATTGCTTCTGCACCGCGAAAAGCTGGATGAGCAGGTCGTTAAGCTCCTTGGCATCGACGCGCCGAATTGCGACCTGACTGAGTGGACCAGCATGGTGGAACGCCAACTCAACAGCACCGAGAGCGTCACGGTCGCGCTGGTTGGCAAGTATGTTGAGCTGCCGGACGCTTATTTGAGCGTGGTTGAGGCATTGACACACGGCGGCATCTTCCATGGTGTGAAGGTTCGCATCAAGTGGGTTCCCGCGCAGGATATCACGGCGGAGAACGTGGGGGAGATGGTCGCGGGAACGGACGGCATTATCGTCCCTGGCGGCTTTGGCTCGCGCGGCCTGGAGGGGAAGATCGCGGCGATTCAATACGCTCGCGAAAACGGAATCCCATTTCTCGGCCTGTGTCTGGGCATGCAGATGGCGGTGATTGAGTTCGCGCGCCATGTGCTGGATCTCAGGGACGCGAATACCACCGAGGTCGATCCTTACACCACTTATCCCGTAATCGATCTGATGGAGGATCAGGATCTTGGAAACCTGGGCGGCACGATGCGCCTTGGCAAATACCGCTGCCTGATCGCCCCCGGGACCATCAGCGAGAAGGCTTATGGCACCTCCGACATCTGGGAGCGCCATCGTCATCGCTATGAATTTAATAACGATTTTCTGGATCGCTTTACGGCGGGCGGAATGATTATCGCCGGCCGCAACCCCGACCGCAACCTGGCCGAAATCGTCGAGATTCCGAGCCATCCGTTCTTCGTGGCGGTTCAGTTCCATCCTGAGCTCAAGAGCCGTCCCAACCGTCCGCATCCGCTGTTCCGCGAGTTTGTCGGGGCCGCGCTCAGGCATCGTGACACGGCGGAGGACGAATGACGCGTTTGATCTATGGCACGACCAACGAGGCGAAGCTCAAGATCATGCGCGATTGCGTAGCGGGACTGCCGCTTGAGATTGTCGGCCTGCATGAGCTTGAGCGGGCGCCGGAGGTTTCCTTTGACGAGGCGGGCTCCGATCTGTTGGAGAATGCTGTCATCAAGGCGCGGGCCTATTATGGAGCGCTGCATGAGCCGGTTTTCAGCTGCGACAGCGGGCTGTATTTTGAGGGGCTGCCGGAGGCGCTTCAGCCGGGCGTGCATGTGCGCCGTGTACGGGGGCGCATATTGAACGATGAGGAAATGATCGACTATTACGGCGGTCTGGCACGGAAATATGGTGGCCTGCGAGCTCAATATCGCAACGCGATCTGCCTGGTGACAGGGGAGGGCGAGGAAATCAGCAGCATGGACGAAGCGCTCTTCAGCGAGCCGTTTGGAATCGTTGAAAAACCATATGCGGGGTATTTGAAGGGCTTTCCGCTGGATGCGCTGAGCGTGCGCCTGCCCGACGGCACGCCCTATATGCAGCTAAGCGACGAATGCGGCAAAAGATTTTACGCCATGGAGGGCTTTCGTCTCTTTTTTGAGCGCTGGCTGAAAAAACGGGGATGAGCGGATGTTCGGTGGTGGGAAACCCTATCTGAATAAACCATGAAACACAAAATCCGCTTTCAAGCAATGCAATGCTTGAAAGCGGATTTTTTATGCGTGACTTTTGTTGAAGGGCCTTCAGGCCCTCACGCGAAAACGGCTTATCCCAGCAGCATCCGGTCGCTTGCGATGCTTTGGCCGCTGGCCTTTTCAAACATTTGGAGCAAATCCTCAACAGTGAGACGCTTCTTTTCCTCGCCGGATACATCGACCGCGATCTGACCCTCATACATCATGATGAGACGGTCACCGTGGGCGATGGCGTCGCGCATGTTATGCGTGATCATCATTGTGGTCAGGTGGTCGCGCGTAACGATGCGCTCGGTCGCATCCAGCACCTTGGCGGCCGTCTTGGGATCGAGAGCGGCGGTATGCTCGTCCAGCAGCAGAAGCTTCGGCTTTTGCAGCGTGGCCATCAGAAGCGTCAGCGCCTGACGCTGGCCGCCGGAAAGCAAGCCGACCTTGGCAGTCAGGCGATCCTCGAGGCCGAGATCCAGCTCCTTGAGAAGCTCCTTATAGCTTTCACGCTCGGACGGCGTGATGCCGCTGCGAAGGGTGCGCGGCTTGCCTCGGCGCATGGCCAGGGCCAAGTTTTCGTCGATCTGCATGGTGGCGGCGGTGCCCATCATCGGATCCTGAAAGACGCGGCCGATGAATTTCGCGCGCTTGTGCTCGGAAAGCTTCGTCACATTCACGCCGTCGATGGAGATGCTCCCCTCGTCCACCAGCCAGGTGCCCGCGACGGCGTTGAGCAGCGTGGACTTGCCCGCGCCGTTGCCGCCGATCACCGTGATGAAATCGCCGTCATTTAAGGAAAGGGAGACATTGTCAAGGGCGGCTTTTTCATTGACCGTGCCCGGATTGAAGGTTTTGGAGATATTCTTGATTTCAAGCATGGGTCGTTTCTCCCTTCTTCACGGGCTTTGCAAAATAGCGTCCCTTCCAATACGGTACCGCAAGGAAGATCGCAACGATGATCGCAGTAAGCAGCTTAAGATAGTTGGAGTTGATGCCACTTAAGCTGACCACGGCCTGGATGACAATGTAGTAAATGATTGACCCCAGCGACACGGCCAGAAGCTTGAAACCGAAATTGCGGAAGATATGACTGAACATGACCTCTCCGATGATGACGGCGGCCAGACCGATGACGATCGCGCCGCGTCCCATGTTGATATCCGCGAAGCTCTGATATTGCGCGAGAAGCGCGCCGGAAAGCGCGACGAGGCCGTTGGAGAGCATTAGGCCTAGTACCTTGTTGAAATTGGTATTAATGCCCTGTGCCCGAGCCATGTTAGGATTGGAGCCTGTGGCGCGAAGGGAACATCCAAGCTCCGTGCCAAAGAACCAATACAAGATGGCGATGATGACGATCGTGAAGACACCAACCACAAAAATAGGATGATACCAAAAGGCCCGCGTCCCCTTGTTGACGTCTTGCAAATAGCGCAGGGAAACGAGCAGAGAGTATTTGTTGACGTTTAGGGATTGATTTGCCTTCATGCCCATGATGGCGAGGTTGATCGACCAAAGGCCCAGCTGAGACAGAATACCCGAAAGAATCGCCGGAATACCGCAGACGGTATGCAGAAGGCCCGTCACCATACCGGTCAGCATCCCTATGGCAAGGGCTGCCAGAAGGGACACCCAAATGTTGTGGCCCGAGGCAATCAGCATCACTCCAACGGCGCCGCCCGTGCAGAAGGAGCCGTCCACCGTCAGATCAGCGATATCCAGGAGCTTGTAGGTGATGTAGACGCCAATCGCCATGATGCCCCAGATAAGGCCCTGGGAGATAGCGCCAGGCAACGCATTAAGAAAGCTCGTCAATGTGTTTTCCCCCAATTACAGGCACGGACGGATGTCCGTTGCCAATGTCTTTGCCATTGAAAAAACGTGGGAAAAGGAAGTCCCTTTTCCCACAGATTTTTAGAAGCCCACGGAGATTATTCTACATCGAGGGCCGTGTAGCTCTCGGGAACGGCGATCTCCAGTTCCTCGCAGATAACGGGGTTGTATTCGGGGGTGAAGTTCTCGGCATAAGCGATGGGGGTGGTGGAGATGTCGGCCTCGCCGGTCAAAATCTTCGCGGCTAGTTTGCCGGTAGTCACGCCCAGATCATAGTAGCTGATGGAGAGGGTCGCGACGCCGCAGCCCTTCGCCATGCTCTCTTCACCGGTCACGATAGGAACGCCCGCAGGACGGCAAATGTTATCCACAATGCCGGTGTTGGCGGCGGCTGTATTGTCGGTAGGTACATAGATCACATCAGAGGCGTCCGTAGCAGTCTGGGTGACGGCAGCGATGTCGTTGCTGTCGGCGAAGGGATAGAGGGTGCAGCTATAGCCCATCTCTTCCAGGTAGCCCTTCACTGTATCAACCTGATACTGGCTGTTGGCTTCGGCAGAACAGTAAAGCAGACCGACGGTCTTGGCCTCAGGGAACAGTTCCTGAATCATCGCAGCCTGCTGATCAAGGGGTGCGCAGTCAGAGGTGCCGGAGATGTTGCCGCCTACAGTGCCGTTGAAGTCGTTGATACCCAGAGCAACGCCATACTCAGTAACGGCGGTGCCCAAGATCGGAATGTCGGCCGTCGCGGCGGCAGCGGCCTGGAGGGAAGGCGTCGCGTTGGCCAGAATGAGATCGACGCTGTCGGCCACGAAGGCGTTGGCGATGGTGGAACAGGTGTTGGAATCGCCGGCGGCGTTTTGCAGATCGAAGGTGACGGCGTCACCCAGCGCCTCGGTCAGAGCGTCCATGAAGCCCTGAGTCGCAAGATCCAACGCGTCATGCGTAATGTACTGGCAGATGCCGACCTTATAGGTCTCACCCTCGGCGACGGCCGCCGTGGCGCACAGGATCATCATGGCCACCAAAAGGATAGAAACGATCTTTTTCATGGTTCTTTCCTCCTGAATTTTAGGAAATGTATTTTCAAACGGGAATGACCCGAATGAAGCGATAAAAAAATACCTCTTCCCAAACGCAATATGCGATGGAAGAGGGCGTGCTAACGCGGTACCACCTCTGACTGCCAAAAAAACGGCCTCAGCGAACAGAAAGCTGCTCCCAGGGTAACGGCCCGTACCGGTCCGACCTACTGTTTTCTTTCAGCCGGACGACTCTGGGGAGGAATTCACCGAACCCTTCCGCTTCCTTTTCAGCTGCCGGAAGCTCTCTTTGGAAGGGGGAACACGGCCACGTCTCCCCGTCAATGCCTTTCTTGAGTTGCATTGTATACCTGTTGGCGGGGGAAGTCAAGCGGAAAATGTCCCCTGTCCTCGGTCCGATTCGGTCGTTTCGTCGCCCAAAGCCGCGAAATATAGGGGTTTAGTGACTTTGTATTTTTGGTGTTTTTATAAGGACCAAACGACGTTTTTCGCTTGCTTTTCCTATGCATTTCCCGAACACGTTCTCTTGCACTTTAACATGGTAGATTGCTGATTTAGCAAAACGCGAACGCCGCTTTGCACGCCGCGCATTATAGCGCCGACCCAGATAGGACGGCGCTTCTCTCGCTTGGAAAACACTGCAGCGTAAGGTTTGCCGGTTTCCTTGCAGGATTCACCGGCCGTGCCGAAGGCGCAGGTGAATTCTGTTTCGGCGAAAAAGATCGCGTAGCGAGCTTTTTCACCGGTCTGAATAGATCCGGAGGACGTATTCTCCGACTCCGTTTGTCTTATTTATTTATCGTATGTGCTCATCACGGCCATATTGAGTGCCAGAAGATCTTCATTCTCCCGAAGCTTGCGCGCCATGACGATCAGACGCTTGTTGTCGTCCGTACCGGTGCAGGTTGAAAGTGTCAGCAAACGATCCCCAGGCTCGACATCCACCGAGCAGAAATAGTGAGAAAATGCGCGTGCCGATGCAACATAATCCATAAACTGCTTCTCACTGGAAAAGCGTTGATAGTGCCAAAAGGGAAGATAATAGGGCTGATCCGAACGGATGTCCACCTCGCAGACCGCGAAAATCACATATCGTCCATTTTCATAAAGCGTATTAAAATCAATGAAGGCATGCTCCTTATAATAAGAAGATCCCTTGACTGTATACTTTTTGAGCATGCCGAACATGGCGCCTGTCTTCATGTTATGACCATATATGATCATTTGGGTGGGCACATGGATCAAATCGCATATCTCATCCAGGAAGAGCGCGCCGGTCACGCTGGTTTGCCCAAGGGCATTATGGGTCAGATAATAGGTATTGTCCCTTTGCACGACAGGTTCATCCAGCTCATTTTCAATTTTTAGCCAAGCGATGATATCACGGTTCTGACTTTGCAGTTCGTCAAAAACGGACGTAACCTTGAGCTTTGGATTATCGGCGTAGACCTGCGGCCACAGCTCCGTTGCCGTCGGCTGGGGCGTCGTTGCGGTAGGGAGCAGACCTTCCTGACGCGGCAACGCTGGTGCGGCGGTTGTCAAGGGTGTGGGGGAAGGAGCGACGCTGGGTGCTTCGGACACGGTATCTCTCGCGGACGCATAGATGTCGCCGAGCTGTTCAGACGCCTCTTTTGAAATGGCAAGATTGCTGAAGTAGTTGATAAGCGCGATTGCGCAGCCGACAAAGACGACAGCACAGGCGATGGTCAAAAGCGGGATTAACCGGCCATGGCCGGTTCCTTGTGCAAGCGGCCCTGTCCGGCCGCTTGCCGGAGTGTAAGGAAATCCCTGCGCCGGTTTGCGGAGCGGCCGTCGTGCTGACTTTGGGATAGGCTTTCGTATCTTTGTCGGGGTTCTTCGGGTGTCTTTCCGCCCTGGGATTCGCGTTTGATTGTGAGACTCGCGCGTCTCAGGAGAGGTCGGATAATAGCCGATTCGCTGATTGATTTCATGGCGTTTCAGAGCGCATCGCTCCTTCTTTGGCGGTTTCCTAATATTATATGTACATGGACCAGGGTTGTCAAAGAAAAACGGTTTTAATCCGAATCGTGTCTGCGGAATGCTGCGCCGCAATAGAAACAGCGGGTAATTTCACTTCTGAGCTCGGTTCCGCATCGAGGACAGCGGATAGCATGGGCGTCAATCATCTCAGGGATGATGTCAACCACGGGTTTCGGCAGGCCTTCCTCTGTCAGTTCATCTTTCTTATCGTTAGGCTTCTCGCGGATTGCGTCGCGAAGTTCCATTAAAAGGGACACCATTTCCTTTTGCGACTCTCGATTGTCTTGCAATCGCTCCAAAATTACGCCGATGGAATAGAGCAGGCCAAACCATGGTGAGAGAACCGAAAATCAGGAGCAGGAGAGTTGGAATGACAGCCGCAATGGCGGATTCCTGAGGCAAGCTCAGCAAGCCGATGCACAAAATTAGAAAATATAAAGCGAGAATGATCCATGCCAAAGTCTTCATAAATCTGGCCATCGTTGATGCGATCCTTTGAAATCATGGAGAAAACAAGCTGCCTCCTCTATCATATGTGTGGTATCCAGATTTGTCAAGACGTGGAAAAAGCGGCATAAGATCATGAAGCTTTGCGCATCCTTCCTGTGAAATCATCAGAGGAGGCGCAGAGAAATGGAACGAAATCCATCAGAATCGCTTGTCAATCCGCCGATCCGTGAGGTGGAGGAGCTGGCCTCGGCTACGGAATGTACGGGCCTTACCCCCGCCGCCGTCCAAACGCCCAGCGAGGCGGAAAACTATGCGCAGCTATATGCCATTCACATGCAAAAACCCGCGTGGAAACGGGGAGAGCTGGGCGCGAGCGAGGAGGCGCAAGGAATACGGCGGAATGAAACGGGTTCCGAGAAAAGCTGATCCAATAACGCGCGGGAGGGTAAATGCCCTTCCGCGCGTTCAGATCGTCGATAACCCCCTATTTTCACAAAGTGCCGCAGCGCTGGCCCAGATGGGCCGACGCGTCTCTCGCTTGGAAAACGCTGCGGCGTAAGGCTTCTGGGACTGTGTCCCAGATTCTGGCAGGGGACACAGTCCCCTGCACCCCGCACTTTGTCGAGGTCCTGAACGCAAAATTCGTGACGGCCGTGCTTTAGTAGGCGCTCGCGATTGCCTGCGTCAAAACCGCCATGGCGGCAGCTACATCCGCCGTGGTGGGATTGCCGCCCGAAAGGATGCTGTTCAGCCCCGCCGCCGCGTTCTGAATGCTCTGGTAGGCGGGCGAGGAGACGTCCATGGAGGCCATCAAATCATAGGCGCTTTGCAGAAGCTGACGTGCGTCGGGAAGCAACGCGTTTTCCGATGCGGGATCGCTGTATCCGCCGTCCGTCCATCCGCCCGTGTTCTGATCCGTATAGTCGCTATAGCTGGTATGCAGCATGCAATAGCCCAGCGAGCCCGCGGTGCCGAGATATTCCGCGACGACCGAGGCGTATTGGCTGTCGTTGGCCAAGGAGCTCAAGGGGTGACCGCTTGGAATGACCACGACGCCTTTCGTGACAGTATTTGGACAGTATTCCGTCGCAAGACCGCCGCTTTCGGTGCAGACCTCCACCGCCTGATGCATCTGGCAGGATACGGTGGGCACCGTCGGCTGATACCAATAGTCGGTAACAGTGCCGTAGCCACGGCTGTCGTTGCGGCAAAGATCCGTGGCAAGCTGACCGCTTACGGCGCAGGTCGTTACCTTGACCAGCCCCAGGGATTCGGGATCGGCCTCGATAATATCACGGTTGTCAAGCCCCTTGACCTTATGGATTTCGGTCATATAGCTCTTCCAGATGGGAAGCGCGCCGTTGCTGCCGGTAGACTTGGAGGAAAGAGGCTTGTAATTGTCGTGCCCTACCCAGATGGAGGATACATACCAGCCCGTCATGCCCACAAAAGTCACGCCGCGCTGATCGCTGTTCGTTCCGGTTTTGCCCGCGACGGTCTGCCCGTCCATCTTGGCGACGGTGGCCGTGCCGCTTGAGACGACATCTTTCATCATATCAACGACCATCCAGGCGGTTGACGGTCGAAATACCTGCCGCTGTTCCTGTTCGGCATGGCTGTCATACACAACGTGTCCGCTGCTGTCCGAAATGCCCAGGAAGGAGATGGGCGTCTGATATACGCCACCATTTCCCAGTACGCCATAGGCGACGGACAGTTGAAGCGGCGTGATGCCGCTTGAGCCTAACGAGAGGCCGAAGGGCGTCGCGTCGATATTCTCGCGGTCAACACCCATGCGCAGCAGAAAATCGACGGACCGATCCACACCGACCATATTTAGAAGCACCTGCGCCGCAGCGACGTTCAGACTTTTCTTCATGCCGTAGCGCAACGTCGTGGGCCCCGTGTAGCTGCCTCCGCCATAATTCTGCGGCCAGGTGTCCTTCCCGTCCGAGCCGGTCCAGCCCGAAATCGGCACGGGAATGTTATAGACGATGCTCGCGGGCGAATACCCCAGCTCGATGGCGGGGGCATAGACGGCAATGGGCTTGATGGTGGAACCGACGGGCATTTTCATGTCGGTCGCACGATTGAGCGTCTTACGTGCCGTGGGACGGGTACGGGAGCCAACGATTGCCTTGATTTCGCCGGTACGGTAATCCAGCACCACGGCGGCCGCCTGAGGCTGAACAATCTCATCGTAGGTGCCGTCGCTGTTCAGGGTGCGGTAGACCTTGTCGCTGGGATCTCTCAGAGCCGGATAGTCCGTCCAGCTCTCCAGCGTATTCTCTACGATTTCCTGAATTTCGGTATCAATGGCGAGAGTCACATGGTAGCCGCCGGTACGCAGTTCATTCTCCATTTTGTAGCGGTTTTCACTGGTGTCTTCGAGGTTGTTGAGCTTTAAAAAGCAGTCCACGATATCCTGCACGGCGTATTCCACGTAGTGGGCGTATTGATACATGCCGTCGCCCTCGGTGGTAGAGGTCTCCAGCACGGCGGCTGTGGCAGGATTGAGAGCCTCCTGGTATTGCTGCTGTGTGATAAATTCGTTTTCATACATGCAGCGCAGAACATAATCCGTACGATCATTGGTAATCTTTTTATAGTCGGTGGTTTCAGAGACGCGGGTGTAAAAATTGCGACGGGGATTGTAATAATAGGGATTGTTGGTCATGCCCGCGAGCATCGCGCACTCGCGAAGCGTGAGCTGACTCAATTCCTTGCCGAAATACCCCTGCGCCGCCACCTGGACGCCATAGTAGTTTTCGCCCAGATAGATAGTATTAAGGTAGTATTCCAATATTTGCAGCTTGGTATATTTCGTTTCAAGCTGCATGGCAAGATAGGCCTCCTGAATCTTGCGCTTATAACTCAGCTCGTTGGACAGGACGGTGTTCTTGATCAGCTGCTGCGTGATCGTTGAACCGCCCTGCTGAGAGCCGGAAACAAAATTTTGGACAAACGAGCCGATGATGCGTTTGATGTCAATGCCGTTATGGGTATAAAAACGCGCGTCCTCCACGGCCACGAAAGCGTTGCGCAGCTGCTCGGGCATCAGGGAGATGTTGACCATAATGCGGTTTTCCGTTCCCTTATAATCGGTAATGACATTGCCCTGGGTATCATAAAAAAACGAGGTTTTGTCCTGCGCGTCCAGAAGCGTCAGATCAAGCGTGGGGGCTGTTTCCATATACCCCTTAGCGATGCCGACCACGGCGCCCGCCAGCGCCAGTCCGCAAAGAACAATCAAAAGCGCAAGCATACGGACGGTATTGACAAGCACGGACAGAACGAAATTCGGCTTTGTCAGGCGCGGCTTAAAAATGGTTCGCTTTTTGGGCGTGTCCGACGCGCTGTCCTCGGGTGATTGATAGGCGGGATCCTCCTCCCAGCCGGAGGACTCATAAGCGTCCTGAGGATAAGGCTCCTGCCGACCACTGTAGTTTGACTGATGATACAAGGCGCTACCTCCTGCCAATGGGTATTCCACGTCCTTTATTATACCATACAAGCTAGATACGCGCCATAGCGCGCCTGTAACAAACAGGAGGAAGTTATGGGAAACCGGATTGACGTTGGCGGACAAAGGGATGCTATCATATCATCAAGCAAAGGGGGAGAGAGCATGAAAAAGGGAATCGCGCTGATGCTTGTTCTGGGCATTTTATGCATGTGTACAGGCGCTTTTTCGGAGACGCTTTTTGAACGAATCATCCTGCTGCTGGAGGAGGGCGACGAGAGCATCGAGTACGGCGGCGTGGGGCTTGGCGTGGGCATGGACGACGCGGATCAGCCGGAGGGAGCCGTTATCGTCGAGATCGATCCTAAGGAAGGTACCATTTTTGCCTTTCACGAAAAGGAATACTGGATTTGGGACTTCCTGGATGACAGTGACTGTGTAAATACCCTGCTGGTTTTATGCGGGCGTTGGGGAAGACTGACGGGCGGCATGGAGGATCAGCTGTATATCAAGGTATACCCTGACGGAAAGGACGAAGGGAAGCCATGCATCCTCTTTTCCTCTCAGGAGGACGCTGACTCGTTTATGCAGGCCGTTTATGACAGCATGGAGGAATAAATCAATAGCATAATGACACCGGCCTTCCGTCCCAAAGCGGAGGCCGGTCTT
The DNA here is from genome assembly GCA_964416065.1 of uncultured Oscillospiraceae bacterium. GTDB lineage: Bacteria > Bacillota > Clostridia > Christensenellales > Aristaeellaceae > Limiplasma. The sequence goes on along the minus strand of CAYQCL010000019.1, from coordinate 29,688 downwards.
GTTACGCCTGAAATCACATGCTATAATATATCAAAGAGAAGCTGAGGGGGAACGGAGCATGGATTATCAGGAGACAAACGCGCGGATTATTGACCGCTGGATCGAAGAAGGGTGGGAGTGGGGAAAGCCCGTCGATCATGCGGTCTGCCAGGCGGCGAGAGAAGGTCGCTGGAACGTGCTGCTCACCCCGACAAGGCCCGTGCCGCACGAATGGTTTGGCGAGCTTCAAGGAAAGCGCGTGCTTGGTCTCGCCAGCGGCGGAGGTCAGCAGATGCCGATTTTGTCCATTCTGGGCGCGGAATGTACGGTGCTGGACTATTCCTCCAAGCAAATTGAAAGCGAGCGGCTGGTTGCCCAACGCGAGGGATACGATATCCGCGCCCTCCGCACCGACATGACCAAGCCCCTTCCCTTCTTGGACGGAGAATTCGATTTGATCTTTCATCCCGTTTCGAATTGCTATGTGCGGGAGGTCAGGCCGATTTGGAGAGAGTGCTTCCGCGTTCTCAGAAGCGGCGGCGTGCTGCTGGCGGGGCTGGACAACGGGATCAGCTATTTGTTCGATGAGGACGAAAGGACGATTGTCCACTCTCTGCCCTTTGATCCACTGAAAAATCCCGAGCAGATGGCGTCCTTGGAGAAGACGCAAAGCGGAGTGCAGTTCTCCCATACGCTGGAGGAGCAGATTGGCGGTCAGCTGGAGGCCGGCTTCCGGCTTACGCATGTTTACGAGGACACCAACGCCACCGGCGTTTTTCATGATTTCAATATTCCCGCCTACTGGGCGACGCGCGCGGTCAAGCCGTAGTGATTTTTTGCCCCTCCGGCGCATAGTCATAGAAGGACGCGGGAGGGGTATGAATGACGGCAGGGCAAAAAAGAACCCGATGGCGTGTTTTGATCATCGCGCTCCTTCTGCTGCTGGCAGGGGCGATTCTGATGGAGCAGAACCTTAGTCAGACAATGCTTGATTTGGCCTATGCGCGCGCGTATTCCATGGCGGTGGAGACCATCAACGAGGCGGTGATGGAGATCGTCGGGCAGGGCGTGAGCTATGAGGAGCTGATCGACACGACGATGGACGCGACGGGGCACGTGTCCATGCTTCGGGCGAACACGATGCGCATGAATGAGCTGGCCTCGCGAACGGCGATTTTGGCGGAAGGGGAGCTCAACAGCGCCGAAAATCAGTTTGTGGAAATTCCGCTGGGCGCGGCGCTGGGGGTAAGGTTCCTGTCAGGCTTTGGGCCCAGGATTAACGTGCAGATTCTTCCGGTCGGAGCGGTGCATACGAATTTTGAGACCGAATTTGAGGCGGCGGGCATCAATCAGACAAGGCATAAGATCTTTTTGTCCCTGCGGGCGACGGTCAGCCTGATCGTCCCGACCGGCTCGGAGGTCGTGGAAGTCAAGACCACCGTTCCCATCGCTGAGAGCATTATCGTCGGAGAGGTGCCGGCCAGCTTTGTGGATGTAAGCAACCAGGACGATATGCTCAACCTGATCCCCTGAACATCTTGTAAAAAACCGGCTTTTCAGCCCAAAAACACCTCTGCTCTTGACATCAATATGCTTTTGCAATAAAATATCATAGAAGAAGCATGAAAACCAAGAAACGCGGAATCGTCCGGCTTGGAAATGGAAAGAATACCCATGCTCGTTCCAATAGAGCCATCGGCTTGCCGAAGGGAGGAAGGGCGGCGGAGGCCGTCCGAGATACATGAGGAAACGGATCGGAATTTTCCTATGCCTGGTAGCGGTGGCGATGGTGTCGCTGGTAAGCCTTGCTGCGGCCGAAACAGATCCCATCGTGTGTGAAATGGAGCTTTCGCCCAACAAGCTGACGGGCCCGGGACCGGTAAACGTCACCATCACCATCTCCAACTCCGGCTCTGAGGATATGAAGGATCCACTCGTGCTTTACGACCCCGCCGGTCAGATCGTCTCCGATTTCGGCACGAACGGCGCGGTCACGTTAAAGGCCGGCGAGAGCAAAACGTGGAGCGGCACCTATGACGTCAGCGATCGCACGCTGGAAAACGGTTCCGTGATTTATTACGCCATGTATACGCTTTACAAGGAAAGCGGCGAGTCCGTCAGCCAGAGCCAGTCTATCGCGCAGCCGATTTCCCTCCAGACCGCTGAGGCGGCCATCGACGTTAAGCGCACCATCAGCCCCAGTATCGCCACAGAGGGGCAGAATATTGTTGTCCGTTATGAAATTTCCAACACAGGCACGGTCAGCCTATGGGATGTGACCATTCAGGAAAACAAGGATATTTATAAGGAAAAGCAGACGATTCCCGAGCTGAAGGCGGGCCAAACGGCGGATATCAAATACCCTGTCACCATGGGCAAGAAGGATTTGACCAGCGGCGCGACTATCACCTATAAAACCGAGGAAAAGGGCAAGGCGAAGACCTATACCGTCGAGAACCAGAAGATCGTCTATGGCGAGGCGTCGCTTTCGGCGACGTTAAGCTCCAGCTCCAAGGGCGTGGTGGAGAACGGAACGGTGACGCTTTCCCTGACGCTGAAAAACAGCGGAAGCGTCGATTATAGCGATATCCGTGTCACCGACGCGACGCTGGGCGACGTCTTTACCAACCAGGAGGTGAAGGCGGGCAAGTCGCTTACGCTGGAAAGGGAAGTCACCATCCCGGTGACGCAGGATTATCAGTTTACCATTACGGCTACCGACGCGACCGGTGCGGAGGCTACTGTCATGACGGAGGCGCTCACCATTACGGCGGTCGATCCCTCTGAGGCGCTGAATCTGTCCGTAGTCGCGACGCCTGACCGCACAGAGGTGTTTGAGCAGCCGGGCCTGGTGCGCTTCAGCATCGCGATCACCAACGACAGCTCTGTCGAGGCCAAGAACGTGACGGTTTCCCATGGCGATACGAAGCTGTATACCTTCGACAGCATCGCCGCCGGCGAGACGCGCACTCTTTCCCGGGATACCGCGCTTTCCATGGCGGGCAAATATCGCTTTACCGTAACGGCGCAGGATCCACTGGAAAACAAGCTGACGTTTGAGAGCAACGAGATGCAGATCGCGTTCTCCGTTCCGACGCCAGCGCCCGCCACGCCGACGCCTGTGCCCAACCCGACGCCGGAGCCGACCTTTGATCCCGCGACGATCCCGCCGATCAGCGACAGTAGTGTTGGCGCGGCACCCAAGACCGTGCAGCTTGTCGTCATTCCCATCACGGTGATCGCGGGGCTTCTGCTGATCGCCTCCTGCGTGCTTTTGATCATTGCGACGAAGCGCCGTGCGGATCAGAAGAAGGCTTCGGAGAATGCGGTTGACCAGCTTGAACGTGCGAAGCACCGCGATTATGTATCCCCTGCCGCCGAGGAGGAGCCTAAGGAAGAAAAGAACGGCGCCGAAGAGGCGGTTGTTGTCGACAGCTCGGCGCTTGAGGACGATATTTCAGAAGAGGAGCTTGAGCTTCCGCATCTAAAATATGCGCGCAGCGCCCGTCCCGCCGAGACGGAAGAGGACTACTCCGCCATCAACAGCGGATATTATGACGAAAGCATGACCAGCGGCGTGGATACGGATGACGCCGATTATGACCGAATGGCTTACGCTGTGCCTGACAATGCCGAATTTGATGAATCAGAGGAGAATGTCAGCTTCGGGGAGGAGGCCCAGCCGGAGGGGGAATTTATAGACACAACGGAGGACAACGGCGCCTATGATGGCCCTGACGATGCGTATTATGACGAGTATTATGAGGACAATCCCGAAGGGTATGAGGAGGAAGGAATCGTAGACGGACACGTGCCGGACGATCGGGAGGAAAGCGCCGCTTATGACAGCGACGCTGCGTTCCGCCGTCCCTCTCAGCCGGAGGACGCGGCGCCGCGTGGGCGCAGATCGCGTCGGGGACATATAAACGGCGAGGAAGCCTAATCTATCGGCCGTCCGAACAGACACCTTCGGACGGCCGCTTTGTATCCAGAGAAGCCTTGAAATGGCATTATAAATCGGGTATAATATCCTATGAAAGGATGAGATCGACGATGTTTCAGGGCTTTCCGGAAGAGACGATCCGTTTCTTCCTCGACATCCGTTTTCATAATGAGGTACCCTGGTTTCATGCGCATAGGGAGGAATACGAGGCATATATCCGCAAGCCATTCGCCGAGTTTATTGAGGCGATGACGCCCACGATCACGCGGATCGCGGATGATATGGAGCTTCGTCCCAATAAGTGTTTGGCCCGCATCAACCGTGACATACGCTTTACGAGAGACAAGTCCCCTTATCGGGATCATATGTGGATGCTGTTCCGGCGCGCCGCCGAGGAGCGTCAATATGCCGCCATGTATTGGTTTGAGCTTTCGCCGGAGGTAGTGGAATGGGGCGTGGGCTTCTGGGGCCCGAATCGCCCCGCGATGGATGCGATCCGCAGGCGGATGGAGACGCGCCCCAGCGAAGTGCTGAATGTCCTGCGCGAGGCGGGGATTCCCGACAAGACGCTGTGCGTTTATGGAGATCGCTATAAAAGCATCAAGCCGCCCTCAGGCATGTCGGCGGATCTGGCGATGCTCTATCCATGCAAGGAGATTTATGTCAAACGGGTAGGGACGCCGCTTAGCGAATGCTATAGGCCGGAAATTGTGGATCACGTATCGGAGGATTTTTTGCGGCTGAAGCCTGTCTATCAGCTGCTTCGCTCGGCCGCAGACGAGGGTATGACGCGGCTGGATGGATGATTGGGAGAGTGAAAGCATGGATTATCGGAAACTCAAGAGCGGTTCTGACGTGCGGGGCGTGGCGGTTGGAGAAAACGCGACACTGACGCCCGATGTAGCCCGAACGCTTGGTGTGGCCTTTGCACGCTTTGTGGCGAAAAAAACGGGGAAGGACGTTGCACAGGTCAGCGTCGCGCTTGGACGTGACAGCCGCGTATCCGGCCCTGAACTGCTCGAAGCGGCCGCCACCGGTATCGCGTCTGCGGGGGCCATGGCGGTCGACTATGGTCTGTGTACCACTCCCGCGATGTATATGGCGGTTCTGACGGAGGGCTTCCGGCCGGATGGTTCCATTATGGTTACGGCAAGCCATCATCCCTGGCAGCTGAATGGACTCAAGTTTTTCACGGCGGAGGGTGGTCTGGGCTTTGATGAGCTGGACGATCTGCTGTCCATGGCGCAGACCTTGGAAAAGAGCGAAGCTCGTCCGACGGGAGAAATTCGTCATACGCCCTTTTTGCCGGCTTATCAACGGCATCTGATGCGGCTGATCATCGACGGCGTCGCGCCCAATGTTCAAAAGCCGTTGCTAGGCCTCCATGTGGTGGTGGACGCGGGCAACGGAGCGGGCGGCTTCTATGCGGCTATGCTGGAAGAGCTGGGCGCGTGGATCGAAGGAAGCCAATTCCTTGATCCTGACGGCCACTTTCCCAATCACGTGCCTAATCCCGAAAATCCGGAAGCCATGGCTTCCGTTTCGGCGGCGGTAAAGCGTGTGGGGGCCGATTTGGGTGTGATTTTTGACGCGGATTGCGACCGCGCCGCGATTGTTGATCATACCGGAAAGGAGATCAACCGCAATCGTCTAATCGCGATGATTTCGGCGATTCTGCTGGACGAAATGCCCGGCGCGACCATCGTGACGGATTCGGTAACCTCCTCCGGCTTGAGCGATTTCATCAAGGAATGGGGCGGCGAGCATTACCGCTATAAGCGCGGCTATCGCAATGTCATTGACGAGGCGATCCGTTTGAATAAGGCGGGCATCAATTGTCCGCTCGCCATTGAGACGAGCGGACACGCGGCCCTTCGGGACAATCATTTCTTGGACGACGGCATGTATCTGGTCACCGTGCTTCTCATCAAGGCCATGCAGCTTAAGCAGCAGGGGGAGACGCTGAGCAAGCTGCTTGACGGGCTGCGTGAGCCGGTTGAGAGCACCGAGATTCGGCTGCCTGTGATCTGCGAGGACTTCGCAACGGCGGCCAAGCTCGTGATCGAGCATGTGCTTGACTACGCCAGCGGTCATGAGGATTGGCATGTCGCGCCGGATAACCGCGAGGGCGTGCGTATCTCGTTTGATATCGACGGAGAACTGAACAGCGCGTGGTTCTTGCTTAGGCTCAGCGTGCATGATCCCGTGATGCCGCTTAACGCCGAAAGCGATGTCTCCGGCGGCGTCAAGGCTGTGCTGGCCCGCCTGTATGAGGCGTTGAAGGACAGACGGGAGATCGATCTTGCACCGCTCAAGGCGAAACTTTAACCGCCGTTGAGGCTTGAGTGCATGGCGGCGAGCAGCTCTCCGCTGCTGTCTCCGCCGTATTCCCAGCACATCATGCCCATCAGACCGTTCTGGTTCACATAAGCGCCCTTATAGCGGATGGAAAGAGGATCATCGTAGGTTACGAACGTTTTGCCGTCTGTCGCATAGGGCGCTTTCGCTTTGTCGTCGAAGCCAATTTGCGCATTCTGAAGGAAGCTTTGTAGCTTCGTATAAGTAAGGCTCTTGGCGCCGCTGTCAGACGCGGCGGCAAAGACGGGCGAATCGGTTTGAGCGGTCAGGGTAAACTGACGGCCATAAAATGCCGCGCCGATCATCATCTTGCTTCTGGGAATTCCGGCCTCGCTGAAGCGGCGTACCGCCAGATCGGCGCTGAGGGGATAAGCGTCATTTCCAGCATAGAGCGGGGTGTGATGGCTGGCGACGTTCGCCGTTTGCAGATCATACGTCATCAGATTGACCTGATCGACGATGCTTCCGACGGCGGCACAGTCAATGTTGTCGATCAGGGAGGGCACCGCCCCAATCGCAATGGCCAGCATGCGCGGCTTGCCATCTTCGTCCGTCAGACGATCCAGCCCTTGGCGCAGTGCCTTGAGAAGCAGCGTCAGATTTTCTCGATCCTTGGGGCTTGAGGCGATGCCGGCCACGGATGAGCAAGGGTATTCCCAGTCGATATCCACGCCCAGAAAGCCATGCTTCTGCATCAGCAGGAGTGTGCTGTCCACGAAGCGGGTACGCCCATCCTCGGTGGCGGCGGCCTGAGAAAAGCCGTCCGCGCCCCAGCCCCCGATGGAGAGAACCGGCAGGATGTGCGGATGGTTTTGAATATACGCTTTATAGGTTTCAATGCTGCTCCAGTGGCTTCCGCTTACCTCACCATTTTTGATGAGCGCGAAGGAGAAGTTCAGCTGATCGAGATGATCCGCGTCGCGGTCCTTCAGGATGAGACCCGAGCGATCGAACACATAAGCGGCGGTTCGTTTACGTTCCGTTGAAGCGGACGCGCTCTCGCCCGACGGGCTGGGGGTGCCGCCGGAGCCCAGGCCGATCCATAGCAACGAGGCGAGCGCGAGACTCCAAAGCCGCCTGATAGGGCGGCGACGTGTAGCTTTCATAAAGGAAGCTCCTTTCAAAGGTGAATGAATACGCGGAAAGTATACCACGTTCGGAAGAAGTGTGCAATGTAACATGTTGTTATGGTAAAAATGCAAATGGATACAAGGAGGATGGGTCGATGAGCGGATATATCATGGAAATGCGCAAGCGTGTTGGGCATATCCCCTTGATACAATGCGGGGCTTCCGTGATTGTGGAAAATGAAAAGGGCGAGATTCTGCTTCAGCTTCGCGCGGACAGCAAGGATTGGGGCTACGCGGGGGGCTCTGTGGAGCTATATGAACGGGTAGAGGATGCCGCCGCGCGCGAGCTTTTGGAGGAAACGGGCCTTGTGGCGGAGAAGCTTGAGCTGTTCGGCGTTTTCTCAGGTCCCGATATGCGCTATACCTATCCCAACGGCGATGAGGTGAGCAACGTCGACGTCGTGTTTCTCTGTACGCGCTATCACGGCGAACTGAAATGCCAGGAGGAAGAGGTGAAGGAGCTGCGATTCTTTGCGCCGGATCGTCTGCCCGCGCCGCTCTTACCTTCGAACCGTTCCGCGATCGAGGCGTTTTGCGCCGGACGTCGTCCATATGTTGACGGGAAGAGGTCGTCGGCTTTATGAATATCCATCAGCTGCGCTGCGCCGTTACGGTCGCGCGCCTTGGCTCTCAAACCCGCGCAGCCGAGGCGCTATATATGAGCCAGCCCAACTTGAGCAAGGCGCTTAAGGAATTGGAGCAGCTGTGCGGCTTTCGCATCTTTGAGCGCACGGGTACAGGCATGGTTCCCACACGCAAGGGAGAGACGTTTCTTGTCAGAGCGCGCTCCATCCTGGAGCAGATGGACGCGATGGACGCCATCTACCAGGGGCACAACCGAGCGGCCGCCAATTTGAGCGTTGCGATTCCCAGAGCCGGTTATATCACGCATGCGCTCACGGAATATGTGAACGCTCTGGATGCGCATGAGGGCATGGAGCTGACCATACGGGAGACGGGCATGCAGGAGAGTATCCACGCGCTGCTCAGTCGCGAGGCGGGCGTCGGCATCATCCGTTATAGTGTGGAGAAGCAGAACAAGATACTGGAAAGCCTTTCCGAACAAGGACTCCACTATGTGCTGTATTGGACGTTTAGGCATGTGGCCCTGATGTCGGAGCGGCATCCGTTGGCAAGGGAAGGGCGGCTGGAAAGGGGAGCGCTTGCGCCCTATATTGAGCTTGCTGGCGAGGAGGCGCTTCCTCTTTTCGGCGCTTATGCCCCAGAAGGACGCACCGTTCCACGGCGGCAGATACAGGCGCGTGAATGCGGAAGCCAGTTCGAGATTTTAAGGCGGTCGCCCTCAACGTATATGTGGTCCTCGCCGATGCCGCAGGAAATGCTGGACAGGTACGGTCTCGTTCAGCTTGAGAGCGACGAGGACATGCCGCAATATCAGGACGCTCTGGTATTTATAAAGGGGTATACCTTGAACCGCTGGGAGCAGCAATTCTATGATCTGGTCCGTCGGGAGGCGGAAAAGCTGGGATAAAGTCGAGAACTTCGTGATCCTGCGTCGGTTTAAAAGATATTTTAAGAGATAGCGCCCGCTGTTTCAGGCAACGAAAGCGGGCGCTGTCTCTTTTCTGTTTTTCGCATGATCTAGAAATACCTTGTGATGAACATCGGCTTCTGATAAAATACCTTGGTGGCCTTTTCCGTCTTGCAGAACAGCTGAACCTGCGGAAGATAGGGGAGGGCCGTCAGGCCATATCGTCCGCAGATGAGACGGCTGAAGTCCTGAATGATCAGCGCAATGTCCGCCGGCTCTCGCGTGCACCGGATGTCGGACGTCACGCTGTCGGCGAACGCGACGAAAAAGCGGCCGTTGTTCTGCGGAATCAGCGGACCGGCGATATCGATGCTGAGAGAGCCGGTTCCGCGCATGCGGGCCATGCGAAACACTCGTTCAACATTGACCACGTGTACCATGCCCGCCTGCTCACGTCTTTCAATCGCCGTGCCGAAGCTCCATTCAGGCAAAATCCCGCCCAGATCAACATCGGTAGGCAGTCTTAGCGTGATATGACTATGATCCGCCGACAACGTGCCCAAAAGAGCAAGCAGACCATAAAAGCCCTCCAGATCGACGAAGAAAAAACGTGTGCATTCCAGCGTGCGATCCCCGTCGTCGATGACCGGCCGGTAAGTTACAAGGCCCTTAGGCTCGTCTGAAGCGCTTCTATATAAATAGGTATATTCTTTATCACGGAAGGGATCGGCCTTGTCGATCCAGCGATATTCGATTTCTTCATCAATCGTCATCAAATTGTATCGATTTTGCCAAGCCTCATATACATGGCGGATATCCCGTTTGAGCTCCGCGCCTGGCTCGAGCAGATGGCACGTGCCCTCCACCACCGTCTTGGGCATGCCGGAAAGCTTAAGCTTCCAGCAGCCGCGTTCACAGCCAAGCTCGTAGCCGAATTTCCGATAAAAGGACGTGGAAAACGGATAAAGATATGAAAACGCAGCGCCCTGAAGATACATGTCGGGCAGCGCCTTTTCAAAGCAATGCCGGATGCCGCCGCATTTGCGGTACTGCGGCAGCGTTGCCACGCCGCCGATGCCCATCATCAGCATGTTATGGCCGTCAAAGTTTGCGCGATAAGGGATGACGGTAAGGGTGCTCATCATCGTTCGGTCGTCGTCCGCAAAGGCCGCCCATTGCGAGTCCCAGTACAGATCCTGACGGCTCTGCGGGTTCTTCGTGATTTGCTCAAGCACCTCGAGCGCGGGCTTGTCGCTTTCCTTCATTTGATATTCAAAGGCAAGCGCGCAGAATTGCTACGCACGCTTGTATTCCTCTTTCCTGATCTTTCGTACGATCATCAGAACGCACCGCCGTTTCACAGATATTTTGGGCTTGGTCTGCGTCGACCATCAAATTTTGTATAATCTTTTAAGCAATGTCGTGAAATTCACCAGGCCGGACGGCAGAATTCGAATCGAGCTGAATGAGAAGCCATGCGCGATCCAGGAATATGCGGTGTATGAATTGCGTGTGAAGGATACCGGCATCGGGATGTCGCCGGAGTTTTTATCGCGCCTATTTGAACCGTTTGAGCGGGAACGTACGTCTATGATAAGTCAAACAGAGAGCACAGGCCTTGGCTTGTGTATCACCAAAAGGCTTGTTGATATGATGGGAGGCTCTATTCAGGTAACCAGCGAGTTGGATCAGGGAACCGAGTTTGTTTTGAGCTTCATTTTCAAGCTTCAGCGGCAGACAGAGTATCAAACGACGGAGACTGTATTCACAGATGATTTTTCCGGAAGACGGCTACTGTTGGTTGAGGACAATGAACTGAATATGGAGATCGCCCAGGAGCGTCTCCGCGAGGCGGGCTTTCTGGTGGAGATGGCCTCCAACGGACAGGCGGCGGTGGAAATGGTTTGCGCTTTCACAGCGGGATACTATGACGCGATTCTTATAGACATCCAAATGCCGGTCATGGATGGCTACCAGGCCTCCCAGGAAATCCGCAGCCTCGCGAACAAGGAGCTTGCGGATATCCCGATTATCGCGCTGACCGCAAACGCCTTTGATGACGATAAAAAGGAAGCTCTCTCTCATGGAATGAATGCTCATATCGCCAAGCCGCTGGATATTGTGGTGCTCTGTGAAGTGCTCAAGCGTCTGCTGAGAGAGAAAAGGAACGCTTAAGACCGATAACGAAAAGAGCCGCAGAGCGATCCGGTTTGGACTTGCTCTGCGGCTTGCCGCATACTGCGGATTTTCTTTTGGGAGAATCGCTTTTGCGTATATGGGATTATTCCGCGGGCACCTCGAAGACGGGGGCGAAGCCGCTGTCAACGATCAGGTCATACACTTTCTGAGAATAGATGACCTTTTCCAGAGCCTTGACCCAGTCAGACTCGGCGTTCTCGGGCTTGACGACGACAACGTTCACATAAGCCTGAGCGGCTTCGCTGTCGGCGGTTTCGGCATAAAGGCCGTCAACGTAGGGAACGAGGTCGACAAGAACGGCGTAGTTGCCGTTGATGACGGCATAGGCAACGTCGCTCAGCGCGCCGGTGATCAGCTCGGCGTTCAGTTCGTCAAGGACGAGGTTGTGCGGATTTTCCACAACGTCGTTCGCGGTCACGGTGCTTTCCAGGTTGGTGCCCTCGGGCAGGGTGATCAGACCGGCGGACTGCAAAAGGAGCAGGGAACGGGTCTCGTTGACGGGATCGTTGGGAATAGCAATATGGTCGCCGTCCGCAAGATCGTCCAGGCTGGCCTTGGTGCCGGCATAGAGAGCCATGGGCTCAAAGTGGACAAAGACGACGGGAACGAGCTGCTCATCTTCCGGAACGGAGGCATTGTAGCCGGCGAGATAGGGCAAGTGCTGGAAGAAGTTGGCCTGCACGTCGCCGGCGGCGGTGGCGGGGTTCTCGACGACGTAGTCGCTGGCGACGGTGATCTCAAGCTCATAGCCAAGCTCGGCCAGGTCGTCCTTGACCAGCTCCAGCACCTCCGCGTGCGGGTTCTCGGTGGCAATGATGGTGAGAGGCTCGGCAAAGGCCGAGGTCAGGGACAGGGCGAGCACCAGGGACAGGAACAGAGCAAATACCTTTTTCATAGTGGGTTTCTCCTTTCATAATTAGCGTCGTTTATGATCAAGGCGATGCGTGAAACGCGTGCCAAAGACCGTGATGATTTGTACCAGCGCAACTAGAAGCAGACTCGCGGAATACATGACGTCAAATTTCCGGACATTCAGGCCCTTGACGATGGCCAAAGCGCCCAAGCCGCCGCCACCCGCCGCGCTGGCCATGGCGGTATAGGCGAGAATGGTTGTGATCGAAATTGCCGCACCGTTAATTAAAGAGGGTACGGCCTCTGGCAAAAGCACCTTGAAAATGATCTGCGCGTTGGTGGAGCCCATGGACTGGGCGGCCTCAATGATTCCGTGGTCGACCTCCTCCAATGAGCTTTCAACCATGCGGGCGATATAGGGAAACGCGCTGATAATCAGCGGAAAGATGACGGAACGAGTGCCGATGGCCGTTCCCATAACGATACGGGTGACAGGGAAGAGCACGGCCAGCATAATAATGAAGGGGATGGAACGCAGGAAGTTGATAACCACACCCAAGACGGCGTTAAAGGTAGGCATGGGCATGATCGAATTTTTGCGGGTGACAACCAGGAGCACACCCAGCGGAAGTCCGATCGCATAAGCGATCAGGCTGCTCCAAAGCGTCATGTACAGGGTATCAATGGTGCCGGTCCACAGAAGGGGCAACAGGGTTTCCCAGGTCATCACGCATGCACCTCCTCGACCGTCAAACCGTCCTGTTTTAACAAATCCATCACGCGCTTGACGTCCTCAATCGCCTCGGGACGGGCGATCATCATCTGTCCATAGGCCTTGCCGTTGAGCTGTCGAATGTCGGCGGAAAGAATGCTGAGCTCAAGCCCGCTGGCCTTGACCAAACGGCTGATAATGGGCTTTTCGGCGGCCTCCCCATCGAACACCACACGGATCGCGGGCTGTGGGGGAAGCTCATTCTGTTCCGGCAGAATGCCGAACAGCCGACGGCCCGCGGCGCTCTTGGTATGCACGAAGACGTCGTCCACCGTGCCCTGCTCGGCAAGCTTGCCGCCGTCCAGGATCGCGACCTTGTTGCAAATCTGCCGGATGACGGCCATCTCATGCGTGATCAAAACGACGGTGATGCCCAGATCGTGATTGATCTTCTGCAAAAGCGCCAGAATGCTCTGTGTGGTCATGGGATCAAGGGCGCTGGTGGCCTCGTCGCAGAGGAGCATTTCAGGATCGCTTGCCAGCGCGCGTGCAATGGCCACGCGCTGCTTCTGGCCGCCTGAGAGCTGAGCGGGAAACGAGTTTGCCTTATCCTCGAGACCGACGAGCCTGAGCAGCTCCGTCACCCGTTCGTTTGCCTGCTTTTTGGGCACACCCGCGATCTCAAGGGGATAGCGGACGTTACGAGCGACGTTCTTTTGCATGAGCAGGTTGAACTGTTGGAAAATCATCGCCATGCGGCGTCGCGTCTGCCTGAGCTGCTGCTTGCTCATGGCGAGGATATTCTCGCCGTCGATCAGAATTTGGCCGTCCGTCGGGGTGTCGAGGCGGTTTAAACATCGGATGAGGGTTGATTTTCCCGCGCCGCTCATGCCGATCACGCCGTAGATGTCGCCCTTTTCGATCGTCAGGTTGATGCTTTGCAGGGCCTGCACCTCGCCGCCGGGAATCTGATAGGTTTTGCTCAGACCGCGTATCTCGATCTGAGGCGTATGAGGTTCACTCATGACGTCATCCTTTCTTTATTAAGTCATGAAAAAGCCCGCTTCGCGCACTTGCGAAGCGGGCTTAACTCATGAAATGACCATCAAGCGACGCAACACAAACAGCACGGGCTGGAATCGCACGCGCACATCATGGTCATTCGCATGGCACATAGGTTCATCACATTCGACTCCTCCCTTCCGTCGCTTGAATTGTCGGAATCATACCACAGTTTGAAAGGCTTGTCAACCGCTTTTCCCCAAAAACATTCTTCCGTCCATCGGAAAAACAGTGAAAAAACATCATGCGAACATGTGAGACGGTCGATAATCTCATAGATACGCATGGGCTGGAGGCCTCCCGCTTGAAAGCGCTGTGACGCAAGGCCTTTGAGTCTTTGCCTCAAGCCCTGGAAGCCCCTGCCCCATCCCTTGTCGATTCCCTGACACGCGACCGTATGCGTCCCTATCGGCCCTGCCGTCCGCTTCCGGTCGCCTTTCTTTCAAAGATATCTCGCAGGCTTTCCACATATGGTGGGCGGGCAATGCCATATTCTGTGACGATACCGCTGATCAGCTCATGACTGGTCACATCGAACGCGGGGTTATAAACCTTGACGCCCTCGGGCGCCATGCGCTTTTTGTACCACATATCGGTCACCTCGGCGGCGGGACGCTGCTCAATGGGAATTTCCTCCCCGCTCGCGATGGACATATCGATGGTGGAGGTCGGGCCGAGCACGTAGAAGGGAATTCCGTAGTATTTCGCCAAAATGGCGACGCCTGAGGTGCCGATCTTGTTGCAAGCGTCCCCGTTGGCGGCGACACGGTCGCAGCCGACAAACACGGCGTTTATCCAGCCGTTTTTCATCACCTGCGAGGCCATGTTGTCACAGATCACGGTCGTATCAACGCCGTCGGCCATCATTTCAAACGCGGACAGGCGCGCGCCCTGAAGCAACGGACGGGTTTCGTCAGTAAAGACGCGGAAATTCATGCCGCGTTCGCGTCCCAGATGGATCGGCGCGAGCGCCGTGCCATATCTGGACGTGGCGAGCTGGCCCGCGTTACAGTGCGTAAGGATGCCATCCCCGTCCTTGATCAGGCTAAGGCCGTATGTGCCGATTTGTCGGCACATCCACACATCCTCATCCTTGATAGCGATACACTCCTTATGCAGGAGCACCTTAATTTCCTCGATGGACTTGTCGCGATTGGATACAACGATATTTTCCATGCGCTTCAGCGCCCAGGAAAGGTTGACGGCCGTCGGACGCGAGGCGTTGAGATATTCCTTCGCGGCCTTGAACTGTTCATAGAAATCGTCGAATCCGCGCGCCTTGATGTGCTTTGCCGCCAGATAGATGCCAAAGCCGGCTGCTACGCCGATCGCAGGGGCGCCGCGCACCTTTAGCAGATAGATCGCTTCCCAGATCTCCTTTTGTTCAGTAAGGCGCAAAATCTCGACCTCATTGGGCAGCTTTGTCTGATCGACGATGACAAGGGCATCCCGCTCATCATCCAACGCAACCGTTTCATACCGCATGATGCTCTTTTCTTCCATGGAGGCTTCCTCCTTCTTTCGTGGTTCCTCAATATAGACGGCGGGAGCGGCGCGCGCGCGGACGGGAACGCCGTCTCGAGGTTAGAAGAATTGGCCTTTCAAGGGTCCCCTCTTCGACAGCGTCACAGGTATTCGTTTCCTTGACCACGCAGGGCGGAATTCCTCCGCCGGTGACACCCAGGCGGGCGCGTATGGCGACCAGCTCGCGAAGCTGATCATAGCTGAGAAAATTCGCCTTGCCAATGAGACCGTCCGTATACATCATGACCATGGCATAATGCTCGACGGACTCCAGCCGATACCATGCCTCCATGACGGAGGGGCCCCAGGCCACCGCTCCATGATTGGCCAGGAGAACCGCGTTGTGAGTGCGGCAATAAGGGGCGATACTATCCGGAATCCCCTGTGAGCCCGGCGCTTCGTAATGAACGCAGGGAACGGTGCCAAGATTGACGAACGCCTCGGGATAGATAGCCCTGTCCAGTCCGATCCCGGCGATGGCATAGGAGGTACTGATCGGCGGATGGGCATGACAGACGCCGCGCGCGTAGGGATTTTCTTTATAAACGCGCAGGTGCATTTTGATCTCGCTGGAAGGGCCGCGCTCACCCTGCTCAAGCACGACGCCGTCCGTGGTCATCTTTACCAGCATGTCTTCGGTCATAAAGCCCTTGGAAACGCCGGTAGGCGTCGCCCATAGAACGTCGTCCGCGACCTTGCAGCTGATGTTTCCATCGTTGGCCGCGACGAAGTTTTTTTGATACATCCGGCGACCGATATCAATGATCAGCCTTTTGGCCTCGGTGTCAGTCGGATAGTACTGCGCGTCGGACATATGGATTCCTCCCTTTCCTTTGTATGGTCGTTATCAGAGTGTCAGATCGGCAACGGTGTAATTCACGACGCGCCACAGATCCTTCGGTTTCATTTCTATCTGAAAGCCGATTTTTCCGGCGCTGAAAAGGATTGTCTCGCACAACTCAACCGTCTCGTCAATCACGGTGGGAAAGGGCTTTTTCATGCCAATGGGAGAGCAGCCGCCATGGACATAGCCGGTCGGGGGCAGAAGTTCCTTGCTCTTAAGCATTTCAATGCTTTTTTCGCCAATGGCGGAGGCCGCTTTTTTGAGGGAAAGCTCTTCCCCGACGGGGATCACAAACACATAGTTTTGCTTGCTGGCGAAGACCGTGACGAGGGTTTTGAATACATGCGTCGGATCCTGATGAAGAAGCTCGGCTACCCTCATCCCGCTTAACGCCGTTGTGGGGATAGCTATATGGAACGTATGGCAGCTTTTGACTGTCCCAAATGCGCATAACGTTCGTTTTTTCCACTTCTATGGCCTCTCGTGTAGGTTATTCGCTGTCCGAAAGCGTGCTGGTGGGCGCGCCGCACTTTAGGCAGGGAGAAAGGGTTTTGATGGTGCCGTTCATATAGGAGGACAACTCGGCGTAGGAGAAGGTGCCGGTAAGAGGCAGATAGGCATCGTCCACACTGGAGCAGTAGGGATCAAGGTGGTAGAGGCTGCCCCCGTTGACGTTGTAATACAGCGTCGTGTCAGCCGGTGGAGCGGGGGTGACGGTGGTTCGGGGCGTGGCCGTCGCGGCGGCTACCGACAGGTCGTTGACAACGTTTTCATCCGACTCGGTAATCTTGTCGTTGGTCGCCAGTGAGTTGGGATCGACATACCATTCGTTGCCCTCCTGGACCATCAACACCATGAAGCGATACAAGACAGGATCCTTACCATCGTTTTTATTGATGAGGGCTGTCATGGTGACGGTACGGCTGCTGTCCTGATCGGAGCCGGAAACCTCTTCGATCGTGAATTCCTCAGGCGTGCGGTTTGACAGCACCATGAACAGTGAGGTAGATGGATTTTCCTGCTCGCTTGCCCAGCTGGGCTGCACAAAGCTGACCATTTCCTGCGTGTTGTTGACCTGCCATAGCGTCATAAAGCTTTCCAGGCGGAGCTGCGCCTGAGAGGGGCCGGAGTCGGCCAGCGACGGGGTGGGCTCAGCCTCCAGCGGCTGCTGGGGATTGGCCTCCCCCAGTGAGTCATCCGGCAACAGAGTCTCCTGAACCGTCGACCCGGCGGATACGGGACTAGCCTGCTGCCGCGCGTCGCGGCCTCCCTGCATCGTCATGGCGAGAAGCACAATGCAAAGCGCCACATACGCCATGCTCACGATCAGGCGGGTCGTGGAGCCGTACATCTGGCGGTACCACATTCCGCCCAGGCCAACCACACACAGACCGAGAAAAATATAACGAAGGAAGAAAAGAGACTGGGGAACGAAAAGACATGCGATGAAAGCGATCGGCAGAAAGCCGAAGAGAAATCCCGCCCACAGCTTGTCCGCGTTAAGCGGGGTACGCTCCTTTGGAGGCTTGGGAGAGGTACGCAGCGTAAATGGGGCGTTCCCCTGCTGCATGGGGGGCGTCGGGACAAAGCCCATCTGCTGAGGAGCAGCAGGAGGCGTCTGTGAAAAGGGGACCCCCTGCGGTTGAAAGGGAACGCTCTGAAAGGGAGCGGGCGACTGCCCGCCGAAGGGGGCGGGCTGAATGGACGGAACGGCCGGCTGCGGCTGGTTCACAGGGGGCACATAGCCCTGCGCGCGTGGTGAAAAACCGCTCGTGGAGGAGGAGAGGGGCGGGGCGCTGTTGCCAAGCGGCGGGGACTGTGAGACCTGCGGCTGGACAAACGACGCACCCGAGTAAAACGGTGGCTGAAGGCCTCCCATCGGCGAGGCATACGAGGCATAGGGAGACTGCTGGGGCGGCTGCACGACCGCTGAAAAATAGGACGGTGTAGGAACCGCAGCGCCGGCGGGTGTCGCCGGTTGGGAAAAAGGCATGGGTTGCGCGCTCATCGCGCCCTGCTGCTGAAGCACCGGCATGGGGGCGGGCGCTTTTGAAAAATCGGGCGCTTCAGGAGCCTGACGAATGGGGGCCTTCTTAAAAAAGCCGCGCTTCTGCATCCCATAGGTTGGGGTGGAGGCATATTTCATTCGGTTCTCGTTCATGCTGCATCTCCTTGCGTAACCGAGACTTTTCCGGCCTGCCAAAAACGCAGGCTCTTCCTTATTATATCACATATCGCCCCTTTGTAAACAGAAGCGGCAGCGGACAAAATTGAAAAATGGCGGATGATTGCCATAAGCATCCATACCCTATGTCGCGCCAAGCGGCATGATGGAATGAAACACCGTTCCAAAATCAGGAAAAATCGTGAAGGTGTAACAATTCGTCTGGGAAAACCTTGCGGATATGAGTTGCGAAAACGGAGACAATCATGTATAATTATCCTGATCTGTTGTGCATAAGCGACCAGGTCAGCATTGTGGGCGGTCTTCCGCCGCGCAAGGAGGCGCAGGACTTTATGGAGTGCAAGATCAAAAACGACGTCGGCACGATCTATATCACCGAGGATGTGATGCTTAAGGTCGTCGGCTATGCGGCGCTGGAATGCTATGGTATCGTCGCCATGTCCAGCAAGCGGGCCAAGGACGGGCTGGTGCAGTGGCTTGGACGTGAAAATCTGTCCAAGGGCGTGCAGCTCAAGCTGGTGGATGATATGCTGGATGTGGATTTGTTCATCATTGTCGAATACGGCATTTCCATCGCGGAGGTTTGCAAAACCATCGTGGAGACGGTACGTTACAAGCTGGAAAGCATGACGGGCGTGAAGGTTCGCCGTGTCAATATCTCGGTTGAAGGCGTTCGCGTCTGATAACAATGTGTCGGGAGGAAAGACCTTTGATACAGACCAAAACCATTGACGGTGTGCTGTTGCGTGATATGGTCGTCACCGGCGCCGCTATGCTGGAAAAGAATCGCGAAGCGGTTGATGCTTTAAATGTTTTCCCCGTGCCAGACGGTGACACAGGAACGAATATGAGCCTGACCATGACCTCGGCGACTAAGGAAGTCAATCAGAAGGAATATCTGAGCGCGGGCGAGGCCGCCGCGGCGCTGGCCAAGGGTGCGCTCAGAGGCGCGCGCGGAAACAGCGGTGTAATCACCTCGCAGCTTTATCGCGGCTTTTCGCGCGCTTTGGAGGGCGTGGATCGCATCACGCCCCAGCAGTTTGCGGCCGCGCTCAAGCGAGGCGCGGAAACGGCTTACAAGGCGGTTATGAAGCCCAAGGAGGGCACGATTCTAACCGTCGCCCGCGTAATCGCCGAGGAGGCGGTCAAGCAGGCGGATCGCGCGCCGGACGATTATGACGCGCTGTTCAAGAACATCCTGACCACCGGCGAAAGCATCCTTAAAAAGACGCAGCAAATGCTGCCCGCTCTGACACAGGCGGGCGTGGTGGACGCGGGTGGACGCGGCCTTCTGTTCATTTATATGGGATACGCGGCGTGTCTGCGCGGCGAGGAAGTGCCGGAGGAGCAAATGGATCTCGCGGCGGATGGAGAGACGACCTTTGAGGACGATCACAACGCGATTGGTGAGATCAAGTTTGCCTACTGCACCGAATTTTCGATCCAGAATCTCTATCCCGATATTCTCGCGGAGGATATCGACTCCTTCCGCCGCCGCCTCAACCGTATCGGCGACTGCGTGCTGGTGGTGGGCGATTTGAGTCTGGTTAAGGTGCATGTCCATACCAACGAGCCCGGTAAGGCGCTGGAATACGGCCTGAGTTTGGGCGAGCTGATCAAGTTGAAAATTGAAAACATGGTGCAGCAGCGGCGTGAAAATCAGGCGGCCGCGGAAAAAAAGGCCGAGGAAGAAACGCCGATAAAGGATTATGGCATGGTGGCCGTATCCTTAGGCGACGGCTTTAACCGCATCTTTGCCGATCTTCTCGTTGATCATGTGGTCGAGGGAGGGCAGACGATGAACCCCTCGATCGAGGATTTGTCCGAGGCGATTGAAAAGACGCACGCCAAGACCGTTTTCGTGCTGCCCAACAATGGCAATGTTATCCTCGCGGCCCAGCAGGCGGCTGAGCTGTGCGAGGATAAGCAGGTCATCGTTATCCCCACCAAAAACGTCGCGATGGGCATCGCGGCGGCGGTGGCCTTCCAGGCGGAGCAGTCGGTCGAGGAAAACAAGGCTCATATGGAGGAGGCTGCCCAGAGCGTGCGTACCGGTACCGTGACCTACGCCGTGCGCGATACGGATCTGGATGACATGCATATCAAGGAGGGCGATATTATCGGCCTCTACAACGGCAAAATCCAGACGGTCGGAAGCAGCATTCATGATGTGACCCGTGACCTGATGAAGGAAATCGTCACGGAGGACGACGAGCTGATTACCGTCTATTATGGCAAGGATACCGCCGAGGCGGACGCCCAAGCGCTGACGGATGAACTGGCCGAGATGTACGATGATTGCGACGTGGATATACAGATGGGCGGTCAGCCGTTGTACTATTATCTTGTATCTGTGGAGTGATTATGGAGTTATCCGGAATCAAGGGCATTGGAGAAAAAAGATTGCAAGCCTTACACGCAGCGGGCATCTGCTCGTTGCGTGATCTTTTATATACCGTCCCCCTCAAGTACCGCGACCTAAGCCGCGTGACGGCGGTTGCCGACGCGCAGGCGGGGACGCGCATCTGCATGCGCCTTGTGCGAGAGGGGCCCGCGAAGCTATATCGTCATGGAAGGCTATTGCGCGTCAGCTGCTCCTTTAGCGATGGGACGGGAAGGATTACCGCGTGCTGGTTCAATCAGCCATGGATGCGCGAAAGCCTGGAGCGTCAGACACAGATGACGCTCTATGGCCTTGTCGAGGTCTATGGTGGCCGCAAGCAGCTTTTAAACCCCAGCGTAGAGACGGAACTTCGCATCGTACCGGTCTATCGGCCCATCGAGGGTGTAGCGCAGCGGGTGCATGAGACGGCTGTACGCCAGGCGCTTGCGTATGTGGATGAAATTTGCATGGAAACGCTGCCGGAAGCGCTGAGACGTGAGCATGGGCTATGTACGGGTGCCGAGGCGATCCGTTGGCTGCACGCGCCCTCAAGCATGGAGGAGGTGGCGCGGGCCCAGAGGCGCTTCGCCTTTGAACAGATGCTTCTGTATCAGGCGGCGGTACGCATGGTCAAGGACGTGCGCAGAAACGCGCCGCCCTTGATCGCCAAGTCAGGCGCGCGGGAGGCGTTTTGGGCATCCCTCCCGTTTGCGCCTACGAACGCTCAGAGACGCACGCTTGATGAAATTGCCCTCGATATGGCGCGGAACAAAGCGATGGCGCGCATGGTGCAGGGAGACGTAGGCTGCGGCAAGACCGCCGTCGCCATGGGCGCGATGCTACTTTGCGCTGAGGCCGGCTATCAAAGTGCGTTGATGGCGCCGACGGATATCCTCGCGCGGCAGCATTATGAGGGAATGCGCGCGTATTTCGAGGCGCACGGCTTCGGCTGCGTCCTGCTTGTAAGCGGCATGCCCGCAAAGGAACGACGGGAGGCGCTTTTGAAGCTTGAAACGGGGGAGGCGAGCGTGGCTGTTGGGACGCACGCGCTGATCGGCTCTAGCGTCCGATATCGTCGGCTGGGGCTTTGTGTTACGGATGAGCAGCATCGCTTCGGCGTTGCTCAGCGGACGGCGCTTATCAACAAGGGGGTAAACGGCGACAGCGCGCCTCATCTGCTTGTCATGAGCGCGACGCCCATTCCACGCTCGCTGGCGCTGGTTATGTTCGGAGACCTAGATCTTTCCATCATCGACGAGCTTCCGCCCGGGCGGCTTGCGGTCAAAACCCGCATCGTGGGAGAGGAAAAGCGCAAGGCTATGTATGGCTTTCTGCGCGAGGAGATCAGGCTGGGAAGACAAGCATACATCGTCTGCCCTTTGGTGGAGGAAAGTGAGAACGCGGACGGCCTCAAGGCGGCAAAGGCCCATGCCGCCGAGCTTCAAAAGGGCGAGCTCAAGGGGTTACGCGTGGGACTGACCTACGGCACCCAGCCTGCTACGGAAAAGGCGGAGACGCTGAATCGCTTTTCGGCGGGAGAGTTGGACGTTCTGGTCGCTACGACGGTTATCGAGGTCGGAGTGAACGTTCCCAACGCGACGATCATGCTGATTGAGGACGCGGATCGCTATGGATTGGCCCAGCTTCATCAGCTGCGGGGGCGCGTGGGACGTGGGACGGCGCAGAGCTGGTGCTTCCTGCTGGCACAGCCCAACGAACGTCTGCGCACCCTTGTCAAGACAAACGACGGTTTTGAGGTGGCAAAGGCGGACCTGGAGCAGCGGGGTCCGGGTGAGCTCCTAGGCACCAGGCAGCATGGAGAGTCGCTTTTGCCAGGCGGTACGGCGGCCTTTGGTAGCATACAGCTTCTTTATGAGGCGGCGCAATGCGCGCAGGAGCTGCAATCCAATCCCGAACGGGCGGAGGAGTGGCGCGCTGTGTCACAGGCAGCGCAAGGGTTGATCGGACGACTGAATGAACGAGTTTCTATCAGTTAAGACCGGCACATTGAAAAACGGAGCGCCTTGCGCTAAAATAAGAAAGAGGTCGGATGAAAGAGAGGATGACCAGGGTTGCATATTGTGCTTTATCAGCCGGAAATACCGCAGAACACAGGCAATATCGCCCGCACCTGCGCGGCTACGGGCAGCATGCTGCATCTGATCGAGCCGTTGGGCTTTGAGCTTTCGGACAGGTATCTCAAGCGCGCGGGTCTTGATTACTGGCACATGATGGAATACCATGTGCATCCGGATTTTGAGGCGCTTATGAAGGAATATCCGGATGCCCGCATGCATTTCCTTTCCACCAAGGCCCCCCGGGGATATACCGAGGAACTCTATGAGCAGGATGATTTTCTGGTGTTCGGCTGTGAAACAAGGGGATTGCCTGAGAGCCTGCTTCAGAGAGTGTATGACCGATGCGTGCGCATTCCGATGGTTGCCGGGGCGCGGAGCCTCAACCTGAGCAATTCCGTGGCTATCGTGTTATATGAGGCGCTGCGCCAGCAGGGCTTTACACGGCTTCAGAGCGCGGGAAGCCTGACGGAACGTGAGGATGAGAGCGCGCCATGGATGGATTACGTATAACCATTCGTTAGAAAAACGAGAAGGGAAGTGAAGAGGATGGATGACCGTACGCGGCGTTACGATCCCCAGGAGGATGCGATGGAGCTGGGCGATGTGCTGGAGCCGTATGAAACGCGAGAGACATATTCCTATTCCGCTCAGGATGAGGCTTCATACATGGAGAACACGGACGAATACACGGACGAATACATGGATGAGTACTCGGATGAGCACGAAGCCATAGACACCGAGGAACGCTTCAAGGTTGCTATGGGCGTGTTCGACACGGTGAGCATCCTCGTGGGAATTGTGGTTATTCTGGCTCTGGTGGCAATCCTCATGACACTGATCAACTGGCTGAGAACGGATATCCTTCATTCCGCGCTGCTTCTGCAAAGCGGGCTGCAATGAGAAAAGAGGAAGCGGCATGCGTATTTCATGGGAGCTGCTCAGACAAAATATCGTTAGCTGCGAGGGCTGTTCGCTGGGGGCCGGATGTATTCAGAAGGTGCTTGGACAAGGGGATGCGCACGCGCCGCTGATGCTGATCGGCGAGGGCCCGGGCGAGCAGGAGGATCGGCAGGGGCTGGCGTTTGTCGGTCCTGCGGGACAGCTGCTTACCAAAATGCTTGCGGCGCTCCAGCTTCCTCGAGACCGCGTGTACATCTGTAACGTGGTGAAATGCAGACCCCCTCAAAACCGTCAGCCCGCGCCTGAGGAAATCCAGGCATGCCTACCGCATCTGCGGGGCCAGGTGGCGCTGGTCAGGCCTAAGGTGATCCTGCTGTTAGGCGCGACCGCGGTTTCCGCCGTGCTTGGATCGCAATACCGCATTACGCGCTGCCATGGCGAATGGTTTTCGCGCAAGGGCGTGGACATTATCGCAACCTATCACCCGTCAGCGCTGCTGCGGGATGAGAGCAAGAAACGTCCCGCCTGGGAGGATCTCAAGCGGGTACGCGACCGTCTGATTGAGCTGGGGCTTTATTCCGATCTGCTCAAGGAGGAGAAGACATGAATGCCATGGATGCCTTTCGGCGGGATTGCACCGCTTTTTTCGACAAGCTGGGCGGACAGCGGCCGCTCGTTTTTGGCGATGGATTGGCTGAAAATCCGGTGCTGATGCTGATCGGCGAGGCCCCTGGCGAGCAGGAGACGCTTCAGGGGAAGCCGTTTGTGGGAAAGGCGGGCAGAAATCTGGACGGCTTCTTGCAGGCCGTTCGTTTGCGCCGCGAGGAAATCTATATCACCAACGTTGTGAAAATCCGCCCGACCAAGGTCAGCGCTGCGGGACGGGTGGTAAACCGTCCGCCGTCGAGGGAGGAAAAGGCGTTGTTTCTGCCATGGCTGATGCGTGAAATTTCCATTGTCCGGCCCATGGCGCTGGTCACGCTGGGAAACGTGGCCCTTCGGGCATTTCTTCCGGAAAATATCGGAAATGTACATGGCTCCTGGCGGCGCGCGGTGGTCGCGCCCGTGAACGAGGCCGCATTCACGCTTCCGCTGTTCGCGTTGTATCATCCGGCCTCGGTTATTTATAACGGCTCGCTGAAGGACATTTACGCGCGGGATCTGGACGTATTGGCCACGTCGCTCCATGCGCGTACGGACGCCGCAATTGACATTTGAGCGCTCCGATTGTACGCTGCAGAGCGTTTTCTGTGACAGAACGGTGGGAATGTGGTAAGATATGATCGAAGGCGCGTAGAGCTTTTGCCGCCTGATTATGGAGGGATGAAGATGCTGGAAATTATTTTGGCCAATCTGCCGGTTCTCGTTTGCTTCCTGCTGGGACTCATCCTCCTGATTGTGGAGGTGTTCATGCCGGGCTTTGGCCTGCCCGGAATCTCCGGCATCATCCTGGAGGTCGTCAGCATTGTGCTCACGTATTTGGAATACGGCGGACTGGTCGCGCTGGGCATGACGCTGATCATATTGGCCGTCGTAGCCATTGTGATCTCTCTGGCATTGCGCTCGGTCAATAAGGGTAAGCTGTCCAAATCGCCTCTCATCCTCAACGATGAGGAGAACGCCGCGAGCGGCTATGTTGCCACGCAGGATATGGAAGTGTTTCTGGGAAAGGAAGGGGAAGCCACGACCGTCCTTCGGCCGACCGGCATGGCGGAGTTTGAGGGCGTTAAGCTCAATGTCGTCGCGGACGGGGAGTTTATCCCCAAGGGCACGCCGGTCAGGGTGGATCGTGTGGAGGGCGCGCGCGTCGTGGTTCGCAAGCTTCGCGCCAACGAATAGGGGAAAACGCGCCGGCTATGAAACGCCGAGCGGAAATAGTTAAAGGGGGAAAATCATCATGTCATTTCTGTCTATGCTGGCCTACGCCACATATCCGGAAAACGTCAGCTCTATCCTGTGGATTGTTGTGGCCATCGTAATCGCCATCGTGGCGGTTATCATCTTCCTTCGCTTTGTTCCCGTCGGCCTGTGGATCACCTCTCTGGCAGCCGGCGTACATATCAGCATCGGTTCCCTGGTAGGCATGCGCCTGCGCCGTATCCAGCCCAAGCGTCTGGTCGAACCATTGATCAAGGCTCGTAAGGCAGGCTTGGATATGACCCTTTCCAAACTGGAGACACATCTTCTGGCGGGCGGCAATGTCGATCGTGTCATCAACGCGCTGATCGCCGCGCAGCGATCCAATATCGCAATGCCCTTTGAGAAGGCCTCCGCCATTGATCTTGCGGGCCGCGATGTGCTTCAGGCCGTGCAGATGAGCGTCACCCCGAAGGTGATTGAGACGCCTGTGGTGGCGGCGATTGCAAAGGACGGCATTGAACTGCGCGCCAAGGCCCGTGTGACCGTCCGCACCAACATCGAGCGTCTGGTCGGCGGCGCAGGCGAGGAGACGATCATCGCGCGCGTCGGCGAGGGCATCGTGACCACTGTCGGTTCCAGTGAGACGCACAAGCAGGTGCTGGAAAACCCTGATTTGATCAGTCAGACGGTGCTCAACAAGGGCCTTGACGCCGGTACCGCTTATGAGATTCTCTCCATCGATATTGCCGACGTGGATGTCGGCCGCAACGTGGGCGCGCAGCTGCAAATGGATCAGGCCGAGGCTGACCGCCGTATCGCGCAGGCCCGCGCGGAGGAACGTCGCGCGATGGCCGTTGCCCGTGAGCAGGAGATGAAGGCCGCCGTGCAGGAGATGCGCGCGCATGTGGTCGAGGCCGAGGCCGAGGTGCCCAAGGCCATGGCGACCGCGCTACGCGAAGGCAAGCTGGGCGTGATGGATTATTATCAGATGAAGAACGTCATGGCCGATACAGATATGCGTGAGGGAATCGCCAAGGCGGCCGCGCCTGTCGGCAATGGCCCCGCCGAGAACAAGAAATAAGCGTGTGAAGGGCCGCGCATGTAAGCCGCCCCTTGATGGAGTCATACCTCGGTGGCCGCCTTCATGCAGTCGCCAATCAGGGTATGGGAGGTGATCCGATTGGTGGATTTGGATGGAATCCTTCTTCTGCTGATCCTGTTTTGGCTTTTCAAGAGCCTTACAAAGCGCATAAAAACAGCCGGTCAGGAAAACAAAAAGCGGCCTGAAGGGGCCGTTTCCTCCACTCAGCCCGCGAACGAAAGCGAGCGAAGGGCGCGGGCCCAGCGCGCCGTGCGCATGCAGGAGGAGCTAAAACGCCGCGAAGAGGCCAGAAAGCTCGAAAAGGAGAAGCTTTCGGTACCGCGGCAGCCTGTGGACGCGCCGAGCGGCGAAGGAATGTCAGCATATGTTCCTTCGGAACGCGTACCGATGTACGCGCGCCCTGCCTATGCGGGCAGTCTCGGAGGGGATTCCACGGAGGGCGAGGACATCTGCGACCCCGAGCTTGGGCATGACCGCGAGCGTCCAAGGCGTCCCGCACTGGGGAGCGTTTACGCAAATGAGATCGGTAAGGAATCAATGATTGATCTGCGGCCCCAGGCGCTCCTACAGGGCGTAGTGATGAGCGAGATATTGGCCCGCCGCCCCAGTGAGAGAAAATGGAGCGCGAGATAAAGCTGGTCGAATGAAAGGGGAAGAACCATGGAAGACCTGCGCGTCCTGATTGCCGACGACGACGGCGGAATGCGCACCGTCATGTCCAAAATTGTATCCAAGGTGGAGGGGTTTACGCTTGTCGCCGAGGCGGGCGACGGAAAAACGGCGCTGGATCTGACGGAGAAGCTTAAGCCCGACGTGGTGTTTCTGGATGTGGAAATGCCGGAATTGAGCGGAGTTGAATGCGCCCGTGCCATTCAGGATATGAATCCGGGTATCGTCATCATCTTTGCCACGGCGCATGATACCTACATGGGTGACGCCTTTGAGGTCTATGCCTTTGATTATCTTGTCAAGCCGTTCAAGGTCGAGCGTGTGATTCAGACGCTTGAGCGCGTCCGCGACAGGCTATCCAAACGGGGGATTGAGCCCGTCGGGACGCCTATCTCCGCCGCGCCGCGCGCCGCGCAGGGCAGGCTGATGTTCAAGCATCGGGAGGGCGTGAGCTTTCTCAATCTTGACGATATCCTGCTGGTGCAGCGGGAGGATCGCACAACCGTGCTCTATACGAGGAATGACGAGCGCTACGTCACAGGCGATTCCCTTGCCGAAATGACGGAGCGGCTCAACAGCGACGCCTTTTTCCGCTGCCATAAGAGCTATATCATCAATCTTAACCATATCAAGGATATTACGCCCTATGGGCGTTGGACCTATGTCGTTCGGCTTGAGGGAACAAAACATGACGCGCTGATTACACATGAAAAATATGAAGAGCTGGAACGCATGTTTCGATAAAGGAAAAGGGAGGCTATTCCGCCGCTCGGACTGTTGTCGAAAAGTGCGGGGTGCAGGGGCATTATGCCTCTCAGACCGTCGATAAACCCCATAGATACGCAAGGAGCCGCAGCGCCAGCCCTCCTGGGCAGGCGTTGCGGCTCCTTGCGTATCTATGGGGTTTGTGGATAGACTGAGGGCCATGCGGCTTTTAACCGCATGGCCCCAGCGTGTTTTGTTTTTAATACATGCCACCCATACCGGCCGCGCCGGCGCCACCGGCGGGAGCGGCGGGTTCGGGAGCGGGAATGTCGGTCACAAGGCTTTCGGTGGTCAGCACCATCGCGGCCACGCTCGCGGCGTTCTGCAAAGCGGAGCGGGTGACCTTGGTCGGGTCGATGATGCCGCGCTCGATCATATCAACATACTCGCCCTTAAGCGCGTCATAGCCATAGCCGTTCTTGTGGCTGTTCTTCACGTTCTCGACGATCACGCTGCCGTCGATGCCCGCGTTCTTGGCGATCTGACGCAGAGGCTCCTCCAACGCGCGGAGAATAATCTCCACACCGGTCTTGGCGTCGCCGGCATAATTCGCCAGTTCAGCCTGCACGGCGGGCAGAACGTTGAGCAGCGCGATACCGCCGCCGGGCACGATGCCCTCTTCCACAGCGGCGCGGGTCGCGGCCAGGGCGTCCTCGATGCGCAGCTTGCGCTCCTTCATTTCGACCTCGGTGGCCGCGCCGACGTTGATGACGGCCACGCCGCCGGCCAGCTTGGCCAGGCGCTCCTGCAGCTTCTCGCGATCGTAATCGGAGGTGGTCACTTCGATCTGGGAGCGGATGGAGGCGATGCGGGCCTTGATCTCATCGGGATCACCGGCGCCTTCGACGATGACGGTGTTCTCCTTGTCGATCTTGACCTGGCGCGCGGTGCCCAGCATGTCGATGGTGGCATCCTTCAGCTCGACGCCCAGTTCCTCGGTGATGACCTGGCCGCCGGTCAGGATGGCGATATCCTGCAGCATGGCCTTGCGGCGGTCGCCGAAGCCCGGAGCCTTGACGGCCACGCAGGTGAACGTGCCGCGCAGCTTGTTCAGAACCAGGGTCGCCAGAGCCTCGCCCTCGACGTCCTCGGCGATGATGAGCAGCTTCTTGCCCATCTGCACGACGCCTTCCAGCAGCTTGATGATCTCCTGGATGTTGGAAATCTTCTTGTCGGTGATCAGGATCAGCGGATTGTCCAGCTCGGCAACCATCTTCTCCATGTCGGTGCACATGTAGGAGGATGCGTAGCCGCGGTCAAACTGCATGCCCTCGACGATGGACAGCTCGGTCTTCATGGTTTTGGATTCCTCAACCGTGATCACGCCGTCCTTGCCGACCTTCTCCATGGCGTCCGCGATCAGGTTGCCGATCACTTCGTCGCCGGAGGAGATGGACGCGACCTGCGCGATGTCATGCTTGCCTTCCACAGGCTTGGAGATGGAAACCAGGGACGCAACCGCGGAATCCGTCGCCATTTCTATGCCCTTCTTGATGACCATCGGGTTCGCGCCCGCAGCCACGTTCTTCAGGCCCTCGCGCACCAGCGCCTGCGCCAGCAGCGTCGCGGTGGTGGTGCCGTCGCCAGCCACGTCGTTGGTCTTTACGGAAACCTCGCGCACCAGCTGCGCGCCCATGTTCTCAAAGGGATC
>CAYQCL010000018.1:17600-44617 GCA_964416065.1 uncultured Oscillospiraceae bacterium | reverse complement strand
CTTGACTCTCTGTTTTTCTATCCTTAATGTTACCGTTCTATTGTAACTCAACAAAGCGCGCCCTTTTTTGCCGGCTTTGGCACAATTACATGGCGTTGGCCGTGGTGAGCAGGTAATGCAGATAGTACAGCCCCGAATACAGGTGATAGATCAGCAGAAGGAGCGTCGCGCCGTATCCGGCCTTTTTGAGCAAAGTCAGCGCGTGCGCCTTTCGATCCGCCAGGAAGCAGCGAAGCGTCGTACCGCCCATGACCACCCAGAGGAAGAAGGCGCTTGAGTCGGCGGCCCAGGTGAAGTTGCCATGTCCCTCGCGCAGACCCGTTTCCCGAAACGCCATCGCCTCCAGCGTGCTGAAAAGCGTCATTAGCAGCGCGAGCACGATCAGCCTGTCCTTGAAAAGCCCCTTGCGATAGCACACGATCAGGGCAAAGAGCGGGCACAGCGACATCATCAGCGTGTTCCTCATGGCCACCCAGGCGGTTTGCGCGGTGACGCCGAACTCTACGCCGCTGGTGAATTCCACCACCACGCCCGTGTAATACAGATAGCTCAGGAGGAAATACCCAACCGTCGGGAGAAAGGCCAGCACGATCTGTCCGAAATAGCGCCACTCCTCCCTGTGGCGGACGAGCTCCACAAGGTACATGACAAACGCCGCGGGCAGAAGCGCCTGCATGAACGTCGGCTTGCACGCTACGCTGCCCATACACAGCACCGCCAGCACCACGATTTTCCACCAGGGGAGCGTGATCCGCTTTTTCCCCTCGTCAAGCTGCTTTTCAAACGCGTACCAGCAATGCGCCAGCCACGGCATGACCAGCATCATGGCGGCCGTCACGATCTGCTGGGTGGGGTTGTGCCAGACGTTGGGCGAGCCGATGCCGAGATAGACGCTGTAGGACACCGAGGGGATGCGGACGGCCGACACGAACATCACGGCCAGGCTCAGCAGAGCCGCCACGGAGGACTTCGCGTCCTCTCCGGCCATGGACAGGATCAGCCAGTAGCTGAAAAGAAAGGTCAGGGACTTGCACAGTGCGCTGACCCCCGCCGCCGCCCAATTCAGCGGCATACCCAGCTGATAGAGGACGCTTACGATCAGATGCCACATCGGGTAGGAAAGCCGACTGGTGATGGAGTGCAGATCGGTAAAATCGAAGTCGGAGGCGATCAGCATGTGAACGTTCATATCGACGAATTCATACTCGCACTCGCGCAGGAACTGAACCATGGAGAGGGCAAAGACCATCAGAAAGCCCAGCAGCGCGAGCCATCCAAATCCGCGCCGCCTCATGTGCCCGCGCCATGCCGGTATGGGATCATAGTGCATTCGATTCTTCTCCTTTGTCGGGCGTCTAAGGACACCATGCCTGAGTGTATCAAAACCACGTTCTCTTGTCAATCGAGGGCTTGCCCCTTTCCGGCGTTGGCGGTATAATGCCGTCTGGAAGGGGTGGAAGCAATGGATCGTCTGATCGTCCTGGGCACGGGAAACGCCGCCGTGACCCGCTGCTATAATACCTGCTTTGCGGTCGATATGCCCCAGGGGTTGCTTTTGTGCGACGCGGGCGGCGGGAACGGCATCCTCCGCCAGCTTGAGGACGCCGGAATCGCCTGGGCGCGGATTCACAACCTTATTCTGACCCACGCGCATACGGATCACCTGCTGGGCGCGGTATGGGTCATCCGCATGATCGCCACCGCGATGAACGGCGGAAAATACGAGGGGACGCTGACCGTCTGGTGCGATCCCTCCGTGCGGGACGGCCTGTGCGACATGGCGCGCGTCACACTGCAAAAAAGGATGACGGCGCATATCGGCGAGCGCATCCTGTTCCGCGAGATCTCAGACGGCCAGAGGGAAATGATCTGCGGCCGTGAGGTCACGTTTTTTGATATCCGCTCCACAAAGCTCAAGCAGTTTGGCTTCACGCTTTCCCTGGAAAACGGCGGCAGGCTGTGCTGCCTTGGTGACGAGCCGTTCAATCCCGCGTGTGAACGCTATGCCTCGGACGCGGATTGGCTGCTTTGCGAGGCGTTTTGCCTTTATGGCGACCGCGATCGCTTCAAGCCCTATGAAAAGCACCACTCGACCGTCAAGGACGCCTGCGAGCTGGCGCGGAAGCTGGGGGTGAGGCATCTGGTGCTGTGGCATACGGAGGATAAAAACCTGGATCGGCGCAGGGCGCTATATACCGCCGAGGGCCGTGAATACTACTCCGGAGACCTGCGTGTACCGGACGATCTGGACGTGATCGAGCTGTAGCCGGTCAGCCGTTCTGGCCCTCCGCGCGTCTCTTCGCAGCGTCCTGCCGCTTGGCCTTTGGCGGCCTTTCGTCAAAGGCGATTTCTTCCCCGTTTACCTCGGCGCTTTCCTCGCTGGCGCTCTTTTCCAGAAGGGCCTTCAGCCTTTTGGGAACGGGCACGCCGCATAGCGTCAGGTTTTCCAGGAAGGACAGCCCCTCGTTGCCGATGTAAAACCACACGACGGCCGTGAAAAACATGCTGTTTCCCTCGTTTACCAGCAGATCGAGAAGATAGGAAAGGCACACCACCAAAAGGATCAGCGCCTTGTGCAAAAGCCCCTTCCAGCCGGCCTCGCTGCTCAGCCTTCCGTGAGCGGTCTTGGGACTTTTTTTCATGGCGGCGGCAACGACCCCACTGACATAATCCGCCGCCATGAACAGGACGAGCAGAAACGCCGAGCGGTTTGCCCCGCCCGTCATCCCATGAAAAAAGCCCGCGACGGCAGCCCCGCCCTTCAAGAGCAGGTCATGCGTCTGGGCCCAGAATTCCCGCATGCTTTGCCTCCCCCCTTTCCACGAAAGGAGGATATGCGGACGGTAGCGGAGGTTATTCTTCCGTTTTGGGCGGGTGGCTCTTGCCCTCCATCACGAGCTTGTTCAGCTCCTCCATAAAGTTGCCCACATCGGTGAACTGACGGTACACCGAGGCGAAGCGCACATAGGCCACCTCGTCGAGCTGCTTTAATTCCTCCATCACGGCCTCGCCGATACGGCGGGAGGACAGCTCGTCCTCGCCGGAGGAATGAACCATCTTTTCGACCTTTTCGACGATCGCGTCGATGTCCTTCATGCTTACCGGCCGCTTCTGGCAGGCGTGAAGGAGGCCTTTTTTGATCTTCTCGGCATGGAAGGGCTCGCGGCGCATGTCCTTTTTAATGACCATCACTGGCGAGGTCTCGATCTTTTCATAGGTGGTGAAGCGACGGCCGCAGCGCAGACACTCGCGGCGGCGACGGATGGAGCTGCCCTCCTCGGTGGGCCTGGAATCGATCACGCGGCTGTCCAAATAGCCGCAGTACTGGCATCTCATGTGGTCTGGCCTCCTCAATCGCCGAAATCGAACGATGATTCCTTAATTATAACAGAAGGGGTTCGCTTTTTCAAGAAAGGCCGCCCTTTTCGTTTGCCTCGACGCTTTCGACGGGGATCCACGCGCGCACGGGGCCCAGCGCGCAGTCGAACTCCGCGAACACCCATCCGTTTTCCTCGAAAAAGACGGAAAGGGACGTCCCCGCGCCGATCTCCGCCTCCTGAAAATCGTTATACGCGTTGCCGGGGCCGAAATGGGGCGTGAGAGCGCAGGTGGTTTTGGCGGGATAGGGGGTGAGCGTCGCTTCGGGAACGCCCTTGAGATCGGTGAAGATGTTCGTCTGGAAATAAAGCCGCCTTTTTCCGACAGTCGTATAGTCCAGATCGACCAGCACATAGCCGTCCTCGATAAAGAGCGCCTTTATGCTGGAAATCTTATAGGTCTTGTACGCGCCCGCGCCGTGATAGCTCCGCCCGGGGCCGCAGCGCGACTGGTAGCGCTCGTCCTCGGGCAGCGGGTAGACGGAGACGGAGATCCCCTGATAGGAGGAGCGGGGCCAGGCCAGCTCCGGAATGGATGTCGGCGCCTGCGTTTGAGCCGCGTAGCCGAAGAAGGAGGACATCTGATAGATTTTATCGGTTCGCAGCCAGTTTCCGTTCGCGTCCCGCGTATAAAGCCTCGCCTGCGACGAGCCGTTATCCACAACGCGCAGCGTCCAGTCGATCCCATCCCCGTTAGCCGCATGGGAAACTGCGGAGCCGACAACCTCGTCGTTCTCATCCATAAGCATCACGCCCTGGACGGAGCGATCCGTGCTGACGATAAGCAGCGTTTCCCCAAGAGCGATGAGGGGCATAAGCAGCAGCGCGACGAGCAGGACGCACAGTCTTCTTTTCATTTTTTAGCCTCCTTTATCTGGAAGATTATAGCTTTTCATCCATTATAGACGCGATTTTCCCTTAGGTCAACGCCTTTCTTATTTGCGCCACCCGCATTCGCCCTCCGGCGGCGGGGAGCCGCCGTTGACCGAAACGAGCACCACGTCGTCCCCGATGCGCCTGATGTTTTCCCAGGGGATCACCGTTCCGCATTTTTCGCCGCGCAGGCTTTGCATAAAGGAGGTGTCCGCCGGCACCACCAGTGCGGTCACGCGGCTGTCCACCACGCAGAATTCGATGTCCATCACGCGCCCGAGGCGCTTGCCGTCGTGTACGTCGATGACCTCTTTCTGACGCAGCTCCAAAAGCGTCATACCATAGCCTCCTTATCAAAGGGCTTGCGGGGGAGTGCTGAAAGCATATGTTTCCGCCTTGCCGTTCATGCGCGGAAATCTCTGCGCTGTTTACGGGACGGGGCCTCTTTTCTCAAAACGGAAAAAATGCTACAATAGGAGTCGGCCAGCGTGCCTTAAGGATTCATCATTCAAAGGAGATATGAGTTTGACGACCTTCTGTACTCTTTTCAGCGGCTCCAGCGGCAACGTCGTGTATCTTGGCACTGAGCGCGGCGCGATTCTGATCGACTGCGGCATGAGCGGAAAGCAGGTGCTGGACGCGCTGTGCGCGGCCGGACTGGATCCCGCGAAGATCAAGGCACTGCTGATTACCCATGAGCATTCCGACCACGTCAAGGGCGCGGGGATCCTCTCGCGCAGGCTTCATCTGCCCATCTACGCGACCGAGGGAACCTGGGCGGGCATGGAGGAGGCGCTGGGAGAGATTCCGGCGCAGCACCGCGTCGTGATCGGCGCGGGTGAGAGCTTTTTCTTAAACGATCTGGAGATCGCGGCCTTTCCCATCCCGCATGACGCGAACGAGCCCGTCGGCTATCGCGTGTTTACGCGGGGCGCGAGCGTGGCCGTGGCGACTGACCTGGGCCATTTTTCGCCGGAGGTCGAAAACGCGGTCACCGGCGCGGACGTGGTGCTTTTGGAGAGCAACCACGATCCTGAGCTGCTCAGGCAGAACCCGCATTATCCGGCAAGGCTCAAAACGCGCATTTTGGGCAAAAAGGGTCATCTGAGCAACGAAAGCGGTGCCGAGGCGGCCGTGCGTTTGGCGGAGAGCGGCACGCGGCATTTGTTGCTGGGTCATCTAAGCAACGAAAACAATACGCCTGATCTGGCCTATCGAACGACACACGCGGCACTGAGCGGCGCGGGCGCGGAGGTCGGCCGCGATGTGACCCTCCATATTGCGGCGCGTTATCGGGCAAGCTATCTGTATCACATCGCGTAAGGAGGCGATCGGATGCGGCTGTTGGATGAGGTGATGGACTTGGGAGCGCGCGGCGTTATGCTTCTGTGCATGGACGGCGAGGCCGCCTCCCTGCGTTCCGGCGCGCGGCTGATTGACGCGCGGGGACGCGCACATACGGTCGCGGCGGTCACCGTGCAGGACGGGGTTTTTATGCTACATATTCCCGAGGGGAACGTTTCCTATTTTGAACGGCTGTTCCGCGACGTGCGCGTGGACGCGACGCTGTTTACCCCGGAGGAGGAAGCGCCATGTCCGTGACGGTTCTGTGCGTCGGCAGGCTGCGCGAACGCTTCTACGCGGACGCAGCGGAGGAGTATCTCAAGCGGCTCAGGCGACTGATGCCGGTTCAGGTCATCGAGCTTCCCGACGAGCCGGAACCCACCCCGCCCTCTGAAAAGCTCAACGAGGCTGTTATGCGGCGTGAGGGTGAGCGGATTTTGCAGCGCGTCGGCCCGCAGGAATATGTGATCGCCCTGTGCGTCGACGGCAGACAGTACGAAAGCCCCGAGCTGGCGCGGCGGCTTGACGGCCTCTTTACCCAAGGCAGGAGCCATATCACCTTTGTGATCGGCGGTTCGTTGGGCCTTCATTCGAGCGTCGTGGCCCGCGCCGACGAGCGCATGAGCATGAGCCGCATGACCTTTCCCCATCAACTGGCGCGCGTGATGCTTTTGGAGCAGCTCTTCCGCGCCGCGAAGATCAACGCGGGGGAAAGATATCATAAGTGAGCGTTTGATCGATAATATAGAAAAGCAAGCCGCCGCATCGCGGCGCGGAGAACGTCCAAGGGGCGCGCCCGCGCGGCGATGCGGCGGCTTTTTCGGTGAACGGCGGATGACACGGTCAAAATTTCTCGGGGGAGCGATGGTTTTTGATTCCGTCTGCGTCTATAAGGGTGAGATCGGGCCCGATCGAACACGGGAGGTAAAAGAATGGAACGAACAGAGCGCGAAGCGGCGGAGGAACGCCTAAGGCGTCTGATGGAGACCTACGGGGACATGCTTTTGCGCATGTGCTGTCTCCAGCTGGGCGACGTAGCGCTGGCCGAGGACGCGGCGCAGGACAGTTTTCTCAAGGCGTATGAGCATTTGCAGGATTTTCGCGGGGAATGCTCGGAAAAGACCTGGCTGATGCGCATCGCCCTGAACACCTGCCGGGATTACCGACGGCGCGCGTGGTTTTGGCGCATGGATCGCCGCGTCTCCGTGGAGGATATGCTGCTTTCAAGCGACGCGCCAGCTCCGAAGGACGATGCCGTGCTCGAGGCGGTCATGCGCTTGCCCCAAGGGGAGAAGGAGACCGTGCTGCTTCGGTACTATCAGGAAATGAAGCTCAAGGAAATCAGTGAGGTGCTGGGGGTGCCGGAGGGCACCGTCACCTCGCGGCTGAATCGGGCGCGCAGGAGGCTGCGCTCCCAGTTGGAAGGGTGGTATTTTGATGAAGACATTTCGTCAGCTCGTGGATGAGCGTTTGGAAACCGTCACCATGCGGAATCAGGCGGATGAGGTCATGCGCGCGATCCGCCTCGGCGCCAAGCCGGACGCGCCCGCGCACCGCCTTCGCGGGCCCGCCGTCGCGGCTATAGCCCTGCTGATCGTGGTCGCGACGGCAACCGCGCTGGCCGTGGGGCTGAATTATTCCAGGCAGTACACGGTAGGCCGCGCGGCCAAGCAGGCGGTGATGGACAAATATGGGCTGGACAGCCGCGCCATTGAGATGTTTCAGACAGAGAAGAAGGAAAAGGACGGCGTCTGGACGGTGACCTTCACCCATTGGGCGGAGGAACGCGCGGGCGTGTATACCGTAACCGTCTCGCCGGACGGCGAGACGGAGGCCAGCTGGTCGTTTGACGACGTCGATCCCGCCCTGTACGCGGACGGCTCGCTGGACGCGTCGATCTGGGGCGCGGGGCAGGTCAAGGCCGATATGGATGCGCGGGAGGCTCAGAATCGGGCCGCGATGGAGGCGGAGGAAACGGCCTTAGAAACCGCCGAAGCGCCTGTGGAGCCGCTTCCTACACCCGCGCACGTGAACGGTGTGCGCATCATGTCGGTCGATGGCGGGGAGATGGCGGACGCGCGCCTGAGCGGCAAAGAGATCGTTAAGGCCGCCAACGACGCCCTTATGGAACGGTTCGGCATCTCTGAAAAGGGGCTGCGCCTGTTCAGCGTCGCCGTAAATTACGAGCCGGAAACTGGTCGCTGGACGGCGAGCTATGAGACGGATCCGTTCCAAAGCGAGGGCGGATGGCAGGAACTATATGAAGGGCGTCTTGGTGAATACACGCTCGTCATCGCGGATACGGACGGCAGCGTGCTGAGCGCCGAGTGGTCGCTTGCGGGTGTGGATGAAAAGGCATATACCGCCGAGACCTGGGGCCAGGCGGCCGCTTACGGCGGACAGGTGCTGGACTGGGTGGCTGATCTGCTCGACGCGCGCACGCCGATTGTCGCGAAGTACAATCAGGACGAGGCGCTGATGCATGAGCCGGTTTCCGTCGAGGACAACGCCGCGCTTGACCAAATGATGCTGGACGCGGGCTTTCCCATGGAGCCGCATTACAAGCACGTGCTGCCCCAGGAGGGCGACCTGAGCCTGGAGGAAGCGAAGGAGCTGTTTTATCAGGCGCTATCGGAGGAGTGCGGCGTAACGCGCGAGGCGTTCGAGGAAGGCGTCTATGCCTACGCCGACCTTACGCGGGAGGGGGATCACCGCGAATGGTATTTCTGGCTGCAAAACGCGCGGGAGCAGATGTCATGGAGCGTCCGCGTCAACGCCGAGACCGGCGAGATCATCGACCTGTGGATCGACCCGCTGGCCGCAGGAAACGGCTGACAGGGGACGAAAAGGCAACGGATGCCCGAGGAACACAAGGCTCCTCGGGTATCCAAGGGTCGGGAGGGAATTTGCCCCGCGACGGGGAGCTTATCTTTTCTTCCTGCCGTTGAAGTCCGCGCTGATGCCCTCGCTCCAATTGGGCGAAAGCGGTTCGCGTTTCCGAAAGGAGCCGACGGCGGCCGAAATGGCGTCAAAAACGACGGACGTGCCCTGACTGTCGGCGTGATAGTTGACGGCCCGGTCCGCTCCGATTCCGAAATGCCTCGCTGTTTCCACAGAGTCGATGTTCGCGCCGATGAACAGGAATTCCCATCCGTGCTTCTCCTTTTGATGCCGGATCATGGCTTTGACCTGGTCGCTGTCATAGAGATGACTGGCGTTTTCCATCCCGTCCGTCGTGATAACAAACAGCGTGCGCTCGGGCACGTCTTCCGGCCTTGCGTACTTATGGACGTTGCGAATATGGCGGATAGCGCGGCCGATGGCATCCATCAGCGCCGTGCCGCCGCGCACGGTATAATCCTCCGCCGTCATTTTCTCAACCCTTGAAAGCGGCACACGGTCATGCACAACCTCACTGACATTGTTAAACAGCACGGTTGAGACATAGCACGCCCCGTCCTGTCTACGCTGCTTTTCAATCAGCGCGTTGAAGCCCCCGATGGTGTCGCTTTCAAGACCGGCCATGGAGCCGCTGCGGTCTAAAATGAAAACCAGTTCGGTGATGCCGTTTCCCATAGAAAAAACCTCCAAAACAATATGTGATTGCTCGGCGCTTTCCGCCTCACAATCACATGATAGCCGCATCGGCTATTTCTATGGTCGCTTTCTATGCGACATTTTCCCCAGATCCCCGTGACGCGACGCTCCCGTCCGCCTCGGGCGCTTTGGTTGCGCTCAGGCCCTCACGCCTCCCAGCAGGCTCTGGTCGAACGCGAACAACGCTTCATTGATCTCAAATATGTTATAGTTTTCCGCCTTGATAAAATACTCGACGATGATATCAAACTTGTTGCTGTGGGAAAGCGCAAAGCCCGCCTTTTGCAGCAGCTCCTTTGTCTCGTTCAGCGAAAGCTCCAGAGCGATGGCGAACGCGAGGGCGGTTGGCTTGCTCGGCTTGTAATTCACGTCGCCGCGGATCTTGGAGAAAAGCTTGCGGTCAATGTTGGCCTTTTTGTAGCATTCCGAATCGCTCATGCCGCTCTCGTCGATTTTCCGCAGCAGCATTTGGGAAAAGCTCTCGTCGAGCGCGTCAAGCGCCTCGTTTAAGCCTTGCCCCGGGGGTGAAAAAAACGAACAGGGAGCCGGCATGGAAGCGGGCTGGGACATTTCCCCGTCATAAAGGGGCGGAACGTTAAAAGCCCTCCTTCTTTCGCAATAGTGGTCCCTGACA
The DNA here is from genome assembly GCA_964416065.1 of uncultured Oscillospiraceae bacterium. Lineage (GTDB taxonomy): Bacteria > Bacillota > Clostridia > Christensenellales > Aristaeellaceae > Limiplasma. The sequence goes on along the minus strand of CAYQCL010000018.1, from coordinate 34,792 downwards.
TAGCATTCGTCAATGTATTCCGTGATATCGGAAATCAGCTTTCTGCTGACCTGAAAGCAGGCCTTATCGTAAACCACGATATAGACCAGCATATCGTTTTGAAGAAGGAACCGGCTGATTTCACCGACGGCGGTTTGCAGCGCCTGATCCCTGGGATAGCCAAAGGCGCCCGTTGAGATGAGCGGGAAGGCCACGGACGCGCATTTGTATTTCTTCGCAAGTCTCAGAGCCTCTCGGTAGCAGGACGCCAGCTGATCCGGCTCTCCGCTTTTCCCGTCCAACCAACGCGGGCCGACAGTGTGAATGATGTATTTGCACGGCAGGCCGTACCCTTTTGTGATTTTTGCATGGCCAACCCTGCAGCCTCCCAGCGCCATGCATTCCTCATGAAGTCCCGCGCCCGCCGCTTGATGAATGGCACCGTCGACGCCGCCTCCGCCGCTCAGCCTGCTGTTGGCCGCGTTGACGATCGCGTCGCAATCCATTCTTGTGATATCGTTTCGGACGATTTGTAATGGCATATGAATCCCTCGGAAATTTGTCAATAAAGATTCAAGCCACTCGCGGGCCCGCGAGTGGCTTGGGTAACGGAGAAAAACGGCTTACGCCTTGCCGTTGCAACCGAGAACGTCCACGATCTTATGACGCACCATCTCGCGGATGCCGTTGCGGGCGTCGGTAAGGTACTGGCGGGGATCGAAATGATCGGGATGCTCGGCAAAGTGCTTGCGGATCTCGCCGGTAAAGGCCAGGCGCAGATCGGAGTCGATGTTGATCTTGCAAACGGCCATGCTGGCGGCCTTGCGCAGCATATCCTCGGGAACGCCCTGCGCGCCGGGCATGTTGCCGCCGTACTGGTTGATCATGTCCACATAGCTGGGAATGACGGAGCTGGCACCATGCAGCACGATGGGGAAACCGGGCAGACGCTTGGAGACCTCCTCGAGAATGTCAAAGCGGAGCTTGGCCTCGCCCTTGAACTTATACGCGCCGTGGCTGGTGCCGATGGCGATAGCGAGGCTGTCGCAGCCGGTGCGGGTCGCGAATTCCTCGACCTCCTCGGGACGGGTGTAGCTGGAGTCCTCGGCGGAGACCTTGACGTCGTCCTCCACGCCGGCCAGACGGCCCAGCTCGGCCTCGACGGTCACGTTGCGGTCATGCGCGTATTCGACGACCTTGCGGGTCAGGGCGATGTTCTCCTCAAAGGAAAGATGGCTGCCGTCGATCATGACGCTGGTAAAGCCGCCGTCGATGCAGCTCTTGCAGGTCTCAAAATCGGGGCCGTGGTCAAGATGGACGACGATGGGCAGATCCGTATCCTCAACGGCGGCCTCGATCATCTTCATCAGATAAACATGCTTGGCATACTTGCGGGCGCCGGCGGAGACCTGCAAAATCAGAGGCGCGTTCTCCATCTTGGCGCCCTCGGTGATGCCCTGAATGATTTCCATGTTGTTGACGTTGAAAGCGCCGATGGCGTAGCCGCCATCATACGCCTTTTGAAACATTTCGCGGCTGTTGACAATAGGCATGGTTTTCATCCTCCTTATAAACTGGGTGATAAGCATATTATACCAAAGTTTCAGCACGTTGGGTAGGGTGTGGGCAAAAAAATGATACAAAGTTCTAACCGGCGAAAAGATCCAAGCTTGGAAAACGCAAAAAGAAGCGCCGTTCGCCTTCGGCCTGGCGGACGGCGGTGAAGCCTGTTGGTCAATCTCAAAGGAAGTCCTGGAGGGCCTCGAAGATGAAGTGCCTCAGCATCCCGTTCATTGTTGACGGCGCCGACTTTCCCCTTCGATTCGTCCAAAGGCCTTGAGGAGCCGAAGCGCGTCAACCGCCCTGGACGCCTTCCACCAGCGCTCACTTACGGCAAAGGCGTTGGCATAGCGCTCCTGCAAATCGAACCAGCACCAATTGATGGGCCAGACGTCATCCCGCGGAAGCGTGCTAAGCAGATAGTCCAGTTCAGCCTCGATCGCGGCTTCGTTTCCGGCGTAAAAGGGACTTTCGGGCGTTGAGATCACCGCCGAGGGACGCGGCACGTACTGCTCCCACAGCGCGGGATCGCGCACGATTGTTTCGTTGACCAGCGCGCAAAGGCGCGCGTCCACCGCGTCGATGTCCGCCATGCTCAGCCCTTCCCAGCAGTGCCTGAGCGCCATATAGCCGTCAATGCCCATCGTGCCGTGGCGATCGCCGGTCATCAGCTGGCCGAGCGCGCGCCGCGCGATCTCTAGCGAGGCCTGGTACAGCGGCGCATCGGGCGCTTCGGCGTCGAGCACGAAGGCGGCAAGCACGGCGCTCAGCCCCAGGCCCTCCTGTGCGTTTGCCTCGGGACTGAAGCTCCACCAGGGCGCGTGCGGATGCTCGTCGTTCGAGGGGATGGCGAATTGCCACAGCCCGTCCACGAAGCCGTCGCCGGAGGAAAGGTAACGTAAAATTCCTTGACAGATAGGATGATCGGTGACGCCGATCTCCCGAAGGACGCCCAGCGCGTTAGAGGTGGTATAGGGCGAGGAATGGGGATTCCAGCTGTCCGGCTCCAGCGTGAGGCCAAATCCGCCGTCGGGGTTTTGATAGAGCGCCAGCAGGCCCGCGACGTCTTCGGCCGAACCACCCCCAAAATGAAAGGCGAATCTGGCGGCCTCCAGGGACCGTCCGTTTCTTAGGATCCAGCTCCGAACGCGGCGGAAGGTTTCTTTGGTCATGTTCATAGCGTCTTCCTCCTTTTTTGATAAGCCTATCAAAGATCGAGGAAATCGGCTTGTAAAAATGCGACATCTTTTCCGGCCAGGACGATGGCCTCCCTGAGCGGGAGGGAATGGTATGTTCTGAATTGGCGCAGAAGGTGCGACTGGTCGGTAAAGCCAAAGCGCTCCACGGCATCCTGGACGTCGAAGCATCCGCCGAGCGCGGCCTCGCGCCACAGGCATTGATAGCGTACGAGGGAACCCAGACGCTTGGGAGAGACGCCGGTATAGGCGTTGAACAGCCGTTCAAGCTGGCGGACGCTGACGTGGACGTTGCGAGCCAGTTCTTCCGTGCGCGGCCGCCCTTCGCCTCTGAGCGTTTCATAGATGGCGTTGAGGAAAACGGGGGAAGGCTCGCGGGCCCGCATACCTTTCAAAAGGAGCGCCTCGGCGCGTTCGCAGCGGGCGGGGAAGCCGTCCGTTTCCCGAAGCATGCGCGTTAGCGCGCGCGTCAGTGCGGGAAAATGCCATTCCGCGTCAAAGAGACCGTTGCGGCTTCCCAAGAGGGTATCCTCCGTAAAAAAGGCCGCCGCCCATGGATAGAAGCGGATGCCAAAGGTATCCGTTTGCGACACCGGTTCGGAGAGAAAGGGGCGGTCGTTTATCGCGCAGAAACGCTGGCTCATTCCCGACGCGCCGATGTGAAAAATCAGATCCATGCAGGTATCGGGAATGACCAGCGTCGCGGCCTCTCCCTCGATCCTTCGGGGAAGCTGGCGCCAGAAGCAGCGCACATAGGGCCGAAGCGCCGCGCTGGGCGGCGCTTCGGAATAGCCGCGATCCCGTCTGAAGGGCGTGGACGTGATCGGGTGATAGAGGGTGCTTAAATCCATGCTCACATTGCAAACTGGAAGGCGCAGAAGCCCACGTAGACGCACAGAAGCACGATGCCCTGCCAGCGGGACAGCTTGCCGCGGATGAGCGCGGGAACCGTCATCAGCGCCATGACCGCGAACATCACCGGAATATCCACCGCGAGCGAGGCGTTAACGCCCGCGATGGTCTTGCCCTGGGGAATGGAGAAGGGCGCGAGCACCGTCGATAGACCGCTGACGAGGACGAGGTTGAAGAGGTTCGCGCCGATGATGTTGCCCAGGGAGAGCGCGCCGTGCCCTTTGATCAGGGAGGTAATCGCCGTGACCAGCTCGGGCAGCGACGTGCCCAGCGCGACGAACGTGAGCGCGATGACCGATTCGGGAACGCCCAGCGCCTGAGCGATCAGCGTGCCGTTGTCCACCAGAAGGCGCGCGCCCACGGCGATAAACGCCGCTCCCACGATCAGCCAGAGCAGGTTTTCACGCAGCGGGGCATTCTTTTCCTGGGAGACCTCAGGCGACTTTTCCTTCTTCGCCTGACGGATGGTGATCACCATATAGGCGAGGAAAATCGCGAGCAGAATGACGCCGGTGAGGCGTTCGAAGCGTCCTGACGTATAGGCCACGGCCGCGTAATAGACGGCCGTGCCGAAGAAGAACAGGACGGGCAGGCGAAAGGTTCTGCGCTCCACGGGCGCGGGACGGATGGCGATGGTCAGCGCGGCGATAAGCGCGGTGTTGCAGATGATGGAGCCGATGGCGTTTCCATAGGCGATCTCACCGTGCCTGCCCAGGGCGGAGGTGGCTGAAACCATGACCTCGGGCAGGGTCGTGCCGATGGAGACCACCGTCGCGCCGATCAAAATCTCCGGTACATGGAAGCGGTGAGCGATGCCGCTGGCGCCGTCGACAAACCAATCGCCGCCTTTGATGAGCAGTACGAGCCCCAGGATGAAAAGCAGAACGGGAACGAGCATGAACGTTTCCTCCTTTTTATAAAATCCCTTTGACAAAGATTTCCACGCCGATCAGCATCAGCAGCACGCCGCCGAACACCTCGGCCTTGCCGGAAAAGCGTGTGCCGCATTTCTTGCCAATCATAAGCCCGACAAAGCATATGATAAAGGTAACGGCGGAGATGATGAGAGCGCAGACAATCGCCATCGGCCACCCGTACAGGGCGATGGTGAAGCCGACGGACAGCGCGTCGATCGAGGTAGCGACGCCCTGTACAAGCAAAGTGCCCAGTCCGGTCGATAGAGATTCCTCCGTATGCGCTTTGAGGCCATCAAGGAGCATCTTTGCGCCGATATAGAGGAGCAGAACCAACGAAATCCATGGGATAAAGCGTTCGATCGCCTGAAATTTTTGCGAAACGGTGTGTATACACAGCCAGCCCAGCATGGGCATAAGCGCCTGAAAGCCCGCGAACACGCCCGCGATCAGGCACATGCGGCCGCGGGGCATCTTCGGTTCGCTCAGGCCGTCGGCCAGGGAAACAGAAAAGGCGTCCATCGCGAGTCCCACGCCCAGCAGGGTACTGTTTAGGAAAAAGAAAGCGTCCCATTGCATAGTGAGTCCCTCCAAAAATCGCATTGCGGTACCGGCGGCCCCAACCGAAGGGCGCGCCCCGAATGACGCTCGCCTCCTTCCGAAAATCAAATAAAGAAAAGACCCACATATAGCCGCCGGCGGATCAAAACGTCTCCGCGTTCTGATCCGTCTCGCAGCCACACATGAGTCTCGCAATGGAAAGCAAGCCAGGCTGAAGGCCGGTATGTTGACTTGCCTCGCACGAAAAGTCGCGCGTTTGCTACTCCCCCACGGGAAATTGCGCTCCTTATTCTATCCAAAAATGGAGGCGGTGTCAATTCCCAAAATGACGGATCAGGGCTTTGAAAACGGATGGGTTCCGAGGTACCGCCGAGTTACCGCAAAAAATTTCAAAAAAGATGCTTTACAACTTGCGCAAAGCTGTGTTATACTCCAAAAGTTGGAGTATGCTTGGAGCCATGGGCGGCTGCACGCGCTGAACCCGCGCGTGACCATGGGCCGACAAAAAACGCTCCAACAGCATTGACAAAGCGCGGCTTTCAGGCTGCGCGGGGTCTTGGGAGGCGCTCTGCTTGCTCTACGCGGACGCATCCAACTTCAAGAGACCCTTGGCTCAAGAGAGCACATTACATGGAGGTGTAACCACACATGGCACGTATTGCGGGCGTTGACCTGCCCAGAGAAAAACGTGTGGAAGTCGGTCTGACCTACATCTTCGGCATCGGCTTGGCTACGTCCAAGCAGATTCTCGCCGCGACGGAGATCAACCCCGACACCCGCGTAAAGGATCTTAGCGAAAACGAAGTCAGCAAGCTCCGTGAGTACATCGAACACCACGTCAAGGTGGAAGGCGATCTGCGCCGCGAAGTTTCTCTGAATATCAAGCGCCTGGTGGAAATCGGCTGCTACCGCGGCGTCCGCCATCGCCGTAACCTGCCCGTTCGCGGTCAGAATACCAAGAACAACGCGCGTACCCGCAAGGGTCCCAAGCGCACCATCGCGGGCAAGAAGAAGGCCACTCGCTAAGCTTAGAACGATGCTCATGTAGCATGGAGGGATGAACAAAAATGGCACCCAAGCAAAAACTCAAGAAGGTATCGCGCAAGCGTCGTGAGAAGAAGCTCGTTGAGCGTGGCGCCGCGCATATCCGTTCTTCCTTTAACAATACGATCGTTACCCTGACCGACACCAACGGCAACGCCCTTTCCTGGGCCAGCGCCGGCGGACTCGGCTTCCGCGGAAGCAAGAAGTCCACGCCGTTCGCCGCGCAGATGGCCGCCGAGACTGCTGCCAAGGCCGCGATGGAGTTTGGCCTCAAGACCGTCGAGGTCTATGTTAAGGGCCCTGGCTCCGGACGCGAGGCCGCGATCCGCAGCTTGCAGGCCGCAGGTCTGGAAGTCAACATGATCAAAGACGTTACACCCATTCCGCACAACGGATGCCGTCCGCCCAAGCGTAGAAGAGTGTAAGGATTCGAGGAGGTACAAGCAACATGGCAAGATATACAGATTCCGTATGCCGTATGTGCCGCCGCGAGGGCACCAAGCTCTTCCTCAAGGGTGAAAAGTGCTTCTCTACCAAGTGCGCGGTGCAGAACCGTCCCACCCCTCCCGGCCAGCATGGCCAGGCCCGTCAGCGCAAGGCGAGTGAGTACGGCCTGCAGCTTCGTGAAAAGCAGAAGGCCCGCCGCGCATACGGCCTGATGGAGGGCCAGTTTAAGCGCACCTTTGAGCGCGCGACCGGCATGAAGGGCATCACCGGCGACAACCTGCTCCAGCTCCTGGAGCTGCGCCTGGATAACGTCGTTTACCGCAGCGGCCTGGCCGCCAGCCGTCCTCAGGCCCGCCAGCTCGTCTGCCACGGCCTGATGACCGTCAACGGCAGGAAGGTCGATATCCCCTCTTACAGCGTAAAGCAGGGCGATGTGATCAGCGTGCGTTCCACCAAGAAGGACATCAACATTTTCAAGGCCGCTAAGGAAGGCTCCGGACGCGTGATCCCCAAGTGGCTGACCACCGATCTGGAAAACCTGACCGTGACCGTCAGCGCGCTGCCCCAGCGTGACGACGTGGACCTGACCTTGCAGGAAAACCTGATCGTCGAGTTCTACTCTCGTTAGGATGAGGCGTTACTCCCTCAACCCATTGGCATAAAACAGGAGGGTAAAACGAATGATCGAAATCGAAAAAGCGCGCATCGAATGTGCGGAGCTGGGTCAGGATGGCACCTATGGCAGGTTTGTCATCGAGCCGCTGGAGCGCGGCTTTGGCAACACCCTGGGCAATGCCCTGCGCCGTGTGCTGCTTAGCTCGCTGCCCGGCGTAGCCGTGACCAGCATCAAGATCGAGGGAATTCAGCATGAGTTTTCGACCGTGCCAGGCGTGACCGAGGACGTAAGCGAGATCATCCTGAATCTCAAGACCCTGTCGGCCAAGCTGTATTCCGATCAGCCCAAGACCGTCATGCTTGATGTGAAGGGCCCCGCAGAGGTCAAGGCGAAGGACATCGCGGCCGACGATGAGCTTGAATTCATCGACCCCGAGACGCATATCGCCACGCTCAACGAGGACGCCCACCTGCAAATGACGCTGACCATCGACAAGGGCCGCGGATATGTGAGCGCGGATAAGAACAAGTATCCCAACATGCCTATCGGCGTGATTCCGATCGACTCCATCTTCACCCCCATCAAGAAGGTCAACTACGCGGTGACCGATACCCGTGTGGGTCAGATCACCGACTACGACAAGCTGACCCTTGAGGTGTGGACGGATGGCAGCGTACAGCCCGACGAGGCGATCAGCCTCGCGGCGAAGATCCTCACTGAGCACCTCAGCCTCTTTGTGAGCCTTACCGATCAGGTAACCACCGTCGCGTTTACCGATCAGGAGGACGACAAGAAGGAAAAGGGGCTGGAGATGACCATCGAGGAGATGGATTTGAGCGTGCGCGCCTACAATTGCTTGAAGCGCGCGGGCATCAATACAGTAGCCGAGCTGGTGCAGCGTAACCAGGAGGACATGATGAAGGTTCGCAACCTCGGCCGCAAGAGCCTGGAGGAAGTGGAGCAGAAGCTGGAAGCCCTGAACCTTTCGCTGCGCCCCAGCGACGAATAAACTGACTGACTCTCCAAAGGAGGAAATATACCATGGCACAACGAAAATTGGGCCGTACTGCCGAGCAGCGCAAGGCTCTTTTGCGCAATCAGGTGACCAACCTGATTTGGTATGGCCGTATCGAGACCACCGAGGCTCGCGCCAAGGAAGTTCGCCGTGCCGCCGAGCGCCTGATCACGCTCGCGGTGAACGAGTGCGACAACACGATAGAGGTGACCAAGGAAACGCACAACGACAAGGGCCAGCTGGTCACCCTGAACGTCGTTAACGACGCGCCCAGCAAGCTGTATGCCCGCCGCATGATCATGAGCTACCTCTATGAGCTCAAGGATGTGCAGAAGAAGGATGAGGATAAGGCCGACTGGAAGGAGCGCACCAAAGACGTGAAGTATCCCGTCGTGGAGAAGCTTTTCCGCGAGTATGGTCCCAAGTTTAAGAAGCGCAACGAGGAAAAGAAGTGCGCCGGTGGCTACACCCGCATTTATAAGCTCGGCCCCCGCCGCGGCGACGCCGCCGAGATGTGCGTGATCGAGATCCTGTAAGATTGGACCGCTTTGGCCCCGTTTGAACCACGTTTCAAACGGGGCTTTTCTGTGCCCTTGACACGATGCTGGAAACAACTATAATGAAAAAAACGCCTTTAATAGAAGGGGGTTCCTGGATGACGCGCGTGCAGCGTTGGATCACTCTGAGTATTTTGCTCCTTTTGGCGGCGGCAAGCGCTCTTACCACAATACATGTGCTCGACTGGCAAAAGAAAGAACAATTGGAAATATTTCAAAATCGTTTTGAGAACCCTGCCGAATGGGGCTTCACGTCCAGCGACGGCGTAGAGATGTTAGTGGAGAATGGTCAGCTGAATGCGTTCTGGGAGGATACGCAGAAAGATGCATTGTGTATAGCGGCTGAAAGGCTCCCTGAAGCCAGTGGTCACGAAATTTGTGTAAACGTGTATACAGGCGGAAAGCAGAACGCATGGGCCAGAAAGAGGTGGGGTTATCAGGTCTGGCTGGAGCTTTTGCTGTACCGCGATGCTCAGATGATCGTGACGCAACGCGCAGAGCTACCGATGGAAAGCAACAAGGGACGTGCTCGGCCTTGTACCGTTCGCGCTGCCGCAAAGGACGGCTTTGACGCCTGCGGGTTGCGCGTGTGGATTATGCCTGTGGATGGAACCATCGCCGCCGGTGAATTCACATTGGGCAATTGGGAGGTGGAGGTGCATTGAACCCTTTGAATATAGAAAAAAGGATCGGTCCCCAAAAGGCGGCGTTTATTTTGGCCGCGCTGCTACTGGTCGGGCTTCTGCTGCGCGTTGGGGCTATTTTGCTGTTTCCAATGGGGCCCAATACCTATTCAGATGACAATGGCTATCTTGTCAGCGGCATAACCTTCTTACGCACGGGGTATGTTGCTTATGCGGACCCGCATCTGCAAACCAGCGCCATTGGACCGGGAATGCCGGTCGTGCTGGGAATGCTGCTGCACCTGACGGGCACGGATGCGCGGGGCTTGGTGGCGGCACATATGGCTTTTTCGTGCTTTGGACTGTTAACGGCCGTTGCCGCCTATCTGTTAGGAGAAATGCTATGTTCCCGAGGCGCTGGACTGCTGGCGGCAGCCCTGTGCGCGCTGGATCCCTCATTGATCTCCATGAATATCCTGTTTTTAACAGAATCGCCCTACATGTGCCTGAATCTATTTGCAATGTATGGCTTTGTACGTTGTACGCGCGAATGGAACTTCAAAAGCTATTGGCTGGGTATTGCATGCATGTGTGCGGCGGCATTGTTTAAGGGACTTGCGCTGCTGGTTGCCGTGGCGGCGGTAGCAGTGCTTGTACGTAGACGTGTAAAATTGTCGAGGGTTCTTTCCAAAGCGGCAGTGGCAGCATTGGCGTTCGTCCTGCTGTTCATTCCCTGGTGGGTACGTAATGGCAGCTTTGTGGGACAATTTGTTCCCTTTACAACCAACCGTGGCGATATTCAGCTTATGGCAACCTTTGAAGGTATCGGCTGCCCTGAGGGAACCTATGAGGAAGCCGTGCTTCAGGCTGATAAGGAAGCATGGGAGCAAGGCTATCAAGATGATGTGGTGCGTCGCTTTGAACGCAGGGGAGAAATGGGCAGAGAACGCATGGCACAATGGTTTCAGGAAGCGCCGTTAGGGCTTGTGGTTAGTCAGCTGATCTATAAACCGCTAAAGCTTACCCTGGGGCACATGAATGCGATAGACTTACTGCCAGACCAGCTAATGATACTGTGGTGGTGGGCGTGCCTGCTGGTGGCCATATGGGGACTGATCTGTCCACGCTGGGGCGGAAGAGCCAGCCTGGGCTACTACGCTCCCGCCGTCTATCTGCTGGTGGCCACGATGGTTACAGCCTTTTATGTACCCCTGGCGCGCTACGGCATACCGCATGTACCGATTTGGCTGTTCTATACGGCAGCCGGAGGAAGCGATCTTGTACGCAGGGGGCGTGACGCAATCAAAAGCCATGGGAAACCGTGCGAAGCGGTTTAATGATTTTTCACTTCCTCGCACAGACTAGCGGGGAGGTGTGTCTGATGAGCAAAAGACATTTTCGTTTCGGTTGGCGAAACGCTACGTCTGGCAAGAATCCTCCCGACAGCGAGGATCAGATGGAGGAGGGGCCGTGGCGGGACGCGGAGCATCTGGGCGAGGCGGAGAAGGAGAACATCGTCGTCCGCCAGCTCGATCGCTGGATCGCTTCCATGGAGAGGCTTCGGCTGGCGGATTACGTGCGCTATGTGGACGACCGCAAGCGACTCTTCTGGACGAGCTTTTGGGGCGGCGTGGCGCGTGGCGTCGGGATGGCGGTCGGCTTCACCATCCTGGGCGCGGTGCTGGTGATGATTTTGCAGGATCTCGCCAGACATAACTTGCCTGTGATTGGCGATATGCTGGCAGAACTGGTAAATGTGGTGCAAAAAGGGCTGGAATAAGAGGGTTGCGAAGGATGCGGATTTTTTGGATCGCGGCGGCGACTCTGACGCTGGACGCGGGAACAAAATGGATGGCAAGCCGCTGGCTGGTGGGGAAAACCCTCCGGCTGGGCTTTTTGCTTGAACTGAGGCTGACCCGCAACAGCGGAATGGCGCTGGGATTGCTTTCCCAAAGCCCGCTCGCAGGGATCCTTTTGCCGCTCACAGTCATTTTCTGTGGCTGGCTTCTGATGAAAAGATACAGGCCGACGGATTTCACCCGCATCGTCTATGGGCTGATCCTGGGCGGCTTTTTAGGGAATTTTCTGGAACGACTGTGGCATGGCTATGTGCTGGATATGATTTTTTTCCCTTTCTTGCCATGGTTCGTGTGTAATGTCGCGGATATCGTCATCTGCGCGGGCGTTGCGCTGCTGGCTATCAGCCTGCTTTTTCGTCCGCAGGACTGGCAGGAGATAGGGGAGACAAAGGATGCAAAGAATCACCGAGGAAGTGCTGAATGAGGGGCGGCTGGATGTGCTGGTTTCGCGCATCGCCGGTGTGAGCCGCTCTCGGGCGGCACGTTGGATTGAGGACGGACTGTGCATCGTTGAGGGACGGACGCAAAAAAAGCCTTCCTTCAAAGTGACCGCAGGCTCGAGGCTGGAAATCAGCGTGCCGGAGGCGATTGAAGCTGCCGTGGAGAAGGAGGACATCCCGCTTACGATTCTCTACGAGGACGCGGATGTGGCCGTGGTGGACAAGCCTTTTGGCATGGTGGTTCATCCAGCGGCGGGGAACGAGAGCGGGACGCTGGTCAACGCGCTGCTCTACGCGATGGACGATCTGAGCGGTATCGGCGGGGTAAGACGCCCTGGCATCGTTCACAGGCTGGATAAGGACACCAGCGGCCTTTTGATGGTCGCAAAGAACGATGCGGCGCATCTGAGCCTGAGCGAGCAGCTGCGCGCCCGCACGATGGACAAGCACTATTTGGCCGTGGTGGAGGGCTGTATGCGGGAAGCGTGTGGCCGGATTGACGTGCCCATCGCGCGCAGCAAAAAAGATCGAAAAAAAATGGCGGTCGATCCCGAAGGACGCGAGGCGCATACCGAATGGACACTTTTGGAAAACCTGAAAAACGCCTCGCTTTTAGAGGTTCATATCCTGACAGGCCGAACGCATCAGATCCGCGTGCATATGCGCAGTATCCAGCATCCCGTGGTCGGCGACCCGATCTACGGACAGAAAAACGGCGTGCGCGCGCCTCGGCTGATGCTGCACGCCTATCGGCTTTCTTTCGATCATCCCCGCACCGGAGAAAGGCTCCATTTTCAGGCTCAGCCGCCCGAAACATTTATGGATGCGCTTCAAAAGCTTAGGCTCGATCCCGTAAAGCCGCTGCCGTTTGAATAAGCGGAGAGGAGGACCTGTAAAAAATGCGCACACGGAACCGTTTGGACGTGAGGCGCGGCCCGTTCATTCCTTTGGCTTCAAGGCCCCTTCACTCCAATGGCGCCGACAAAGGCTGACGTAGCTCTCGCTACCGCCCAGTACGATCTGCTCACCCTCCTTGACCACCCTTCCGTCTACGACGCGCGCGTTGCAGACGGCTTTTTTTCCGCACCAGCAGATGGTCTTGACCTCCTCGATCGTGTCGGCCCAGGCGAGCAGCCATTGGCTGCCCTCAAAGAGGTTGCCCTGGAAATCGCAGCGCAGGCCGTAGGCAATGACCGGCACGTTTTCGATGTCCACGATGCGTACGAGTGTTTCCACCTGCGCCTTGGTCAAAAACTGCGCCTCGTCAACGATGACGCAGTCAAAATCCCGCACATGGAAGCGATCGATTTCCTCGATGAAGTGGCATTCGCAACGCAGGCCACAGCGGCTGGCGATCATCGTCTCGCCGTCGCGGTTGTCCAGACGGGGCTTGAGCATGAGCACCCTCTGTCCGCGTTCGAGATAGTTATGACGTACCATGATGGCGTTGGCGGTCTTGCTGGAGCCCATCGCTCCGTAGCGGAAATATAGCTTGGCCATGGGGGAGTCCTCCTAAAAAGTGAGATTATTCGATGCCGAGCGCGGACGCGAGCGTCTCGGCTCTGGCGGCGGCATCGCGATAGCCGGTCAGCATGGAGAAAAGATCATACGCGCCCTTCAGGTCTCCGGCGGCCTCGAGGGCATCCGCCTGATCGTAGTGCTCCTCGCGCACGTAGGACTGACATTCCACGGCTTGAGCGGCGCTACTTAAATAATCGCCCAAAGCGGTGAAGAACTCGCCGGCTTCCTCATAGCTTCCGGCCTGCTTGAGCTCGATGGCATGATTATAGATCTGTCCACGCAGGATATAGAGCCTATCCTCCGCGTCCGCACAGGCTCCGGCGGCCTCATAGGCATAGAGAGCGGCCTCATAGCGCCCGTTGTCTTGGGCGTCGCGGGCCAGGCAGTACTGAGAGCACTGGGCGGCATCCTCGAAGTCCCCGATGGCTTCAAAGACCGAGGCCGCCTGCGCAAAATCGCCGTCCTCCGCCAAGACCCAGGCGTGACAGTACTGATAGCGCTCCTCGCCGTACATAAAATTTCGCGTCTGAGAAAAGTAGGGCTCGGCGGCGGCATACTGTCCCTGCTCATAAAGCACCAGGCCATGGGAATAGGCGGCGTAGGTCGCCGCGTTTGCGTAATCCCCGAGACGGTCAAACGCCTCGGCCGCCTCGGCATAGTCCCCGCTGGCAAAGACAGAGACCGCCTTGTTGTAGGAGCGGCTCATGTCCTGCGAGCATGCGCCAAGAAGGAAGAACGACGCTAGGCATAGCGTAATGAGGACAAATCGCCTTGAGACTTTCATCGCGAAACCTCCTTTGGACCGGAGTGAAAATCGCCCCTGAGGATGGCATAGAGCTCCACGTCGGCAAAGCGCCCCTTGTTGAAGATGCGCTGCCGAAGCGTTCCTTCGTGCCGCATGCCGGCGTTTTTCATAACATGTCCGCTGGCGGGGTTGTCGCTCTCGTGCTGGGCCTCTATGCGGTTGAGCCCCAGCTTGAGAAAGCCGTATTCCACCATCGCGTTGAGCGCCTCGCTCATCAGGCCCTGGTTCCAATAGGCGCGGCTGAGGCTATATCCAATCTCCGCCGAGCAGTTCTCCGGCTGCACCCACATAAAGCCGATGGTGCCGACCACCTTTCCCGTATCGCGCAGGGCGATGACGAGGGTGCCGGGCGATCCGCTTCGGTACTGTCGAAGAAGAAAACGGATGTATTGGCGCGTCTGATGAATGGAGGCATGCGCGTCCCACAGCACATGACGGGCGACCTCGGGATCGCGAGAATATTCATAGAGATCCTGCGCGTCGCTCATGCGCACGGGGCGCAGAATGAGGCGGGAGGTCCGCATCGTGGGCGGATGCGTGAAAAGCGGTAACTGCATGCGGGACAAACCTGCCTTTATCTAGGATTACAGGGTGAATTGACCCAGCACGGTAAACGGCGATGTGGTCAAGCCGAGAACCAGAAGAAACACGCCCAGGGCCAGCAGCAGGAAAAGCGCGGCCATCAGGAGAAGAAAGAGCCAGGAACGCTTCTTGACAGGATGAGACATAGCTGCCCTCCTCGAAAGTTCAAAAAAAGTTGAAAACAGGGAATCCTTTGACGTTGTGAATCGTTCTTTTTGACAGGAACCGTTTTAAGCGCTTCGCTTCCGCCACGCCATCAGCAGCCCCAGAGCGGTCTTGGCATCTCGGATTTCGCCGTGCATGACGCGTTCCACGGCCTCGGAAAGCGGCAGCTTCTCCACATGAAGGAACTCATCCGGATCGGGGTGATCCTCATGCTGGCTCAGGCCCGTGGCCAGGTAGAGGCCGATCGTCTCAGTGCAGAAGCCGGGTGTGGTCACCACATGGGTCAAAAGCTCCATCTTCCGTGCTCGAAGGCCGGTTTCTTCCTCCAACTCACGGTTGGCGCAGACGAGCGGATCCTCGCCGGCAAAGTCGAGCTTTCCGGCCGGAATTTCCAGCGTCATCATGTCAACGACAACGCGATGCTGACGCACCATGTATACGTTGCCCTCATCGTCCACCGGCACGACTGCCGCCGCACCCTTGTGATGGACGATCTCGCGCAGCGCCTGGCCGCCGTTGGGCAGGCGTACCTGCATATGGCTGACGTCGATCAGCGCGCCCTTGAACACCGTTTCATCGCAAAGAGGAACCTCGCGCAGGTCAGAGTATTCGTCCATGGGGGATCGCCTCCAAAATTCTATTCTTTCTTTTTATTCGCTGCCCGAACCGCATCCACCTTGTCAATGAAAGAAAAACGTCCGTTTTTTTCCTGCGTAGCACTTAAAAAAACGCACCATAACGACAGAAACTTCCTATTCCCCTTTCTTGACAGTATACATGAAAGACCGTACAATGATAACGGATACAACCCAAGGACACGTGGCCTTTGAAATGGAAAGACGCCTTGGAAAAGGAGGATCACAATATGTACAAGCATATTCCCATGGGCCTTAGACGCATCGCCGCTCTTATCATGAGCGTACTCATGCTCGCGGTCCAGATCGGGCTTCCCGCCAGTGCGCTGGCGCAGGACATCACCGATCTGCCGCTGGTCTATCTGTACTGGCAGAATCCGACGGACGGCAGCCCGATGAGCATGGCCGTTATGGCGACGCAATATGGCGACACGCCGATTTATTGGGCCTATGTCCCCGTCGAGGCGTTTGAATCCGGCATGACCATCGAGGTTGTGGGCAGCGACCCGTCGCTGACCTATGCGCCGGAGGCGAATACGCCCATTTTTGGCGCGGACGCGACCGCCGTGGACGGAAATGCCGTGGCCACCGTGCAGCTTCTTTATGAGGGCACGCCGGTGGGCGAATACCCGTTGTATGTTTCGACTACGCTGATTGTGCCGCCGGATCCTGAGACGCCGACAGAGCCCGAGACGCCGACGGAGCCGGAATGGCCGACAGAGCCTGAGACACCGACAGATCCTGAGACGCCGACGGAATCCGAGACACCGACAGATCCTGAGACGCCGACGGAATCCGAAACACCGACGGAATCCGAGACACCGACGGAATCCGAGACACCGACGGAACCTGAGACAGCAACGGAACCTGGGACACCGACGGAGATCGAGACGCAGGAGGAACCCGAAACACCGACGGAGCCCATTGTGCTTGAGGAAATCGGCCGTTACGGCAAGACCACTGGAACCGTGAACCTGCGTTCCGGCCCCGGCACGGAATATGATAAGGTCGCATCCAATGTCAAGAATCAGACACTGTGGTGCTATAGCAAGCTACAAAACGTGAACGGTGAGGCATGGTATGCCATTCGCTATAACGACGTGGACTGCTACGTAACGGCGGAGTATTTTGAGCCGCTTACGCAGGAGGAAAGCGACGCCTACGCCAACCAGGGCAAGACGCTGGACGTTCCTGTCCTCTACATAGATCAGGCGGACGGAGGATCTCTGTACACGGGGAACGTTACCTGTACCTATGGCGAGAGCGTAAGCGTCACAGTTCAGCCCGAGCTTGCGCCCGACTATACCTTACAGGGCGACAGCACCGTTACTGTGAGCGTGGACATGTTGGGTAACGCGAATCCCGCCGAGGTTGTGTTCTATTTTGGCAAGACCGAACCCTCCAAGGGCACGCTGACGGTTCGCTACGTCAACGAGCAGGGCGAGGCCATCGCGCAGGACGCGAATATTGAGCTGGATGGCGACCAGACGTATGACGCGAATACGTTCGCGATCGCGACGCCCGACGGATATGATTTCGTGGGCGTGGACGCGCAGAGCGTAACGGTAGACATGAACGGCGTGGTGACGCCTCAGACGCTGACCTTTACCTACAAGGTGCAGGAGGCGCAGAAGGGCACGCTGACGGTTCGCTATGTCAACGAGCAGGGCGAGGCCATTGCGCAGGACGCGAATATCGAGCTGGACGGCGACCAGACGTATGACGCGAATACGTTCGCGATCGCGACGCCCGACGGATATG